>JAEZDN010000052.1 GCA_023433275.1 Verrucomicrobiota bacterium
CCTTGCATGCGCGCGGAGCGCGAGAGGATGGCGAAAAGATTCTCGAACGCGTCGCGGTTGGTTGCCGAGCGGAACAGGCTTGTGCAGATCTGCAGGCGCACGTTGTTCATCAGCTCCTCGAAGAACCGGAAGGCCTCGCCCTTGTACTCGGAGAGCGGATCCTTCTGGCCATAGGAACGCAGGCCGATCGAGCGGCGCAGTTCCTCCATCTCGGTCAGATGCTCCTGCCAGTGATGGTCGATCGCGTTGATGACGATGTAACGCTCCAGGCCGCCCAGCGCGGCCTGGTCCTCCACGGACTCCTTGAGCGCGTAGGCCTGCCGGATCCGCTCGACGAGCGCCTTGAGCAGGGTGTCGAAATTGCCGGTGAGTTCCTCGATCTTCGCGCCGATGGGAAAATGCGAATTCAACCAGCCCACGAGGCCCTCGAGATTCGCATCGGACTTGCCGCCATAATTCGCCGTCTCGAGGCGGCTCCCGATCTCCTCCTCGATCATCTCGAAGATGATGTCCTTCGGACGATCCGCGTGCAGGGCACCGTTGCGGATGCCGTAGATGACCTCGCGCTGCTTGTTCAGCACGTCATCATACTGGAGCAGGCGCTTGCGGATGGAGAAATTCTGCTGCTCGACCTTCTTCTGCGCGGACTCGATCGAATAGTTGAGCCACTTGTGCTCGAGCTCCTCGCCCTCCTGCATGGAGCCTTCCATGATCTTCGAGGCCAGGTTGCCCTGGAGGAACAGGCGCATCAGGTCATCCTCGAGCGAGAGGAAGAATTTCGTCACGCCGGGGTCGCCCTGGCGGGAGCAGCGGCCGCGCAACTGGCGGTCGATGCGGCGGGATTCGTGGCGCTCGGTGCCGACGACGAACAGGCCGCCGAGCTCGCGGACGCCCTCGCCGAGTTTGATGTCGGTGCCGCGGCCCGCCATGTTGGTGGCGATCGTGACCGAACCGCGCTGGCCGGCGCGGGTGACGATCTCGGCCTCCTGCTGGTGATACTTGGCGTTCAGGACCGTGTGGATCACGTTCGCTCGCTTCAGCATGCGGCTGAGAACCTCGGACTGCTCCACCGTCACGGTGCCCACGAGCACGGGCTGCCCGCGCGCCTGGGCTTCCTGGATCTGTTTCACCACCGCGTTGTACTTGTCGCGGCGCGTCTTGAAGATCGAGTCGTTCTGGTCGACGCGGATGCACGGCTTGTTCGTCGGGATCTGCGTGACCGCGAGCCGGTAGATCTCGTTGAACTCCGTGGCCTCGGTCTCGGCGGTGCCCGTCATGCCCGCCAGCTTCTCGTACATGCGGAAGTAATTCTGGATCGTGACCGTGGCGTAAGTGCGCGTCTCGCGCTCGATCGTGACGTTTTCCTTGGCCTCGACCGCCTGGTGCAGGCCGTCGGACCAGCGGCGGCCGGCCATGATGCGGCCGGTGTTCTCGTCGACGATGACGACCTTGCCTTCCTGGACGACGTACTCGACGTCGCGTTCATAAATGGAATACGCGCGGAGGAGTTGTGAGAGGGCGTGGATGTCTTCCGAGATGACCTCGTAGCGCGACTGCGCGTCGCGCTTGGCCTGTTCCTTTTCCTCGGGGGTCTTCGCGGCGTCCTTCTCGATGTCGATGAACATGCTCGGCAGGTCCGGCAGGACGAAGGCGTCGGGATCGTCGGGCCGGAGCTTGCGCCGACCGACCTCGGTCAGGTCGGCCTGGTGGTTCTTCTCATCGATGACAAAGTACAGTTCCTCCTTGTAGCGGAAGAGCTCGGCCTTGTTGAAATCGCTGTTCATCTCGACATCGGTTTTGTCGAGCAGCTTGCGCCATTCCGGATTTTCCTGGAGGCGGAGCAATTGCTTGTTCTTCGGCATGCCCAGCTTGACCTGGAGCATCTTCATGGCCGCCGCCTGCCGATCCTCGGCGGTGAGGTCCTTCTTTTCCAGCAGGTCGGAGGCTTCCTTGACGAGCCTGTTGATCAGGCGCATTTGCGCGGCGACCAGTTGCTCCACGCCCGGCTTCAGGCGGGTGAAGGGTTGCTCGCGCTCGATCGGGGCGGGCCCGGAGATGATCAGCGGAGTGCGCGCCTCGTCGACCAGGATGGAGTCGATCTCGTCCACGATGCAGTAGAAGTGATCGCGCTGCACCTGGTTTTCCTTGCGCGTCGCCATGCCGTTGTCGCGCAGGTAGTCGAAGCCGAACTCGGACGCGGTGCCGTACGTGATGTCACGGGCATACATCTCGCGACGCTGCTCGGAGTGCATCTGCTGCTGGATGCATCCCACGGTCACTCCGAGGAAATTGTAGAGGTGCCCCATCCATTCCGAGTCGCGCCGGGCGAGGTAGTCGTTGACGGTGACGAGCTGCGCGTTCTTGCCAGTCAGGGCATTGAGGTAAAGGGGCAGCGTGGCGACGAGGGTCTTGCCCTCGCCCGTGGCCATTTCGGCAATGCGGCCGTCGTGCAGGGTCATGCCGCCGATCAGCTGGACGTCGAAATGCACCATGTCCCAGGTGAGGTCGTGCTCGCACACCGTGACGGGCCGGCCACACATGCGGCGCGCCGCGTTCTTCACGGCGGCGAACGCCTCGGGCAGAAGCCGGTCGAGGGTCTCTCCCGCCTTCACCCGTGCGCGGAATTCGTCGGTCTTCGCGCGGAGCTGCTCGTCGGTCAGCTCCTGGTACTGGCGCTCAATTTCATTGATGCGGGCGACAATGGGGCGGCATTTCTCGATATACTTGCGATGGTGCCTGCCGGCGAACTTCTTGAGGATGAAACTGAGCATGGAAAGGGTTGGAATGAAAACGACCGCGGGGGCCTTGGCAAATGACAAATCCTGCCGGTGAAACCCGCAAGCGACTGTGGGACAAGGATTGCGAGAAATTCCCGTTGGGTTTGCATGAACCCTGCTAATCGAAACGATGCCCACCATGTCGTCCCCGACGCCCGCACCCCCGTCGCTCCCACCCGAACCCTTTCGCCACTACGACACGGGAAAATATTTCGACGAGATGCTCGCGGCGGATGGCACCGTGCGGCCGCACTACCGGCATTTCCTGAAACACTTCGGCCAGCTCGGGCCCGAGGAATTCGCCGCAAAGCGTGCGGCGGTCGACCTGGCGTTTCTTCGTCAGGGCGTGACCTTCAACGTCTATGGGGACTCGCAGGGCGCCGAGCGCGTCTTCCCCTTCGACCTGGTGCCCCGCATCATCCCGGCCGCCGAATGGGAACACCTCGAGGCCGGCCTCGTGCAACGTATCACCGCGCTCAACCTGTTCCTGCACGACATCTACCACGAGCAGAACATCATCAAGGACGGAACCATTCCCGCCCACTACGTGATGTCGGCCAAACATTTTCGCCGCGAGTTCATGCACGTGAAGGTGCCGCGCGACATCTACATCCACATCTGCGGGACCGACATCATCCGCGATGACCGCGGCCAGTACCTGGTTCTGGAGGACAACGCCCGCTGCCCCTCCGGCGTGAGCTACGTCCTGGAAAACCGACGCGCGCTCAAGCGCACCTTCCCCGAGATTTTCGAATCCGGCGGCGTCCGACCCGTCGAAAACTATTCCCAGGAGCTCCTCAAGGTCCTGCAGTACACCGCGCCCACCGGCGTCGCCGACCCCACCGTCGTCCTCCTCACGCCCGGACCGTACAACTCGGCCTACTTCGAGCACACTTACCTCGCACGCCAGATGGGCATCGAGATCGTCGAGGGCCGCGATCTGGTCGTGCGCGACCAGCATGTGTACATGCGCACCACGAAGGGCCTTCAACCCGTCCACGTGATCTACCGCCGCATCGACGACGACTTCATCGACCCCACCGTCTTCCGCCGCGACTCCGCACTCGGGGTGCCGGGCCTCGTCAACGCCTACCGCGGCGGCAAGGTCTCGCTGGCGAACTCCATCGGCACCGGCGTAGCCGACGACAAGGTGATGTACTACTTCGTCCCCCGCATCATCAAGTACTACCTCGACCAGGACCCGATCCTGCCGAATGTGCCGACCTACCTGGCCAGCGAGGACGCCGACCGGCAGTACATGATCGAGAACCTCGACAAGCTCGTCGTGAAAGCCGCCAACGAGGCCGGTGGTTATGGCATGCTCATGGGCCCCCAGGCCACGCAGGCCGAACGCGACGAGTTTCGCCAGCGCATCGAGGCCGATCCCCGGAATTACATCGGCCAGCCCATGATCTCGCTCTCCCGCCATCCCACCTATTGCGGCGAGGGCGAGGGTTTCGGCGGGCGCCATATCGACCTCCGCCCGTTCATTCTCTACGGAGAAAAGACCGTGATCATACCCGGCGGCCTCACCCGCGTCGCCCTGCGCAAGGGCTCGCTGGTCGTCAACTCCTCGCAGGGCGGCGGCAGCAAGGAAACCTGGGTGCTGTACGGAAACCACTGAGCCAATTTATGATTTGCGATGTGCGTTCTATGGTTGGCGGAAGCCCTCATTGGCGCGCTCCAGCCACGCAACACCCGACAGGGCAGCGCGCCCTACCTCATCCCCGCCACCGCTGACGCGCTCCGCGCGAAATCATAAATCATAAGTCGCAAGTCATAAGTCCAAAATCCCCTCCATGCTTTCCCGAGTTGCCAATTCCCTTTACTGGATGAGCCGCTACATCGAGCGGGCCGAGAGCATCGCGCGTCTCGTGGACGTGAACCTGCAATTGCTGCTCGACCTGCGGAATCTCGACGACGCCACCCTCAACGCCCACTGGATGCCCATCGTGCAGAGCTCGGGGGACGAGGAGCTCTTTCGAAAACTCCACCCCCGCACGACCGGCCAGACCGTGACCGAGTTCATGGTGTTCAATCCGGCCAATCCAAACTCGATCAGCTCGTCCATCGGCCAGGCCCGCGAGAACGCCCGCATGGTGCGCGACCAGATCGCCGTCGAGCTCTGGGAGGAAATCAACCGCATCTATCTTTACCTCAATTCACCCCGCGCGCGGAAGGCCTGGCGCGAAAGTCCGTCGGATTTCTTCACCCGCATCCGCAACTCGTCGCTGCTCCTTCAGGGCCTCACCGATGCCACCATCGTGCGCAACGAGGGCTGGTTCTTCATCCAGGTCGGGCGGTATCTCGAGCGCGCGGACAAGACCTCGCGCATCCTCGACGTGCGGCACGCCTCCCTCCCCCCGCGCGGTGCGCCCCCGGCCACCAGCCAGGCCGACGCGCTGGGCTGGTCCGCCGTCCTCCGGTCCTGCAGCGCGTGGGACGCCTACAAGGCGATCTACGGCGCCGAGGTCCAACCTGCGCTCGTCGCGGAGTTCCTCCTCCTGACCGACGACTTTCCGCGTTCCGTGCGATTCTCGGTCCGGCACCTGAACACCGTGCTCCGCCGGATTTCGGGCGTCCACGACGGCAGGTTCAGCAACGAGGCCGAGAAGCTCGCCGGCCGCCTGCTCGCCGAACTGCAGTTCAGCACCGCCGACGACATCTTTGAAATCGGCCTGCACGAGTACATCGACGTCTTGCAGGGCAAACTGAACGCCATCGGCGAGGCCCTGTTCCAAGCCTACATCTTCCAACCCTTCCAGGCCCAGGACGACAACGAACTCCGGCAGCAGGAAGAGCAGCAACAACAATAGCGGCGGCCGCTTTCCCCCGCCCTCTGCCGACTCCCTGCGCCCACCCTGCGCCGATCGCATGAAACTTCACGTTCTCCACCGCACCCGCTTTCACTACGCGACCAACGTGCATGAAAGCTTCAACGAGGCGCGGCTCCAACCCGTGACGGCCGGCGCGCAAGCGTGCCACAGCTTCGTGCTGAAGGTCCTGCCCGCCACGCGCCTCACGCACTACCTCGATTTTCATCTGAACTACGTCCACCTGTTCGAGATCAACCAGCCGCACTCCGAACTGGTCGTCGAGGCCAACTCCGTGGTCACCACCGGAGACGCCGCCGCCCTGCCGGCGGATGCGAGCCCCGCGCCGATGTCCCGGCTGGGCGAGTGCTCGCGCCTGGACCGCTGCTACGACTTCCTCCATTCGAGCACGTACGTCGAGGTTTCCGCCGCGCTCTGGCGCCTGGCCATCGACGCCACGGAGGGCCAGACCGACACTTGGCAGGCCTCGCAGGCGATCATGCGCTATGTGCACCGCGAGTTCCGCTACCAGTCGGCCGTCACGCACGCCCACACGCACATGCGCGAGGTCCTCGAAAGCCGCGCGGGTGTCTGCCAGGATTTTGCCCACGTGATGCTCGGCCTCTGCCGCGCGCTGAAAATCCCCGCGCGCTATGTGAGCGGATACCTCTATAACGGCCCCGCCGACCAACTGAAGGGCGCGCAAGCGAGTCACGCCTGGGTCGAGACCTATGTGCTCGGCCATGGTTGGTGCGGGCTCGATCCCACCAACAATCGCGCGGCCGACGGTCACTATGTGAAGGTGGCCATCGGGCGCGACTTCGCCGACGTCTCCCCGCTCAAGGGCACTTATCGCGGCACCGCCAAGCGCGAACTCGCCGTGGAGGTGCTGGTTTCGCGCCTGGAGGAAGCGGAAGCGATGAAGTAGTTGGAACGCGTTGCCCTCAACCCTGGGCCGCCGCTTGGGCGGCGCCGGCCATGGCGGGAATTGGCCAAGGGTTATTGGTTATTGGTTATTGGTTATTGGTTATTGGTTATTGGAGCGCGCATGCGCGAGACGGTGGAGGGCCCGCGTCCCTGCGGGCCGTGGGTTGAAGGCTTTGAGGTGGTCCCTGTGCCTCTGTGCGCCAATTCTCCTTCCGCGATCCTTCGCCATCCAATTCGCCTGCCGATGATACCGGCCTCGCCGCCGGCCGGCTTCAGACCTTCGTCTTGAAATACGCGATGGTTTTCTTGAGCCCTTCGGCGAGCGGCACCTGCGGTTCCCACTTCAGGTATTTCTTCGCGAGCGTGATGTCCGGGCGGCGTTGCTTCGGGTCGTCCGCCGGCAGCGGCTTGTGGACGATCTTCGACTTGCTCTTGGTGAGCTTCAGGACGTTCTCCGCCAGCTCGAGCATGGTGAACTCACCCGGATTGCCGATGTTCACCGGGCCGACTGTTTCGGTCTGGTTCATCAGGCGCACGAAGCCCTCGATCAGGTCATCCACATAGCAGAAGGAGCGCGTCTGGGTGCCATCCCCGTACACGGTGATGTTCTCGCCCTTGAGCGCCTGCACGATGAAATTGGAAACCACCCGGCCGTCGTTCGGGTGCATGCGCGGCCCATACGTGTTGAAGATGCGCACGACGCGGATATCGACCTTGTTCTCGCGGTGGTAGTCAAAGAAGAGCGTCTCCGCGCAACGCTTCCCCTCGTCGTAACAGGAGCGGCGGCCGATGGGGTTGACGTTGCCCCAGTAGCTTTCCGGCTGCGGGTGCACCGACGGGTCCCCATATACTTCCGAGGTCGAGGCCTGGAACACGCGCGCCTTCACGCGCTTGGCCAGCCCGAGGCAGTTGATCGCGCCCATCACCGAGGTCTTCGTCGTCTTGATCGGGTTGAACTGGTAGTGCGGCGGGGAGGCCGGACAGGCGAGGTTGTAGATCTGGTCCACCTCGTACTTGAACGGGTCCGTCACGTCATGGCGGACAAATTCGAACGCCGGGTTGCCGAGAAGATGCGCGATGTTCGCCTTGCTGCCCGTGAAGAGATTGTCGAGGCACACGATCTCGTGGCCCTGCGCGAGAAGCTTGTCGCAGAGATGACTGCCAAGGAATCCGGCGCCGCCGGTGATGAGAATGCGCATGGAAGGAGGGAAAGCGGAAGTGAAGGCAGGCGATTCCTGCTTGGCGAGCCTCCAGTGAAGGAACGGCGAACCTGCCCGATTGCTCTGGCTTCCGCCCCTGCGCGGCGCAGCCTGTTGCCTCGCATGCCGCCGGCCGTCAGTTCCCCTGCCCCCGCCTTTCCCAATGTCGGCCAGTCCGTCCTCCTCGTGCTGGGGGTGCTGTTCATCCAGGTCGCGGGCGGCGCCACGGTGGCGCTGGTCGCGACCCTGGCCGGTGGCGCCAGCATCGTTCCCCTCGTGCTCTTCAACCCGGCGACCCTGATCGCGATCAATCTCCTGGCGATCGGCATTGTCCTCGCCCTCGGGTTTCGGGTGACCCGCGAATCCGCGCGCGCCTTCTTCACGGTGCAGCCTTTTGCGCTCCGCCTCCTGCCCGCCATTGTGCTCTGCTCGGTCGGCCTGGCCATCGTGCTGGCGGAGGTGGACAACATCCTGGTTGAATTGCTGCAGGCGTTCTCCGTCGGCACCGGCGTGCCCACCAACCTGCTGGACGTCGCCCGCTTTCCCGCGAGCGGATTTCTGCTGCTGGTGATCGTGGCGCCATTCACCGAGGAGTATCTCTTCCGCGGCATGATCCTGCGCGGCCTGCTGACGCGGCACCGGGCCGCCGTGGCGATCGTCCTCACGTCAATTTTGTTCGGCCTGATCCATGCCAACCCGCGCCAGCTGCTGCTCGGCGTGGCGATCGGCGGCGTGTTTGGCTGGTGGTACCTGCGCACGCGCTCCATCGGCCCTTGTTTGATCGGCCACGCCGTGTTCAACGCCGTGGCCTGGTGCACCATGGCGATGCCGGGCGGAGTGCCGCCGTTCGTCAACACCCCGCCAGGCGGGCCAATCCTGCACCAGCCCTGGTGGTTCACGATCACCGGCGTCGTTGCCACCGGGATCGCGCTCGCCTGGTTCAACCAAAGCGCGCCCCCGGCCACCAGCCCCGCGCCGGAAGCGGAACCGCCGCTCCTCGGCTGATCGCGACGGCGCGGGGCGTCGGCGCTGCGGTCTTTCTGCGGCCTTGCCTCCGTCCGGAGCGTCTCCTGTCATCGACCGCCGTGAAACGGTGGATGGCCGCTCAAAGCGAAAGCCATCGTTTCCCCCACACCAATGAATTCCCGGAATCGCCGCGAGGTCTGCGTGAAACTCAGCGGCCGGCTTGGCAACCAGATGTTCCAATACGCCGCCGGCCTGGGCTTGGCGCGCCGCATCGGCGCCACGCTCACCCTGGACGGCGCGCCGGCGGACTCCGCCGCCAAATCCCGAATCCAAGTCATTCGCAGTTTTTCCCTTCCGGAAAGTTGTTATTACTCTGGGACGAGCCTCGCGGAAAGCGTGAGCCGCGTGTTGGCCCGCTCGTTTGGCGTGCGACGCGCGCCTCTGCGCAAACACGGATTGCCGATAATCCACGAGGCCGGTTTGGAATTCGACCCGACACTGACCAACGGCAACCAGGGTTGCTACCTCGTGGGCCGTTGGCAATCGGCCCGCTATTTCGAGACCGAGGAAGCCGAAATCCGAAAAACCTTCGACCTCAGCCGCTATTCGACCGTCGCGGTGCGCGACGACGAGCAAAGGATCCGGCGCGAGCCGATGCCGGTTGCCATCCACCTCCGCCGCGGTGACTACGCGACGAATCCACGCACGCTGAGCCGCTTCGGCCTCTGCACGCGCCCCTATTACGACGCCGCCCGGCGCCATCTTGAATCGGTCACGCGCCCGTCGCACTACTTCGTTTTTTCCGATGATCCCGCGGCGGCCCGGGCCGAGCTCGCTGGTTGGACCGATACCACCTTCATCTCCGGCCATGGCGCCGAGGAGGATCTCTGGCTGATCGGACAGTGCCGGCACGCAATCATCTCCAACAGCACCTTTGGCTGGTGGGGCGGCTGGCTGATCCCGCCCGCCCCGGGGAAGATCATCGTCGCGCCGAAGCAGTGGTTTTCCGAGGCCATGCAAAAACGCAAACCGCCGCGCGATATCTATTGCGCCGACTGGGTGAAAATCTGAGCAAGGATTCCCCGCGGATAACGCGGATCGGCACGGATAAAGGCATTGGTTCCATCCGCCGTCATCCGCGTCCTCCGCGGGAAAGCGCATGGAATCACGGTGTTTATCAGGGCGGCAGCCGGCTCTCGCGGCAAACAGCCACCGTTTCCTAGCTTGCCAGCCTCCCGCCAGCGGCGATTTTCAGGCCCAATCCCCATGAAAAAGGCCCTCAACCGGATCCGCGGCATCCCCCAATACATTGCCGATTTCATGAACCTGCGCGGGCAGGCCGGGCGCAGCTCGCACCGCTTTCCGTTCGGCACGTTCAAGCCCAAGCCCGGTGACCGCTACGGCCTCAATGGCGACACGGCCCGCGGACAATATTTTCACCAGGACCTCCTCGTCGCCCGCCGTATTTTCCTCAACAACCCGAAGCGCCACCTCGACGTCGGCTCACGCGTCGCCGGCTTCATCGCCCATGTCGCCTCGTATCGCGAGATCGAGGCCATCGACATCCGCCCGATGAACAAGGTGCTGCCAAACATCAAATTCCTGCAGGCGGACCTGATGGCGGATCTTCCGCCCGAGTTCATCGAGTGCTGCGATTCGCTCTCCTGCCTGCACACGATCGAGCATTTCGGACTCGGCCGCTACGGCGATCCCGTCAATTTCGAGGGCCACCTGCTTGGGCTCGAAAACCTCCGCAAGATCCTCAAGCCCGGCGGAAAATTCTATTTCTCCACGCCGATCGGTCCACAGCGCATCGAGTTCAACGCGCACCGCGTGTTCAGCGTCGACTACCTCGCCACGCTGCTCGAGCAGCACTTCAACATCGACTACTTCTCCTATGTCGATGATCGCGGCGACCTCCACGAACATGTCGGCCTCACGCGCGAATCCCGTCTGAACAGCTGCGGCTGCCGGCGCGGCTGCGGGATCTTCGAGCTGACGAAGAAGTGAAGGTCCTGCGGGCCAATCGGGGCTTCCTGTAGGAGCCTCCTTGCAGGCGTTTGCCGGGCTACCGTTGGCCATTCACGCCACGAATCGCCTGCGCGCAGGCTCCTACCCGAGGCATGGGATGGATTCGTTCGGTCACGACGGCCGTCCCATCACTTCTTCCCACCCGCCGCCTCGCCCGCCTCGAAACGCTCCACCCATGCGCGATGCCATGAGGCGAAATCGCCGGCCTCGATGTGCGCGCGCGCCTGCGCCATCAGATCCAGGTAGAAATGGAGATTATGCAGGGTCAGCAACGTGCAGGCCAGTATCTCGTTCGCCATTACCAAGTGGCGCAGGTACGCGCGCGAGAAATTCCGGCAGGTATAATTGTCGAGCCCGTCAACCAATGGCGCCGGGTCCGTGCGATAGCGCTCGTTGCGGAGGTTAATGAGCCCGTCGCGCGTAAACGCCGCGCCATTGCGCGCCACTCGCGTCGGGTGCACGCAATCGAACATGTCCACGCCCAGGGCTATCATCTTCAAAATCTGCGGCGGCGTCCCCAGGCCCATCGTGTAACGCGGCTTGTCGGCCGGCATGAAGGGCGTGGTCGCACCCACCTGCTTGAGCATTTCCGGCTCAGGTTCACCGACGCTCACGCCACCCACGGCATAGCCCGGAAAATCCAGCGCCGCCAGCGACTCGGCCGCCTCGCGCCGCAGGTCATCGAAGGTCGAACCCTGCGCGATCGCGAACACATGGTGCCCGCCGGCCAGGAACCCATTGTCCGTGGCGATCTGCTTGCACTGTTGCGCCCAGCGATAACTGCGGTCCACCGCGGTACGGCATTCCTCGCGCGTGCACGGCCAGGGCGGACACTCATCGATCACCATGGCGATGTCCGAACCGAGATTCGCCTGGATCGTCATGACCTCGCGCGGTCCGAGGAAAAGTTTCGAGCCATCCAAATGGGACGAAAACGCGATGCCATCGTCCCGGATGTCCCGCAGCTTCGCGAGGCTGAAGACCTGAAACCCGCCGCTGTCGGTCAGGATCGGACCATCCCAGCCCATGAACTGGTGCAACCCGCCCAACTCGCGCACCAATTCGGAGCCCGGCCGCAGATTCAGGTGATAGGTGTTGCCCAGGATGATCTGCGCCCCGGTCTCGCGAATCTGAACCGGCGTGAGGGACTTGACCGTCCCCTGCGTCCCGACCGGCATGAATATCGGCGTCTCGATCTGCCCATGCAGGGTCGATAGCCGGCCGCGGCGGGCCGCCGTGGCTGTATCGGTCTTCAGCAGTTGAAAGTGGGCGGCCATTGGAGCCGCTCACGCTGCCCGCAGACTTGACCCCCTGTCAATGGCTGGGTATGTTTGCCAAAAGTGCTGTTAGTCATAGACAACTACGATTCCTTCACCTTCAACCTGGTTCAGTATTTCGGCCAGCTGGGGGTGCCCATGCGCGTTTTTCGGAACGACGAACTCACGCCGGCCGAGGCCGAACGCCTGAATCCGGACCGCATCCTGATCTCACCCGGCCCGTGCACTCCGACCGAGGCCGGTGTAAGTCTCGAAATCATAAAAACTTTCGCCGGCCGAAAGCCCATTCTCGGCGTTTGCCTCGGTCATCAGTCGATCGGCCAGATCTTCGGCGGAAATGTCATCCGCGCGCCGCGCCAGATGCACGGCAAACTCTCGCCCATCACACACACGGGCAAGGGAGTCTTCCAGAACCTGCCGTCCCCGTTCACGGCCACGCGCTATCACTCGCTGATCGTGGAGCGCTCCAGCCTCCCCGACTGCCTGGAGATCACGGCCGAATCCTCCGACGGCGAAATCATGGGGCTCCAACATAAACAATTCGCGGTGCACGGTGTCCAATTCCATCCCGAATCCATCGCCACGGAAGGTGGCATGCAGATTCTCAAGAACTTCCTCGTCCTGAATTAACTTAATGCAGCGACCATCGAGTAGCGAGCATGGCAGAATATAGCGACCCTCCTGCCGCCGGTCATCCGGCTCCTCCCCTTTCCACCCGCTACCCGCTACTCGCTACTCACTACTTCCTCCCCCATGCGCTGTCCCAAGTGCACCTCGATTGAAGACAAGGTGATCGACTCGCGCATCGCCCGCGACGGCAATTCGATCCGCCGCCGCCGCGAGTGCCTCGAGTGCGGCCATCGTTACACGACCAACGAGGAGTTCGTCCGCGACACCCTCGTCGTGGTCAAACGCGACGGCCGGCAGGAACCGTTCCTGCGCGACAAGCTGCTCGGCGCCATCCGTGCCGCCTGCCACAAGCGCCCGATCGATAACGAACAGATCACCATGCTCGTCGAAGACGTGATCGACGCCGTCGAGGCGCGCTACGACACGCAGGTCCCGACCCAGGCCATCGGCGAGCACGTCATGCAACGCCTCCGCAAGATGGACCAGGTCGCCTACGTGCGCTTCGCCTCGGTTTACAAGGAATTCCGCGACGTCTCCGAATTCGTCCACGAAATCAGCAACCTCTCGCCTGGCGCGCCCGGTTCCTCGCCCAAGCCCAAGAAATGATGTGCTCGCAGCAACTGCGCCGGCTGCATTTTCTCAATACCCTCTTTGCGCCGCTCACGGGCCAGGACCTCTACCTCGCGCAACAGATCGACGACGCGATCACCACCAGCCTTGGTGAAGCCGAGCAGCGCACGCCGGCCGATCCGGCCTTCGTCGCCGCCGCCGCGCGCCTGTTCGAAAAGCTGTGCTCCACCCAAACCCAGCATGGATTCTTTCATTGGGACGCGGGGGCGGACGACACCGGAGCCTCTCCGCTCTTCACCCGGGCCAGCCTGATGGCCGGGCTCAAGCAACTCGCCCGCTACCCCGAATCCACCTTGCTGGTCACGAATCTCCGCGCCGCCCATTGCCCGCCGGAACGCCGCTGGACCGAGCGCCGCCGCCAGGAATACGACGAATCCATCGCCCTGATCCGCGACCTCGCCGCCGCCCGCACCCGCCCCAGCGCCAATTTGAACCTGCTATTCTTGTAGGTGCGAGTAGTGACTGGTGAGTGGCGAGCATCACGAACCGCCACCTCGATCTACTCACTACTCATTCCACGCTACTCGCTACTTTCCGATGAAAACCATTTTTCAAAAAATCATTGATCGGGAAATCCCCGCCAAGCTCGCGCACGAGGACGAGCACTGCATTGCCATTCACGACATCAATCCGCAGGCGCCCGTGCACGTGCTTATCATCCCCAAGATCCTGATCCCGCGGGTCGGTGAAGCCACGCCGGACCATCAAGCGGTCCTCGGTCACCTCCTGCTCACGGCTGCCGCCCTCGCCCGGAAATTGGGCGTTGCCCAGACCGGATTTCGAACCGTCATCAACAACGGCCCTGACGGCGGCGAATCCGTGCCTCACCTCCACGTTCACCTGCTCGGTGGCCGCCCCTTGGCATGGCCTCCAGGTTGAAACCGCCGTGGAACAATCTCCGTCTCTTTCCGGTCTGAGCAAAATCTCAAAACACTAATGCATAAGCTACGTTATCTCACCGCCTTGGGCGCCGGCTCCGTGCTGGCCCTCAATGCATTCCTCAACACGGGTTGCGCGAGCGATGGCTCGCACACCGAGCGCGGCGCCGTGGGCGGTGCCGTGGCCGGCGCCATTATCGGCGGCATCATCGGACACCAGTCGGGTGACCGCGACAAGGGCGCCGCCGCCGGTGCCGCCGCGGGCGCCATCATGGGCGGTGTCGCCGGCAACCGGGAGGACCGCCGCGTTTCCGAAATCCAGTACGAGCGTCGGATCGCCGAGGAAGCCTTGGCCAAGGAACGCGCCCAGGAAGACGCCCAGCGCCAGCGCATGATCGCCCAGGGCAAATCGGTCGAGGACAATGAAATCCTCGCCGCCCGCCAGCGCGCCGAAGCCGCCGAAGCCGAGGTCGCCCGCCTCCGCGCCGAGGAAAGCGCCGCACTCAAGAAGGCCAAACAGCTCGAGGAATTCCGCGCCCGCGAGGCCGCCGCCAAGGCCGAGGCCGATCGCATCCGCAACGGCAGCTAAGCGGTAATCTCCTTCGCTCTACTCCAGCTCCAGCGGTCGCCCGCTGGGGCTTTTTTGTTTTCGGACGGACTTCCGCCTCGCTCCATACCCTATTGTAGGAGCCTGTTTACAGGCGATCAGCGCGGCGGTTCAGGACGAAGGTTCCCATCGCAAGCAAGCTCGCGGTGCACTAGCCGGATTCAGGCAGTGTGAACCACAGATGAACACTGATAAACACGGATGGCGACCGAGGTGGCGTCATCAGTGAACCCAAACTTCATTTCACTGAACAGTGAAAGAAACCGCGAGCTCTCAGCCGCTGTAAGCCATTCTGATCGGTGCGTATATGTGTCTAGCTGTGGTTCCCCTCTGAATTGCCCCGGCTTACCCGGAACGATGCAGTTGGATGGAGGGGCGCGGCTTGACCGCGCCCTTTTCTCGCTGCGGGAACCGAGGGCGTGGACAAGCCACGCCCCTGCAACTGAACCGTAGGGCCGTGCACGCTGCGGAATTGCATTCCGACGGCATGAGTCGGGCCTAGCTCCGGGCTTCGAACGTTCCGTCCGCCCGTTTCTGCACGAGCTTCTTCAGCTCGAGCATCATGAGGATCGAGGAGACCTCATGCGCGGCCAGCCCGGTCAACGCGGTGAGGGCATCAATACCCAAAGTCGATCCGCCCTTGAACGGCTCGAGCACGCGCCGTTCGTTCTCGTTCAAGGCGGGCATCAACTGCTCAAGCAATCCCAACTCCCCCTCCCTGGCGATCGCCTGTGGTCGCAAGCCGTCGAGGTAGTTCAATTCGTTCAAGATATCATCCACCCCCGTCAGCAATGTCGCGCCATCCCGAATAAGTTGATGACATCCCCGGCTCGTCGCCTGGTCAATGCGTCCAGGGACCGCGAACAACAGCCGGCCCTGCTCGCCCGCGAAGCGCGCGGTGATCATGGCGCCGCCCGCCGCGTCGCTTTCGACCACCACGATCGCCTCGCACATCCCCGAGACGATACGGTTGCGCATGGCGAAGGACTGCTTGTCCGCCTTCCGACCGAAGGGAAATTCCGAAAGCACGGCGCCCGTCTCGGCAATCTTCCGGTAGAGGCCGAGGTTTTCGGATGGATAAATAATATCGATGCCCGTGCCCAGCACCGCGGCGGTTTTGCCGCCCACGGAAAGCGCGCCCTCATGGGCTGCGGTGTCGATGCCGCGAGCCAGCCCGCTCACGACGCAAAAACCCAGCCGCGCGAGATCCGCCGCCAGTTTCTTCGCCACGGAAAGCCCGTACAAGGTCGTGCGCCGGCTGCCGACGATCGCGATGCAGGGCTGCTCAAAGCGATAATCGCCCTTGCGATAAAGCCCGATCGGCGGGTCATGAATCTCCTTCAGCATGCGTGGATACCCGTCATCCCGCGGGGTAATGAACACGGCCCCGGCCTGCGCCAGGCGTTCCTCCTCGCGCGCGAGGTTGAAATGCGTGCGCCAGTCCAACAACGCCGCACTGGTTTCGGGGCCGACTCCCTTGACCGATTCGAGCCGTCGCTTGTTGCTCGCGAGAATTTCCCGCGGGTCACCGCCAAATTCGGCCAGCAGGCGATTAAGGGAGATGGGACCAATGTTGGGCAGGTCGTTCAAAACCATGAACGCCTGTCGCTCGGAGAGGATGTCGGGCATGTCAGGATTGGAGCGCCGGCCCGAGCTCCTCGAGGATTTCAGAAATCTCTACGGCCACCTGCCCCCGGGCGCGAGCCAACAAATCGGCGGCCCGGCCGTGCCAGACCACCCCCCGACATGCCGCGAGCAACGGATCGGCCGGTTGCTGCGCCAGCAAGCCACCAATCAGCCCGGCCAGGATGTCGCCGCTGCCGCCGCGGGCCAGCACCGGACCGCCAAACGGCGAATAGTAAGCTGGGCTGGCCTCCGATCGGCCGGATTCGACCACGACACGCGTCAGCGGCCCCTTGAGCACGGTGACAATTTCGCCGCTTCGCGAGGCTGGTCGCAGACCGGCCCTACCGCCGAGGCGCTGGTATTCGCCGGCGTGCGGCGTGCAGATGATCGGACGCTCACCGGCCGCCCGGACAATCTCCGGGCGCAGCGCGTCCGCATCGAGCACGAGCGGAATGTTCGTATTACGAACAATGGCTTGCATGGTGGCCAATACGTCCGGCTCGGCGCTCATGCCGGGCCCCATCAGGAGCGCCGTCGCGCGGGACAGCCGCTCTTTGATGAGTGCACTCGTGCCTGACGCCAGCCCGCCCGCCGGGGTTTCCGGGCAGCCCACCCACATGGCTTCGGGATGACGCGCCGCGTATTCGGGCGCCAGGCGCTCGGGCACGAAAGCCGTGACCAACCCTGCCCCGCTCCGCAGAGCCGCCAGCACCGCCAGCACCACGGCACCGGGATAGCTGCCCGAGCCGCCCACGACGAATAAATGGCCAAAGGTTCGCTTGTCCGTCTGCGCGGCGCGCAGGGCCGCCAACGGAGAGAGAATATCCCGAACGAGCACATGATCGGTCGCCACCGGCTCGTCGGGGACGACTCGCCTTGATCCGTCGGGCGTACCGAGCCTGCTCGGCAGTCCGTCATTCTCCCGCTGAGGCGTCTTGAAAAACCCCAGATCGAGATAGCGCAACCGCCCGACCACCGAGGCCGCGCCGGGCGCCAGCACCGGCTGTTTCACGATGCCGGTGGCGTAGGTGAAATCCGCCCGGAAGGCCATCGAAGAACCCTCTTCCCCCACCCCGCTGGGAAAATCCACCGCCGCCCGAAATCGAATCGCGCCATGGTCATTCACCTTTGTGAGCATGCTCGCGATCGTTCCATCCATCGGCGCCCAGAACTGGAACCCGAAGATTCCATCCAAACAAAGTTCGTAGGCGGCCCCGGCGTTCAACGCCTGATCCGGCGGGCACACCTGGACCCGTCCCGCAGCGCTTGCTTGCAGGTCACCGAGCGATCTCCTGGCCAGAGGCCGCAACTTGTCCGCTCCAAAACACAGCACGACAACTGCACGCGCTTGCGGCCGGGCGACCAAGAGTGCCCGCGCCGCGAGGAGTGCGTCGCCTCCATTGTGCCCTTTACCGACCAACACGAGGATCCGCGCTTCCGCGGGCAGCCCGCCGATCTCGCGAAAATCCTCCAGGATGGCCGCGGCAATCGCGTCCCCTGCCTTCCACATGGCTGACCACTCGGCCGTTTCGTCACCCAGCAGACCGGCTTCCCACGCCTTGGCCGCGGCGCAACTCAGGACCGGGTGGGAAAACACGCGATCCATCGCCCGTTCCTCAGTGTTTCACCAGCGCGGCCACCGCCATCGCATGGGTATCGATGTGCGAAAGGGTCAGCATCACGTGCGTCGCGCCGACCGACGCGAGCAATGCCTGCGCCTTGGCATCGAGGCGCACCAGGGGTTCGTGGCGCGTGCCATGATAGACGGAGACGGAGGTCCATTCCAGATGCTCGCCGATGCCGGTCGTGAAGCATTTCGACACCGCCTCCTTCGCGGCCCAGCGGGCGGCGTAGTGCTTGTGCGGGAACTTCAGACCGTTGCAATAAGCCTGTTCCTCCTCGGTGAACACGCGCTTGATGAACCGATCCCCGTGACGCTTCAGCACGCTGTGAATCCGCTCGGTCTCGATAAGATCGCAACCGAGGCCAATCAGGACGCCGCCGGGAGGAAGGGTGATCATGGGGGAAGTAGCGAGTAGCGGGTGGTGAGTAGCGAGCAGATAGCCAGCGAGGTCGGTCGTGCTCGCTACGGTTGCGGATTCATCAGCGCCTTCATCGTGCGGACGGCTTCGTCGATGCCGGTGAAGAGGGCGCGGCTGATGATGCTGTGACCGATGTTCAGCTCGTGGAGGTGCGGGATGGTGCGGACCTCGGTGATGTTGATATAGTTGATGCCATGCCCGGCGTTCACCACGAGCCCGAGGGAATGACCCAGTTTCGCGCCAGCCATGAGACGGGCGAGTTCGGGGCCCCGTTCCGGGTTATGATAGGCGTTGGCGTAGGCGCCGGTGTGGAGTTCGATCCAAGGAGCCTGCAGTTTCGCGGACATCTCGATTTGTGCGGGGTCAGGATCGATGAAGAGACTGGTCTTGATCCCGGCTGCGTTCATGGCGTCGGTCACGCGGGCAACCTTGTCGCGGTGTTTCACCACATCGAGTCCGCCTTCGGTGGTGATTTCCTCCCGGCTCTCCGGGACCAGGCACACGGAATGCGGCCGCAGGTGCAGGGCGATTTCGGTCATGGCCGGCGTGCAGGCCATCTCAAGGTTCAGCCGCGTCGACTTCGACGCGGCGAGCAGGCGGACATCCTCGTCCTGGATATGTCGTCGATCCTCGCGCAGATGAACGGTGATGCCATCGGCGCCGGCTTTTTCGCACAGGCCCGCCAAGGCCACGGGATCGGGTTCGACCAGGCCGCCGAAACCGTCCCCCACCTGCCGATAGCGGGCCTGACGGAGGGTCGCGGCATGATCGATATTTACGCCGAGGAGAATCATGAACCCTGAAGGATATCCAAACGCCGAGGTCTGGAAATGAGGAAATACAGCAGGGCCCCGGGTTTCTTCCTTCCTGTCACCGCCTCTTCCCCTTTCATTTCCCCGATGCCCGAAGCCCCGCCCCGGAAGGAAAACCTGTTGCTGAATCTCGCCTGCAATGTCGCGGCCCCCGCGCTCATTCTGTCCAAGCTCAGTGACCGGCTCGGCGCCCGCAATGCCCTGCTGGTGGCCCTGGCGTTTCCCCTTGCCTACGGCCTCTACGACCTGATCAAGCGCAGGAATTTCAACTTCATCGCCGCCCTCGGTTTCACCAGCACCCTCGCGACGGGGGGACTGGGGTTGCTCAAACTCGACCCCTTCTGGTTCGCGGTGAAGGAAGCCGCCGTGCCGACGCTCATCGGACTGACGGTGCTGATTTCCCAGATGACCCGAAAGCCGCTGGTGCGCACGATGATGTTCAACGACCAGGTGATTGACGTGCCCCGCGTCGAACAAGCGCTGGATACTCGCAACCAGCGCCCGGCTTTCCTCCACCTGCTGAAAACGTCGAGCTGGCTCCTGGCCGGGTCATTCGCGATCAGCGCGGTGCTCAATTTCGTGCTCGCGCGGATCATCATCACGGCGATGCCCGACACCCCGCTCTTCAACGAGCAACTCGGTCGGCTTACGTGGATGAGCTACATCGTCATCATGATCCCCAGCATGGCCGTGATGATTTATGCCCTGTGGCGGCTCCTGAAGGGCCTGCAAAAGCTGACCGGTCTTTCCCTCGAGGAAATCCTGCACCAGCCGGCGGGGAAGAAGCCCGACACACCCCGCGCAGGCGGAACGGCCTGACCCGAATGGCGCCAAGTCAGGCACCCGCAGCGTCGCGCGGTCGTTGGCATTCGCGAGTGAGCAGCGGACGACAATGTGCCTTAACTTAGCGCCATTCCGCCCTAACCCCGTCCGGCTGGCCGCATGGCGCGGCGGGCCGGGCGGAATCACCGCATCTCTTTTTCCAGGGTCTCCAATTCGCCCTTTTTCCCTGTGAGGTAGTTCCGCGCTCCTTCGAGCGAATCGTTCACTTCCTTCGATAGTTCATACCGATACTCGTGGAGAAAAGCGTTGATGTCTCTGATCAGGGCGTCCGCACCCACCATGCTGCCCTTCTTGGCGTCCCAGGCCCGCTGCTTGTAGGTCAAGGCTAGGTTCATGTCCCCCTGATTGGCGCTGCGGCCGCTCCGCAGGATTTCCGTCGACCGTCGCAGGTGCTGTGCGGCGGTGGCGTCGGTTCGCTCGATGAGATGACGGGCCTGCGCAAAGCGTCGCTTGATATCTTCCAGTCGGGCGCCCATCGCCTCGGTTGCCTTGGCGTTGGCGGCCCGCTCCGCGACCAAGGTCTTGGCCTGCTGGTTGTATTTCGCGATCGCGCGTTTGACGCGGTCGGAGGATGGATCGGCCTTGAGGGCCGTCATCAACCAGTCTCCCGCTTCCTGGTAGAGCCGGGCCTTCTCCCGGTCCGGCTCACCGTCGCCCCTGAGCTGCAGGATTGTGGACAGGTGGACGGCGGCGAGCGCGGCGAACTGGGCGTCCTTGGCCGGGTCGTGGTCGCGCACGATGCGGCGCATCGCCTGCTCGGCCTCCTGCCCGATGACGCCGGTGTGCACGTGATAGAGCAGGCGCAGGTTGCTGGGATTGGAGCGCAGCAGGCCCTCCAGATAGTCCTTGTTCCGGAGGCGCTCCGGATCGGTGCTCGCCACCTTGAACGGGATGAAGTCGAAGACGGCTTCGAGGTGCAGGGCTTGGTCGGGGGCGTAGTTGCTGCGGACGAAGCGCTCCTTGACGTCGGCCAGAAGCCGGTAAACGCGGGCCGGATCGCGGCCCGCCTCGAAATGGGTGCGGCAGGTCTTCTGCAGCGCCTGCCACACGCGCGTGTCGTCGGGCAGCTTCTGGTAGGCTGCGAAGTAGCTGTCGAAGGCCGCGGCCGGGTCCTGTTCGAATTCGAGGCAATATCCGCGCAGGAGGAGCGCCTCCGGATGGCCCGGGACGAGTTCGAGCGCGCGTTCGACGTCGGGCTTCATCGCCCCGAAGGTTTCCGCCTGCGTGTTGGGCGTCCACAACGAGTGGTGCAGCGTGGCGCGGCGGATCCGCATCTCGGCATCATCGGGCCCCAGGTCGATGGCATCGTTGAAATTCTCCAGCGCCCGGAGCGGCTGCTTCAGTTCGAGAAAAATCAGCGCGCGGATCCAGCGGAACGAGGCGTTCTCCGGCTCCAATTCGATGGCGGCATCGGCGTCTTCCAAGGCCTCCGCCGGCCGCTTCAGCTCGCGCAGAGCGCGGCCGCGATTGATGAAAGCCCTCGCCAGCTTCGGATCGTGCTGCCCCGCCGAGGTGAAGTCGGCGAGGGCCGCTTCGTTGTCCTTCTTCCACTCGAGATTCAGCAGCCCGCGCAGGTTGAGCGCGGTGGCGTTGCGCGGATACTCGCCGAGGAGGGCGTTGACGGTTTTCCAGGCGTCCTCGCGGTGGCGCTCGAAGTAGAGCAGCCGCGCCTGTTCGAGCAGCGCACCCTCGTTCCACGGCGAGCGCGCCAGCACCACGGCCAGGTCCGCGCGCGCCTGCTCGAACTGGCCGCTGTTATTGGCCTGCCGGGCGCGCTCGATCAGCGCCGCGTTGTCCTGGGCACCCGCAAGCGGGGCGAGAAGCGTGCAGCAGACGCACCAGAGTCCCACCCTCGGGACGTGCAGATACTTCCAGGGTAAAGCGAAACGCATGGGCGCGACATTGGAAGGTTGCCGTGCGCAAATCAAGCGGCGGGCTTTGCCTCCACGTGCTGAAGCTGCGCCGTTGAAGCGGGGACGGGTCAGGGCGGAATGGCGCCAAGTCAGGCATCCGCGTAGTCGCGCGGTCATTGGCATTCGCGAGTGAGCAGCGGACGACAATGTGCCTCAACTGAGCGCCATTCCGGCCTGACCCAGGACGTTCATCGGCCGAAGCGCGCTGAGGTCCGCGCGCCCTGCTCCCAATAAAAAAGGCGGGGCTCGGAGACCCCGCCTGCCGATGTCGCCCGGGTGGAACTCACCCGCGCTTGCCGATGAGCACGTAGTCGCGCTGCACCGGACCGACGTAGATCTGGCGCGGCCGGTAGATGCGGCCCTTGGGATTGGACGCGACTTCCTTCCAGTTGGCGATCCAGCCGGGGGAGCGGCCAATGGCGAACATGGTGGTGAAGAGTTCCGTGGGGATGCCCAGCGCGCGCATGATGATGCCCGAGTAGAAATCCACGTTCGGGTACAGCTTGCGCGAGAGGAAATACTCGTCGTTCAGGGCGGCCTGCTCGAGGCGCTTCGCGATGTCGAGCAGCGGGTCGGTCTTGCCGAGCTTGTTGAGCACGACCTCGCAGGCCTTGCCGATGATGCGGGCGCGCGGATCGTAATTGCGGTACACCGCGTGACCGAAACCCATCAACCGGTTCGCCTTCGAGCCCGATTTGGCGGCCCCGATGAAGCGGGTGCCGTCGTCTCCCTCGTCGTGGATGGTCTGCAGCATCTGCATGACGGCGGAGTTGGCGCCGCCGTGGAGCGGGCCGGAGAGCGCGCAAATGCCCGCTGCGAGCGAGGTGAACAGGTTCGCGCCGCTCGAGCCCACCATGCGGACGGTCGAGGTGCTGCAGTTTTGCTCGTGGTCGGCGTGGAGCAGGAGAATCAGGTTCAGCGCGTGGGAAACCTCCGGGATCACGGCATATTCGCGGTAGGGTTCCGAGAACATGAGGTGGAGGAAATTGTCGCAGAAGGGCACATCCTTCGGGTAGTTGAACGGAAGCCCGTGCCGATAGCGGAAGATGCCGGCCACGATCGTGCGGATCTTCGAAATGGCCATGGCGGCCGTCAGGTCGAAGTTGGCCAGGTCCTTCTCGAAATTATTCGTGGCCAGATGGGGGTAGTACGCCGCCATCGAGCTGACGATCGAAGTCAGCATGCCCATGGGCGGAGCGTCGCGGGGAAAGCCCTCGAAGATGCGCAGCATCTGGGTGTCGATGGCCGCGTTCTGCCGCAGCAGCTGGCCAAATTCGACCCGTTGGGTCGGGTTGGGCAACTCGCCATAAATCACCAGGTAGGCGGTTTCGACGAAGTCCGATTTTTCAGCCAGCTGTTCGATCGGGTAGCCGCGGTGGCGCAGGACCCCGTTGTCGCCGTCGAGATAGGTGATGCTGCTCTCACACGAGCCCGTGTTGCCGTAGCCCTGGTCGTAGGAGATGTACCCCGTGTCGGCCCGCAGCTTGCGGAAATCGATGGCTTTTTCCCCCTCGGAACCGGTGATGATGGGGTAGCTGACTTCCTTGCCGTCTAGTTTGATAATGGCGTCGTTGGGCATACTGGGGTGGGTTTGGAAAACAGAGCAGAAAACGAGCCCTTTGCAAAGTAAAGCCTCCGCGCCGCGCGCGCGGGCGCGAATCATTAGCACACGGCCTCGGACGCGGAAGAAAACGTAACGACCCGCGACCCGCCCGCGCTATTTGAACTGCAGGGACGGGACCGCGAAGGTCTCGGCCGGGAACGATTCGTTGACCGTCACGGATTCAAAACTGATCGTCGTCTGGGTGCCGCCCGGGGCCTTGTTGATGACGCGCCGGGGGAAGCGGACCCCGCCGGCGTAGATCTCGCCTTCCTCGCGGATCTCCCCGCCATTCTCGGTCTCGGTTTTCACGAGCTGGCCACTGGCCTTGTCGAAATAACGGGTGAAGACGATGCTGCCGCTGTGGGTGAACGAGAGCTTGATGCAGGACCGGCCGTCGACCGTGGCGTCGCCGAGGACCTGCACTTCGCAATTCGGCATGTCGCGCAGGGCATAAAAACTCAGATTCTCGAGGGTGTTGGCCCGGAGCCGCTTTACCTGGCTGGCATCAAGCAGGGTCACCTGCCATTGCTGGGGGTTGGCGGGATTGGTGCGCTTCTGCCAGGCGTCATAGCCGTCGAGCGCGGTGGATTCGATGACGTTGGCCCCGGTGACGGTGATGCGCTGCTGGTAGGGCTTTTGAAACACGATATCCGTCGGCAGCTTCGATCCGTCCGTGAGCTCGAGCGAGCCCGTGAAATGCACGCTCTTCACCGCGTTCAGCGCCTTGTCCTCGCCCAGGAAGGACCGGGCCTTGGCAATCCACGCCTCCGCCGTCTGGGCGCCGAGGGGTGCGGAAACGATCGCGAGCAGGGCGGCCAGGGCGGTGAATCGACGGATTTTCATACGGGGAATTATGACCTGCAAATTTGGGATCGGTGCCGGGCTTCGCAACGGCAATTTACTCCCATTCGATGGTCGCGGGCGGCTTGGAGCTGATGTCCAGCACGACCCGGCTCACGCCGCGCACTTCGTTGGTGATGCGACTCGAGATTTTCTGAAGCAAGTCGTGCGGCAGGCGGGCCCAGTCGGCCGTCATCGCGTCGATGCTCTCGACGATACGCAGGGCGATCACGTAGTCGTAAGTGCGCTCGTCGCCGAACACGCCGACGGTCTTCACGGGCAGGAAAACGGCGAAGGACTGCCAGACCTTCCAATAGTGGCCGGACTTCATCATTTCCTCCTGGAGGACGGCATCGGCCTCGCGAAGGATGTCGATCTTGTCGGCGGTGATGTCACCCATCACGCGGACCCCGAGACCGGGGCCCGGGAACGGCTGACGCCACACCACTTCCTTCGGCAAGCCAAGGGCGGAGCCGACCTGGCGGACCTCGTCCTTGAAAAGTTCGCGGAGCGGCTCGATGAGCTTGAGCTTCATCCGTTCGGGCAGGCCGCCGACGTTGTGGTGGGTCTTGATGAGCGAGGCGGGATTGCCCTGGATCGAGACGGATTCGATGACGTCAGGATAAAGCGTCCCCTGTCCCAGGAACTGCGCGCCGCCGATCGAGCGGAGGGATTTCTCGAAGACCTCGACGAAGGTGCGACCGATGATCTTGCGCTTGGTCTCGGGCTCGGTGACTCCCTTCAGGCGTTTCAGGAAAAGCTTCGAGGCGTCCACCACGCGGAGGTCGATCTTGAAGTTCCGCCGGTAGAGCGCCTCGACATAGTCGCGCTCGCCCTTGCGGAGCAGGCCGTTGTCCACGAACACGCAGGTGAGTTGCTTGCCGATGGCCTTGTGCAGAAGCGCCGCGGCCACGGAGGAATCCACGCCGCCGGAGAGACCGAGCAGCACGCGGTTCTTGCCGACCTTGTCGCGGATGTCGGCGACGGCATGGGCGATGAAATCCCTGGTGGTCCAGTCCTGTTTCGCCCCGCACACCTTCACGAGGAAGTTGCGGATCATGTCGACGCCGCGCTCGGTGTGAAAAACCTCGGGGTGAAACTGGATGCCGTAGAAGCGGCGCTTCGGGTCCTCGATGCCGGAGAAGGGAGAATTATCGGAGATCGCGGTGGCCACGAAACCCGGGGGAAGCTTCGTGAGCTTGTCGCCGTGGGAATTCCAGATGCGCAGCTTGCGGGGCAGGCCGGCGAACAGCTTGCCGGGCCTCTTGATCGTCAGGTGGCCGTGGCCGTACTCGCGTGCCTTGCTCAGCGCGACCGTGCCGCCGAGGAAGTAGCCCATGAGTTGCACGCCGTAACAGATGCCGAGCACAGGAACGCCGAGTTGGAAAATCTCCGGATCGGGATGAGGGGCGGTCTTGGCGTAGACACTCTGGGGGCCACCCGAGAGGATGATGCCGACCACGCCATCCTCGCGGAGCTTGGCGGCCGGTGTGCTGTAGTGATAGATCTTTGAATAGACCTGGCACTCGCGGATGCGGCGCGCGATGACCTGCGTCAGTTGGGAACCGAAATCGAGAACGGCGATTGTCTGTGCCATGCGAAGTTATGGGGTGCGCGGCGTGGACGAATCAACCCCAATTCAGTTTAACCGCCGTGATCTTCAGGTTGTCGGGCTGGGAGCCGGCGGAGGATTGGCTGGGACGGCCAAGCAGCCCGCCACGCCTGCCCAACCGCCACCGAACCAAGGTGGGTTCAGCGACCCGCCCTGCCATGAGGAGCTAAAACTTCAGGCGCGTATTGACGTGGCCACACTTGGGGCACGGCGCGGTCTCGATGCCGTCTTTCTCGACGTAAATATGGTCACAGCGAATGCAATGAAACGTGATCTTGCGACGCTCCCGATCGTAAAAGGCGCGATCACGGCGGTCATAGTAAACCCACAGGAATCCGAACAATCCCAGCACAGTCAGGCCGTAGAGGAGGACATCGAAGATGAAGCTGGGCGCCATGGTTTGGAATGGTCCTTGCGCGCTATTTCCGCGCCGGCAAGGCCCGGGTGTCATTGACCGAGATGCCGCCGTCCACGAGCAGGATTTGACCAGTGACGTAACAGCTGGCGTCGCTGGCGAGAAAAACCAGGGCGCCCCCGAGATCCTGCTCCACCGAGCCGGGCCGGCGAAGCGGGATCTTGTCGCTGAGGTAGCGAACCCACTCGGCGTCCTCGTACATGACCGCATTCTGGGACGTCTTGAACCAGCCCGGGGCGAGACAGTTGACGCGCACGCCATGGGGGCCCCAGTCCGCGGCGAGGCTCATGGTGAGTTGTTTGATGCCTCCGCGGCTGGCGCCATACGGGCCGAGCCCGGCGTAACCCGCCACGCTGGTGACCGACCCGATATTGATGATACGCCCGTCCCCCCGGGCGGTCATGTGGCGCGCGACCGCTTGGGCCACGAAGAACGGGCCACGCAGGTTAGTGTCGAGTATGGTGTTCCAGTCGTCCCACGTGACATGGAGCGCGGGCTTGCGGATGTTGCAACCGGCGTTGTTCACGAGGATGTCGATGCGCGCGAAAGCGGCGTGCGCCGTCTCAATGGCGGCGTTGATACTACCCTGGTTGCGCACATCGAGCGCGACCGGGACGCACCGCCGGCCCAGAGCCTCGATGGCAAGCCGGGTTTCCTCGAGTGAAGCAAGCGACCGGCTGGTGACGGCCAGGTCTGCGCCGGCACGGGCGAGCGCGATGGCAAAGAAGCGACCGAGGCCGCGGCTGGCGCCGGTGACGAGTGCGGTCTTGCCCGTCAGATCGAAGGCAGCCGGTCCACTCATGGTTGGAGAATGACCTTCATGTACTGCGCGCCGTCGCGGCCGCTGAGGCGTTTGAACCAATCCGCGCCGTCGGCGAGCGGGGCAACCTGGCTTATCATGGGTTCAACGCGAATGATGCCCCGGGAAATGAGGTCGAGGCAAAGCGGATATTCGCCGGCTGACGAGCAGGTACCGTAAAGCGTCAGTTCCTTGGTGACAACCGCCTGCAGCGGGAAATCCGTCTTGGGCGCCAGATTGCCCACCAACACGGCCGAGCCACCCCGGCGCAGGCAAGCCAGGGCCAGATTCAGGGTGTTCGAGATTCCCACGACCTCGAAGGCCAGGTCGGCGCCCTGCCCACCGGTAAGTCGGGCGACCTCAGCGAGGACGTCGACCACGCCGGATTGAAGTGTGTCCGTGGCGCCGAGTTCGCGGGCTAGCGCCAGGCGCTTCGTCTCGAGGTCGACCGCAATGATGCGACGCACACCGGCCCAGCGGAGGGCTTGGATGACGAACAAGCCGATCATACCGCTGCCCACGACGACCGCGATGTCGGTCGGAGCAATCTTCACGCGTTGGATGGCGTGAATCGCGATCGACACGGGTTCGACCATGGCGGCTTGGGCAAAGGTCAACGCGTCCGGCAAGCGATAGAGGATCCGCGCCGGCAGCGTGACGTACTCGGCAAACGCCCCGTGCTGGCGATACTCGGCCGGCGACACGCCGAGCACGCGGCGGTTTTCGCAGAGATTGACCTGACCGCGCTGGCACGGGCCGCACGAGCCGCAGGAAATCGTGGAATCAAAAGTGACGCGCTCCCCCACCCGCCAGTCGGCAACCTGGTCGCCGAGGGCGGCGATCTCGCCGGCAGCCTCATGGCCCATGATGAGCGGCGGGCGACGACGACCAGTGGAGCCGTCCCAACCATGGATATCGCTGCCGCAGATTCCGCACGCGCGAACCCGGACCAGCACTTCATCGGCCGCCGGCTGCGGCTCCGGGAAATCAACGAAAGCCAGCTGGGATGGAGCGGTGAGCAGCAAGGCCTTCATGGACAGAGGGGAGTTCCACCCTCGTTCAAAGACAAGACCGGGCCAAGGCCGAATTGGCCCGATCCTGTAGCCGCGGACGTGCCGGCCAGCCCGGCAAGAAAAACGCGCCGTCCTCGAAAGGGCGGCGCGTTGAGAGTGCTGCGGCTAGGTCCGGTGGAACTCGCCTGCCTCAGGCCTTGGAAGCTTCCTCGGCCGCGGGAGCGGATTCGGTGGCGGCGGGCTTGGCCTTCTTGGCGCCCTTCTTCTTGCCGCGGGACTTGGAATAACCCGTGTCCTCGGCGCCCACGAACTCGATCAGAGCCATCTCGGCGGCGTCGCCGATGCGCTGCGGTCCGAGCTTGTAGATGCGGGTGTAGCCGCCGTTGCGCTTCTCGAACTGTTTCACCTTGTCGTTGAAGAGAAGGGTGATCGCGCCTTCGTCACGGATGTCCGTGAGGGCGATGCGGCGCAGGTGGATGGCATCGGCCTTCTCCTTGGCGACCGCGGCCTTCTTGGCCTTGGTGATGACCTTCTCGATGAAGGGACGGAGGGCCTTGGCCTTGGTCAGCGTGGTCTCGATGCGACCGTGCTTGATGAGGCTGGCGCCCATGTTGGAGAGCATCGCCTTGCGGTGCTCGCGGGTGACGCCGAGGGAGGCGTGGTGTTTGTTGTGACGCATGGTGGTTTTTGGTTATCGGTCCCCGATCGGCAATCCGGTCGCAGCGTTGGGGCGGCAGCGGACGGCGCGAGGAGCGAAGATGGTAGTGAGTAGCGGGTAGTGGGTAGCGAGCAGAAGAACAGCGGGCGGAGCCTGATGCTCACTACCCGCTACTCGATGCTCGCTACTCAGGGTTAGGCTTCCTTCTTGGTGTCGAGGAGGCGCTCGTCGAACTTCATGCCGAGGGACAGGCCGAGGGCCTCGAGCTTTTCCTTGATCTCGTTGAGGGACTTCTTGCCGAAGTTGCGGTACTTGAGCATCTCCTGCTCGGTCTTCATGGCGAGCTCGCCGACCGTGGTGATGTTCGCGTTGTTCAAGCAGTTCGCCGCGCGGACGGAGAGTTCGATCTCGTTGACCGACATGTTGAGGAGCTTGCGGAGCTTGTTCTGCTCCTCGGAGACCTCCGCGGCGACGCTCTCGAATTCGTAAGCTTCCTGCGAGACGCGGTCGAACACGTCGAGGTGATGCTTGAGGATCGAGGCGGCCTGCTTGAGGGCGTCGTCCGGGGTGATGCGACCGTCGGTCCAGACCTCGAGGACGAGCTTGTCGTAATCGGTGATCTGGCCGACGCGGGTGTTCTCGACGGCGTAGCGGACGAGGCGGACCGGGGAGAAGAGCGAGTCGATCGGGATGACGCCGATGGCCTGCTCTTCCTTCTTGTTGTTTTCGCCGGGGCAGTAGCCGCGGCCGGTCTTGATCTCGATGTCAGCCTCGAAGGCCTGCTTGCGGTCGAGGGTGCAGATGACCTGGTCGGGGTTGACGATCTTGATATTGGCGTCGGCCTGGATGTCCGCGGCCGTGACCGGGCCCTCCTTGTTCACCTTGAGGTGCAGGCGGACGGGCTCGCGCTTCTCGGAGACGATGAGAACCTTCTTCAGGTTGAGGACGATGTCGGTGACATCCTCGACCACGCCGTCGACCGACTGGAACTCGTGGTTCACGCCCTCGATCTTGATGGAGCTGATGGCGCTGCCCTCGATGGAGCTCAGGAGGATGCGGCGGAGGGAGTTGCCGATCGTGTGTCCGTAACCGGCCTCGAAGGGCTCGGCGATGAACTTGGCGTAGGTGGACGTGGAGCCCTCCTCGATCTTGGTAAGCTTGGAGGGAATTTCGAATTTTCCGAGACGCTTGGGCATGGGATGGGACGAGTTGAGTTGGAGAAGTGGAGGTTAAGCGACCGGCACAAACAGTTTAGAAGCGGGAGTAGTATTCGACGATGAGCTGCTCGTTGATGGAGGGCTCCATCTCGTCGCGGGTGGGCAGGCGGGTGACGGTGCCCTTGAGGGCCTCATCGTTGCGGACGAGCCAGCCGGGAACCACGCGGGCGCGATTCTCTTCGATGGCGCGGGTGGCGAGCTGGCGGGACGAGTTGGAACCGCGGATCTCAACCTCGTCGCCCTGCACGACGTTGTAGCTGGAGATGTCGACCTTGCGGCCGTTGACGCGGACGTGGCCGTGGTTGACCAGCTGGCGGGCGGCGGCGCGGCTCTTGGCAAAGCCGAGGAGGTAGACGACGCTGTCGAGGCGGGTTTCGAGCAGCTGCAGGAAGCGTTCGCCGGTGACGCCGCGCTCGCGCTTGGCGATGGCGAAGACGCGGCGGAACTGGCGCTCGAGGAGGCCGTAGATGTAGCGGAGCTTCTGCTTTTCGTTGAGGCCGACGGCGTATTCGGAAAGCTTGCGGCGGGACTTCGGGCCATGCTGGCCGGGCGGAAAGTTGCGGCGCTCAAGCACCTTGGCCGAGCCAACGATGTATTGGCCGAAGCGGCGGCTGATGCGGGTGGAGGGTCCAGTATAACGAGCCATGGTGGGATCCTAGATTTTAAAGGTGGGATGGGTGATCTGAGGATGGCTCAGACGCGGCGCTTCTTGCGCGGGCGGCAGCCGTTGTGCGGCACCGGGGTGACATCGATGATGGAGGAGATCTCGAGACCGATGGCCTGGAGACCGCGGATGGCGGAGTCACGGCCGAGGCCGGGACCGCTCACGCGGATTTGGACTTCCTTGAGGCCGTGGGCCATGGCGTTGCGGGCGGCGTCCTGCGCGACGACCTGGGCGGCGTAGGCGGTGGACTTGCGCGAACCGCGGAAGTTGCACTTACCGGCGGACGACCAGGAGATCACGTTGCCCTTGGCGTCGGTGATCGAGACGATCGTGTTGTTGAAGGTCGCGGCGATGTTCGCGATGCCGGAGGTGATGTTCTTGGAACCCTTGGCCTTGCGGACCTTGACGGTGGCGAGTTCTTCCTTGAGCAGGTCCTCGGCGGTGGCGGCCTTCGGCACGCCGCCCACGAGTTCAACGGGCTTCTCGGCGACGGGCGCGGCGGCCTCGCCTTCGGCGGGCTTGGCGGCCTTCGGAGCCTTGGCGGGCTTGGCTTCAGCAGCCGGGGCGGCGGAGCCTTCAGCGGCGGGGGCGGCCTTCTTCGGCTTTTCCTTCTTGGGAGCGGATTTCTCTTCGGACATGTAAGTGTGGATTTAGGTTTAAGCTTCCTTGGCCTTCGTGACGCCGACGGTCTTGCGCGGGCCCTTGCGGGTGCGGGCGTTGGTGCTGGTGCGCTGGCCGCGGACGGGCAGGCTGCGGCGGTGACGGATGCCGCGATAGCAATTGATCGCCTGGAGGCGCTTCAGGTTGCTGGCGATATCGCGGCGGAGATCGCCCTCCACCACCCACTTGTTGTCGGTGATGATGTGGAGAATCTTGTTGAGCTGCTCCTCGGTCAAATCGGAGGCGCGCATGTTGGCATCAAGACCGGCGGTCTCGATGATGAGATCGGCCCGGGCAGGGCCAATGCCGTAGATGTACCGGAGGGAGTATCCGATTTTCTTTTTGGCGGGGAGTTCGACGCCGAGGAGACGAGGCATAGGATTAGGAGTTAAGTGTTCGTTGTTGAGAGTGGAGAGACGGAAAATTTCAGGAGGCGCGCGGGATCGTGAGGATCTCCGGGCCGGTATCAGTCGTGAGCACGGTGTGTTCGAAGTGGGCGGAGGGCGAACCGTCGGTGGTGACGACCGTCCAGCCGTCGGCCAGGGTGCGGACCCGATAGCTGCCGAGGTTGACCATGGGTTCAATCGCCAGGGTCATGCCCGCCTTGATCTTCTCGCCGGAGTTTTTGCGGCCGAAGTTCGGGATCTGCGGTTCCTCATGCATTTCGCGGCCGACGCCATGGCCAACCATTTCGCGGACGACGCTGAAACCGCGCGCTTCGACAAAGGTCTGGATGGCGTGCGAGATGTCGCCGATGCGGTTGCCGATCTGGGCCTGCTTGATGCCAACGGCGAGGGCCTCCTCGGTGGCTTTCAGCAGCGCGGCGGTGCGCGGTTCGATGGCGCCGACGGGAACGGTGGTGGCATTGTCGCCGATGTAGCCGTTGTATTCAACGACGACGTCGAGGGCGATGATGTCGCCGTCGCGCAGGATGCGCTTCAGGGAGCCGATGCCGTGGACCACCTCTTCATTGACCGAGAGGCAGGTGAAGGCGGGATAGCGGCGGGATTGCAACTGGTAGCCATGGCAGGCGCTGCGGGCGCCAAACGAGGCAATGAGTTCGCGGCCGATTTGATCCAAGTCGTAGGTCGTGACACCGGGGCGGACCTGTTCCTTCAAGCGCGCCAGGACGGTGGCGGCAATGGAACAGGATTCACGCATCCGCTTGATGGCGTCCGAGTTTTTGATCGGGATCATCAGGCGGCGGCGTTGAAGGTCTCACAGGTGAGACCCTGGGTGCGATAGTGGGTGACGATGTCCGCCGGGGCGGAGGGAGCGGCGAGGCAGGCGGTGAGAATCTCATCGCGGGCCTCGAGCCATTCATCGAACACCAACGCTTGGAGCAGCGTAGCCGGGAAACCTTCGAGGAGGAATCCCGCATCGGGTTTGCGCGCCCAGAACCACTTGCGCAGAAGCGCGAGATGGATCCGGTCAGGCACGGCGGAGCCGCGCGTGAGCGCCTGTCCGGCCTGCTGGCCGAGAGGCGTGCGTCGCGAAATCTCCTGTTGCACAAGTAACGCAGGAGAGACGTGCTCAAGATTCAAAGAACGGACTTGGGCGGCCAGACCCGCGGGAAGCGAGCCGATCGGACCAAGGAGAAGGAACTTCGCTTTCGCGGGGGCGAGAGCGGAAAAGGCGCTGGAGTGTTCAGCCCCTCTCACCGAAGTAAAGTATTAAAGAGCCCACTCACGGATGGCCCACGCGGTCAGGCCAATCACCAGCATAACCACCATGAAAACAGTAATTTGCATTACCGCCTTGTCGCTCGCGGCTTCGCCCAGCTGAACGCTGGCGGAGGCGCTGCGGCCGCGGATGCGACCCTTTTTCAGGAAACCGTCGTAATGGCGCTGCAGGAGGAAGGTCTCGATCTGACGCATGGTGTCGAGAATGACGCCGACGGTGATCAGCATGCCAGTGCCGCCGAAGAAATACGCGATGCGGGGCGGGACTTGCAGGTTGAACAACAGGACGTCCGGGATGATCGCGATGATCGTCAGGAAGATGGCGCCGGCCAGGGTCAGGCGCGTCATGATGAAATCGAGGAAGTTGGCGGTCGGCTCGCCCGGGCGGACACCCGGGATGTAGCCGCCGTACTTCTTCAGGTCATCGGCGATCTGGATCGGCTTGAACATGACTGACACCCAGAAATAGCTGAAGAAAAGGATGAGCAGCGACATGCCGATGTAGTAGATCGCATTGCCCTGAATCAGCTTGTTGGAGAATTCGACGAGGAACTTGATGTTAAACGCCGCGCCCGCCTGGGACATGATCTGCTGCGGGAAGAGGAGAATGGCGCTCGCGAAGATGACGGGCATGACGCCCGAGTAGTTGACCTTGAGCGGGAGGAACGAGCTCTGTCCGCCATACACCTTCTGGCCGACAACGCGCTTGGCGTATTGAACCGGGATTTTGCGCTGGCCCTGCGTGACGGCGATGATGCCCATCGTGACGACGATGAAGAGAGCGAGCATCATGACACCCTCGATGGCGCCGAGCTTCGCGACACCGACCGGCGCGAAGAAGAGCTGATAGGTGGCGACGGCGGCATTCGGGATATCCTGCAGAATGCCGATCGTGATAAGGAGCGAGACGCCGTTGCCAATGCCGCGCTGCGTGATCTGTTCGCCCAGCCACATGAGAAGCATGGTACCCGCGGTCATGATGATCGTGGACTGGATCATGAACCACGTCTTGCTGACGACCACGATGTGGCCGTAATTGTTGATGTCGTAGCCCGCGAACAGGCGCGCCGGGTTTTCCAGCGCAAGGATGAGCAGGACGCCCTGGATAAGGCAGATCAGGACGGTCGCGTAGCGCGTGTATTGGGTGAGCTTCTGGCGACCGACGTCACCTTCCTGCTGGAGACGGCTCAGCGCCGGCACCACGGCGGTCATCAACTGGAAGATGATGGACGCACTGATGTAGGGCATGATGCCCAGCGCGCACACGGCGCCCTTCATGAGGGCGCCGCCCGTGAACATGTTATACAGGCCCGCCAGCGCTCCCGCCCCGCCCGCGGTCTGGTCGGCGAAAAAATCCTGCAGCGGCTTCGGGTCGATGCCGGGGAGCGGGATATGCGCCCCGACGCGAGCCACGAAAAGCAAACCCAAGGTGTAGAGGATTCGCGAGCGGAGCTCGGGGATCTTCAAGGAGTTCGTGAAGGCGGAAAACATTTAGGTGTTGGACTGGTGGGGTTGCGTGTGCCGGGCCCGGAGGCCCCTGCCCTGCTCTGCTCGCGACTCAGGCGACGATCGCGGCACCACCGGCCTTCTCGAGCTTGGCCTTGGCGGAACCGGTGAACTTCTGGGCCGTGACCTTGAGCGCGCGGCTGATTTCGCCGTCGCCGAGGACCTTGAGTAGCTTGACGCCCGGGCGGACGAGACCGGCCGTCGCGAGCACCTCGGCGTTCACCTCGGTGACCTTGTCGTCGAGGCGGGCGAGATCACCCACGTTCACCACGGCATAGCTCGTGCGGTATTCGTAGTTGTTGAACCCGCGGTGCGGAAGCTTGCGGTAGAGGGGCATCTGGCCGCCTTCGAAGCCGGGGCGGATGGAGCCGCCGGAGCGGGCCGTCTGGCCCTTGCCACCCTTGCCGGAGGTCTTGCCGTGGCCGCTGCCTTCGCCGCAGCCGACGCGCTTCTTGCGGTGCACCGCACCCTTGACGTTAACGAGATTATGGAGACGCATTTTCTGGATTCCTGATGTTGGCGCCGCCCCGCCGAAGGGCGGAACGACTCGGATTATTGGGTAAGGGGGGCGATCAGGCGCGGAGCGCCTTGAAGTCTTCCTCGAGGCGCAGCTTGCGCAGGCCGTTGAGGGTCGCATGAACGACGGCGATGTGGTTCTTGGAACCCATCGACTTCGTGAGAACGTTGTGCACGCCTGCGGCTTCGAGGACGGCGCGGACGCCGCCGCCGGCGATGAGGCCGGTACCATTGGAGGCGGGGCGAAGGAACACCTTGCCGCCGTCGAATTCACCGAGGACCTCGTGCGGGATGGTGCCGCCCTTGAGCTTCACCGAGACCATGCGCTTCTTGGCGGACTCGGTGGACTTCTTGATGGCGTCGGGGACCTCGTTGGCCTTGCCGTAGCCGATGCCCACGCTGCCCTTGCCGTCGCCGACGACGGACAGGGCGGAGAAGCTGAAGCGACGGCCGCCCTTCACGACCTTGGCGCAGCGGTTGATGAAGACAACCTTCTCGAACATACCGGGCTCGGCGGAATCAGCGCCGGGACCGTTGGAAAAAGACCGATTATTGTTGGCCATGGGAAGTGATTAGAATTGGAGACCGCCTTCGCGCGCGGCGTCGGCAAAGGTTTTGACGCGGCCGTGGAAAAGACGGCCGTTGCGATCGAACACAACCGACGAGATGCCGGCGGCCTTGGCCTTCGCGGCAAAGGCGGCGCCGAGCGTCTTGGCGCCGGAGACGTTGCCCTTCGCGCCGCCCTTCTTCACCTCGGCATCGAGGGTCGAAAGGAACACGAGGGTCGCGCCCGCGTCGTCGTTGACGGCCTGCGCGTAGATGTGCTTGCCGGAGAACTTGACGCTGAGGCGCGGGCGAGCGGCGGTACCGGTCACCTTCTTGCGGATGCGCCATTTGCGCTTCTGGAGGAGCTGGGCCTTGTAAACAGTTTTCATGGTTATGATCTCGGTTAGGCGACGGTCTTGCCTTCCTTGCGGCGGACACGCTCGGCGTATTCACCCACGAGGCGGACGCCCTTGCCCTTGTAAGGCTCCGGCGGGTAGTAGGCGCGGATCTCGGAGGTCACCTGGCCAACGAGCTGCTTGTCGACACCCTCGATCTTGAGCTTGGTCTGGTCGGTGACCGTGACCTTGATGCCCGCGGGGATGGTGTGAAGGATGGGATGCGAGTAGCCGAGCGCGAGGTCGAGCTTGTCACCCTTGAGCGCGGCCTTGAAGCCGACGCCCTGGATCTCGAGCTCCTTCGCGTAGCCGACGCTGACGCCCTTGATCATGCCGGCGATCACGGAACGAACCGTGCCGAACATCGCGCGGGCGAAGCGGGATTCCTCGGTCTTGGAGACAACGAGGGACTTGTCCTTCTGCTCGATCTTAACGACCGGCGCGAAGGTCTTGGAAACTTTACCCTTGGGGCCTTCGACGGACACGGTGGTGCCCTTGATGTCGACCTTGACCTTGTCGGGAATCTGAACGGGTTGTTTGCCGATTCTGCTCATGGTGGTGGTGTCCTTGGTTACCAGACGGTGCAGACGAGTTCACCGCCGAGCTTCTGGCGACGGGCGTCCTGGTCCTTCATGAGACCCTTGGAAGTGGAAATGATGGAGATGCCGAGGCCGTTGAGGACGCGCGGGATCTCGGAATAGCCGGAATAGAGGCGGCGGCCGGGCGTGGAGGTGCGCTTCAGGCCGGTGAGGACCGGCGCGCTGTCCACGTACTTCATGGTCACGATCACGGTCTTGTGGCCGCGCTCGTCGGTGCCGGTGGCGACGTCACGGACGAAGCCCTCGTTCTTGAGGATGTTGGCGAGGCTCTCCTTGAGCTTCGAGTGCGGTGAGACGCACTGGGCGAGACCGGCCTTCGACGCATTGCGGAGGTGGGTCAGGAAATCACTGATCGGGTCTGTCATGGCTGGATGTTGTTTGGTGGGTTGCCCGTCGGATCATATCCGACTTCCGGCGGGAAATTGGTTTACCAAGAGGACTTCGTAACGCCCGGGATCTTGCCGGCGAGCGCGAGCTCGCGAAGCGTGATGCGGGAAACGCCGAAGCGGCGATGGAAGCCGCGGGGGCGGCCGCTCAGCGAGCAGCGGTTGCGGATGCGGACCTTGGAGGAGTTGCGGGGCAGCTTCGCGAGCTTCTTCTGGGCGGCGAAGAATTCCTCGTCGGTGGTCGCCGGGTTGGCGAGGATGGCCTTGAGCTCGGCGCGCTTCGCGGCGTGCTTCTCCGTGAGACGGATGCGCTTCTTGTTGCGTTCGATGGCGGAAGTTTTCGGCATGGTCGGAAGGAGTTAGGCGGCGGAAGACTTGGTGGCGACGGGATCCGTGCGGCGGAAGGGCATGCCGAGGAGCTTGAGCAATTCGCGGGCCTCGTCGTCGGTCTCGGCGGAGGTCACGAAGGTGATGTCGAGGCCCATCGAGCGCTTGTTGTTCTCGACGATGATCTCGGGGAAGATGGTGAAATCGGTGATGCCGATCGTGTAGTTGCCCTGACCGTCGAGCTTGTTGGGCACGCCGCGAAAGTCGCGGATGGTCGGCAGGGCCACGGCGAGCAGGCGCATGAGGAAATGCCACATGGACTCGCCACGCAGGGTGACGTGGCAGCCGGTGACCTGGTTGGGCTTCAACTTGAAGTTGGCGATGGCGCGCTTGGTGCGGTTCAGCACGGGCTTCTGGCCGGCAATGAGCCCCATGTCACGGGCGGTGTCGGCGATCTGGTTCTTGTCGGCCTCCGAGCCGATGCCGGTGTTGAGAACGATCTTGGTCAGCTTCGGGACCTGATGCTTGTTCTTGTAGCCACGCGAGGCGATCAAGGCCGGGGCGACGGTCTCGTTGTAGAATTTCTGAAGGGGAGTGAGTTGTTTGCTCATGGTGCTAACCGGATTTCCGACCCGGATGCTTTATGGTTGAATAGGGAGTGGCTCAGGCCTTGGCGGGAGCCGGCGCGAGCTTGGCGCGCTTGGTTTTCTCGTAGCGGGAGAGGAGCATGAGGTTGGACACGTGGACCGTGCCCTCGCGCTCGGCGATCTTGCCCTGCGGGTTTTCCTGGGACTTCTTGAGGTGGCGCTTGATCATGGCCACGCCCTCGACGATGGCGCGGTTCTTGTTGGCTTTGACCTCAAGAACCTTGCCCTGCTTGCCCTTGTGGGAGCCGGCGATGACGACGACCTGGTCGTTGCGTTTGATGTGGAATTTCTGGGCCATGTTAGAGGACCTCCGGGGCGAGCGAGATGATCTTGGTATAGTTCTTGGCGCGGAGCTCGCGGGCGACGGGGCCGAAGATGCGTGTGCCCTTCGGGTTGCCATCCTCGCCAATGATGACGACGGCGTTGGAATCGAAGCGGAGGTAGCTGCCGTCGGCGCGACGCAGCGGGGCCTTGGTGCGAACGATGACGGCCTTGTGGACCTCACCCTTCTTCACGGTGGCGTCAGTGCTGCTCTCCTTGATGTTGATGGTGACGATGTCACCGACGTGGGCATAGCGGGAGGGATGCCCGACCTTGCCAATCATGGACGCGCGGCGCGCGCCGGTGTTGTCGGCAATGTCGAGGATGGAACGCATCTGGATCATGGTGGTGTCTCCGGCGAAGGGTTAGGCCTGGGTGGCGGCGGCGTTGGCCTTGGTGGTCTTGGTCGGGACGGCCTCGGCGACATCCTTTTCGGAAATCGCGGTGGCGGCGCCGACGGCGGCCTCAACGACACGGATCACGCGCCAGCGCTTGAGGCGGCTGATCGGGCGGGTCTCCATGACCTCGATCTTGTCACCGACCTTGGTCTCGTTCTTCTCGTCGTGGACGTGGAGGACGGTCTTGCGGTTGATGACCTTGTGGTAAAGCGGGTGCGGCGTCTTGTAGGGGACGGTGACCTTGACGGACTTGTCGCCCATCTTGGAGCTGACGAAGCCGATGACGGTCTTGCGGGCGTTGTGGCGGACGTGAGTGGACATGGATGTGAGCGGTTAGCGCCGGACGCCTCAGGCGGCCTTCGTGTTTTTCTTCTGCTTGAGGATGGTCTCCAGGCGCGCGATGTCCCTGCGGTATTCGCGCAGGAGGTGCGGCTTTTCAACCTGGCCCGAGTTCTTGCGCAGGCGGAGCTGGAGGAGCTGCTCGCGGGTCTCGCGGAGCTTGGTGGTGATCTCGGCGGGAGCGAGTTCGCGGATTTCTTTGGAAGTCATTTTTGTCTGTCTCCTGGTTTAGGCCGCGGAACCTTCGCGCACGATGAAACGGCAGCGGAAGGGCAGCTTGGCGTCGGCGAGGCGGAAGGCCTCCTTGGCGATTGTCTGCGGAACGCCGGCGAGTTCGAAGAGCACGGCGCCGGGTTTGATGACGGCGACGTAGAATTCGACCGGGCCCTTGCCCTGGCCCATGCGCACCTCGGCGGGCTTCTTGGTCACGGGCTTGTGGGGGAAAACGCGGATCCAGAGCTTGCCCTTGCGCTTCAGGTGGCGGGCGATGGTGACGCGGGCGGCTTCGATCTGCTGGCCGGTCATGGGACCGCGGGAAAGCGACTGGAGGCCGAATTCACCGAAGGCGAGCGTGTTGCCGCGCTTGGCATTGCCAGCGCGGGAGCCTTTCATCGTCTTGCGGTATTTGGTGCGGGCGGGAGCTAGAGCCATGGGAGGAGGGCCTGCGGTTTAAGCGTCAGGCGGAATAGGGTCTGAGTTAGTTGGATTCGTCTTTCTTGCAGATCCAGCACTTGACGCCGATCTTGCCCCAGAGGGTCTGGGCCTCGGCGAAGCCGTAATCGATGTTTTCGCGCAGGGTGTGCAGCGGGATGCGGCCCTGGCGCTGCCATTCGCGGCGGGCGATGTCGGTGCCACCGAGGCGGCCGGAGCACTGGATCTTGATGCCGTCGATGCCGAGCGACATCGCGGTCTGGATGGACTTCTTGATGGCGCGGCGGAAGGCGATGCGACGCTCGAGCTGGAGCGCGACGCTCTCGGCGACGAGCTGGGCCTCGACCTCGGGCTTCTTCACTTCCTGGATGTCGAGGAGGACCTCCTTGCCGGTGAGCTTGCCGAGGGCGACCTTCATGTTCTCCACTTCCTGCCCCTTCTTGCCGATAACGATGCCGGGGCGGGCGGTGAAGATCTTCACGCGAACACGGTTGCCGGCGCGCTCGATGAAGATGCGCGGAACCGAGGCCTGCTTGAGTTTCTCCATCAGCGTGGTGCGGATGATCTGGTCCTCATGGAGGAGCTTGGCGAAATCCTTCTTGCGCGCGAACCAGCGCGACTGCCAGTTGCGGCGAACGGCGAGGCGGAAGCCTGTGGGGTTGGTCTTTTGTCCCATGGAAGTGGTTAGTTGGATTTGCCGTCGGTGAGGACGATGCGGAGGTGCGACATGCGCTTGACGCGCGGTTTGGCGGAGCCCTTGGCGCCGGCCTTGAAGCGCTTCAGCACGGGGCCGGGCTCGACGAGGGCGCGGTGCACGGTGAGCGTGTTGACCGCCAGGCTGTTGTTGTTTTCCGCGTTGGCCACGGCGCTCTTGAGCGTCTTGGCCAGCAGGCGCGCCGACTTGCGCGGGATGAGCGTGAGATAGTCGATGGCCTCCTGGGCGGGACGGCCCTGGATCTGATTCGCGATCTCGCGAACCTTGCGCGGCGACATGCGCGCATTGCGGGTGAGTGCTTGGATTTCCATTGTTGTATTCCGGTTGGGCAGGAGCCTCAGATTTCCTTGCGGGTCATGCCGCCGTGCGACTTGAAGACGCGGGTCGGGGCGAACTCGCCGAGCTTGTGCCCGACCATGTTCTCCGTGACGTAGACCGCGATGTGCGCCTTGCCGTTGTGAACGCTGATGGTGTGGCCCACAAACTCGGGCGTGATGGTCGAGCGCCGGCTCCAGGTCTGGATGGGCTTGCGCGCGCCGCCGGACTTGGCCGCCTTCTGGATTTTTTCCAGGAGGTGGTAGTCGACGAAGAAACCTTTCTTGATGGAACGTGCCATGGTGCGGAGTCGTTGAGATTACTTCTTGCCGCGCGGCGGGCGGCCGTTGTGGCGAACGAGAATGAGGGAATTGGAGGGCTTGGAGCGGCGGCGCGTCGGGAAACCCTTGGCGAGCTGGCCCCAGGGGGACACGAGGTGCTGGCGGCCGCCACCACCCTTGGACTTGCCCTGACCGCCACCGTTGGGGTGATCGACCGGGTTCATGGCGACGCCGCGGACCCGCGGGCGTTTGCCGAGCCAGCGATTGCGGCCGGCCTTGCCGAGCGAGCGCTTGCCGTGATCCGCATTGGAAACCTCGCCGATGGTGGCGCGGCACTTGGCGTTGACCAGACGGGTCTCGCCGGACGACATGCGAATCTGGGCGTAACCATCCTCGATGGCGACGAGTTCCACGGACGTGCCGGCGGAACGCGCGAGCTGGGCGCCGCGGCCCGGCAGCAGCTCCACGGCGTGAAGCTTGGTGGCGGGCGGGATGACCGCCAGGGGGAAGGAATTGCCCGGACGGAAATCGTTCGTGTCCGTCTTCATCGCGTTGTACACGGTGTCGCCGGCCTTGAGGCCCGCCGGGGCGAGCACGTAGCTCTTGGTGCCGTCGGCGTAAGCCAGCAGCGCGAGCAAGGCGGTGCGGTTGGGATCGTATTCAATCGCCTGGACGCGGGCCGGGATGTCGAGCTTGGCGCGCTTGAAGTCGATGATGCGATAGAGCTTCTTGTGGCCGCCGCCCCGACGACGGGACGTGATGCGACCGTAGGTGTTGCGGCCACCGGTCTTGCTCTTGCTTTCGACGAGGGAGCGCTCCGGGCGGTTTTTGGACAGGCCTTCGGGGCGATTCAGGGTGGTGAATCGAAGCGAAGGGGTGTGGGAACGGAAGGATTTGAGGGCCATGGTGGGTTATCTCCGTTGGGCTCAGGAGGTGAGCTCGATCTTGTCGCCCTGTTTCAGGGTGACGATCGCACGCTTGCTGTCGGACGTGGTGATCGGGCGGCCGGCGCGGGACCGCTTGGGCTTGCCCTTGCGGTTCTGGATGTTCACGCGCGTGACGGTAACCTTGAAGGTTTGCTCAACAGCTTCACGCACGGTGTACTTCGTGGCGGACGGGAACACCTCGAAGGTGTACTGGCCGAAGTTCGACGAGAGCTTGTTGGACTTCTCCGTCAGGCGGATGGTTTTGAGAATTTTGTCGGCGCTAATCATGACTGACCTCCATTGGTGCGGGCGATGATCGTCTCGAGGGCCTTGCTGGACACGACGATCTTGGCGTATTGCACGAGATCGAGGGTGTTGAGCTTGGAGGCTTCCTGCAGGGTGACGCGGGCCAGATTGCGCGCAGCGCGCGAGGCCTCGGTGGTGAAGGGGGCATCGACGATCAGCACCTTGCCCTTGGGGGCGATGCGACCGATGACGGCGTTGATGGCCTTGGTCTTGTTTTCCTTGGCGGCAAACGCCTCGATCACGGCGACATCCCCGGCGGTGACGCGATCAAAGAGAGCGCGGTTGAAGGCGAGGGCCTTGACCTTGCCATTGATCTTCTTCGAGAAGTCACGGGGCTTAGGGCCGAAGACGACGCCGCCGCCGGACCAAAGCGGGGAACGGGAGGAGCCGGCGCGGGCGCGGCCGGTACCCTTCTGGTTCCAGGGCTTCTTGCCGCCGCCGCGCACTTCGCCGCGGGTCTTGGTGGAACGCGTGCCCTGGCGGGCGTTGGCCCGGTGAGCGACGACGACTTCCTTGACGGCCTGGAGGCCCTTGTTGCCTTCAAAAGTCGGCAGGGCGAACTCCTGCTCGGAGCTCTTCGAGGCATCGGATGTGAAAACGGTGAGTTTCATTTTGGGTCAGTCTCCGTTGGTTAGGCTTTCTTGGCCTTCTTGCCCGAGCGGATGATCACATCGTCGCCGTTGGCGCCCGGAATCGAGCCCTTCACGAGGATGAGGTTTTTGTCGGCCAGAACCTTCACGACGCGGAGATTCTGCACCGTGCGGTTATTGCTGCCCATGTGGCCGGGCATGGCCTGGTTCTTCCAAGTGCGGCCGGGCGTCTGGCGCTGACCGATGGAGCCGATGCGGCGGTGGAACATGGAGCCGTGAGCGGCGGGACCGCCACCCGCGCCGTGCTTCTTCACGACGCCTTGGAACCCCTTGCCCTTCGACACGCCGAGGACGTCGATGATCTGGCCTTCCGTGAAGACGGAGACCGTCAACACATCACCGGCCTTGCCGGAGAAAGCCTCGGGCAGGCGAACCTCGTTGAGCACGCGGGGCGTGCTGTCGAGGCCGGCCTTCTTGGCGTGATTGGCTTCCGCCTTGGAGGCGTTCTTTGCCTTGCGGGAGCCGAAACCGATCTGCACGGCATTGTAGCCATCGGTCTCAACTGTTTTGACTTGGACGACCGGGCACGGGCCGGCTTCAACCACGGTGACCGGGACCAGGACGTTTTGTGCGTCGTAGACCTGGGTCATGCCGATTTTTTTTCCTAATAGTGTAGCGATCATGGGCTAAGCGGTAGGTGGCGGGTTAACGCCGTTTGTTTAGACCTACTTTAGCAAGGGCCGGGGTGAGCCGGCTGGCTTGGCTAAGATGGTGTGGGTTGGGAAAGGTTATACGTTGATGGTGATATCGACGCCGGAGGGAAGGTTCAGCTTCTTGAGTTCGTCGACGGTCTGGGCCGTGGGCTCCATGATGTCGATGAGACGCTTGTGGGTGCGGGACTCGAACTGCTCCATGGACTTCTTGTCGACGTGCGGGGAGCGGTTGACCGAGAGCTTCACGATATGGGTGGGCAGCGGGATGGGACCCGAGACGCGAGCGCCGGAGCGCTTGGCGGTTTCCACGATTTCCGAGGCCGACTGATCGATCACGCGATAGTCGAAGCCCTGGAGTTTGATGCGAATGCGTTGGCCTTTCATGGCGGTATAAAGAACGGAGGTTGGAGTTAGGTGCGGGCAGGGCCCTTGGCGTTGGACTCAACGATCTTCGCAAGCTGCGAATTCGGAACCTGGGCAAAGTGCGACGGCGTGATGGAGGCGCTGGCGCGGCCCTTGGAGAGCGAACGGATGTCGGTGACGTAGCCGAACAGGAGCTCGAGCGGGATGTGCGCCGAAACGATGCACGCGCCGGTCTTGTTTTCCATGCCCTGGATCTGGCCGCGACGACGATTGATATCGCCCATGAGATCGCCCTGGTACTCCTCCGGGGTGGTGACCTCGACACCCATGATGGGCTCGAGCAGGATCGGGCCGGCGTTTTTCATCGCTTCCTTGAAGGCGAAGATGCCAGCCATCTTGAACGCCATTTCGGACGAGTCGACCTCGTGGAACGAGCCGTCGACGATGCGAATGATCGCGTCGACCACCGGGAAGCCCGCGATGACACCGTTGTTGGCGCCTTCGAGCAGTCCATCGGTCGCCGGCTTGATGAATTCCTTCGGGATTGAGCCGCCGACGGTCTCGTTGATGACCTCGACGCCCTTGCCCTTCTCGTTCGGCTCCATCTTGATGACGACGTGGCCGTACTGGCCCTTACCACCCGACTGGCGGATGAATTTGCCTTCGCCGTCCGCGGCCTTGGTGATGGTTTCGCGATAAGCAATCTGCGGCTTGCCCGAGGTCGCCTCGACCTTGAACTCGCGCTTCATGCGATCGATGATGATTTCGAGGTGAAGCTCGCCCATGCCGGCGAGAATGGTCTGGCCGGTATCCTGGTCGGTCTTGACGCGCAGGGTGGGATCCTCCGCCACGAGGCGCTGGAGTGCCACGCCGAGCTTTTCCTGGTCGCCCTTCGAGTTCGGCTCGATGGACATCGAGATGACGGGCTCGGGGAAGGACGGCGGCTCGAGGCGGATGTCGAAGTCCTCGTCGCATAGCGTGTCACCGGTGATGACATCCTTGACGCCGACGACGGCGCAGATGTCACCCGCGTAGGCGACTTCGATTTCCTCGCGCTCGATGGCGCGCATCAGCACGAGGCGGGAAACGCGCTCGGAGCGGCGGGTACGGGGATTGTAGAGGGACTTGCCGCGCGGCAGCTGGCCGGTGTAGACCCGGTAGAAAACCAGACGACCGACGAATGGGTCGTTCCAAAGCTTGAACGCCAGGCCTGCAAGCTTGGCCTTGTCGTCCACGACGGCCTCGACGACCTTGCCTTCGCTGTCCTGACCCTGCATCGGCGGGACGTCGATCGGGTTGGGCAGGTAATTGACGACGCAGTCCAGCAGGCGCTGGACGCCCTTCTTCTTGAAGGCGGAGCCCGGGATCACACCGGTGAATTGGAGGGAAATGGTGGCCTTGCGAACGCCAAGCATCAGTTCCTCAACGGTGAGCTCCTCGCCATTCAGGTACTTTTCAGCGATCACGTCATCGAAGTCCGAAACGGCCTCGATGAGCTTCTCGCGGTATTCCTTGGCCTGGGCGGCCATCTCGGCGGGAATCGGAACGGTCTTCGGGTTCATCCCGAGCTGATCCTTCGGGTCCTCTTCGAAGGAATAGGCGACGTTTTGCACGAGATCGACGAGGCCGGAGAAGTTCTCCTCCTTGCCGATGGGCAGATAAATCGGATGGGCGTTGGCCTTCAGCTTGTCGCGCATCTCGGCGACGGCGCGGAAGAAATCGGCGCCCGTGCGGTCCATCTTGTTGATGAACGCGACGCGCGGCACCTTGTACTTGTTGGCCTGGCGCCAGACGGTCTCGGACTGCGGCTGCACGCCGGCCACCGCGCAGAACACGGCCACGGCGCCGTCAAGGACGCGAAGCGAACGCTCCACTTCGGCCGTGAAATCCACGTGGCCGGGGGTGTCGATAATGTTGATGCGCTGCTTGATGCCCTTCCAAGGACCCCAGGAAGCGTTCCACGCGCACGAAATGGCGGCAGCGGTGATCGTGATGCCACGCTCGCGCTCCTGCTCCATCCAATCCGTCACCGTGGTGCCCTCGTGGACCTCGCCCATCTTATGGACGGCACCAGAGTAGAAAAGAATACGCTCGGTCGTGGTCGTCTTGCCCGCATCGATATGCGCGGCGATGCCGATATTACGCGTCCATTCCAGCGGGAACGGGCGGTCCTTCGAGTTGACCGGCGAAATTTTCGCCTTGTCGGTGACAACGGTGATCTTGATGGGAGCGGCGACAGACATGATGCGTGTTATTCCTTACCAGCGAAGGTGGGCGAAGGCGCGGTTGGCCTGGGCCATCTTGTGCATTTCTTCCTTCTTCTTCACGACGGAGCCGGTGTTGTTGTAGGCGTCGACGATCTCGGCGGCGATGGCCTCGCGCATCGGGATGCCCTTGCGGCCATTGGCGGCGTCAACAATCCAGCGGAGGGCCAGGGATTCCTGGCGCTCGAAAGTGATTTCCACGGGAACCTGATAGGTGGCGCCACCGACGCGGCGGCTTTTCACCTCAAGTTTGGGGCGGGCGTTTTCCATGGCGCCCATCAGGAGGTCGACCGGGTCGCCCTTCTGGAGCTTCTCGCTGACCTTCTCGAAGGCACCGTAAACGATGCGCTCGGCGAGCGTGCGCTTGCCGCTCTTCATGATGACATTGATGAGGTGCGTAACCAGAGCGCTGTTATAGCGAACATCCGGAACGGTGGGGCGATGAGTGGCTCTGCGGCGGCGTGACATGGCGGCTTAAAAAGAACGAGGGTTAGGCCTTGGCGGCTTTCGGGCGTTTGACGCCGTACTTGGAACGGGAACGGCGGCGCTTCTCCACGCCGGTGGCGTCGAGAGTTCCGCGGACGATGTGATAACGCACGCCGGGAAGATCCTTCACGCGGCCACCGCGCACGAGCACGATGGAGTGCTCCTGGAGGTTGTGGCCCTCGTCCGGGATGTAGGAAATGACTTCCGTACCGTTCGTGAGGCGGACCTTGGCGACCTTGCGGATGGCCGAGTTCGGCTTTTTCGGCGTGCGGGTCATGACCTGCACACAGACGCCGCGGCGGAAGGGGTTACCCTGCAACGCCGGAGCCTTGGACTTCGCAACAACTTTGCGGCGTCCTTTTCTCACGAGTTGGTTGATGGTTGGCATGTGTTTGGATGGAAGGTTGTGAAAAGTGGAAAAGGCGCGGAACCTACCGGAGGGGTTAGCCTCGGCAAGAACTATTTCGCGCTTTATGGGAAACACGGCTTCGGAAAGGGGTCTCCTCCCGAAATCGTGGCGTCTCAGGTGCCTCCACAGTTTGGCTGCAGGGGCTGTAAGTGACGATAGGGAGGGTTAGAAAAGCAGGGGCCTCCAACCCACTTCAAGAGTTAAATCAAAAAAAGTCCCGAAAAGTTGTTCACAGCGGCTTCTTCAGGCGACGTCGGTTTCCCCATCGGACAAAAGAACGCCCGGCCGGTGAGGGCCGGGCGAGAAGATGTCCGGAGCAAGCTCTACGGGCATCTTTTTGGCGGGAGGACCTTCAGATTCCCGTTTCTGGCGGCGAAAACAAGAGAATTCTGTCGCCAGCCGTGGCTGGCATCAGCGTGGATCACGGACGCCGCAGGCGTGACATCCCTCCCCCGCCCTGTCTTGCTCGCCCGTCAATGAAGTCGCTGAAGTCCGCCGGCATCTCGGAAGAGAAATTTAAACCGTGGTTCCGCCGCGAGCTGATTGCCTCCCTGAAACTTGGCCTTGCCCTGCTGGCATTCGGCGTGGCGGCGAGCTGGGTTGTGACCACCGTTTCCACCGGGGCGGCGGCACGCTGGGTCGCATTTAACTACGAGCTATCGAGCGTCTCACTCGATCAGCATCCGGTCGCGTTGGTACGCACGTTTGCCAGTCGGCTGAGGGAGAGCGAATACGGTTGGATGCCGCTCAGCGTGCGCGCGCCTTTCAATGTTAGCGCCGCTCGCTCGGCGCTGAAGAGTCAGTACCCCGAAGTCGCGAGCGTGGTGGACGGTGTTCCGCAGGTGCCGCGCGCCCTCAGCCTGAAGCGCGCGAATCCCGGGAAATATGATCAGCGCATAGCGGACTACATGGAGCGTCATACCCGGATCGAATCGGGGCGGTTCGCCAGCCTCTATGACCGGGACGACCTTTTCTCCCCACCCAATGCCAATGTGAAGCTGGGCCTGTTCGCCACGAAGGCGTTTGGTCTCGTCGATGCATTATTCTTCACCATCGGCACGGTCCTCGCAGGAGGCTTGCCTGGAATAATACTTTTTGGCGCCGTCCTGGCGCTTTCCGCCCCGCCACTCTGGCGCTCAAGGCGGCCGGCCCGCATGCTGCTCAAGATCCTGGCCTGGCCGACCCTGGCGAGCGCACTCGTCTGGGGCGCCATTTTCTTCATGGCGATGGCTTCGGCGATGTTCGGCGGTTTCACCCCCAACACCTCGGCTGTCGCGTTGTTGGCCACCCTGCCCTTGCTGTCGCTCCTGGCGAAAGCTCCTCTGCACCTCGCTGAAACGCTGGTGAACCAGCCGAAGAAATGGGATGGCATCGACCGGCGGAAGCCGCGGACGGCTGAACCCGCCCCGGGCATGACCATTCCTCCGATCGGGGGAGCCTGACCCGGTTGGTCCGACGCAGCTGAGGCCGACCCGCCCCGACCCTTTCGGCGCTCATCGCGTCGACACCCAAACGAAAAAGCCGCGGCTCTCGCCGCGGCTTTGAAGATGAGGTCGTTGGTCGAGCTTAACTCGCCTCGGCGGTAGCTTTGGGAGCCTCGTCCATCGGAATCTCGCCGCCCAGGGGCAGCGTGACCTTGAGCTTCTTGTAGGCCGGCAGACCGGTGCCCGCAGGGATCAGGTGACCCATGATGACGTTTTCCTTGAAGCCCTTCAAGGTATCGACCTTGCCCAGCGTCGAGGCATCCGTGAGGACGCGCGTCGTCTCCTGGAAGGAGGCGGCCGAGATGAAGCTCTCGGTCTCGAGCGAGGCCTTGGTGATGCCCAGCAGGATCGGCTCGGCCTCGGCGGGCTTGCCGCCGGCCGCGTCGATACGCTTGTTCTCGCGCAGGAACGCGATGCGGTCGATCTGCTCGCCCCAGAACCACTCGGTGTCACCCGGATCGCTGATGCGGACCTTGCGGAGCATCTGGCGGATGATGACCTCGATGTGCTTGTCGTTGATCGACACACCTTGGAGACGGTAGACCTCCTGCACCTGGCCGATGAGGAACTCATACAGCGCGGTGGGCCCGAGAATCTCAAGGATCTCGTGCGGGTCGGCGGAGCCTTCGGTGAGGTGCTGGCCCTTGTGCACGACGTCGCCAGCCTGCACGATGATGTGCTTGCCGTGCGGGATCAGGTGCTCCTCCTCGGCTCCGGTCTCCTCCTGGCGGACGACCAGCTTGCGCTTGCCGCGGATGGAGCCCTCGAAGGAGACAACGCCCTCGATGCGGGCCATCTCGGCGGCTTCCTTCGGGCGGCGGGCTTCGAAGAGCTCGGCCACGCGCGGGAGACCACCGGTGATGTCCTTGGTGACGGACGCCTGACGCGGGGTCTTGGCGAGCAGCGCACCGGGCTGGATGATGTCACCCTCGGCGACCGCGACCTGCGCGCCCGTCGGGATGGAGTAGGCGGCGACCGGCTTGCCGTGATCGTCGCGAACTTCGATCTGCGGATTGAGGTCTTCCTTGTGCTCGATGACCACGGTCGCGATGCGGCCGGTGGATTCGTCGAGTTCGCGCTTCACGGTCACACCCGGGATCATGTCCTTGAAGTGGAGCGTACCGGCCTTCTCGGAGAGGACCGGAATATTGTACGGATCCCACTGGGCGATCGTCTGGCCCTTGGTGACCTTGTCACCGTCTGCCACGGAGAGGAAGGTACCGACCACAATCGGATACGATTCCAGCTCGCGATCGTTGTCGTCGAGAATCTGGAGCGAACCCGTCTTGTTGAGGACGATATTGAATCCCTCGGCCGTCTGCACGAGGCGGAGGCCGCGGTATTTCACGAGACCGGAATTGCGCACCTTGATCTCGGGATTCTTGGAGCCCGCGGAGGCGACGCCACCGATGTGGAACGTGCGCATGGTGAGCTGCGTGCCGGGCTCGCCGATGGACTGGGCCGCGATGATGCCGACGGAATCGCCCTGTTTGGCGACCTTGTTCGTCGCCGGGTTGATGCCGTAGGACTTCGCGTCGATGCCATGCTCGCTGGTGGAGGTGAGCGGCGAGAGGACCTTCACGCGCTCGATGCCGGAGTCGTCGATGCGGCGGGAGAGTTCCTCGGTGATCAGTTCGCCCGCGCCCACGATCGCTTTGGTCGGGTTCAGCGGATCCATGACGTCGTCGGCCGAGAAACGGCCCACGATGCGCTCGGCGAGCGAGACCAGCATGGTTTCGCCCTCGAAGATGGCCTTCTTCCAGATGCCGTCGCGGGTGCCGCAGTCCTCTTCGGTGATGACCACGTCCATGGCCACGTCGCAAAGCTTGCGGGTCATGTAGCCGGCGTCAGCAGTCTTGAGGGCGGTGTCAGCGAGACCCTTGCGGGCGCCGTGCGTCGAGATGAAGTACTCGAGCACCGTAAGGCCCTCGCGGAACGAGGACAGGATGGGGCGCTCGATGATCTCGCCGGAGGGCTTGGCCATGAGGCCGCGGAGACCGCACAGCTGGCGAACCTGCTGTTTGTTACCGCGGGCGCCGGAATCCATCATGATGTAAACCGGATTAACCTCGGTGCGCCCGTCGTTGTTCTCCAGCTTCGCGAAGACCGATTTGGCAATGCGGTCCGTGGCGCCGGTCCAGATATCGATGATCTTGTTGTACCGCTCGCCCGAGGTGATGATGCCCTTCTTGTACTGGGACTCGACCTCGTCGACCTTCTTGCGGGCGTCGTGCACGATCTCCTTCTTGTTTTCCGGGATGATCATGTCGTCGATACCGATCGAGATGCCGGCTTGGAAGGCGGTTTGGAAACCGAGCTCCTTCAGCTTGTCCAGCGTTTCGACCGTCACGCGATCCCCGGCCACCTTGTAGGTGTTGAGAATGAGATCGCCCAGCTTGCCCTTCGGCACGGGGAAGTTGATGAAGCCAAGACCGGCGGGCCAGATCTGGTTGAAGATCACGCGACCCACGGTGGTGAGGAGAACCTTGCGCTCCTTGTTGCCGTAAACGGTGTCCTTGCCGAAGTCCGGATTCGGAACCTGGATCCAATCGTGCACCTTGAGGGCGCCGTCGGCCTTGACGTACTGCACCTCCTGCAGTCCGGAGAGCAACGGCACACGGACGCCCTTGGCGGGCTTGGTGCGCGGCTCGATCGTGAGGTAATAGGCGCCAAGGACGATGTCCTGAGACGGCGTGAGGATCGGCTTGCCGGAGGAGGGCGAGAAGATGTTGTTGGTCGACATCATCAGGAGCTTGCACTCCAGGATGGCTTCGAGGGAAAGCGGCACGTGGACGGCCATCTGGTCACCGTCGAAGTCCGCGTTGTAAGCGGTACAGACGAGCGGATGAACGCGAATGGACGAACCCTCGATCAGCACGGGCTCGAAGGCCTGGATCGAGAGACGGTGCAGCGTCGGCGCGCGATTGAGCAGCACCGGGTGGCCCTTGGTGACTTCCTCGAGGATGTCCCACACTTCCGGGGACTTCTTCTCGATCATCTTGCGGGCACCGCGGACGGTGTGCACGAAACCGAGTTCCTTGAGGCGGCGGATGATGAACGGCTCGAACAGCACGAGCGCCATCTTCTTCGGGAGACCGCACTGGTTGAGCTTGAGCTCGGGACCGATGACGATGACCGAACGGCCGGAGTAATCGACGCGCTTGCCGAGCAGGTTCTGGCGGAAGCGGCCCTGCTTGCCCTTGAGCATGTCCGAGAGCGACTTCAGGGCGCGGTTGCCGGCGCCCGTGACCGGGCGGCCATGGCGGCCGTTGTCGAAGAGCGCGTCGACGGCCTCCTGGAGCATGCGCTTTTCGTTGTGAATGATGACGTCGGGCGTCTTCAGCTGCATCAGGTTCCGCAGGCGATTGTTGCGGTTGATGACGCGGCGATAGAGATCGTTGAGATCGGAGGTCGCGAAACGGCCACCCTCGAGCGGAACGAGCGGACGCAGATCCGGCGGGATAACCGGCAACACTTCCATCACCATCCACTCCGGACGGGACTTGGAGCTGATGAAGCCACCGATGACCTTGAGACGCTTCGAGAGCTTCTTCTTGATCTGCTTCGAGCGCGTGGCGCGCATCGTCTCGTGGAGCTCGGCAACGACGGCCTCCATGTCGATCTGGGTAAGCACGTCGCGAACGGCCTCGGCGCCCATTTTGGCGGTGAAGGCATCGGCGCCGTACTCATCGACAGCCTGCTGGTACTCGGTCTCGGTGAGGAGCTGCTTGAGCTCGAGCGGCGTCTTGCCCGCGTTGGTCACCATGTAGTTCTCATAGTAGATGACGCGCTCGAGCGAACGGGCGGTCATGTCGAGCAGGAGGCCGAGGCGGCTCGGCATGCTCTTGAGGAACCAGATGTGGGCGACAGGGACGGCCAGCTCGATGTGGCCCATGCGCTCGCGGCGAACGCGGGCGATGGTCACCTCGACGCCGCAGCGATCGCACACGACGTCCTTGTACTTGATGCGCTTGTACTTTCCGCAGGCGCACTCGTAGTCGCGCACCGGGCCGAAGATCTTTTGGCAGAAAAGACCACCCGGCTCGGGCTTGAAGGTGCGGTAGTTGATCGTCTCGGGGTTCTTGACCTCACCCTTGGACCAGGCGCGGATCGTCTCCGGCGCGGCCACGGTGATGGAAACGTTGTCGAACTGATTCTCGTCCGAACCGAGGACGGAACGGACTTCTTCGCGGGCGTGTTCGGTGCTCATTTGCGATTGTGCTCCCAGTATTGTGTTAAGTGTTAGCGCGTGCCGGTGTTGCCGAGGGCTTCACCGAGCGCGGTGCGCTTCGCGAGTTTGATGTCCAGACCGAGGGCCTGCATTTCCTTGACCAACACGTTGAACGATTCCGGCGTGCCGGCGCTGAGCGTGTTATCGCCCTTGACGAGCGACTCGTAGATCTTGGTGCGGCCGTTGACGTCGTCGGACTTGACGGTGAGGAGTTCCTGCAGCGTGTGCGCCGCGCCGTAGGCCTCGAGCGCCCACACCTCCATTTCGCCGAAGCGCTGGCCGCCATATTGGGCCTTGCCGCCCAGGGGCTGCTGCGTGACGAGGGAGTACGGACCGACCGCGCGAGCGTGGATCTTGTGCGACACAAGGTGGTTCAGCTTCATCATGTAGATGTAGCCGACGACGACCTCCTGATCGAGTTTCTCGCCGGTACGACCGTCGAAGAGCGAGGACTTGCCGGTCGAAGGCAGCTTGGCCTCCTTGAGGTAGCCGCGGACCTTCGATTCGGGAATGCCGTCGAACACGGGCGTGGCGACCTTGATGCCGAGCTTTTTGCAAGCCCAGCCAAGGTGCGTCTCGAGCACCTGGCCGACGTTCATGCGCGAAGGCACGCCGAGGGGGTTGAGGCAGATTTCGATCGGGGTGCCGTCGGGCAGGAAGGGCATGTCCTCTTCCGGCACGATCTTAGCGACGACGCCCTTGTTGCCGTGGCGGCCGGCCATCTTGTCACCGACCTCGAGCTTCTGCTTCGTGGCGATGTAGACCTTGACCTGCTTGATGACGCCGGGACCGCCGTCTTCGCCGGTCTCGATGCTCGCGATCTTGCGTTCGCGATCACCTTCGAGCTCGTCGAACTTCGACTGGAACGAGGCGATGATCTCCATGATCTTGATGCGAACCGGGGACGGATCGATCTCGATGTGCTTCGCGACGGCCGCGAGCTTGCGGAGGAGGGTCTTCGTAATCTTGCGGTTGGCCGGGATGATGATTTCGCCGGTCTGGCCGTTGATGACGTCGAGCGGGATCTTTTCGCCGAGGAGGATGTTGGACAAGGCCTCGGTCAGCTGCTCGCGCAGCTTGTCCATCTGGGTCTTGTAGTCTTCCTGGATCTGCTTCACCTGGCGGCGGCGATCGGACGGGGACATGCGATCACGCTCCGCATCGAGGCGGCTGGTCGAGACCTTCACGTCCATGATGATGCCGTTCACACCGGAGGGAACGATGAGTGAGGTGTCCTTCACGTCGGCGGCCTTTTCGCCGAAGATGGCGCGGAGGAGCTTCTCTTCCGGGGCGAGCTCGGTTTCGGACTTCGGGGTGATCTTGCCGACGAGGATGTCGCCAGGCTTCACCTCGGCACCGACGCGGATGACGCCGTTGTGGTCGAGGTTCTTGAGCGCTTCCTCACCGATGTTCGGGATGTCGCGGGTGATTTCCTCGGGCCCGAGCTTCGTGTCACGAGCGGTGACCTCGAATTCCTGGACGTGGATGGAGGTGAAGATGTCTTCCTTGAGGACCTTCTCGGAAATCAGGATGGCATCTTCGAAGTTGTAACCATTCCAGGGCATGAAGCCGACGAGGACGTTGCGGCCGAGCGCGAGCTCACCGTGGTCGGTCGAGGGACCGTCCGCGATGCACTCGCCCTTCTTGACCTTCTGGCCCTTCTTGACGATCGGGCGCTGCGAGAAGCAGGTGCCGGCGTTCGAGCGCATGAACTTGCGGAGTTCATACACGAACACGTGGTCCTTCGGGTTGTGCTTCGGGTGGCGGGGCAGTTCGCCGTCCTTGGTGACGATGATCTGCTTGGCATCGACGGAGGCGACGATGCCGGGCTCCTCGGCGATGACGACGGTCTTGGAGTCGCTCGCGAGGCGGGACTCCAGGCCGGTGCCGACGAGCGGCGCCTCGGTCTGGAGCAGCGGCACGCCCTGGCGTTGCATGTTGGAACCCATCAGCGCGCGGTTGGCGTCGTCGTGCTCGAGGAACGGGATCAAACCGGCGGCGACGGACACCACCTGCTTGGGCGAGACGTCCATCAGGTCGACCTCGTCGGCGGCGACTTCAAGGAAGTTGCCGGAGTTACGGGCGGTGACCTTGCCGATGAAGTTACCCTTCTCATCGACCTCGGCGTTGGCCTGGGCGATGGTCTTGCCTTCCTCCTGGTCGGCGGTGAGGTAAACGACCTTGTCGGTGACGCGGCCCTTCTCCTTCTCGACGACGCGATAAGGCGCCTCGATGAAGCCGAACTCGTTCACGCGGGCGTAGGTGGACAGGGAATTGATGAGGCCGATGTTCGGACCTTCCGGGGTCTCGATCGGGCAGATGCGGCCATAGTGCGACGGGTGAACGTCGCGGACTTCGAAGCCGGCGCGCTCGCGGTTGAGACCGCCCGGTCCAAGGGCCGACAGGCGGCGCTTGTGGGTGAGCTCGGCGAGCGGGTTGATCTGGTCCATGAACTGCGACAGCTGCGAGCGCGCGAAGAAATCGCGGATCACGGTCGTCAGGGCCTTCGGGTTGATCAGCTTCTGGGGCGTGATCGAGTCGACGCTCTGGTCATAGAGGGTCATGCGCTCGCGAACGAGACGCTCCGTGCGGCTGAGGCCGACGCGGCACTGGTTGGCGAGAAGCTCGCCCACGGTGCGGACGCGGCGGGAACCGAGGTGATCGATGTCGTCGACGATGCCGTCGCTCTTCTTGAGACGGACGAGATACTTGGTGGCGGCGACGATGTCGGCGCTCTCGAGGATGCGGTTCTCCAGGTCGATCTTGAGGTCGAGCTTCTGGTTGATCTTGTAGCGGCCGACGCGACCGAGGTCGTAACGCTTGGGATCGAAGAACAGGCGCTTGAGCAGGGCCTTGGCGTTCGCCGTGGTCGGCGGCTCGCCCGGGCGCAGCTTCTTGTAGATTTCCTTGAGGGCCTCCTCCTCGTTGCGAGTCGGGTCCTTCTTGAGCGCGCGAATGATCGCGCCCTCGTCAGCTGTCGTGTCGATGACGCGCATCGACTTGATGTCGTGCTTCTCGAACGTGCGGACGATGGCCTTGGTGAGCGGCTCGAACGCGCGGGCGAGCACGACGCCCTTCTGAGCGTCGATCACGTCCTCAACGAGGACGAGCGTGGAAACGTTCTCGAGGTCGAGCGCCTTGCTGACCTTCAGGTCCTGGAGCTCGTAGAAGAGGTTCAGGATGTCGAGGTCGTTACTGAAGCCGATCGAGCGGAGCAGCGTCGTGATGAGGAATTTGCGGCGACGACGGCGGCGGTCGAGGTAGACGTAGAGGAGGTCGTTGTTGTCGAACTGAACCTCGAGCCAGGTGCCGCGATCCGGGATGATGCGGAACGAGTGCAGCAGCTTGCCGTTCGGGTGGGTGGCCACCTCGAAGCAAATGCCGGGCGAACGGTGCAGCTGGGAAACGACGACGCGCTCGGCGCCGTTGATGATGAACGAGCCGCGCTCGGTGACCATCGGGATGTCGCCCATGAAGATTTCCTCGTCCTTGATGAAGTCCTCCTCGCGGAGGCGGAGCTTCACATAGAGCGGGACGGCGTAGGTCGTGCCCTCTCGCAGGCACTCGATCTCGGAACTCTTCGGCTCGCCGATGGTGTAGGAGACGTACTCGAGCGTCAGCCGCTCGTCGTAGGAATTGATCGGGAAGACCTCCTTGAACACGGCCTCGAGGCCGTACGGCTTGCGTTGCTTTTCCGGCGTGTCCTTCTGGAGGTACTCCAGATAGGAGCTGATCTGCAGCTCGATGAGGTTCGGCGGCTGAATGACTTCGCGGAGTTTGCCGAAGTTAATGCGTTCGGTGTGAGTGCGGTCGGCCATGGAATTTCCCGTGTAGATGTGAACTGAAAGAAAGGAGCAAAACTCAGCGGCTCAGCGGCGAGCCACCGGCAGTGGTGCGTCCGGACGCGAGGTCCTGGAACGCGGAAAGAACAAAAGAACGAAAGCCGAAAGACAGGCCGCGGTTGGACGCGGCCTGTCTCGATAGACTGGGATGGTTTGAGCAGGTAAACGCCAAGGGCGGTTACGTGAGCTCGACCTTGGCGCCGGCGGCCTCGAGCTTCTTCTTGATGTCCTCGGATTCGGCCTTGTTGACGCCTTCCTTGACCGGCTTCGGCGCACCTTCGACGAGGTCCTTGGCTTCCTTGAGGCCCAGGCCCGTGATGGCGCGGACTTCCTTGATGACGCCGATCTTGTTCGCGCCGGCTTCCTTGAGGACGACGGTGAACTCGGTCTTCTCCTCGGCGGCGGCGGCGCCACCAGCGGCGGCTCCGCCCGCAGGGGCGGCGGCGACGGCAGCGGCGGCGGAAACGCCCCACTTGGCCTCGAGATCCTTCACGAGAGCGGCGAGCTCGAGGATCGGCTGGGCGGACAGCCATTCAATGACTTGGTCTTTGGTGATGTTGCTCATGGTATGTTCTCCTGAAGGGGATAGCGGTCTCGTTTGAAACGCGTTTAAGGGACGTATCCCCTAGCCTCTTCCTCGGATAGTTGCTCCGGCTTGCACCGGAAATTCGTGGTGGTTGTGGTGGGTTAGGCGGCCGGGGCAGCAGGCTGCTCCTTCTTGACCTTGGCATCGAGCACGCGAACGAACGCGGCGCCCTGCATGGTGAGGAGGCCGAGGAACATCGAACGCAAGGCGTCGAAGGACGGGAGATCCGCGAGTTGTGCCAGATCAGCCGCCGTCATCAGCTTCTTGTCGAGCACGCCGACCTTCACCTCGAGCTTCTGCTTTTCCTCGATGAATTTCTTGAGCGTCTTGGCGACGCCGGCGGGGTTCTTGCCCCCAACCACCACGGCCGTCTGGCCGCTGAGGGAGCTCTCCAAGTCAGGGAGGCCCATGGCCTTGGCCGCGACGCGGAAGGAGCTGTTTTTCACCACATGGAACTCGGCCTTCTCCGGGGCGAGACGCTTGCGCAACTCGGCCGCATCGGCGACGGTCAGCTTGGTGAAGTTGGTCAGGATGACGTAGTCGGACTTCTTGAGGTGCCCGCTGACTTCATCGATCAGGTATTGTTTTTCTGCTCTCATGGTGCGGGCTCCTTAGAATTTGTTGAACTCGGTGGCGGCCAGCTTGACGCCGGGGCTCATGGACGAGGAGAGCGTGACGCTCTTGATGTAGTGACCTTTGAACGAAGCCGGCTTGGCCTTGCCGATGGCCTCGACGACCGCGGCGACGTTCTCGGCGATCTGAGCGTTGGTGAACGAGCGCTTGCCGACGCCCACGCCAATATTGGCGGTCTTGTCGACCTTGAACTCGACGCGGCCGGCCTTCACGGCCTTGATGCCCGCGGCGACGTCATCGGTCACGGTGCCGGACTTGGGGTTCGGCATGAGTCCCTTGGGACCGAGGACGCGCGCCAGCGTACGAACCTGCTTCATGGCCTCCGTCGTCGCGATCGCGACGTCGAAATCGAGCCAGCCCTCATTGATCTTGGCCATGAGGTCGGCGAGACCCGCGTGATCCGCGCCGGCGGCCAGGGCCTTGGCGGGATCGTCGGTGAAGACGATCACGCGGACCTTCTTGCCCGAGCCGTTCGGCAGCGGCGTGGTGCCGCGAACCATCTGGTCGCCCTGGGCGGGATCCACGCCGAGACGGAAGGAAAGCTCGATGGTCTCATCGAACTTGGCCTTGGGGAATTTGGAAAGGACTTCGACCGCCTCGTTGAGCGGGTATTCCTTCGTGAGGTCAGCGGCCTTGATGGCGCTGTTGTATCGTTTGCTGTGTTTGACGGGCATGTTTGACTCCTTGCGGTGCGAACGTCGGTGAGGACTCCCGCGGTGAGTGGATGTGCTGGTTGAAACTTAGTCGACGACCTCGATGCCCATGTTGCGGGCCGTGCCGGTGATCATGCGGATCGCGGCCTCCTCGCTGTTGGCATTGAGATCGGCCTTCTTGATCTTGATGATCTCCTGGATCTGCTTGGTGGTGACCTTGCCGACCTTGTCGCTATTCGGCTTGGCCGAACCCGCCGCGATGCCGGCCGCCTTCTTCAGGAGCACGGAGGCCGGGGGTGACTTGAGGATGAAGGTGAAGGACTTGTCGGTGTAGACCGTGATGACCACGGGAATGATCATGCCATTCTGGTCCTTCGTCTTCGCGTTGAACTCCTTGCAGAAGCCCATGATGTTGACGCCTTGGGCGCCGAGGGCGGGTCCGACCGGAGGCGCCGGATTGGCGGCACCGGCAGGAAGCTGGAGACGGACGTAACCTTGAATTTTCTTGGCCATGGTGAGTGAGGGTGGACTGGTTGGTGGTGTGGGCGGCTGGATCAGCTTTCAGAGGCGCGCTGGACCTGCCAGTATTCGAGTTCGACGGGCGTAAACCGACCGAAAATGGAGACGGAAATCTTGAGTTTGCCGCGCGCGGGGTCGACCTCGTCGACCCGGCCGGTGAGGTTCGCAAAAGCGCCGTCGGTGATCTTGAGTTCCTCGCCGACCTCGAAGGTGACCTTGGGCACTTCCTTGCCGGTGGCCGCCTCCACCCGGGCCTTGATCTCGTCGATCTCGGCCTGGCGGAGCGGGGCGGGATGATCGCCGCCCACGAACCCGATGACGCCAGCCGCGTCCTTCACGAAGTAGAAGGGCTTGATCATGACCTTCTTTTCCTCGTCGTAGAGGCACATGTTGATGAACACGTAGCCCGGATAGAGCTTGCGGACCTTGGTGGACTTCTTGCCGTTCTTCACCTCGGAAACAACCTCGGTCGGCAGCAGGACCTCGTTGATCTGATCGTCGAGTTCCTCGGCCTTTTTGAACTTCTCGATGTAGTTCTTCACCTTGTTCTCCTGGCCGGAGAGCGTGTGCAGGGCGAACCACTGGGCGTTGGAAGTCTGGGTGGACATCGGGAGGCGAAAGGATGGTTAACGGCTGACCCAGTCGGTGACGGTGTTCACCACGTTCACCAGCGCGAAGTCGCTGATGCTGGTAAACAGGCCGAGCAGCAGACAGGCGACGATCACGACGATCGTCGAATCCTTGAGCTCGGACTTGGTCGGCCAGCTGGCTTTCTGCAACTCTCCGACGAGTTCGCTGAAGAAGATGCGGGCGGAGCGGAAGGGATTTGCCATGTGTGTTGTCGGGCGAAGGTGGCAGGGGCGGAGGGAATCGAACCCCCAACCAACGGTTTTGGAGACCGCTACTCTACCAATTGAGCTACACCCCTGTGTTTATTTCTTTTAGACGACACAGCCGGGACCCCTAAAAGGAGCCCCGGCAGCGTCGGTCTGAAGCTGGTTAGATGGACGCTTACTCGGTGATCTCGGTGACACGACCGGCACCAATGGTGCGGCCGCCTTCACGGATCGCGAACTTCTGCAGTTTCTCCATCGCGATGGGGGCGATGAGCTCGATGTCCACGGAGATGTTGTCACCGGGCATGATCATCTCGACACCCTTCGGGAGGTTGACGACACCCGTCACGTCCGTCGTGCGAAAGTAGAACTGCGGGCGGTAACCATTGAAGAACGGCGTGTGACGGCCACCCTCGTCCTTGGAAAGGACGTAGATCTCGGCCTTGGCCTTCGTGTGCGGCTTGATGGACTTCGGGGCGGCGATGACCTGGCCGCGCTCGATGCCTTCCTTTTCAATACCGCGCAGGAGAATGCCGACATTGTCGCCCGCCTGGCCCTGATCGAGGAGCTTGCGGAACATTTCGATGCCGGTGACGACGGTCGTGGTCGTGTCCTTGAGGCCGACGATCTCGACGGTTTCGTTGAGCTTGACGATGCCGCGCTCGATACGACCCGTGGCCACGGTGCCGCGGCCGGTGATCGAGAAGACGTCTTCGACGGACATCAGGAAGGGCTTGTCGAGCTCGCGCGCGGGCTCCGGGATCTCGGTATCGAGAGCTTCCATGAGCGCCTGGATGGCGGCCTCGCCCTCCGGCTTGCCCTCAAGGGCGGCCGTGGCGGAACCGCGGACGATCTTGGCGGCCTTGCCGTCAAACTGGTACTTGGTGAGGAGATCGCGAATTTCCTCTTCGACGAGCTCGAGGAGGTCCGGGTCGTCGATGAGGTCGACCTTGTTGAGGAACACCACCAGCTTCGGCACGCCGACCTGGCGGGCGAGGAGGATGTGCTCACGGGTCTGCGGCATCGGGCCGTCAGCGGCGGAAACCACGAGGATGCCACCGTCCATCTGGGCGGCGCCGGTGATCATGTTCTTCACGAAGTCAGCGTGGCCGGGGCAGTCGACGTGCGCATAGTGACGCTTGTCGGACTCGTACTCCACGTGCGCGACGGAGATGGTGACGATCTTGGAAGCATCACGGACCGTGCCACCCTTGGCGATGTCGGCATAGGTCTTGACCTCGGCGAGACCCTTGCGGGCCTGCACGGCGAGAATCGAGGTGGTCAGCGTGGTTTTGCCATGGTCGACGTGACCGATCGTGCCGACGTTGACGTGCGGCTTCTTGCGTTCGAATGTTCCTTTAGCCATGTGGAGTAGTGGTTTTGGTTAGGTATTGAAGTTGTTGATCTTGATTAACGTCGGAGATCACCGACGTCGCCCTGGAGCCCAGAACCGGATTCGAACCGGCGACCTCGTCCTTACCAAGAACGTGCTCTACCAACTGAGCTATCTGGGCAGACCAAGTCACTGGCAAAAAACAAAGAGAACGAGGAACAAACGATCCCCTAAAAGGACCGTCAACTAGATTTTAAGCGAATTGCCAAAAATCCTACGCACCGACGACCACGCGGTATCGACCGGGCGAGAGGCGCTCCCCCAAATGATACGCTCTGACAAGGTAAGTCCGAAAGAATCCGTCCACCTCATCCCACCCCGACCCGCTGATCAACACGGGTTCTCCGATCAGCCCGGCCGGACCCACCACCACCAGGAACTCCATGGGCGCATAGTCGGTGCGGGGCACTTGGATCCCGGTAAGCGCTTGCGCCATAATTCGATCGCCGCTCCCCAACCGTGACACTTCCACGAATCCCGCACGCACGGGAAGGGTCGATGTCGGCATTGCCCTCTCCCCGAACCCCCCAAACGGTGCCTCGTTCCCCGGGACCAACACATCCGATAGCTTCTCCGGCACGGAGGCGGAATTCAGGTCGAATGCGACGATCGCCTGATCGTCGGTCGCCCATTTCGGGTCAAACCTGCCGAACACCTGGCCGGGCAACCTCTGCTGGAGCCGATTCAGGGGCGTTTGCCCATAATTCCTGTCCGTTGGGAAAAACAGGGGCGTGGGATCCAGCAACTCTGCCCGCTCCCGGAGAATGACGTCTTCCCCGGACGACCCCGTGCCCGCGAGCCGCACAAAGGGCGCCACACCGCGCACACCGTTTGGTACCGGCATCGGCCGGCTCTTCAACCACCACGCCCAAGCCCCCACCGCGGCGAGCCCGGTCACCATTCCAACCCACACCCGCCGCTTGATGGCCCGATGGTGCGCCATGGTAACGCTATTAACGGGGTTCGCCTGACGTGGATTGCTCCGCCGCCGCGAGCACGTTGGTGAAACCAACTTCCTTGGCCATCTCGCACAAGTTAAGGAATGCCTGCAGCGACACCTGCCGATCCGATCGGACGAGCATGACTGCACCAGGATGTTTCCGGACGTATTCCGCCATGCGCGGACGCAACTCCTCGAGCCGGTACATGCCCCCCTCGAACAGGATGACATCGTCCCGACGATAGCTGACGACGACCGACGCGGGCCCTGCCCCCTCCGTGGCGCTCGCGATCTGCGGGAGCGTCAGGCCCTCCTCCCCGCCCACGCCCACCGCGAGCCCCGGCGCCAGAACGAATCGCGACCCCAGCAACCCAAAGAACAGGGCGATCAATCCCACATTCACCCACGCGAAAAAATCGAGGTCCCGGGGCGCCGGGCTGAGGCGCGACTGCAATTCCAGCGGCTGGGTAATCATGGCTTTCGTCCCTCGGCCCGGCCGTGTTCGGCCAAAAGGTAGCGCATCAACTCGTTGCCCGACCATTCCATGTCCTGCACCAGCGTCCGAACTCGACCGGCCAAAAAATACCTCCCCAAGTGCGCTGGTATGGCCACCACCAACCCTGCCGCGGCGGTGAGCAGCGCTTCCCACATTCCGGCGGCCAGCACTTCCGGGGTCGCATAGCTCCCGCCCTGGCTGAACTGCCAGAATGTCCGGATCATCCCGAGAAGCGTGCCCAACAATCCGAACAGGGGCGCGATTTGCGCGATGGCGGCCAGCGCGCCGATCCGACGTTCCAAAACCGGCAGCTCGATCAAGGCCGCTTCCTGAACCGCAAACCTCAGCGCCACCTCGTCATCGCTCGCATGGCGAAGGCCCGCTTTGACGAGTTTGGCCACCGGTCCCGGCGTCTCCTCGCAAAGGGTCAAGCCCTCCATCAACCGGTCCTTCTCCAACAAATTCTTGATGCCATTGAGGAATTCCGTCGATCGGATCTGCGCGCGGTGGAGAAAGAGCCCCCGCTCGACGAACACGACGAGCGCTGCGAGCCCGAGCCCGCCCAGCAGCCACATGACTGGTCCACCCTGGGTGAAAATGCTGTAGCTGAATGCGGTCATGGTTGTGCGCGCATCATGCCCCCGGCTCCGCGTCCGTCCACGTCAAAGCTCACGACGGGCCTCCGGCACGGAAGCGCGCGAGCTTCGCCTGCGCCATCGCCGCCCCGCTGAGTTTGTTGTCCACGATCAACTGGTACGCGCGCTGCGCCTCATCCAGTCGCCCCGCGTCCTCGTGAATTTGCGCGAGTTCAACCAGCGATTTCGAAAGCCAGTAACGGCCCTTGCCTCCCAGCGTCGCGGCCTGGTTGCCATCAAGGAGAAATGCGTCCACCACCGACCAGAAAACCGCCAGCGCCTTGTCGACCTGCCCGGACTTGGCGAGCGCGTAACCCCACTTGAACCCGGCTTCCACCCGCAGGTCCGTCGCAGCCGAGGGCAGGTCGCGCAAGCGCTCGTAGATCGCCACGGCGCTTTCTTGATTGGACAAATTGTTGGCGCCCTGCGCGAGCAGGCTGTCCGCCAAGGCGAGATGGGCCAGCAGTTCGTCCGGATGTCCCGCATAATTGTTCAACAGGTACTCATACACGAGGCGCGCGTTGGGAAAATCATCCAGCTTCCGGAAGAGATGCCCCTGCTTCAGTCGCGCATGGAAAACCAGGTCGTCGGAAGGATAGCGCGTGATCAGCCGCTCGATCTGCTTGTTCGCTTCCCGGAGGTGACGGTCCAGTCCCTGGCGCTCCAGGATCAGCGCCGCCTGGTAGAGGGCGAGCGGCGCATACTCGCTTTCCTGATAATCCTTCGTGTCGACAAAATCGATCAGCACCCGTTGCGCCGACGCCAGGTCGCCCCGCTGGGCCAGGTGATCCGCCTGCACCAGGTACGAGTACTGCGCTGCCGTCGTCAGCCGATAATCAGCGCGCAGACGATCCAGCACGGCGAATCCCTCCGGATCGCGGTTCAGCGCCAGCATCGCCTGCGCCTTCAGCAACAACGTCGTGCTGGTCACATCCGCCTTCAACGCCGCGTCGAGCGCCCCGTCCGACTGGAGCGAATCCAGCAGCTCCTCCGCCTGCCGCAAGGCGGTCTCCGGGTCGGAATTGTCAAACGCCAGGCGCGCCCTCAGCCACATGAGCCGGATGCGCAGATCTTCCGGCACCCCTTGCGAGCCGGAGGCCAGCAGACGTTCCACCCGCGCGTAGGCGGCCGGGGTTTGCCCCCGCACCTGCATCTCGCGCACGAGGTTCCATTCCGCCTGCCAGCGATTGACCGCGTCGAACCCGGGCTCGGCCGCCGCTTCGTCCAACTGCGCCGCCGCGGCCTCGAGCCGATCCGCGCGGATCTCAGCCAGCACGCGCTGGAAGATCAGGAGGCCCGCCGACGCCGCCAACGGCGCCTCGCGCAGCGCCGCATCATAGGCATCGGCGGCGTTCCGAAAATCCTCCGCGCGGAAAAACGCCTCGGCGAGGAGCACGCCCAGTTCCGCCCGCTTCTGGCCCGCCGGCAACAAGGCCCGCAACTGCGCCACCACATCCGCCGCGGTGCGGTACCGCTTGAGTTCCCAGGCAACCCCCAGCCGCACCTCGAGGGCTTCGGACTTGAGCGGGGTGGCGGGATAATTCTCCAGCAACCTCCGCGCGTCCTCCTCCGCCACCGCGTATAGCTTGTCGATCAGCGCCGCATGCGCCCGCACCAGCAGCAAATCCTCTACGACCGGGCTGGGGGGCTGCGCATTGATCAGCTCCCCGAGATCGTGGCGCAACTGCGTGCGATCCCCCGCGGAAGTCGCCCCGCGCGCCAGCAAGTGAAGCGCGAGTCGTTGCGTCTCGGCCCGGAGCGCGCCCCGCAACAATTGGCGAAAGGCCTGGCGTCCGGCCTGGCTCCCCTCGCCTGCGATCAAACCGAGCAACAGCCGGATCTGGTCGGCCGTCTGGCGCTCCGTCACCGGCAACGCGGCCAGTTGATTCTGCAGTGCCGCCTGCGCCTCGTTGGCCCGGCCCAACTCCGCCAGGGCCACCGCATAGCTTCGCAAGGCATCGTAGCCCAGGCGCGTACCCTGGAACCGCTCCATGTTGCCCCGCAAGGTCGCCAATGTCGCCTCGTTCGCCTGCCCGGTGCGCAAATGGGCCTGCTCTCTCGCCAGGGTGAACCGCGCCCGCTGCAGTTCTGAAACGGCCGCCCCGATCGCCTGCTCGAAGAGCCCATTGGCCCGCAACACGTCGCCGTCGGCATACAGCACGCTCGCGGCCAGGAAATGCCACCACGCGCGGTCCGGTTCCGGGAGATCCTCCACCCGGCCCGCGGCCAGCGCCGCCCGCGCCCGCGCCATGTTCCTCTCCGCCAGCGCAAGCAAGCCCACGCGCAGGTGGTACACACTCGATGCCGGCCCATCGTATCGCTCCAACGCCTGCGCAGCGGCCGGCACATGGCCACCATCCAACAACGCCGTCACCAACGAGAGCGTGACCACCGCCCGGGTCTCATCCGGCACGCTCCCATCCGCCAGGACGGTCCGATAAATTGTCTCCGCCGTCCCGGGAAAACCCGCCTGCAAGGCGCGGTCCGCGCGGTTGATCGCAACCATCCACCCGCCCGGCACCGCGCGCGTGGCCGCCGCTGCCGGCGCCAGCGGGCTGGCATCCGCGACCTGCGCATTGAGCCCAACCGTCGTCAGGCACAGCAGCCAAAAAAAGGGGCGCACAGGCATCATCATGGACCGTTCCATCGTGCCACCGGCTTCCGACGCTGGCAAGCGCCGCCTGCTCCAAACTTGCCCCGCACCTGTAAGGGGAAAATTCTCGCGCCTCCGTCCACTATGCGGCACAAACGCCGCGTTCGACTCAACCCCTCCCTCCCTCATGAGTACCGCCCTCCTCCTGCTTCTCATCATCGGTGGCGCCGCCTTGCTGTTCGGTCTCTGGTTGATCGGCGCCTACAACGGCCTCGTCACCCTGCGCAACCGGTTCAAGAACGCCTTCGCGCAGATCGACGTCCAACTGAAACGCCGCTACGACCTGATCCCCAACCTCGTCGAAACCGCGAAGGGTTATCTCAAACACGAGCGCGAGACCCTCGAGGCCGTGATCCAGGCCCGCAATATTGCCGCCTCCGCCGCCAAGGCCGCGGCGGCCAATCCCGCCGACGCCTCGGCCATCAAGGGCCTGCTCGGCGCCGAGTCCGGCCTCGCCGGCGCGCTCTCGCGTCTGATGGTCGTGTCCGAGGCCTATCCGGACCTCAAGGCCAACCAAAACATGATGCAACTGACCGAGGAGCTCACCTCGACCGAGAACAAGATCTCATTCGCCCGCCAGGCCTATAACGACGCCGTCACCGCCTACAACACGAAGCGCGAGGTCTTTCCGACCGTGATCATCGCCGGGATGTTCAACTTCTCCGAGGCCGCTCTCTTCCAAGTCGACAACGCCGCGGAACGCACCGCGCCGCAGGTGAAGTTCTCCTGAAGCTGTCAGCGATCAGCTCTCAGACTTCAGTCAGGGAACGGTTCCGGCTGCTGACTGCTGACCGCTGAGGGCCGCCCGTTCTCCATGGATTTCTTCGAGGCCCAGGACCGCGCCCGCCGCCGATCCAAACGGCTGGTCTTCCTGTTCGTCCTCGCCGTCCTGGGCACCATCGCCGCCAGCTATGTCGCGGCCATCGCCATTGCCCAGGCCACCGGGCGGACGCGTAATCTCGAGACCGGCTACTGGGAATATCAACGCACCGCGCGCTGGCCGGACGCTGGCATCCGCCATCCCTGGTGGGATCCGCGCCTGCTGCTCGCTGTCGCCGGGGGCACGCTGGCCATCGTCAGTTGCGCCTCGCTCTACAAATGGTCGCAAATGCGCCAGGGCGGCGCCGCCATCGCCGCGATGGTCGGCGGCCGCCCCGTGAGTCCCACATCCACCGATCTCCAGGAGCGACGCCTGCTCAACGTGGTGGAGGAGATGGCGATCGCGTCCGGGATTCCCGTGCCCGCCGTGTTTGTCCTCGACCAGGAACCGGGGCTCAACGCCTTTGCCGCCGGGCTCACGACCGCCGACGCCGCCGTCGCCGTCACCCGCGGCACGCTCGACAAGCTGACGCGCGACGAACTCCAGGGCGTGATCGCCCACGAGTTCAGCCACATCCTCAACGGCGACATGAGGCTCAACGTCCGCATCACCGCCATCGTCTTCGGCATCCTCGTCATCGGCCTGCTCGGCCGCGGCGTGCTGTACTCGGTGGGCCGCGGTCGCGTGCGCTCCGGCGGCAAGAACAAGGGAGGCGCCGTGGCCGCCGCGCTCGCCGTCGGCCTCGCGATGATGATCATCGGTTACATCGGCTACTTCTTCGGCCGGCTGATCCAGGCCGCCGTGTCCCGCCAGCGCGAGTTCCTCGCCGACGCCTCCGCCGTCCAATTCACCCGCAACCCGCTCGGCATTGCCGGCGCGCTCAAGAAGATCGGCGGCTTCGCGCTCGGGGGTAACATGAAGAACAACCACGCCGGTGAAATCGGACACTTCTTTTTTGCCCAGGCCTTCCGCTCAAACTTCGGCGGGCTCTGGGCCACCCACCCGCCCCTTGAGGAACGGATCCGCGCCGTCGAACCCCAGTGGGACGGGAAGCTGTTCAACCCACCCGAGGTCGTGGACATCCGGAATGAATCCTTCGCGACCGCCGGATTCGGCGGCGCACGCTACTCGCCGGACGAGACCCTCCGCCGCGTCCATGAATCTCCGGCCGAGCTCCCGCCCCTCCAGCCCCGCGCGCGCATCGCATTCGAGCCCCGCCGCGCGCTGACTGACATCGGCACGCTGACTGATTCCCATTTCCGACACGCCCAACTTTTGCTCGAGGGCATTCCCACGGGCCTGCGCGACGCGGTGCATGAGCCCGCGGCGGCCCAGGTGGTCGTGTACGGGCTTCTCCTGAGCGGCGACAAGGCAGCCCGCGACGCGCAGCAGGCGCTGGTTGCCCGGCATGCGGGGCCCGATGTTGGCGCCCAGCTCGCGGCGTTGCGGCCCGCATTGAGCGTGATCGACCCCGCCGCGCGCATTCCCCTTCTCCAGCTCGCGCAGCCGGCCCTGCGCTCACTCGATGCCGCCGGCATCGAACACTTTGCCGGCGTATTGGATGAACTCGTCCATGCCGATGACACCGTCACCCCCTTTGAATTCGCCCTGCAGAAAATGCTGTTGAGCCAGCTTCAGCTCGCGCGGAAACCGGACCGCCCGGTGCAATTCGACTCCTTCCCCGCCGTCGCCCGGGAAATCAACGTCGTGCTCTCGGCGCTCGCCCAATTGTCCCCGGCCGACGCACCGGCCGCATTTGCCGCCGGCGCGGCCCAGCTCCCCCTCCTCGCTGGGCGATTGGCGGTGCTCGAACCGGCCGCCTGCGGACTCGTCCAGGTGGATGCGGCGCTGGATAAACTCGCCGTCAGCTCGCTGCCCATCCGCAAACGCCTGCTGCTCGCCGCGGCGCACGTTATCGGCAGCGATGGTTCCATCAGCCTCGAGGAAGGGGAAATGTACCGGGCGCTCGCCGCGGCGCTCGACGTGCCCATGCCCCGACTGGAACCAGCCGCCTGACCGGCCGGGCGCGGCCGCCCTTCAGTGCTTGATCTGGTTGATCACGATCGCGAGCGCGAGCGATCCGACGATCAGGCCCCGCGCCCAGCGTTTCCGCATCCTCTCGTCCGGGATGAGACGCGCCTCGCGCTTGGCCAGGGTCATGAAAAAGAGCCCCGGCAGCACCAGCACGTAGAGCCAGTGCACGCCCACGCGCACCAACAACCGGCCCAGCTCATCCGACAGGGGCCAGCCCAGCACGAACGTCGCGAACAACAACGCGAACGTCACGCTGTTGCCCTTGAACCCCCGCCACAGCCACGAGATCGCAAACGGGTTTTCCATCCACGCATTGAACGAAACCGACCGGCGCTTGCAAGCCGGCGCCCCGCCCTCACCTTCGCCCCCGTGACCCTGAAGGAAAAACAGGAACAGATGATCGCCGACCTGGCCCTGATCGACGATGCGCAGGAACGCCTGTCCGCGATCGTGGACCGCGCCCGCCGGCGTCCGGCCCTGCCCGACGCGGATCGCACCGAGGAAAATCGCGTCAAGGGCTGCGTCTCCCTCGCCTGGGTCGTGGGCGAAATGGACCAAGGGCTCTGTCGCTTCCGCAACGATGCCGATTCGCCGCTGGTGCGCGGCCTGATCGCCTTGCTCTGTGACTTCTATTGCGATGCCCCGCCGGCCGATGTGGCCGCCACCGAGCCAGAACTTTTCGAGCAACTGGGCGTGGCCCGCAACCTTAGCCCCACCCGACTCAACGGATTGCGCAGCGTCCGCGCTCGGATCCGCGACTACGCTCTCGCGCAGCAACGCTGAGCCCCCGCGGCGCCCTCACCTCGATCATCTCGCGCATTGCTAGGTCCTCCCGCATCCCCAACGGACGCAGGGCGGCCTGAGTCGCCTCAAGTCGCCCCGCCCCTGTTTGCCCGCAATCACGCGGCAACTATGGCCCCAAAAGTCTTGGCCCGGAATCGGGGTCGCCCCCGTCCTCCTCCCCCGAATGATCCGGCCCTTGGCTCACGGGATCACCGGCCTCCAGGAATCGCCGGCCGTGCTCATAGTCCCACAGCCAGCACGAGCCATCATGACTGTCGTTCACCAGCATGAACTCCGGCGCCCCTGCTTCCGATGCGCTCGTGATATTGAACCGGCCCCCCGTGAGTCGCTCGACGGTCACCCGCAACCTCCGCAGGAGTTCGGCGTCGTCCACGACCACGGTCCAAAGACCGGCGACCACCACCGCCCGCGGTCCCGTGAAATAGTAGCCAAAAAAACGCGGCACCTTGAACCGACCGTTGATCCCGAGCCGCCGAGCGTGTTCCTCCACCGCCTCGATGAACTTGATCCGCCAGGCCATGTCACGCGGCAGGCGCAGTTCGGGTATGTCGATGATCATGTTGTCCGTCATGGACGTGGTTCCTTCCGTGGTTGTCTCCTTAACGACCACATTCCGCTCCAACTTAAGGCCGAACCGTGCCACCTTTTGGCCGCCGTGATCCCGCTCTGCGACGCGCATCAACACTTTCACTTCAACTCCCTCGCGCCTCATCGCGCCACGGTGCTGGCCGACCTGCAGGCGGTCGGGCTGAAAGTCGCCGTCGTCAATGCCACCAACGAGACGGAATGGCCGGTCGTCGACGCCCTCGCCCGGCAGCACCCCTGGATCGTCCCCAGCCACGGCATCCATCCCTGGGACTGCGGCGATCGCTCACCCGGATGGCTCGAACGCCTCCGGGCTGTCCTCGATGCCGATCCCCGGGCCGGCGTGGGCGAGATCGGCCTCGACCGCTGGATCGTGGACGGCATTCGAACGGATGACCCACGCATCGCCGGCCTCCGGGTGGCGCCGTTGGATGAACAAATCGAGGTGTTCGGCGCCCAGTTCAGCCTCGCGGTCGAACTCAACCGCGCGACCTCCATCCATTGCGTCCAGGCCTTCGGGGCCCTGCTCGACGCGCTCAAGAACTCCCCCCGTTCCACGCGCGGGTTCCTGCTCCACGGGTACAGCGGACCGGCGGAGATGATCAAGCCGTTCGCCGATCTCGGCGCGTACTTCTCCTTCAACATTGAGGTCGTTACCCGCAAAGGCAGGGCGAGTCCTCCGGACGAGTCGCAGGCCCCGAACGGCATGTCCGGCTCTACCCGTCCGCCCCGGGCGGAAATCTGGAAATCCATCCCCGCTGACCGCCTCCTCGTCGAAACCGACGCGCCCACCAAAGCGCCGCCGCCCGCACTCAATCGCTTCCCGCTCCCACCCGCGCCCGACGACAACGCTATCAACCACCCGGCCAACATCGCCGTCGCCTACGAGCAACTCGCCGTCCTGCGGGGCGTCTCCGTCGCGACGCTCGCCGTTCAGGTCGAGGCCAATTTCCGTTCCCTCTTCCTGTGACGCCGCATCGCCGTCCTGCGTGCGGTTCGGCCTGCGCATTACTTGGCATAAGCTGACCGCGCCGCACTCGCGCCTTCCCTCCCCCGCCGGCCGGAAGATGATCCCGCTGGCGTCAGCCTCCTTCCACGGCACGGCCGCGTCATCCGTATGACCAAGGCAACTCCAACCATCATTCAAGGCGGCATGGGCGTCGGTGTTTCCGGCTGGCGACTCGCCCGCGCCGTCGCCCAGACCGGGCAACTCGGCGTCGTCTCCGGCACCGCCCTGCCCGTCGTGCTCGCCCGCCAACTGCAACTCGGCGATCCCGATGGAAACCTCGCGCGCGCGCTGGCCCGCTTCCCCTGCCGTGAAGTGGTCGAGCGCGTCTGGGACGCCTGGTTCGTCCCCGGCGGCAAGCCGCCCGACGCGCCCTTCAAATCCATTCCCATGCCCAGCCTCCGGCCCGGCCAGTCGTTCCTCGACCTCGCCGTGCTCTCCGCCTTTGCCGAGGTCCACCTCGCCAAGGATGGCCACGGCGGCCGGGTCGGCATCAACCTGCTCGAAAAGATCCAGCTGCCCACCCTGCCCACCCTCTTCGGCGCCATGCTCGCCGGCGTCGACTACGTCCTGATGGGTGCCGGCATCCCCCGCTCGATCCCCGGCGTGCTCGATGCGCTCGCCCGGGGCGAACCCGCCGAACTCAAGATCGACATCGCCGGCGCCACCGACCCCGATTCCTGTCTCGCCCGGTTCGATCCCTCGCCCTATCGCGGGACGGCCCCGGCACCGCTCCATCGCCCGCAATTCCTGGCCATCATCTCCTCCGCCACCCTCGCGCTGACCCTCGCGCGCAAATCCAACGGCCGGGTCGATGGCTTCATCGTCGAGGGCCCGCTGGCTGGAGGTCATAACGCGCCGCCCCGCGGCGCCCTCACCCTCACCGCTGACGGCGAGCCCGTCTACGGGCCCCGCGATGTTCCCGAGTTGCCCAAGATCCGCGAACTCGGCCTCCCATTCTGGCTCGCCGGCGCCTACGCCGAGCCCGCCAAGCTCGCCGAGGCCCGTGACGCCGGTGCGGCCGGCATCCAGATCGGCACCGCCTTCGCCTTTTGCGAGGAATCCGGCTTGCTGCCCGAATTGAAGCGCCGGGTCTGCGCCCTCAGCCGCACCCTCGGCGCCGTCCGCGTTCGCACCGACCCGCGCGCATCACCCACCGGGTTTCCCTTCAAGGTCCTCCAGTTGCTCGGCACGCTTTCCGAGGAAACCCGCGCCTTCGCCCGCCAGCGCGTCTGCGATCTCGGCTATCTCCGCCAGGTCTACCTGAAGCCCGACGGCACGCCCGGTTACCGCTGCGCCGCCGAACCGGTCGAGGATTTCGTCCGCAAGGGCGGTGCCCCCGAGGAAACGCAAGGCCGACTTTGCCTTTGCAACGGACTGATGGCGAACATCGGCCTTGGTCAGGCGCGCGCCGGCGGGACGGAATTGCCACTTCTGACCGCCGGGGACGACGTCGCCCATCTCGCGCGATTCCTTCCTGACGGCGCCGAGAGCTACCGCGCCGCCGACGTGGTGCGCTGGTTGCTCGGCGCCACCGCGACCGCGTAACCGTTTCTCCGATTCTGGGCGGCATCGCCCCCCATTCTCCTCCGCTCGCGGTGCACCCGCCTGTGCGGGGCCGTCACGCCGATGCCGAACCCAGCGCCACCCGCCGCACCACCTCGCCTGCCGCGGCAAATCCAAATGCGCCCGTGATGAACACCGCCGTGCCGAACCCCGTCGCGCAATCCAGCCGCAGGTTCGAACCCTCCTCGGGCTCCGTTGCACACGTCCCGTCGGCCCACGGATAAAACGGCTGCTCCTGCGTCGATACACAGGGAATTCCATACCGGTTTCCCTCGCCCTTCGCGAACCCGTAGTCGCGCCGCAGCTTTTTCCTCACCTGCCGCAGCAACTCATCCCCATGCGAGTCGCCCAGGTCGCTCACCTTGATCCGCGTGGCATCACGCCGCCCGCCGGCGCTGCCCACCGTCGCCACCGGCTGCCCGCGCTTCGCACACTCGCCGATCACGCGCGCCTTGTTCGACATCAGGTCGATGCAATCCACGACCCAATCATAGCGCGTGGCCAGCAACCGCGGCATCGTCTCCTCCGTGAAATACTCGGCCACCGCCTCAACCTCGCAACCCGGGTTGATCAACTTCACCCTCTCCGCCAGCGCCATCACCTTCGGCCGGCCGATGTTGCCATCCAGCGCGGGCAGCTGCCGGTTCACATTCGTCACACACACGTCATCGAGGTCGATCATCGTGATGCCCCCGATGCCCGAGCGCGCCAGTCCCTCCACCACCCAGGATCCCACCCCGCCCACGCCAACCACGCACACCCGCGCCGCATGCAGACGCGGCAACGCCGCCGCGCCGTACAGCCGGCCAATCCCGCCGAAACGCTGGAGATAATCCTCGGTCATGCGTGAGCCCCCGCCGCTTCACCTTCCCGGCGCGATCCCGCCACCGCAGCCAGCGCCTCCTGCACATCATGCCCCGACGGCGCCTGGTAAACGCGCAAACCGAACTGCCCGCAGACGGCGAGCAGGTGATCGAAGATGTCCGCCTGGATGCCTTCGTGAAACGCCCAGCGCGTGTCCTTGGTGAACACATAGACCTCGATCGGCATGCCATGCTCCGTGGGCGCCAGCTGGCGCACGAGAAACGTCATGTCCTGGTGGATCTGCGGATGCGCCCGGAGGTACGCGATGCAATAGGCGCGGAACGTCCCCAGGTTGGTCAGCCGGCGCCCGTTGCCGAGGATCGTCAGGTCCGTGCCGCGCTGGCGGTTGGCCTCGTCGATCTCGGACTGCTTTTCCGCCAGGTACTGTTTCAGCAGGTCCATGCGGCGCCAGCGCGCCAGCAGCTCCTCATCCGCAAACCGCACCGTGCGCATGTCGATGTACAACGCCCGCTTGATCCGCCGCCCGCCGGAATCGAACATGCCTCGCCAGTTCTTGAACGAGTCGGAAATCAACGAATAGGTCGGGATCGACGTGATCGTGCGGTCCCAGTTCTGCACCTTCACCGTCGTCAACGACACGTCGGTCACGAAGCCATCCGCCCCCGCCTTGGGCATTTCAATCCAATCCCCGATGCGCACCAGCTGGTTGACCGAAATCATGATGCCCGCCACGAAACCCAGCAGCGCATCGCGAAACACCAGCAGCAAAACCGCGGTCAGCGCGCCGAGACCCGACAACAGGTAGAGCGGCGACTTGTCCAACAGCGTCGACAGGACGAGGATCAGCGCCACCAGGCTGGCCACCAGCTTGACTGCCTGCACGAAGCCCTTCACCGGCATCCGCCCGCTGTCCTCGCGCTCATGACTCATCAACAGGCAGGCATCCAACAAGGCGAAGAACACCGCCGTCCAGATGACCGTCAGGTAAATGTTCACCGCCGCATGCACGCCGGCGAGCATCGCGGGTGTCTCGCCCAGCACATCCGGACCAAACGCATTGAACGCCAGCGCCGGCGCGAGATGGGACATCCGCGTGAACACCCCGGCCTTCAGCATCATGTCATCCCATTGGAACGAGGTCCGCCTCACCAGCGCCGACACGCCGCGCAGGATCACCTGCTTGGCCACCCAATTCGCCAGCCAGGCCAGACCGATGAGGGCGACACCCCCAATCGCCGTCGCGCCGAGGTACGCCTGGTCCGCGGGAAATCCCCACGACACCATCCATTCATTGAGCCAGATCATCACGCCATCCATAGGAGCCTACGGACCCAATCGCCCCTCGCCCTCCCCGCAAGGCCATTCTCTTCGTTCGCCCCGCCAGCTCGTGCTGGTCGCCGAAACTCACCGCGAACGTCCTCTCCCCACGTCGCTGCAACCGTCCCGACCAGCAGTCCGCCGCCCAGCGATCTCCTAGCCTCGCAGAATCTCCTCCACCGCCGCGATCGCCACCCGCTCGCGTTCCGCCCAATCGCCACGAACCAAGACATACGGCAGCCCGCGCCGTTCCAGCGCCCCGCGCCAGACCCGCATCGCCTTCTCCCGATCTGCCGGATCCGGGAAACACCGCTGCGGATCCGAGGCAAACGGCACGTCGATGTCCAACAGCAGATAAAGCGCGTAATTCCGACACCGCTTCTCCGCCCCCCGGCGCAACTCCTCCGGCGTCGTCCCGTACAACAAGTCGCTCCACAACATCGTCGTGAGCGCTTCCGTGTCGCAAATGACCAACCGGCCGGCCCCGGCGCCCATGTCACCTGATACGTGACATCGCGCGACCGCCTCATCCTCGCGCCGCCACTGCTCCCTCGCCACCGGCAGCATGTCCTCGAGGGTCAGCGCGCCCTGCGCATCCCAGCGTTCACGCGCGTACTCGGCCACCAACGGCGCGCCGAAATGCGCCGCCAGCCTCGCCGCCAACGCGGTCTTGCCGGTCGATTCCGGACCATAAACAGCAATGCGAAAGGGCGGCGTTTGCATCTCACTCCCTGAATGACTCCCCGCTTCCCTGGGCAAGGCCAGTCGCCGGCCGGCCCCGGCGATCAGCCGCCGGCCCCACCGCGCGCCGCCATTCCCGCCAACCCCACAGCGCCATCAGCCAGAAAATCACATACAACCCCGCGGTCAGGCGCAGGTCTTTTGCCCAATACACCCCAATGGCCACCGTGTTGACGACCAGCCAGCCGGCCCAGTTCTCCAGCTTCTTCCGCGCCTGCAATCCCTGTGCGATCAGGCTAAACACCAGGATAAACGCATCCCAATGCGGCAGCGCGGCGTCTGTTGTCCGCGCCATGTAGTTTCCCCAACCCGCCGTCGCGCCCGCCCCCACCGCGATCCAGCACAAGAGCGCCACCGGCCCGAGCCGCGTCACGGGCAGCTCACTGCGCGCCGCCGTGTGCTTGTTCCGCAACCAGTGCCACCACCCATATCCCTGGATCACAAAGAAGAAACCCTGCAGGATCACGTCCGAGTATAGCTTGGCGCCATAAAACACCCACGCGTAAACCGCCACCTGCGCCAGCCCCACCGGCCAGCCCCAGATGTTCTGGCGAACCATCAGGCTCACGCCGATCACGCCCAGCATCGTGCCAATGATTTCCCAAACGCTCATGTGCGATTCATCGGGTGGATTTTTTTGTAGGAGCCTGCTCGCAGGCGATTCCGCCGCAGCGTGCAACATAACCCGCCCCCTGCAAGCCGCCTCCCGCCGCGATCAACCGAATTCATGGCCGGGCGCACCGGCCCCTGTGCTCCACGTCCGGGCCGTCCCTCCCGTCACCTCCCCCACGTCAACCCGGCCCCGCCAAATGCGCCTCCATCGCCTCCCGCGTGATGGCGTACGACGCCGCGCAACGCGGACACTGCACCTGTATCACCTCGCCTTCGCCAAACAGGCCCGCCAGGTCGCTCCGCGCCGCCGGCGCCAGCGCGCCCAGAATCTTCTTCTGGCTGCATCCGCACTGCCAGCGATACAGCCGCCGCTCGATCCGCGCCAGGGTTTCGGACTTTTCCAGCGATTGCACTTCTGCAAAACCCAGCCGCCCCAGCCACGCCTCGTCCGAATCGGGATGTGAGATCAACATCGCGAACCGCTCGTTGCCCAGGTCGAAGAAACGCGCGGGCCGCTGCTCGCTCGTCGCATAGAAGGTTTCCACCGCCCGAAAAATATCGGCGCCCGCGAAATTCACCACGCTCCGCCGTTTCTCGGCCGCGCGGCCGGGCACCACGTCGCTATAGAACACGTTGTGCCCCGCCTCGCGCACGTTCTCCGTGAAAACCCGCCCGGTCACCGTGCAATCCTCGTTGTCCCCCGCCAGGAAGAGGTTCAGCCGGGGATCCTGCAGGCCGATCGTCCAGGCGAGGTGCTCATTGCGCGGACGCGCGGCGCTGTGCAGCGTGAACGCCACGAGGGCCTGCTTGAGCAGGGCATCATGCGCCGGGGCCAGTCGCAGCCGGTGGTCGGCCTGATGAAGGTAATAGTCCACGAACAACGGCCCCAGGTCGGCTTGCATGAGGAGGACGTTGCGGTGGCGGACGAAATCCGCCGTCACCACCACGCCGCTCACGTCCAGGTTCGGGTTTGGGTCATCAGACATGCGGGCAATGTACCCAAAAACCCCGGAAGTCGAACAGCCGCAATTCATCCTCCGACTCCCATTCTCGGGTGTGGCTCGACCGCGCCCTCCGACCCGCGCGAGGCCATCGCTCCGGTCATTTCATTTGGACCGGGACTCAGCCCGTCTCGGGGGGCGACGCATCGACTTTCAGCGATTGCCAACCCCTAAGTTTCAACGGAGGTTCGGCCCCATGGCCGAACGCATCTCCACCAAGCCCGTCGTCGAGGAGGAGTTCTCCCTCTGGCTGTTCCTGCTCGTGCTGGGCGTGTCCTTCGCCGCGGCGATGGGACTCGTCTGGCTGCTGGCGCCCGCGTCTGTCTGGGCGGTGCAACTGGAGGGCAGCTGGGGAAAATTCGCCGCCGTCTACCTGGGCATGTCCCTGTTCATCTGCTTCCTCGAATTTTTCTTCCATCGCTATGTCCTGCACAAGCCGGTGATCCCCGCCTTCAGTTACTTCTACCGTCAGCATACCCACCACCACAGCCTCACCCGCATCACGCGCCGCCGCACTCCAGGTGGCCTCGACGTGAACTTCGTCGAGAACTACTACCCGATCCTGCGGGAGGAACAGAAGGAGGCGTCCTTCTTCCCGTGGTACACCTTCCTCGCCTTCTCCGCGCTCCTCACCCCGATGCTGGCTCTCCTGCAATGGCTCGCCCCGGCCTTCCCATGGTTCAGCGCGGGCTACACGGCGATGGCGTCATCCCTGGTTATCTACGAACTCTTCCACGCCATCGAGCACTGGTCCTTCGAACGCTGGGCCCCGCTGATCGAACACCCCCGCTTCGGCGCCTTCTGGCGCAAGGTTTACAGTTTCCACCTGCGCCACCACGCGGTGATTGATTGCAACGAGGCCATCTCGGGCTTCTTCACCCTGCCGGTCGCCGACTGGGTTTTCGGCACCTGCGTGATCCCCGGCGTGCTTTATGAACACGGCCAGACCGTCGCCGAGGAAAGGGAATTCCTCAGCCCGCACCCGATCGCGCCCATTCGTTGGCTGGATCGCGTCACCGACCGCATCGTCAAGCAACGCCGCCTGCGCGCCCAGCGCGCGGCGTAAACGCCCGCCGCCCCCTCCAAGGGTCGCCGCTTGCGGCGGCCTCGCGCGCGAAGTCGGCGCCACGCCGCCGCCACCTCGAACTCACCCCCCGATCACGCCCTTGTCCCGCAGTTTCTTCACCTTGGGTTTGATCACGAAGGTGCAGTAGCCCTGGTTCGGATTGTTCCTGAAATAATCCTGATGGTATTTCTCCGCCGGATAGAACTTCGGCAGCGGACTGATCTCCGTCACGATCGGGTCCTCGAAAAACGCCTGGGCCGCCTTCTTCCCCGCCACCGCGGCCTGATGCTGCGCCTCGTCGTGCCAGAAAATCACCGACCGATACTGCGTGCCCTCATCGGCGCCCTGCCGGTTCAACGTCGTCGGATCGTGCGCCTCGAAGAACACCTCGACCAGCTTCTCGTAGCTCACGACCGCCGGGTCGTACTCGATCTGAATCACCTCGGCATGGCCCGTGCGACCCGTGCAGATTTCCTCATAGGTCGGATTCGCATTCTTTCCCCCGGCGTACCCGCTGACCACGGCCTTCACGCCCGGCAACAATTCAAACACCGCCTCCGTGCACCAGAAGCACCCGCCCCCGAAGGTGGCGAACTCAGTTTTCGACGCGGGTTTGGTTTCAGCCGGGGCAGTCATGAAGAGGGAGAGAAACAAAAGGGATATGAGGGAACGCACGTTCATAAACGTTCGAGCACCCTACCGCGCTTTTATTCCGGCGCAACCCCCGCGCGCCCGGGTCGCACAAAGGCCGAATCCCAGACCATCAATTGCCCATTCAGAGCCAGCCGTGCCTGGAGCCGGGGCGCCCTCGCCCGGTGGGATGAACGCCACGCTTCCCCCAGCCGTCATCCAACCCCGAAACATCCCCCGTTCGCCTCATCCCCATCCAGCCGCTTGCCCCCGATCATAAATCATAAATCGTAATCCAATTCGCTATGCCCGACGATCCCCGCCTCGATAAATGGCTCTGGAGCGTGCGCGTCTTCAAGACCCGTCCCCTCGCCACCGCCGCGTGCCGCGCCGGGAAGGTCATGATCGGCGACCTCGAGGCCAAGCCCGGCCGCGACGTTCACCTCGGAGAGATCATCACCGTTCGCCTCGGCGCCCTGACCCGCACCCTGAAGGTCGCCGGCCTGCCGCGTACGCGCATCGCCGCCAAACTCCTCCCCGATTTCGTCACCGACCTCACGCCGGCCGCCGAATACGAGCGCGCCAAACAGGCCGGCATCGAGCACCTGCTCGCCCGCCAGCGCGGCGAGGGCCGCCCCACGAAGAAGGAACGCCGCGACATGGGCCGCCTCTTCGGCTTCGACTAGGACTTCGAATCCCCTGGGAGGGCTTCACCCCCGACGGCAAACACCCGAAGCCCACGTAACCCACGGTACTCACTCAACTTTCCCCTCCGTCATCCTGAGCGCAGCGAAGGATCCAAGCGAACGGACGGACGGGCGCCGACCATCTGGATTCTTCTTCCCCAAGGCGGGATCAGGATGAACAGCGCGGCGAGGCTGGCGATTTCCGATGTGCCCATCGGACCCGAAACCCGCCCTCTATTCCCCTCACCGCGTCAGCTTCCGATACTTGATCCGATGCGGCTGCTCCGCGTCCTTCCCCTTCCGCTTCTTGAAGTCCTCCAGGTACGACGAGTAATTGCCCGCGAACCAGTGCACATAACTGTCGCCCTCGAACGCCATGATGTGCGTCGCGGTGCGATCGAGAAACCACCGGTCGTGCGAGATGATCACGGCGCAACCGGCAAAACTCTCCAACGCCTCCTCCAGCGCGCGAATCGAATTCACATCGAGGTCGTTGGTGGGCTCGTCGAGCAACAGCAGGTTCGCCTCGCTCTTGAGCACGCGCGCCAGCAACACGCGGTTGCGCTCGCCGCCCGACAACACGCCGACCTTCTTCGACTGGTCCGCCCCCGTGAATCCGAACTGTGCGCAATAGGCGCGGCTGTTCACCGATCGCTTGCCCAGCTGCATGATCTCCTGCCCGCCGCTGATGACTTCCCAAATCGTCTTGTCCCCCTCGAGCGAATCGCGCGATTGCTCGACATAGGCGATCTTCACCGTCTCCCCCGTCTTGAACGTGCCCGCATCCGGCTTTTCCATCCCGGTGATCAGCTTGAACAACGTCGTCTTGCCGGCGCCGTTGGGTCCGATGATGCCCACGATGCCGCCAGGCGGCAGCGAGAACTCCAGGTTGTCGTAGAGCAGCTTGTCGCCATACGCCTTGGCCACTCCCTGCGCCTGCACCACCAGGTTGCCCAGGCGCGGGCCGGGCGGGATGATGATCTCGAACTTCTTTTCCTGCTCCGCCACGTCCTGCTTCAGCATCGCCTCGTAGGCATTGATGCGCGCCTGGCCCTTGGACTGCCGCGCCTTGGCCGACGACCGGATCCACTCCAACTCGCGCGCCATGGCCTTCTGCCGCTTGCTCTCCGTCCGCTCGGCCACGCTGGCCATCGCCTGCTTCTGCTCCAGCCACGAGGAATAGTTCCCCTTGAACGGCAACCCGTGCCCGTGGTCGAGTTCAAGGATCCAGCCGGCCACGTTGTCGAGGAAGTACCGGTCGTGCGTCACCGCGATCACCGTGCCCTCATAACGCGAGAGATGCTGCTCGAGCCAGTGCACCGAGTCGGCATCCAAATGGTTGGTCGGCTCGTCGAGCAACAGGATCGACGGCTTCTGCAACAACAACCGCGCGAGTGCCACGCGGCGCCGCTCGCCACCGGACAAATTGTCCACGATCGCATCGGGCGGCGGGCAGCGCAGCGCGTCCATCGCCTGCTCGACCATCGGCGCCACGTCCCACGCGCCCAACCGCTCGATCTCCTCCTGCAGCTTCGCCTGCTTGTCGCTGATCGCATCCCTCGCCGCATCATCCGCCGCCTCGGCAATCTCGTCCCACGAGGCATCATAAGCGGCGGTCAGGTCGGTCAAATGCTTCACCCCTTCTTCCACACACGCGCGCACCGTGGCGCCCGCCGTGAGCTGCGGCTCCTGCGGGAGAAAACCGACCGGGTACCCCGGCTCGAAATGCACGCGCCCGTCGATCTCGGTGTCGATGCCCGCCAGGATCCGCATGAGCGAGGACTTGCCCGAGCCGTTGAGGCCGAGCACGCCGATCTTCGCGCCGTAATAAAACGACAGCGAAATATCGCGGAGGATCTCCTTGCGCTCGATCTTCTTCGAGACGCCCAGCATCGAGAAAATGATCTTGGGGGCTTCAGGCGTGGCCATGGGCGCAGAGTTGAGAGTCGGGACCAGGAAGTTGGAAGAAAAATTCCGCGCGCGACCGAACGCCCCGCGCCCTTCCCGGTCCAAGGGTGATGCCCAATTCCGCCTCGACCGCCGCCCTTCGGCCCTTGCAACGCTGGGACCGCCGTTTGTCCGGCTGGATGGCCCACTACGCCCCATGGCTGCTGCGCCTCGCCCTCGCCGTGATCTTCATCTGGTTCGGCGCCCTGAAGACCTTTCATGCCTCGCCGGCCAACGATCTCGTGAAGCGCACCATCTACTGGCTGCCCCCGGATGTCTTCCTGCCGTTCCTCGGCTGGTGGGAGGTGCTGATCGGCGTCTGCCTGCTGTTCCGTCCGCTTCTGCGCGTGGGCCTGTTGCTCCTCGCGCTGCAGCTTCCCGGCACGTTCCTCCCCCTCGTGATGTTGCCCGAGGTTTGTTTCGAATCCTTCCCGTTCCGCCTGACGATGGAAGGGCAGTACATCATCAAGAATCTCCTGATCATCGGCGCCGCCCTGCTCGTCGGCGGCACCATCAATCCCCCCGCCGGCGACCAGCCGAAGGTCTAGCGCGAATATTGCACCGGCGCACAGGCTCCTCCTCCACCGCAAGCCGGTTAGTCACAAGTCGCTTAAGTGGACTTCCCGTCCCGATGCCTTTGCCCCCTCGATCAAGTCGGATCCAGGCAGTTCGATGAAGGGGCGCGGCTTGACCGCGCCCTTCTGCTCGCTGCGGGAACCGAGGGCGTGGACCAGCCCGGTCGGAATGCGATTCCGCAGCCTGCGCGGTCGAAGTGGTCGGTTGCAGGGTCGTGCCGCCGCGAATCGCCCGGGTGACCTCTCAGACCTCGTGCAACCGCAGCGGGACCGGGTCGATGACCCGGGCTTTCGGCAGTTGCTCCGCCAGCTGGGATTTGAACCAGTCGCGCGCGTCCGGATCGCCGTGCGTGAGCACGATGCTGCGCGCCTTGGTCTGCACGGCGAACTCCAGCAGCTCCCCGCGCTCGGCGTGGCCGCTCAATTCGAAACGCTCGACGCGCGCCTTGACCTTCGCCCGCACATCCAGGGCGTCGAACAGGAACGTGCTGCCCGGCTTCGCCGCCAGCAGCTTGCCACCCGGGGTGTCCGGATCGCAATAACCCACGAAACCGATCGTGTTCCGCGCATGGCCGAGCAGGCCCGACGCCAGCGCGTAGCTCGGCGTCCTCTCCACCAACATGCCGGAACTCACGATATACAGGCCCTTCTGGTGCGGCTCCTGGCCCGGCACGATCTTCTTCGGCAGCTTGCGCAGGTTGAGATCCTTGAGGATGCGGAGGTCGAACTGCACGTCCTTGGTCTTCCGTGACACCTCGTCGAAAAGTTCCGACAACCCGATGCCCAGGCCGCCCGCGTACATCGGGCAGTCGATCAGGCGGCCGAAACGCCGCGCATCGTGAAACACCGCGAGCAGTTCCTGCATGCGCCCGAGCGCAAACACCGGCAGGAGAAACGAGCCACCCTTCGCGATCGTGTCGTTGATCGAGTCCATCAACCGCGCGATCTCGTGCACGCGCTCCTTGCCATACGCCCGCTCCGTCATGCCGCGCGTCGTCTCGATGATCAGCGTGTCGAAATGCCCGATCGGAAAATGCGCGCCCTTCAGCGTGCGCAAATGGTCGAACAACACGTCGCCCGTGAGGAAGATCTTCCGCATCCCGTGATGGATCTCGACCGCCGTGGCGCCGGCCACGTGGCCTGATGGGTGAAACATCAGCTCCAACTCGCCGCGCTTGCCCTTGATCTTTTTGACCTTCTTGAAGGGCAGGCCGACAAATCGCTTCGCCAGTCCCTCGACTTCCTTGTGCGTGAACAGCGGGTAGCCGGGAATCCCGTCCTCCTCCTTCTGCTTCTGCATCACGTTCGCGGAATTGTGCAGCATCTTCTCGATCAGCATCCGGCTCGATTGCGTGAGCAGCACCGGCGTCTTCGGGTGCTGGCGCATCACCACCGGCAGGCCGCCGATGTGATCCAGGTGACAATGCGTGATGATGATCAGGTCCAGCTCGATGTCCCGCAACAGCGACAGGTCCGGCAACGCGCCGACGCCGGGCGTCTTGGGGTTCAGGCCGCAATCCACGAGAATGTTCAAATCACCGATCATGAGGAGCAGGCAGTTGGCGCCGATGCCCCCTTGGCGGTTAAGATCGATGAGTTTCATAGTTTTAAGGGTCGATGGAGACGCCCCGCACCGCCTCTAGCAAGCCCGGGTTTCCAGCCTCGACCTCCACCTTATCCGCCATCCCGTCAACACCCTGCGGGCAATCTACGTATACTCCCGTATGGGGCGCATTTCCCCTTGGCCCGACTCATTCGCCCGCAACGCTCCCCGGGTGCGTCTTCCGCTGCTCCGCTCCATCCTGGCCTTCACCGCAACGTGCGCCCTCGCCGGTGCTCTGTTCGCCCAACGCTACGACTCCATGTCGGCCGGTGAAGTCCAGCGCCGCCTCGAGCGCGACACCGACGCGCTCGTCAACGAGCTTCGCAGCCGCCGCAACACGCCGCTCCCCAACATCAGCTTCGACGTCTACAACAGCACCTGGGCCCAGGAACTCCGCGCCCGCGAAGAACAAAAAAAAGCCGCCCGCGACGCCTGGCTGGAACAACAACGCCTCGACGCCCAGTGGCGCCGCGATCACCCCGGCGAAACCCGCGAACAATACTCCCAGCGCATGGCTCGTGAACGCGGCGCCCGCGAAGCTGTCCGTCTCCAACGTCTCGCCAATCGCTCCGCCGCCCAGGTCGCGGAATTCATCGCCCTCCAAAACGCCCGTCTCGAAAAGGTGCAATGGGCCGAGGTCCGCCGCGCCGCGGGCGGTTATGCTTCCCGCGAACGTCCGCCCGTTTTCAAGAGCGGACAGGAAGCCGCCGACTGGCTCGTCGCCCACGACCGCGCCCAACCCAATCAATGGGCCGCCGTCCAGGGCGCGCTTCTCCTGATCGAGGGCGTCGACGGCGTGAAACGCGACCTCGCCACCGCCGCCCGCCTCGTCGATCCACGCCCGCAACGACCACGCCCCGACGACGACCCTGTCCGCCCCGAGTCCCTCGCCCTTCACGCTTACCTCAGTGCCGCGCATCCCGAGCTCAACGCCGCCTTCGGGACGGCACCCGATCGCGCCCAAGCCCGCCGCGATCTGGAAAAATTCGCCGAAAACTCCGCCATGGCCGAATGGCTCCTCGCCCGCCTCCTCGCCGAGTCGGCCGATCCCGCCGACCAGGCCCGCGCCCTCGTCCATCTCGGTGCCGGCTACGAATGGGCCAGCGGCAATTATGAACACTTTTTTGGCTATGAGACGCCCTCCGCCCAAAGCGTCCAACAGCATCTCGATCGCACGCTGATCGCCACCCTTCAGCGCCACCAGGTTCACCTCGCCCAATCCCTTCAGTCCTGGCCCACAAAGCCATTTCAAGTCGTCGCCCGCCTGCTCGCGTCCACCAAACCCGCGCCCACCGATCTGCTTGTCCCCTACACCGACGCGATCGCGGAACGCCTCGCCGCTGGCACCCTCGGCGACTGGTTCGACTACTACAGCTTCGGCGCAGTCATCGCCGCCGCCGGCCACGCCGGCTCAGGCAGCGCCCACGCCCTCGCCACGCTTGATCGCTTCCGGCTCCTCGAAACCGGCACGTCGCCCGCGATGTCGCCGCCCCCTTTTCGCCCGCTGGCCGACATGAGCCTCGCCGTACCCGCGCTCACCCGCTGGGCCGCGCGGGAAGACTCCCTCGGCGCCCGCGCCCGCCTCGCGCTCGTCGAACTCGCCCACCCGGCCGCCCGAAACCCCGAATACATCCTGCCCGACCTGCCCGAAGGCCAGGAACTGGCCAAAGCCCGCGCCGCCTTTACCGACGCCGAAAACGCCGACTACGCTGCGTGGCAGAAAGACAAGAACTTCGCCCGCCCGTCCGCCGCCACCCTCGCCGCTAAAGACCGCCTCAACACCGCGCAAGCCGCCGCCCTCGCCGCCTTCGAACGTCGCGAACGCACCGCACCGGCCATCGGTGCCATCCCTCGCCTTCTCGCCAACCTCGAAGCCGCCGCCACCTGGCAGCACGACCTCGCCGCGCTCCAGCCTTCGCTCACCGGCGCGGCACTCCCGCCCCTCGCCGTCGACGATCCGTCGTTCGACCTTGCCCAGGCCGCCGACCTGCTCGACGCCGCCTTCTCGCCCGGCATTCCCGCCGGCCCCGTTCGCAACCGCTACCTTTACGCCGCCGCGCGCCTCGGTGACGCCTATGCGCCCTACTCGCTTTCGATTCAGCCCAGTTACCCCGGCGAACCCGCCGCCCGCCGCGCCCTCCAAAAAATCTCCGAGCAACGCCGCGCTCGCGACGAAGCCGCCGGCCTCCCCCGCGCCATCCTCGCCAAAGCCATCGACGCGCTCCTCCGCTCGCAGGACGCCTCCGAATTCCTCACCGCCGCCACCCGCGCCGGCAGCCCGCTGGCCGCCGCCCTGCAACTCGACCAACGCATCGGCAAGGAGATGGCCCGCAAAACCGACCTGCCGCCAAGCTGGGACCTCGATCCCGCCCTCATCGCCGAACTGGACGCCGCCGTCACCGCGCTCCAGGCCCAGCCCGACACGTTCGCCGATTGGACCCTCTTTCACGCCCTCGCCTCTCCGGCAGAAATCCAGAACGCCGCCCAACGTTGGTTCGGCAATATCGCGATCTGGGACCTCGATCGTCAGGAACGTCTCGCCGACGATGCCCTCGCCAAGACCATCCAGCCGCAGATCGACGCCGTCCTCGCCACCCTCGCCGCATGGCCCGGCATCAATCAAGACGACCCGCTGCGCGAGGAATGGGCCGCCGCCGCCGAGCGCGACTTCGTGCAAGCCCGGGAAGCCATCCACAACGACGACGGCCCGACCGCGCTCCGCCTCTTCCTCGCTGCCGCCGGCCGCGGCGATCGCAGCGCCCTCGAACTCCTGGGCCGCCACATCCGCAACGGCGCCGGCGGACTGCCCCGCTCATCAGCCCTCGCCGACCAAATCCAAGCCGCCTCGTTCCGCATGACGATGACCGACGCCGAGGTCGGCGATGCTTTCGCCGCCCATTACATTGGCAGCAGCTACGCCGAAGGCCGCCACGTCCCCGCCGATCCCGCCAAAGCCATGGAATGGCTTACCTACGCCGCCTCCCTCGGCAGCGTGGACGCCGCCCGCGCCCTCGCGAGCGGCCGCTTCGCCGGCCTCATCCGCTCACCGGACGAAGTCCTCCGCTGGGAAACCATCAGCCAAGCCTTGGATTTTACCGAATACCTCCTCCAGCCGCCGCGCCGCCTCGTCGGCCAGCGCACCGACCTCGCGCCCATTCGCGCCCAACTCGAATCCGCCGCTGCCACCTTCGCCTCGTTCCGTAATAAAAGACCGGTCGAGCTTTCCGACGCCGCCGCCGAAAAACGCGCCGCCCGCCAGCGCGCCGCCGAGGACGAACTCAAAAAGAACCCGCTCAACGGACTCGTCCTCCTCGCGAAAGTCGCCGCCGAGGACAACGTCTATGCCGTCCGCGACCTCGCCCGCATCCTCGCCCGCGGCGACTACAACCTCCAACCCGATCCCGCCCTCGCGCGCCGCTTCCACACGCTTGCCCTCGGCGACCTCGAACGTTCCGCCGAATACGGCGACAGCTTCTCCGCCGACCGCCTCGGCCGATACCACCTCGGCGGCCTCCAGGGCACGCCCGACCTTCCCACCGGCCTCCGCTGGCTCACCTACGCCGCCGAACTCGGCAACGACATGTCCGCCTCCTACCTCGCCCGCCTCTATACCGAGGGCCTCCCCGGCCTCGCCCCCGACGCCCAACAAGCCGCCCACTGGTCGGCCATCGAGGAAAAAATCGCCGGCGACTCCTTCAGGCCCCGCAAGCCGCTGCGATAGACCGCCCCGCCCGCGCCGCGCCGGTATCAGCGCGCCGGCGGCTCGTCGGGCACTTTTGTCGTCTCCACCTCGATCACATCGCCCGTCGCCAGGGGACTCCGCGGTCTGCCCGGCTTCGAGCCGCGCCTCCGCACCGTCGCCGTCGTCCTGACCCCGAACAGTTGCAGCACCCATCCCACCAAACCGCCGAAAAGCACCACGGCCGCGGTGAACACCACCGCCACCATCGCAAAGAAGGCGACCAATCCGGCAATTATAAGGCGGAGCAAAGGCATACCCCAAAACTCGCACACCTCGCGTCAAGTTGCACGGAATAATACCGCAACGCGCGCCCCGCCGGCCCCCGCTCCGCTCCTTGTCACTCGACACTCTTCGTTCCCGCGGATTGTATCGGAACGCTTTCCTCCCCATGAAAAAATACCTCGTCGAGTTCATCGGCACGTTCTTCCTCGTGTTCACCATCGGCATGACCGTCATCGCGCCCGGCGCCGGCGACATGGCGCCGCTGGCCATCGGCAGCTGCCTCGCCGTCATGATTTTCGCCGGCGGTCACGTTTCCGGCGGTCACTTCAATCCCGCCGTCACCGTGGGCGTGTGGCTCCGCGGAAAATGTCCCACGGCCGACGTCGTTCCCTACCTCGCCTCGCAGTTCGCCGGCGCCCTCGTCGCCTCCCTCGCCGTGAAGGCCCTCAAGACCGGCCTCGTCGCCAAGGCGGCCGCCCTCGGCGGCGCCCTCACGCCCGAGATCCTGCCGGCCCTCCTCGCCGAATTCCTGTTCACCTTCGCCCTCGTGTGGGTCGTGCTCAACACCGCCACCGCCCGGGGCACCAGCGGGAATTCCTTCTACGGCCTGGCCATCGGCTTCACGGTGCTGACCGGCGCCTACGCCGTGGGCAGCATCTCCGGCGGCGCCTTCAATCCCGCCGTCGCCCTCGGCCTCTGCCTCATGGGCCTCGTCGCCTGGGGTAGCATCTGGATCTACTTCGTCGCCTGCCTCGCCGCCGGCGTCCTGGCCGCCGCCACCTACAAGTTCGTCAACGGCTCCGAATAATCCGGCGGCTCGCTCGCCCGCGCTCATTCTCCGCCTCCCGCACGCATCGACGCGGGCCGGACCGGCCCTCATCGGGGCGAGCCGCCCCAGTCCGGCCTTGCCAACCTCCGCGCGCTGCAGAGCATTCCGCCTGCATCCGGCATGAACAACGACGTCCTCTGGCTCATCCGACTCGGCCTGAACGAAAAACTGTTCTCCCGCGATGAAGCCCTGATCGTGATGCGCGCGGTGGGCCGGGACACCGACCTCGTCACGTTTGCACAGCGCATGATCGATGACGGCTATGTCGCCGACATCGAAAAACTCGAGACGCTCGCCGGCAACGCCGCGGTGCGCGCCGAGATCGGCCCGCCTGAACCCAACCCGTTGCTGCCCGACCCCGAGGCCGCGTCGCCCGCCGCCGCCGCGGAAAAGCCTTCGGCGCTCGCAACCCAGGGCCCGGTCCCGAAATTCCCCTTCGACCGGATCAAAACGATGGACGATGCCGCACTCGCCGCCGCGATGCGCCAATTGTTGATCGACGCCGGTCGCCACGGCGCGAGCGACCTCCACCTTTCCGCCGGCTCCAAGCCCTTCGTCCGCCGCCTTCGGGCCCTCACGCCGATCACGGATCACATCCTCACCGATGAAGAATCCCTCCGCCTCAACACCGTCCTCCTCGCGGAACACCAAAAGGCCCTCTACCTCGAGCGCCGCGACTACGACCTGGCGCTCGCCCTCGACGCCGAGCACCGGTACCGCGTCAACTTGATGTTCCACAAGTGGGGCCCGTCCGGATCCTATCGCATGGTGCCCGCCGGCATCCCGAAACTCGACGAACTCGGCCTGCGCAACCTCGACGCCATCCGCAAGCTCCTCTCCTATCACAACGGCCTGATCCTCATCACGGGCCCCGTCGGCGCCGGCAAGACCACCACGCTCGCTGCCATGGTCGCCGAACTCAACGAGCAGCGCGAGGATCACATCATCACCGTCGAGGACCCGATCGAGGTCGTCCAGGTCCCCAAGGGCTGCAACGTCACGCAACGCGAGGTCGGCCCGCACACCAAGTCATTCTTTTCCGCCCTGAAGGGCGCCCTCCGCGAGGACCCCGACGTCATCGTCATCGGCGAGCTCCGCGATCTCGAAACCATCGAGATGGCCATCAGCGCCTCCGAGACCGGACACCTGGTGATCGGCACGATGCACACGAGCGACGCCTCCACCACGCTCAACCGCCTGCTCGACGTTTTCCCGCCCGCACAGCAAACCCAGATCCGCGCCTCCGTGGCCGAGTCGCTCCGCGGTGTCGTCTGCCAGCGCCTTCTGCCCTCCACCGACGGCGGCCTGGTCGTGGCCTGCGAGATCATGGTTTCCAACACCGCCATCCAGGCCCTCATTCGCGAGGGCAAGACCGCGGGCCTCCGCAACACCATGGAGACCGGCATCAAGGAGGGCATGTGCATCATGGAAAACGTCGTCCTCGACCTTTTCCAGCAGGGCCGGATCTCCAGGGAGACCGCGCTCATCAACGTTTCCACCCGCAACGTCCGCAACAAGATCGACCCGCCCCCGGCCCCGCCGCCGCCCGTCGCCGTCGCGAAGAAATAGCCATGGCCGCCATCGACTCCCTCCTTCGCACCATGCTCGAAAAGGGCGGCTCCGACCTGCACCTCACTGTCGGGCTGCCGCCCAAGTCCCGCATCTCCGGCTCGCTGCAGGAAATTCGCGCGGGCGCCGTCACGGCCCAGGAAATGGAATCCCTTCTCAAGGAGATCACGCCGGAAAAGCGCTGGCAGGAATTTCTCGAGAAGAAGGATCTCGACCTGGCCCACGAGGTCGAGGGCCTCGCGCGCTTCCGCGCCAATTTCCTCTACAACCACTGGGGCCAGGCCGCGGTCATGCGCCAGATCCCGGCCAAGATCCTCTCGTTCAGCACGCTCAACCTCCCCGAGGCGCTCAAGAAGCTCTGCCACCTCGACCAGGGCCTCGTCGTCGTCACGGGCCCCACCGGCTCGGGCAAGTCGACCACGCTCGCGGCGATGATCGACTACATCAACGACAACCTCGCGCGCCACATCATCACGATCGAGGACCCGATCGAGTTCGTCCATCCCTGCAAGAAGTCCACCATCGTGCACCGCGAGGTCGGGGAACACACGGAGACCTTCGGCGCCGCCCTCAAGGGCGCCATGCGCCACGATCCCGACATTCTCCTTCTCGGCGAGATGCGCGAGATGGAGACCATCAAGCTCGCCCTTTCCTGCGCCTCCATGGGCATGCTCGTCTTCGGCACGCTGCACACCAACAACGCCCCCAAGACCGTCGACCGCATCATCAACACCTTCCCCGCCGAGGAACAGAACCAGGTGCGCGTCATGCTCGCCGGCTGCCTCGCCGGGGTCGTGGCCCAGCTACTCTGCAAGAAAGTCCCCAAGGGCCGCGTCGCCGTCCACGAGATCCTCCTCCAGCACGAGGCCCTCCCCAACACCATCCGGTCGGGCCAGATCGCCAACATCCGCGGCATCATCGAGAGCGGCAAGGAGGAGGGCATGATCACGATGGACAACAGCCTCATGGCCCGCGTGAAGGACGGCACCGTCGAGCCCAAGGAAGCTTACATGAAGGCCAGCAACAAGGCTCTCTTCGCCCCGCTGTTGAAACCGGGCGACCTGGAAGAGGGACACTAGAGCGGCTTGGAAAATCGCGGCATTTCTCCCCGAGAGCAGGAGAAATGTTGTTACCGTCATCCTGGTTGGATGTAGGGGCGCGGCTTGACCGCGCCCCTTTTCTCGCTGCGGGAACCGAGGGCGTGCCCGAGCCACGCCCCTGCAACTGAACCGTTCGACCGCGCACGCGGCGGAATCGCCTTCCGACTGCATGCGTCCGGCTGAGCCGGTGGGCCGCCTCCCCATCAAAAACACCTGAAACCTCCCCGCCGTCACCTGAAACCTCCCCCAACCGTCATCCTGAACGCAGTGAAGGATCCAAGGAGTCGGCGCACGTTCGTCCTCTCCCGTGGATCCTTCGCTCCGCTCAGGATGACGATGGCGGTCGTGTTTTCCATTCTCCAAAGTTCGTCTCCGCCTACGATGCAACCGCCCACCGGTTGTTCCCGGTCTCAGCCGGAACAATTCAGAGGAAACCACAGATAGACACAGATACGCACCGATCAGAATGGCTACAGCGGTTAAGCGCTCGCGGTTTGTTTCACCGTTCAGTGAAATGAAGTTTGGGTTCACTGAAGACGCCACCTCGGTCCCCATTCGTGTTTATCTGTGTTCATCCGGGTTCAACTGCATGAATCCGGCTCGGGATGACGCTGGAATGGGGTTTGGGGTTTTGTTTCGAACCTCCGGCGGCTGCACTTTATTCGAAACTCCCAAGCCATCGGACCCAAACCGGCCTCGCGGCCCGCTTTCCCGGTGGAACCGTTGGGCCGGCCTTGTCTTTCCCCCATCCTGCCTTCTAGAACCGACCCATGAAAAGTGCCTACGAACTCGCCATGGAGCGCCTTGCCAAGTCCGAGCCCGCGGCCGCCCCGCTCACCGCGGAAAAGAAGGCGCGCCTGGCCGAGATCGACCGCGTTTACCAAGGCAAGGTGGCCGAAAGGGAAATCTTCCTGAAGCAACAATTGGAAGCCTCCCTCGGCGCCGGAAAATTTGACGAGGCCGACCAGATCCGGAAACAAATCGCCAGCGAGCGCGCCCGGCTGGAAGAGGAGCGCGAGGACGAAAAGGAACGCGTTCGGCGCGCGAAGTAAGCCGCGCTGGCGTGGCCTCCATCCGGCCCGGGCCCGGCCGGCTTCAATCGACTAACTCGAATTCCGCCGCGAGCGTGTGATGATCCGAGGCCGGCGTCGGCTTCACCGACCACTTCCCGGGCTTCAACCAGCGGTTGTAGAAAATGTGGTCCAGCACGAAGGGCCGGCGCCGCCACGTCACCTCCGTGGACTGCACCGTCGTGTAGCCAGCGTCCGCAAATTGCTGGATCAGCGACTGGTGCTTGCTGACGTTGAAATCGCCCGTGAGCAGCGTCGGCATGGAAGCCGAACTGCGCAATTGCTCCTCCACCAGCCGTCGCTGGTCCAGGTGCACCTCGCTGCTCGAGTTGAGCATGAAGAACGCGAGCAGGTGCGTGTTGAACAGCCGCACCGGGCGCCCCCCGATCTCCGTGGTTGCGCCGATCAGCAGCCGGTCCGTCGGCGTCTTCTTTTCGCCAAAGAAATCGAATTCCACCGGCGGCGAGGGCAGGTTCAGGCTGATGGGATCGCGCAGGGGCGTCTTCGAAAAGATCGCAAGCCCGATGCCGAAGGGCAGCTCGCGCGAGTCCGGCTTCGGATAGGCAAAATAGCTGTCGTAATCCGGAAACTCCGCCTTGAGCCGCGTGTAATGCGGCGGCGGCTGCGCCTGCGCCCCGCCGGGCAGCGTTTGCTCGACTTCCTGCAACATCACGATGTCGGCCTCGTGCGAGCGAATTTCATCGACCGTGCCCTGCAACCGGATCGGCGCCGTGTCGGGATACGTGTCATCCCACGGCTGGCCATACTGCATGTTGAACTGCAGGATCTTGAACCGCGGGGGATTCATCGGGGGCGCACAACCTTGATCCGTGACGATGACCGCTCGCGCTCCCCCCGGGAGGCCGGTCCATCAACCACTCCCATCCGAGCGACCAAGGGGCTTAGAATTGCTCGACGGGGCATAGGCAATGCGCTGCCCCGATGGTCGTTGCGTCAAAAAAGTGCGGCAAGACTATTCTGGCTCGGCCGTACCCTCTATGACCCAGTCCTTCGCCTCGGGCACCTGCCGGTTAAATTCCTTCAACACCGCACTGAGATGTTCGGCATAGCGGAAATGGGCACCCATGCCCGTCCGCAGCTCGGCCTCATAGATGAACTTGTCCGCCTGCGTGCTGTGCTCGAAGGGAGTCTGCGCCCCGAGCAACAGCGAATACACGTACGCGGGCGATCCGCGTTCCATCAACTCCCTGGTCAGCGCCGCCTGCTCGGCCAGGAGGGCCCCATGGCCGGCAGGCGCGATCTCCGGCGGCAGGTAGAAGCCCGCCTGGATCAACGGCGTGAAACGATGCCCCGTGCGATGACGATTGAGGTCGCGCAGCTCGGCCAGCGCCATGTTGTTCCAGGCAAAGGTCACCCGCATGCGTCGCGTCGCCGTCCCTTGGTAGCCATAGCGGTTGGCGCGGTGCCGCAACGCTTCCGGCACGGGCTGCTCCTCGCGCAGCCAGGGCGGGGCTTCGCGGTCGACCTTCACCCAAACCTCGTCGCGCAGCGGCGCGGTGGAGAGCCGGTCCAGGCCGAGCTTCAGGCTCGCCGCCAGCTCCCGCTCCACCTGCGCTTCGTAGGACTTCTCGGCGTGGCTGTGCCGCATCAGGCGCGGCGAAACCTTGAGGAGCTCCTCGCGAATGAGCTTCGCCGCGGCCCGCGCCTCGGGCATCGCGAGCGAGTCAAGATGCTTCACGGTCGCGGCCCACATGCGCGAGCTTTGCACCAGGCCCAGGTTGGTCCGCGTGGCCAGCGGGATGAAATAGCGCGCCCGGTCGAGGGCGTAATTCTTGCGCAGGCGGGTGACGACGCCCGGCTTCGCCGCCGGCGGCAGGCGCACCAGGCCCGGATTGGCCTGCGCGGCCTGGTCCAGTCGCGCGTACTCCGCATTGTAGGCCGCGAATGCCCGCGCCATCAGCGCGGTCCAGCGCGGCGCCAAATCATCCGGAAGTCCGATCTCCTCCGGGGCCGGCAGGTTCGTCGGCGCCATCGTGATGTAACGCGTGCTCGATTCCTGCCCGTCGGCCATCTGGGCGATTTCAAACACCTTGTACGCCAGCCACATTGACACGTCGTCCAGCGCGATTGCCAGGCCGCCCGTCAATCCCCCGATCGACGCGTGCCCATAATCCACGAACTTCAGAATGCGATCGATGGACTCGTCCGGGTTCGCCAGGTCCACCTTCTCCATGATCTTGTGAATACCCTCGTTGCTGCGCGAGTACCGGGCCAGGACGGAGGCGAGCAACTCGGGGGTGACCTTCGGCAGGTCGGCGGCGGACGGCGGGGGTACGAGGGCGAGACCGGTAACCTTCATGTGCGCTTCACGAAACAGATTCGCGGGCCGACGCGAAGAAAATAATCCGGTCCGCCCTGCGCGCCGTTAAATACGCATAATTGCGTATGGGGCGATCGCGCCGGCGATGGTACGCTCAACCTACCATGCACGTCCAAACCGTCCTGTCTCGCCTTCGCTTCCTGCTTCCGCTCGCCGCGGCCCTGGCCCTCGCCGGCTGCGGCTCCGATAAAGACAACCTGCCCACGCCCAACGCCACCGGTCCCGCCACCGCCGCCGACTTCGCGGGCACCACCATCGAGATCAACCCGACCTTCAGCTTCCTGAGCAACGGTCAGCTCAGCTATCTGAACACCGCCGCCGCCGGCGCTTTCCCCGCCGCCACGACCGCGATCACGGGCACGTACACGTACACGCCTTCCACCGACTACCTCAGCGGCAACCTGAGCATCACGCTCCCCGGCTCCAACCAGGCCATGCAGATCAGCCTGCAGTCCTTCGTCAAACAAGGCAACCGCGTGACCAGCTTCCAGGCGACCTACAACGGCCAGAACTACAACGCCACCGTCACCAACGGCACCCTTACCTCCAGCACGCTGTCGGGTTCCGGCGGCACAGGCGGAACCGGTGGCACGGGTGGCACGGGCGGCACGGGTGGTACCGGCGGCACCGGCGGCACAGGTGGCACCACCATCCCCACCCCCGTCGGAGCCAATGAAACCCTCGCACCTGACATCCCCACCACGATGCAAGGTTCCTACAATCTCACGTACAGCTACGCCCAAACCGGTTCCCCGATCACCGAGGGCACCATCAAGCCGTTCGTCATCGGGGCGAAGACGCTCGCGTTCGACAACAAGACCCTCACCGGCCCGGTGCGGCGCAACAACAACGCCTTCGAATGGATCTTCAAGGACGGCGATCTCGAGTACGCCGTCTCCATCCGCCCCGACAACACACTCAACGAAATCAACGTCGCCAAGACCGGCGGCACGCCCTGGTACGGACAATACCGTAATCTCGGCGCCACTGGCGGCACAGGCGGCACCGGTGGCACCGGCGGAACTGGCGGTACGGGTGGCACCGGTGGCACGGGCGGAACCGGTGGTACGGGTGGTACTCAAACGGGCGGCGGCCTCGCTGCCGGCACGACCTTCACGCGCACCGTGAGGTCCGTGATCGTAGCGCCGCTCGGCAGCCAGATCCCGGCTGATGTGCCTAACTATGCCCAGGGCGCGCAGGTGACCTTCACCGTCAACTCCGCCGGCGAACTTACCTTCGGCAATGTCAGCGTCCCGTTCGTCGCCGACGGCGGCACCGGTTACAGCTACGTGGGCGTGACCGCCACCGGCAGCTCGAACACGGTCGTGGTTCATAAAAACCTGACCACCGGCAGTCCCTCCGGCGTCGGCATCCAGTTCGTGCGGGCTGTCATCCAGCCGGTCCCATCCGTGGTGATGATCGACTACATCCTCGAGTAATCGGCAGCATCCTCCTTCGCGGGCCCCGGTTGCGCGCTGCCGCTCCGGGGCCTTTTTTCATGGCACGTCCTTCCACCCTTTGCCTCCTCCTGCTGCTTCCGGCCCTCGCCGGTTGCCACTCGGTGCGACAACAGCTGCAGGAAGCGGAAACCGAGCTGGCCGAGCGTCACGGCCAACAGGCCCGCGCGCTCATCGACCGCCGCGCCCGTCTCGTCGACTGGCCGTCCGCCCTCGTGATGATGCAGACGCACAATCTCGCGCTGCAGGAACACCGCGACGCACTCCTGACGGCCGAGGAGCGGCTCCGGCAGGTCAAGCGCGACCTCATTCCCGGCGCCGCCATCACCGGCAATCTCACCCACGCCCTCACGCAGCTCGGCGATCTCCGGGGCGACGATGCCGCCGTCTCCATCTACGGGTTCTTCAACATCCCCGGCCTGGTTCAGTGGCGCGCCCGCCAGTACGCCACCGAACTCCAACTCGTGCGCACGCGCTGGGCGCTCGATCTCAAATCCCGCGAACTCACCATCCAGCTGCGCGAGCTGTTCGTGCGCCACGAGCTGCTCAAACAACGCCGGCGCCAGCTCGCGCTCGCCCAGCGCTGGCAGGTTTCCGATCCCCTTGCGCTGAGCCTCGACGCCAGCCCGCCCCGCATCGAGCACGAGTCGCTGCTCCGAAGCCTCCGGCTCGAGGAGGACAGCCTTCAGGACGCCTTCGCCGAAATCCTCGGCGACGCTTCCGTGCGCTGGGAGCCACTCCCCGATTATCTTCCCCGCTTCGACTACGCGACCGCCCAACCTGACCCGGGCGACATCGACCGCTTCGGCGGTCTTTACCGCCGCCTCCAAGCCGTTGAACTCGAGGGCGCACGCCTGCGTCAGCGCGGAATCGAACTGCAATACTGGCCGGATCTCCACGTCAACCTGAGCAGCCCGCCCTTCTACCAAAGTCAGGGCGGCAGCTGGTCCGCGGACTCCATCCTGCTCAACCTGGGCGCGAGCGTCCCATTGGACTTCCGCGGTTCCATCGCCCAGCAACTCCGCGAGACGCGTCGTGACTTCGCTCGCTTGGAAACCGCCCTCCGTGATCAAAACGCCCGCGCCATCAGCAAGCTCCTCCAGGCGCGCGATTCGCTCCAGCTCAACGCCCGCCAGCTCCGCCTGGCCGAACTGCGCCTCGAGGCCCTGCGTTCCCTTCCCCCTGGGCTCAGCCCCGCGCGGGCCCGCGACAACCTCGAGCGCCTCCTCGCCCTCGACCAACAGCGGACCTCCCTGCAGCTGGAACAAACCCGACTCGAGGCGCTATTCTGGATTCTCGACGAGACCCGGTGGCCCCAACCCGCGACATGAAAATCCTCCCCCTTGGCCTGCTCCTGTTCTGCGCCGCGAGATCCTTCGCGGCTTTGGACCTCACCCAGTTTCCCGAGGCGGATGAGATCCTTCTCGGCACCATCAGTGCCGAGGTGCAGCCCATCCGCCAGCTGCGCATCAAGGCTCCGGTGGCCGGTCTCCTGCACCTCCGGCTCCCTCCCGCCGGGACCCGCCTGACGAAGGGCACGATCTGGGCGGAATTCGAGCCCGCCCGCCTCGAAATCGAACGCGAGGCCCTCGAACTCGCCCGCGAATTATTGGACGCGCGGGAAGTGCCCTCCCTCCGCCTGGAGCATGCCCGCACCCGCGCCGACCTGAACGAGCGCCTCGAGGAAATCGAGCGCCAGGCCGCCATGCTGCGTCGCATCCTGCAACAGCCCGACCTGGCCGACCTGTATCTCAACCAGGAATCCTCCGACGCCGGGCAACCCCACCGCGTTCGCTCCATGCTCGACCTCCTCGAGCGCCAGGCCGCCCCGCTGCGGGAGGTGCTCCGCTACGTGGGCAGTCCGCGGCAGGACGAACTCGAGCTGCGCGTGCTGCGGCTGAAGCTCGAGCAACAACAATTGGACCTCGACCGTCGCGTGCGCGACAGCCGCCTGGCCATGCCATTCGACGGCGAAATCACCCTCGTGCCACCGCTGCCGCCGCCCGGCGATCCCCTCCTTGTCGAAAGCGGCATGGACCTCGCACGCCTCCAGGATTTCTCCCGCATCACCGCGCGAGCGGTGGTCCGGCGTTCCGAATGGCGGTTGGTGGACGCCAGCCGCGTAAGCCTTCGCATTCCGGCCGGCGGTGGCGAATTGCGCGCCATCCACAGTCGCAGCCTGGCCGAAGACGTGTTCGGCCGCGAGGAGCTGGTTTATTATTTCGCCTTCCACGCCAACCAAACCGCCCCGGCCCGCGCCCTCGTCGGGGGTCAGGTCAGCGCACAATTGATGGCCACGCTACCCGCGCCGGCGCGGCTCGTCCCGAAACTCGTCCTCATCCTCGCCAACCCCGCTCTCTTCCAACAGGCGGGCTGGGAAGGCGCTGTGCCCGAGCTGATTCCCGGCGCCCGCGTCGTCCTCGTCGGCGAGACCCACGTCGCCATCGCGACGGCTGCGCCATGACCGCACCCGTGCCGCCCAGCACCATCACCTGCGAGGCCCTCGGTTTTCGCTACGGGCACACGCCGGTGCTCGAGAATTTTTCCGCCACGTTTCGCCCCGGAGTCACGCTGGTCAAAGGCTACTCCGGCTGCGGCAAGAGCACGCTCCTCAAGCTCATCGCGGGCTTCCTGCCGCCCACGACCGGGCGCATCGTCCGGCCCGGGCCGCCGTGCTCGCCCGCGGAGTTCCAACGCCGCCAGCTCGGATTCGTGTTCCAGCAGTTGAATCTGCTGCCCCTCGCCAGCGTCCGGCGCAACCTGGCGCTGGTGGGCGCCTTCGCCGGTCTCGATCGGGATGAGATCGAGCGCCGGTCCACCAAATACCTGACGCTCCTCGGGCTCGATGCCTTGGCCGGCCGCGAACCGGGCACGCTGTCTGGCGGCCAGCAACAACGCGCCGCCATCGCGCGTGCCTTGGTCAAGGAACCATCCGTCTTTCTTCTCGACGAGCCCACCTCGGGTTTGGACGACCTCAACTGCCGCGTGATCATGAAGCTCCTCGGGCAGCACCTGCCGCCTGGATGCATCTGCCTGATCGCCACCCATGACCCGCGCCTCGCGGACCTCCCCCATGAAAGCCTGGATTTTAACCGCTTTCTACCTGTGGAAAGACATCTGGTCGCGCTGGCTTGAGACGCCCGGTGCCCTGCTGGCGCGGCTGCTCGTCGCGTTCCTGCTCGCCGGTCTCATGCTGCTCGGTCAGGCGGCGTTTATCCTCGCCGGCCGGTCGCTCGAGTCCCGCGTCACACGCATGGGCGCGCAAACGCTGGTGATCAACGAGGCGGTCTCCGGCGGGCCTGATCGTCAGCCCACCCTCGGTTCCATGCTGCAGCCGGTGCCCGATGCCGGCCTGTTGTCCCTCCGCCAGGCCTCGGTGCAAGCCCAGGACGAATACGGTACCAGCCTGCGCGTCATGGTCTACGGCCCGGAAAGCGCGCCCGCCCTCGCGGCGCTCCTGGGCGCGGCGCCGGACGTCGCCGTCCATACTTTCAATCCAGTCCTGCCTGCGGGTCTTCCTCTGCGGGTCACGCTCGACGGTCGCGATTATCCCGCCGTGAATCTGGCGGCACCGGCGTCCCTGCAACGGATCGCCAGCGGGCAAGCCCTCGTCCTCGTGCCGGCGGCCATCGGGGACGCGTGGCTGTCCACCGGCTGGTTTGAAACGGCCTTCCTGTTCGACCGGAGCGGAGATCTGCCCCTCCTCGCCACCGCGGTACGCACCTTGCTTCAGTTGGAAGACCGTCGCCACGCCCAGCTGCAGAGTCCCGAGGCGTTGCTCCACGAATTACAGGAATTGCGGCAGCTGCAGCACCGCACGCAAGCGGCTGGCGGCGTCATCGGGGGCGTGGTGATTGCCCTGCTCTTCGGTTCCATCGCCATCCTCGAATATCGCCAAAACCGCTACGTGGCCGCCCTGCTCCGCAGTTGCGGCGCGCCTGCATCGCTGCTGACCGCCCGTTACGCGGTCGACGCGCTCCTCATCGCCCTGGCCGCCATCCTCGCCGCGCGATTCACGCTGGCGGCGGTTCATGGTGCGCTCTTCGCGCCTCTCGGTCTGGAAACGACGCTGCTTGATCGCAACCTGGTCGACCCCTACGCGTGGCCGCTCGTGTGGCAGCAAACCCGCTGGCTCGCGCTTGGCGCGCTCGTCAGTCTCCTGCCCGTATCCTTGAGCCTGCGTGAACCCGTCGGTCGCGTCCTGCAATAATCGCGCATCCGCGTCTCGACTCCCCCCTCGCAGTCATTACTCCCGGCGTGCGCCGATCGCCGCCGGGTGACGACCTTACGGCATCAACCAGCGCGTCAGTGGCTCCTGGTAGAACCCGAGCAGCACCGAGCCCAACGCCAGGGCCGTCAACACGGCGCCACCAATCCAGGTCGGTACCGTGATCGCCGGGCGGGGCGACTCCGCGGCCGGATTGGGTGACCACGCCTCGAAATACGCCGCCTTGATCCAGCCGAAATAATAATAGATCGACAGCACGACGCCGATGATGGCGACCGCGAGCAGGCCATACAGGTGCGCCTGGAACGCGGCGACGAAGATCAAAAGCTTCCCCATGAACCCGGCCAGCGGCGGAATGCCCGCCAGCGAGCCCAGGCCAACCGCAAGCACCGCGCCGAGGAACGGACGCTCCCGCGCGAGCTTCTCGTAATGGTCCAACTCCTGCGCCGTGTCGTCGGCGCCGGCGACGTGCGCCATGACCCCAAACACCGCCATCGAGGCCAGCAGGTAGGTGAAGAGATAGAACCACACGGCCGACGCCGCCCAAGGCACGGTCAGCGCCGCGACCACGCCGATCAGCAGGTAACCGGCGTGCGACACGCCGGAAAGGCCCATGAGACGCTTCGCATTGCGCTGCGAGAGCGCCGAAAGATTGCCGAATAGGATGGTGGCGCCCGCCAGCACCGACAACACCGGCACCAGCACATCGATCAACGGGGCGAAGACCGTGAGCACGAGCGTGAGCAGGACGGCAAAGCCGGCGGCCTTGGATGATACCGCCAGGAAGGCCGTCACCGGCGTGGGCGCGCCCTGGTACACATCGGGGATCCAGATCTGGAAGGGGAAGGCGCCGATCTTGAACGCCACACCGCTCAACACCAGGAGGGCGCCGGCGATGGCGAGGAAATTGTCCGGATTCTCGGTGAGAAACGCCAGGACCACGTCGAACTCGAAACCCGTGCGCACGATGCCATCGATTTCCACGCGCCCGACCGCGCCGTACAGGAGGACGATGCCGAACAGCATGATCGCCGAGCTCAGGGCGCCGAGCACCAGGTACTTCAGGCCCGCCTCGAGGGTGAGGGCGTTGTCCCGGAAATAACTCACGAGGATATAGAAGCCGATCGTCACCGTCTCGAGCGCGACAAAGAACATCGCGAAGTGGCTGCTCTGCACCAGGAGCATCAGCGCGGCGGTCACCACGAGTACGATGTGATAGAACTCCACCCGGGGCACGCGCGCGCGCGGCAGGCACACGGTGGCGATGAAACACACGAGCAGCGACGAAAGCAGGAAGAACACGCGTGCGATCTGGCCCGGGACGCTCAGGCGGATCAGCCCGCCGAACAGGGCCTGTTCGCCCCAGGTCTTGTCGAAATTCAGCACGACCGTCGCCAGCACCATCGCGAGCGCCAGGATCGCAAAGCGCGGGATGATCCCATGGTGCTCCTTGGGGGAAATGATTTCCAGCACGAGCAGGCCCAGGGCCGCGCACGCCAGGATCATCTCGGGACCGATGGCCCACCACTGGTTCGTTTCAGCAACTGCCTTGAGAATATCCGTGGACATGGCGGGGTTCAGCGTTGGAAGGAGACCGGGGCCACCGACGCGGCCGGGGCGGGCGAACCCAGCGCCTGGTCAACCGGGAGGGAAATGGCCTTGGGATAGAAACCGAAGAACAGCAGCGCGACGAGGAGCAGCAGCGCCGGGAGGCGCTCGCTCCACCCGAGGTCCGTGGGCGGATGCTGGGCCGTGACGCGCTGCAGCGCCTCCGACGGCTGGCCGAAGAAGACCCGGGCCGCCGCCCGCAGCCCGTAGATCGCCGAGATGATCACGCCTGCCACGGCGACCGCCGTGAGCGCCGGGGAGAATTTCCAGAGCGCCACGAAAACCGAAAGCTCGCCCCAGAAGTTCGCAAAACCCGGCAGGCCGATGCTGGCCATGGTCGCGGCGACGAAGAGGGCCGCGAGGACCGGGGTCTTCTGCGCAAGGCCGCCCATTTCGGACATGTCGAAGGTATGGGTGCGGTGATGAATGCTGGTCGCCAGCAGGAAGAGCAGCGCCACCGACAGGCCGTGCGCCACCATCAGCAGGACCACGCCACCGGTGCCGATGGTCGAGAGCGCCGCGATGCCGAGGAAACAATAGCCCATGTGCATGACGGAGCTGTAACCGAGCATCTGCTTCAGGTCACGCTGGGCCATCGTCACGAAGCCGATGACCAGCACGTTGCCGATGGCCGCGAGCAGCGCGAGTTTCCAGGCCCACTGCGCCGCGCCTTCGGGCAGCAGCGGCACGGCGATTTGGATGAGGCCGTAGAGACCGAACTTCTTGAGCACGCCGGCATGCAGCATGGCGGTCGAACTCGGCGCGGCGCCGTAGCCCAGCGGGGCCCAGGTGTGCAGTGGCCAGAGCGAGACCAGGATGCCAAAGCCGAACATCAGCAGCCCGAAAACGTAATTCTGGGTCGTGGCACGAAGCCCTTCCTCGGCGATCGCCCGCTTCAGCTCGATCAGGTCGAAGGTGCTCGCGCCGCTCTTCACGTAGAGGGCAATGAGGCCGAGCAGCGACAGCATGGCGCCCACGGTGAGGTAGATCGTCATCTTCATCGCCGCGTAGTTCCGATCCCGCCCGCCCCAGATGCCCACCATGATGAAGGTTGGGATCAACGCCAGCTCGTGGAAGAAATAGAAGAAGAAGATGTCGACCGAGGCGAACACGCCGAACAGGCCGCCATGCATGACCAACAGGAGCGCCAGGTAGGTCTTCAGGCGTTCCGCCTGCGAGCGCAGCGCGTAGAGGCCCGCCGCCAGGCCCACGATCGCCGCCAGGAGGAACATCGGCAGCGCGATGCCATTGAGGCCGAGCTTCAGCGTGATGCCGAACCGCGCGAGCCCGGTGTCGAGCGTGCTGAGAAAGTGATAGTTCTGGGCGCCCTCCGCCGGGAACTGCGCCCAGAGCCACAGGGCGATCGCCACCGGCAGCACGAAGGCCGCGCCGGCGAGCTTGGTCGCGAACCGCTTGGGCAGACCGAGCGCGATGATGAGCGCGGCCACGAGCGGCGTGGCGATGGCGAGCTGCAGAAGTTGGGCGTTGTCAGGCATGAATCAAAGGCAGGAAAGGCGGGGACAAACCCAGTTGGGCAGGGATGGAAACCGATCAAGACCCCGGTCCGTCATCCTGAGAGAAGCGAAGGATCCAGAGCGATCCACGCCAGCGGGCAACCTGCTGGTTTCTTCGCTGCCCTTGGAATGACAGGTGGAGGGGATCGTTTTCCGGTTCGAAATCATCGGCGTGTCTCTGTGCTGATCTGTGTTAACTCAGGTTGAGAACACCCCGGCGGCGAAGGCCCAGAGGACCACGGCGCCGAGCAGGAACCAATAGACGTAAACGTGCAGGCTGCCGGTGTGCGTCGCCCGGGCGCCGAGGCCAATGAGCCCGGCGATGCCCGCGAGACCGCGAATGATCAGGCCGGCGAGGAAGATCTGCTCGAGGAAATTGATGAGCATCGCGAAGCGCTGCTGTACCTTCGCCACGTAGTAATCGTAAACCCGGTCGAAGGACTCCTTCACGCCGGTCAGCAGGCGGAACACGCCCGGCGACTTCTCTTCCATCGTGTCGTGGTCGGAAGGCTTGTAGTAAACCCACGCGGCTCCGCCACCGATTGCCATGACGGCGAGGGAAACCAGCAGGATCGTCGTGTGGTCCGAGCCATGCGCATGCGGAATCAAGCCGGCGATGCTGCCGCCGAGTTTGCCGAAAACTCCGGCCCAGCCGCCAGCCACGGAAAGAACCGCGAGGATGACCAGCGGCAGCCGCATGGTGTAGCCGCTCTCGTGCGCGTGGCCGGCATCGTCGGATCGGGCCGCGCCGAAGAAGGTGACCTTCCACATGCGGATCATGTAGAACGAGGTCAGCACCGCGGTGAAGGCGAGCACCCCGAAAACCGCGGTGTTCTTCTCCATCGCGAGGTAAAGGATCGAATCCTTGGAGAAGAAGCCCGCCAGACCCGGCATGCCGATGATGGCGAAGACCCCGATCGTGAAGGTGATGAAGGTCACGGGCATTTTCTTCGCGAGGCCGCCCATCTTGAAGATATCCTGCTCGTGGTGGCAGCCGTGGATGACCGAGCCGGAGCCTAGGAACATGAGGGCCTTGAAGAAGGCGTGAGTCGTCAGGTGGAACATCGCCGCGCCCACGCCGGCCGCCACGACCATCGGGTGCCCGCCATGGTCCATGGCCAGACCGCCGAGGCCGAATGCGGCCACCATGTAGCCGAGTTGGGAAAGCGTCGAATAGGCCAGGACCTTCTTGATGTCGCTCTGCACGATGGCGCAGAGGGCCGCATAGACCGCGGTGATCGTGCCAATCCACATGATGACGGTAAGCGCATCGGCCACCATCAGCACGTTGATGCGGCAAAGCATGAAGATGCCGGCGGCCACCATGGTGGCGGCGTGGATGAGTGCGGAGACAGGCGTCGGGCCCTCCATCGCATCCGGTAGCCACACCTGGAGCGGCATCTGCGCCGACTTGCCCATCGCGCCGCAGAACAGGAGCAACGGGATCGCGGCGCCGGCCGCCAGGGCGTTGGTCGCGCCGAGCTGTTCCAAGGCGGAAAAATTCACCGTGCCGTTGGCCCAGTAGCACCAGATGATGCCGAGGAGGAAGCCGAAGTCGCCCACGCGATTGACGATGAAGGCCTTCTTCGATGCATCCGCCGCGGACTGCTTGTGGTGATAATGGTTGATCAGCAGCCAGGAACTGAATCCGACGAGCTCCCAGAAGATGAAAATCATGAACAGGTTGTCGGCGAGGACGATGCCGATCATCGAGAACATGAAGATCGAAAGGCCGCCGAAGAAACGCGCGCGGGCCGCATCGTCGTGCATGTAGCCCAGCGAGAACAGGTGGATCAGGAAGCCCACGAACCCAACGATGAACAGCATCAGCGCCGCCAGGTCGTCGAACTTGATGCCCAGCGAAACGGCGAAGTCGCCGAAGCGCAGCCACTCCATCGAGGCCTCGAACCGTTCGCCGCGCAGAAGCAGGATGACCGAGATCGCCGCCAGGCCGCCCGCCGTGGCGGTCGAGATCCACGAGGCGAGCGCGCCGTGCCTGCGCAGGAAGAGCGCGATCACCGTCGCCGAGGCGAGCGGCAGCACCAGCATGAGAATGGCGTGTTGGAGCAGGCTCATCAGCGGAAGATGGCGGCCAGCGCGTGGCGATTACCGGATGGGCAACCCATCCGCGAATGACCGGGGGGCGGAAGAAGGAAGGGGGCTGGGTGATTATTGATCATGCTCACGACTCACTACTCGATGCTCGCAACGGGTTTAATGCTTCAAATGTTTCAGATCATCGACCGACACCGTGTGCCGCTGCCGGAACAGCGCGACAATGATGGCGAGGCCGACGGCAACCTCGGCCGCGGCAATCGTGAGGATGAAGAAGACAAAGACGGCCCCATCGAGGGTGCCTTGGAATTTCGAGAACGACACCAGCGCCAACGTCGACGCGAGCAGCATGAGCTCGAGGCACATGTAGATCACGAGGGTGTTCTTGCGCAGCAGCACGCCGAGAAAGCCGATCGCGAACAGCAGGGCGCTGACGGCGAGGCAGGTTTCCAAGCCCATGGGATTCATTTGGCGGCCTCCGGGGCGGACAGTTTCTTGCTCAGGACGATGACGCCCAGCATAGCGATGAGGAGCATGAAGCCCACCACCTGGACGGGCAGCAGGTACGTCGTGAATAGCAGCTCGGCGTAATTCTTCAGGGTCGGGCTCGCGGACGCGGACGCGACGGTCACGGGCGAATGGGTGCGCACCATGTGCGCCCCGACAAACAGGAGCGCACCGCCCAGCACGGCGGCCGCGATGGAAAACTTTCCGAACGGCTTCTGCGCGCCGGGGGAGGTGTCGAGCAGCATGATGATAAAGAGAAACAGGGCGACGACCGCGCCGGCGTACACCAGCAGGAGCACGAACGCCAGGAGCGCGGCGTCGAGCATCACGAAGAGCCCCGCCAGGCCCACGAGCGAAACGAGGAGGAACATCGCCGCGTTGATGACGTTCTTGTTGATCACCACCAGCAGGGCGCTGACGAGCGTGAGGACGCTGAAGAGAATGAAGAGGAAGTCGGACATGCTCGGAAACTCAGTGCGTGTTCCCCTGCTCCTCGGCGGCCTTCTTCTTGTCCCACTTGAAATGCTGGTCCGGCAGCGTGCCACCCAGCTCATAGAGGCGCGCCTTGTCGTTGACCATCTCCTCGCGGGTGTACCCGCTCATCGAGTACTGGTTCTGCAGGAAAATGGCCTCCTCCGGGCAGACCTCCTGGCAAAGGCCGCAATAAATGCACCGCAGCATGTCGATGTCGAAGGCCTGCGGCGCCTTCTCGACGTGCGCCCGGATGGACTGATCCGCCGGGATCTCGCCGGGGGTGATGCGAATGGCCTTAGGCGGGCAGACAAACTCGCACAGCTGGCAGGACACGCACTTTTCCCGGCCGTGCGGATCCTTCACGAGCGTCGGCACGCCGCGATAACCGGGGGGAATCGGCGGACGCTGCTCGGGGTACTCCATCGTCACGTTCGGCGCAAACAGGTGCTTCAACGTCACCTTCATGCCCGCCAGGATCTGCGGGATGTACACTCGCTCCAGGAGCGTGAGGGGCTTGCGTTCGACGACGTAGGACATGAGCAGGAAGGGGTCAGAGTTTCGGCTGCATCCACGCGATGACGAGCGCGTAGAAGATGAGATTGCCGATGGCGAGGGGCAGGAGCTTTTGCCAGCCCAGCTTCATGACCTGGTCATAGCGGAAACGCGGGACCGTCCAGCGCACCCACATGAAGAGGAACATGAAGAAAAGCACCTTGCCCATGAAGATCGCGATCGAGAGCACGCCGACCGCGATCGGGTGCTGCAGCATCGGCGAGGCCTGGCCCAGCCAGCCGGCCACGGTTTCCAGCGGCACCCACGGCAGGGGATTCCAGCCGCCGAGGAACAGCAGGGTGAACACCGCGGAGCCGATGAGCATGTGAGAGTATTCCGCGACAAAGAAGAGGCCCCACTTCATCGCGCCGTACTCGGTGTGGAAGCCGCCGACGAGGTCGGCCTCGCCTTCCGCCATGTCGAACGGCAGGCGGTTGGTCTCGGCAAACAGGGCGACCAGGAAAACCACCGCGGAAAGCGGCATCGTCATAATGAACCAGGTGCCATGCAGGCTCTGCCGGGTGAGGCCTTCCCACGTGCCGCTTTGGAAAAGCACCACGTCCGTCAGGCTCAGCGTGCCGTTTCCGCCCGGGACATTGATCATCAGGAAAACCGGCACGACCGCGAGGGTCATGGATAGTTCGTAGGAGATGAGTTGGGCCGACGCGCGGATGCCACCGAGGAACGGGTACTTCGAGTTCGAGGCCCAGCCGGCCAGGATCAGCGAGTAAACGCCCAGCGAGCTGATCGCGAACACGGCGAGGATGCCGACATCGAGGTTGGCCAGCACCACCGGGATCAAGCGGCCGGCGTCGTCAAAATACGCGCCAAACGGCACCACCGTCACGGTCGTCAGCGCCGGGATCATGCCCACCACCGGCGCCAGCAGAAAGTAGAACTTGTTCACGTGCCCCGGGAGCGAGTCCTCCTTCAGGAACATCTTGAGCCCGTCGGCCACCAGGTGGAACACGCCGATGCGCTGCAGGATCCCGATGCCCGGCACCCAAGCCAGCCATGGCGGCAGGGCGCGATTGGGACCCGGTCGGCCCTGGATCCACGCGGAAACCTTGCGCTCCACGAGCGAACAGGCGCCGCCGATGGGAAACATGACGGCGATCACGGCAAGGCCCTTGATCACGCCCTGGAGGAGCGGGTGAAGGCCGGACCAGAATTCAATGACGGCGCTCATGCGTTGGCCGCCGCGGGCAGCGCGGCGGGTTTGAAGTGAAGGGTCTCGCCCTCGCAGAAGGGCAGCCCGGCCCACGCGGAAGCGTCGAGCACCTGGCCGCCCGCGGGCAGCCGCGCGTGGCTGAGTCCCGCGAGGACCGGCACCTCGCTGGCGATGGACTGCCAGAGCAGGCCGAGATCGAAGGGGACGATTCCGCCACCCGCGGCGGCGATGAGCTCGGCCAAAACGATCAGGTCGTCCGAGATCCCGGCCGGGCCGGGCACGGCGCGGACGAATTTCTGCAGGCGGAACTGCTGGTTCACGAAGGAGCCAGCCTTTTCAAAAATGGTGAGCGTGGGGATTACGACCGTGGCCGCGTCGCTGGTGGCGTTGCGGTGGGTGCCCAGATAAATGATGGCCACCTTCGCGAGTTGCGCGGCGGTCAGCCCGGCGGCGGTGAGGTCCTCGCCGATCGAAATGATCGTCTTGACCCGGCCGGCGTCGATGTCGGCCGCGAGGTTGGTGAGCTTCTGGGACGGCAGCGCCGCAATGAGGCCGGTGACCAGCGCGCCGCGGACATTGGGATTGCGGTCCGAGGAAATCAGCAGCCCGTCGCCCTGCCCCACCCGGCTGACCAGTGAGGCGCGGGTATTGAGTGCGTCGGCCAGCTTCTTCGTGAGGTATTGCTCCTCGACGGTGCTCCGCCCGGAGCCGACCACGGCGACGGAACCCATCTTCAACCGGTCGGCCGCGGCCTTCAGCGCCATGTCACCGCCCGTGGCGTTGCGGTCGATGGACGGGGCGAGCAGCCGGTCGGTCGACTTCACCTGCTTGTACAGCATGCGGCCGGAGTCGGACATCCAGGTGTCGTTCACGGCATCATTGCGGCGCGGGGTGATGCGATAGATCACACCCTCGCGGCTCCAGACGTCGGTGTTGGCGCCCACGGAGGATTCCGGATCGATGCCTGGCGTCTGTTTCAGGAACCAGACGCGCATCTTGAAACGGAAGTCCGTCGAGGTGAGCGCGCCCACGGGGCAGATGTCCACCGTGTTCAGCGAGTAATTGTTCTCGAGCTGCTTGCCCGGATAACACGTGAGCGTGCTGTAGCTGCCGCGGTCGATGAAGCCCAGCACATCATCCTTCGCGATTTCCTTGCAGAAGCGAATGCACCGGGAGCAGAGGATGCAGCGCTCGTCATCGAGCGTGACCCGGGACCCGAGCTGGGTGCGTTTGGGCTTCACGTTCTTCTGCTCGACGAAGCGGGAGTAGCCGCGTCCGTACGCCGTGGAATGCTCCTGCAGCCGGCATTCGCCCGCCTGGTCGCAGATCGGGCAGTCGAGCGGGTGATTGATCAGCAGCATCTCCGTCACACCCTCGCGGCAATCCTTCACGAGCGGCGTGTTGGTGCGGATGTGCAGGCCGGGCGAGGCATTCGTGCCGCAACCGATCTGCGGGCGGGGCATCCAGTTCACCTTTTGTTTGCCGGTCGCCGGGTCCATGATCGGCGCCTTCGTGGCCGGATCGACGGCCGGCATGCCCATTTCGATGAGACACATGCGGCAATTGCCCACGATCGAAAGCTTCGGGTGGTAGCAGTAATGCGGAATCTCGACGCCGACGAGCTTGGCCGCCTCGATCACGTTCGTGCCCTTCGGCACGGTGATGTCCTTGCCATCAACATTGATGGTCACGAGCTCGGCGGGTTTGGCGGGAACGGAGGACATTCTCAGGAAAAGAGGTGAATCAAATGAGCGGAGTCTCGGCGGGGGCCTTGGATTTCTTCGCTTCGGGGTACGCCTTGAACTCGTCGCCGAACTTCGCGAGGAAGCTCTGGGTCGGCCACGAGCACGCCTCGCCAAAGGCGCAGATCGTGCGGCCCGGGATCTGGTCGGCGACATTCTTGAGCAGCGTGGCGTCCTGCTCGCGCGCCTCGCCGTGCACCATGCGCGTCGTGATCTTCTTCATCCACAGCGACCCCTCGCGGCACGGCGTGCACTGGCCGCAGCTCTCGTGCGAGTAGAATGCGTTGATGTTGGCCAGTGCCTCGACCATGTTGACGGAGTCGTCCATCACGATGACGCCGCCCGAGCCGCCCATGGTGCCGATCATGCCGAGCGAATCGAAATCCATCGGGACATCCTCCACGCCCCAGTCGTAATCCACCATGTCCGCGCCGACCTTGCGCTTGCCCTTGTAGCGCTCGCCGAAGCGCATGATCTTGGCCGAGGAACCGCCCGGGATCACCGCCTTGAACGTGCGCCCGGGGAGCGGACCGCCGCACACCTCGTTGAGCAGCTGGCCCATGGTGATCTTGCCGGCTTCAAATTCGTAATAGCCCGGTTTCTGCACGTGGCCGGAGACGCAGAAAATGCGCGTGCCGGTGTTGTTCGGCGTGCCGATGCGCGTGTAGGCCTCGCCGCCCATGTCGGCGATATGCTTCACGTGGCAGAGCGTCTCGACATTGTTCACGATCGTCGGGCACTGGTAGAGGCCGAGCACCGCGGGAAAATACGGGGGCTTGATGCGCGGGTTGGCGCGCTTGCCCTCGAGCGACTCGATCAGGCCCGTTTCCTCGCCACAAATGTAGGCGCCGGCGCCGCGATGGACGAAGATGTCGCAGCTGTAATTGGTCCCGAGGATGTTCTTGCCGACGAGATTGGCGTCGCGCGCCTCCTGGATCGCCTTCTCGAGGATGCGGGCGCCATGGGGCATCTCGCCGCGGATGTAGATGTAGGCCTGTTTCACGTTGTTCGCGAAACAGGAAATCATCGTGCCCTCGATCAGCTGGTGCGGGTCCTGGTGGATGATGTAGCGGTCCTTGAACGTGCCAGGCTCGGACTCGTCGGCATTGACGATCAGGTAGATGGGCTTGCCGCTCTTGCGGTCGACGAGGGTCCACTTGACGCCGCACGGGAAGCCCGCGCCGCCGCGGCCGCGCAGGCCGGACTTCTTCACCTCGTCGATCAGTTCCTCGGGCTTCCGCGCAAACGCCTTCTTCATGACCTCGTAGCCGCCGTGCTTCAGGTAGCAGGCGAGGTCGTTGGTGTAGCCGGGCTCGTCGATGTGAGCGAAGATCAGGCGGCGTTGTTGAGGGGCGGGCATCAGGAGAATTCGGATTTCAGTTTGGGATCGGGACGGCGGCTCAGGACTTGTCGTCGACGATGAACTCGATGCCGCCGGTCCAGCGGGCGGCGAAGTTATAGACCATGGCGAGCAGCACGCCGACCACGAAGCCCCCCACGGCATGGATGAAGGGCATGAACAACGCGCCAGCCCCGGCGAAGAGCCAGGGAATGCCCAGGAGTTTCGGCGCGTAATTGAGGTCCGCGGCCGTGGCGGCGGCGCCCAGGGTGAGGAGCAGCACTGGCGCGACGATCATGCCCACGAACCCGTTGATCAATCCGAGCACCAGCCCGAACCGGACGGGGGGAACCTGCATGATGCGGAGCTTCTTCATCGCGGTTTGGCCTCCGCTCGAATCTGCGCGCTGAGGGCCTTCACCTTGGCGGCGTCGACCTTTTCGTGCAGGTCATCGTCGATCATCACCACCGGACCGGTGCCGCAGCTGGCCAGACACTCCACAAAGTCGATCGTGACCTCGCCGCCGGCGGAAATCTCGCCGCGATGGCAGCCGAACTCCTGTTCGAATTGCTCGCACACCTTGTAGCCGCCCACGAGCGCGCAGGAGAGCGTGCGGCAGACCTTGATGTGCCGGCGCCCGATCGGCTTTTGCCGGAACATCGGGTAGAAGGTCACCACCTCGTACACATTGATCGGGGGCAGTTCGAGCCGGGCCGCGATCCACTCGATGGCTTCCGGGGAGATCCATCCGGCATCCTCCTGCACGAGATGCAACAACGGCAGCGTGGCGCTGCGCTTCACCGGATAATGGGTGATCACTTCGTCAATTTTCGCGAGGGTCTCGGGCTTCAGATTCATGGCTTCAGACGGTGGCGCGAAAACGTGCGATTTCAGCGTCACGATTTGCGCCGGGCCGGCGGGCAATCGCTGCACTGGAAATCAGGTTCTTCATTCGTAATTCGTAATTCTTGAATCGAAAATCAACTCAGCGGTCGCATTCGCCCATGACGAAGTCGAGCGAGCCGAGGATGGAGACGACGTCGGAAACCAGGTTGCCGACACAGAGCTTGGGCAGGATCGAGAGGTTGCAGAAGGACGGGCTGCGAATCTTCATGCGCCACGGCACGCCGCCGCCCTTGCTCACGATGTAGAAACCGAGCAATCCCTTCGGCGCCTCACCCTCGAAGTAAACCTCGCCGGCTGGCATCTGGGGACCCTCGGTCACGATCATGAAATTATTGATGAGCTCCTCCATCGAGCTGAGCACCTTGTCCTTGGGCGGCGCGAAGATGCGGCGGGCGTCCCGCGCGTACCAATCGCCCGTCGGGAAACGCGCGATGACCTGCTGGATGAGGTGGATGGACTGTTTCATCTCCTCGCCGCGGCACAGGTAGCGATCATAACAATCGCCCTTGGAGCCGACCGGCACGTCGAAATCATACTGCTCATAGCCCCAATAGGGCCGGTCCTTCCGCAGGTCGTTGGCCACGCCCGAACCGCGCAGGTTGGGGCCGCTCAGCCCGTAACTGATGGCGTCCGCCCGGGAGATGACGCCGATGTCGACCGTGCGATCGAGGAAGATCTTGTTGCGGGAGAGCAGGCCGAGGATCTCGTCGAGGATCGGCAGGAACTGCTTGCAGAACGCGTTCGTCTCCTCGAGCCAGCCCGGAGGGACGTCGCGCGAAACCCCGCCGATGCGGCTGTAGCTGGTGGTGAAGCGCGCGCCGGTCAGCTTTTCGAAAAGCGTGTAGAGTTTCTCGCGCTCCTCGAAGCAATACATGAACACGGACCACGCGCCGACATCGATGCCGTAGGCGCCAAGGCCCATCAGGTGCGCGGAGACGCGGGCCATCTCGGACGTGATGATACGGATCGCGTTCACCCGCTCGGGCATCTTGAGGCCCGCGAGCTGCTCGACCGCATGGGCGTAGATCGCGTTGTTGGCGAGCGGCGCGAGGTAATCCAGCCGGTCCGTGTAGGGCACGAACTGGTTGTAGGTCATGTTTTCCGCGATCTTCTCGTCGCCGCGGTGCAGGTAACCCACGACCGGATCGGCCTTGGTCACGGTCTCGCCATCGAGCTCGAACTGGATGCGGAGCACCCCGTGGGTCGACGGGTGCGACGGCCCCATGGACAGGGACATTTTCTCGGGCTCGAACTCCTTGGGAAAACTGGCGTTCGCGGCCTTGGCCGCGGAATCGGGAAATGAGAAATCGGTGGCCACGGTTATTCGGGTTTTTCCTTCTTTTCGTTCCAGGCCTCGTCCTTCGCGCGCGGCTCGGCCGCGCTCATCGGCTCGCCTGGCTTGGCCACGAACGGGCCGCCGGCCATGGGGGCGGAAATGACACCGACCTTGATCTCCTCGTTGATCTCGGCATCGGACATGTCGGTCGGCAGGCCCGCGAGCGGGAATTCCTTGCGCAACGGGAAATACGGGTACGCATCCCACATGAGGATGCGGCGCAGGTCGGGATGGCCGGTGAACTTGATGCCAAACATGTCGTACGTCTCACGCTCATGCCAGTCGGCGCCGGCCCAAAGCGCCGTGGCGGTCGGCATCGCGGGCTCGCTGTCGCTCGGACAATGGGCCGCCAGCCGAAGATAGGTGTGCTTCGTGCTGGAATAGAGGTGCCAGACCACCGTGAACCGCGGCGATTGCTCCGCGGTCCAGTCGACCGCGGTCACGTCCATCAGGAAATCATAGCCCTGGGCGTCGCGCAGATGCTGGAGCACCGCAGGCACATCGGCGGCCGGGACATCGAAGGCCGGGCAGTCCAGGCTGGGGCGCGGCGTGGCCGCGGGAAACTGGCTCGTGACGGCGTTCGTGATCTCAACGTCGGTGGTCATGCGCGTGGCGTGGATATCAGGCGCTGAGGAGCTTGGAGGAGGAACGCTCGCGTTTGACCTTGTGCTGGAGCTTCATCAGCGCGTCGAGCAGGGCCTCGGGCCGCGGCGGGCAGCCGCTGACGTACACGTCGACCGGCACGATGCGGTCCACGCCCTGCAGGGTCGCATAACTCCGATACATGCCGCCCGAACTGGCGCACGCGCCCATGGCGATGACCCACTTCGGGGCCGCCATCTGGTCGTAAATGCGCCGGACCACCGGGGCCATCTTGTACGTGACGGTGCCGGCCACGATCATGCAATCGGACTGGCGGGGCGAGAAGCGCATGACCTCCGCCCCAAAGCGCGAGATGTCGAACCGGCTCGAGGCCGTCGCCATCAGCTCGATCGCGCAGCAAGCGAGGCCCATCGGCATGGGCCACATGGAGTTGGTGCGCACCCAGTTGATCGCGGCATCGATCTTCGTGACGACAACGTCGCCCTCGATCTTGCTGTTGTAAGTGAGCTCCGGGTTCGCGGTGACCATGGGGAAAAATTCAATCCACGCTACCACCCCGAGTTGAACCGGCAAGGAGGATTTGTTTACGGCCAATGGTTTCGACGCGAATGTGCCAGAAAACAAATTATCCGCGGGCGCGATTAATGAGGCTTCTAAACTTTTCGCGCAAAATGGCGGAGAGGGGGGGATTCGAACCCCCGGTAGGTTGCCCTACGCCCGCTTTCCAAGCGGGTACTTTAAACCACTCAGCCACCTCTCCGTGACGAGACAAGGGGCGAGTTAATGTAACACCCTCCTCCCCGGTCAACGGAAATTCATCCCGACCGGCCCACCCAAACACTGTTTGCCAAAATCAACCCCAAGCCTAGCCTCTGCCCTTCACGCCACCGGCCGATGCAAGACCTCACCGATCTCTATCAGTCCGTCATTCTGGACCACAACCGCCGCCCCCGAAACCGCGGCAAACTTCCCACGGCCAATCGCGTGGCCCACGGTGAAAACCCCTCCTGCGGAGACCAATGCACCGTTTATCTGCGGCTCGATGGCGAGCGCATCGGCGACATCTCGTTCGATGGCTCCGGCTGCGCGATTTCCCAAGCCAGCGCCTCTCTCATGACTCTGAACCTCAAGGGCAAGACCGCGCCGGAGGCCGAGGCTCTCTACCGCGATGTCCATGCCCTCGTCACCACGGGCAAAGTCGACGAAAACAATCTCTCCGATCTCGCCGCCCTCGCCGGCGTCCATCAATTTCCCGCGCGCATCAAATGCGCCACCCTCGGCTGGCACGCGGCCCTCAATGCCCTCAAGGGCGATCCCGTCACCGCCACCACCGAAACGCACAAGGACTGATCCACTGACGCCGGCAGCCAGCATCTTCAGGCCCTCACCTTTCCCGCCGCGCCACCGCTGAAATCCCTTCGCCCTCCCTTCTCCCTCCCCGCTCGATGCCTCCATCCTGGTCCGACCTCCGCGCCGATTTCCCCGTCCTTCATCAACAGGTTAACGGCAAGCCACTGGTCTATCTGGACAACGGCGCCACGTCGCAAAAGCCGCGCCAGGTGATCGAGGCCTTGGTCCGCTACTACGAACGCGACAACAGCAATGTGCACCGCGGCCTGCACACCCTGTCGATGCGCGCGACGGACGCCTACGAGGGCGCCCGCGCACGCATCGCCCGGTTCATCAATGCGGCCGATCCGGCCGAGATCCTGTTTACCCGCGGAACGACGGAAAGCATCAACCTCGTCGCCCGGAGCTGGAGCCACGCGCACCTGAAGCCCGGCGACGTGGTGCTCACGACCGAATTCGAGCACCATTCCAACCTGGTACCCTGGCAACAGGCCGCCCACGCCGCGGGCGCGACCCTGAAGTATGTGCCGCTCCTGGGCAACGATGGCGAGGGCGGCCTCGACTTGGCGACGCTCGATCAACTGCTGACCCCGGAAGTGAAGCTTTTCGCGTTCACCCACATCTCGAACACGCTTGGCACCATCAATCCGGCCGCTGAACTCTGCCGGAAGGCGCGGGCCGTCGGCGCCATCACCGTCATCGACGCCGCCCAATCCATCGGCCACGTCCCGCTCGATGTCCGCCAGCTCGACTGCGATTTTCTCGCGTTCTCTGGCCACAAGATGTGCGGCCCCAATGGCATTGGCGTGCTCTACGGCCGCCGCAGCCTGCTCGACAAGCTCGCGCCCGACGAAACCGGCGGCGGCATGGTCGTGAGCGTCACGTACGAGCAGGCCACGTGGAAGCCTTCCCCCGAACGATTCGAAGCCGGCACCCCGAATGTCGCCGACGCCATCGCGCTCGGCGCGGCCTGCGATTACCTTGACGCCGTGGGCCGCGAACAGATCGCCGCCCACGATGACCGCCTCGTGCGCCTCGCGATGGAAAAGCTGTCCGTCCTTCCCGGCATTCGCATCATCGGCCCGCGCGTCGGCGCCGAACGCAGCGGACTGGTGAGCTTTGCCTTCGACGGCGTGCACGCCCACGACGTCGTGACTTTCGCCGACGAGGACGGTGTCGCGCTGCGTGGCGGCCACCATTGCAACCAGCCGCTCATGCGCAAACTCGGCCTGACGAGCACCACGCGCGCGAGCTTCTACCTTTACAACACCGAGGAGGAGATCGACCGGCTCGTCGCCTCGCTGCAGCGGATCCAGAGATTCTTCATCGGTTGATTCAGCCGGCCGCCGCCCCACCGTGGCACCGCTTGTTCACGAGCGGCCGTCCCGGCGACTCTCTACGCTTCGTTGAGGTCGAGCTTGCTCGGTCATTTCTGCTCGGCCCCTACCGGCAGTGATAGCTGAACCGCCTGCAAACAGATTCCTCCATCGGCCCCCGTGCCAAGCCGCGTGCCTCAACCGCGCTTCAACTTCAGCAATCGTTGCCCCGCGGCGTGCAGCGTGGCGTCCTTCTTCGCGAAGTTGAGCCGCACGTAGCGATGTTCCGGTTCGTGGAAAAACACCGAGCCCGGCACCGGCGCCACGCCGATCTCCTTTGTCATCCAGCGGGCGAATTCGACGTCGGACGCATACCCGAAGGGCGAGATGTCCAGCATCACGAAATACGCCCCTTGGGGCTGCGTGTACCGCAATCCGGTCTGGTTGAGGTAACCCAGCAGGATGTCGCGTCTTGCCGCATATTCCCCGGCCAGGCTGGCATAATAGCTGTCGGGCAACTTGAACCCGGCCACGATCGCGTGCTGCAACGGCGCCGCCGCGCCGACGGTGAGAAAGTCGTGCACCTTCCGGCCCTGCGCGACCATGCCCGCCGAGGCGAAAACATAACCCAACCGCCAGCCGGTGATGGCGAAGGTTTTTGAGAGCGAACTGCACATGATCGTGCGTTCCGCCATGCCGGGCAGGGCGCTCAGGTATTGATGCCGATGCGGTGCGAACACGATGTGCTCATACACTTCGTCGGTGATGATCCAGACGTCGAACTCCTGCGCGAGGGCCGCGATCTGCTCGAGCTCCGTTCGCGTGAAAACCTTGCCCGTGGGATTCGAAGGGGTGCAGAGCACGAATGCCTTGATCCCGCTGGCGAAAACCCGCCGCAGTTCGTCCGGATCAAACGTGTAATCCGGCGGCCGCAAGGTGGCGAAGACGGGCTGCACGCCCGACAGGATCGCATCCGCGCTGTAGTTTTCATAGAACGGGGAGAACAGGCCGATCCGATCCCCGACATCGGTGACCGTCATGATGGCCACCATCATCGCCTCGGTGGCTCCGCAGGTGACAATCAGATTCCTGGCCGGATCGCATGGCAGGCCCGTGAAGCGCGTGAGCTTCGCCGCCAGCGCTTCCCGCAGGGGCGCGGCGCCCCACGTGACGGCGTACTGGTGGTTCTCGCGATCCATCTCGGCGCGCGCCGCGGCGAGGATTTCCGCCGGCGGATTGAAGTCCGGAAAGCCCTGCGAGAGATTGACGGCTCCATGCTCGAGCGCGACCCGGGTCATTTCGCGGATCAAGGACTCCGTGAAGGTGGCGGTGCGGCGGGACGTGGCTGGCATTGCTGGCATGTGCCGCAAGACCCCGGCTCCTTCCACCTTGTTTTGGCCCTATGCCACGCTTCCCCGGCCAACGGCCGGCCCGCAATGCGCAAGATATGCGCAGTCAGTCCCGGCCAAGTCCGCTATGCTCGCCCCATCATGGTGTCTCCACGCTACACCTCCGCCTCCGCCCTCGAACCGGCCCTCGAGCTCGTTCGCAAATACAATATTCCCGGGCCGCGCTACACGTCCTACCCGACCGCGCCGCACTTTTCGGCCGATGTGGACCGGGAGGCCCTGCGCGCCGAGATCGCCCGGGACAACGCCGACCCCAGCCGCCCGCTCTCGCTTTATTTTCACCTGCCGTTCTGTGAGTCGCTCTGCTGGTATTGCGGTTGCAACACCGTGATCACGCGGCGCCGCTCGTCGGCGGGCGAGTACGTCGACCTGCTCTGCCGGGAGCTTGCGATCACGCAGCCGCTGCTCGATTCGAGGCGGCCCGTCACGCAATTGCACTTCGGCGGCGGCACGCCGACCTTTTTGCCCCCGGCCGAAATCGACCGGATGGGGCGGGCCATCCACTCGGTCTTCACCTTCGCGACCGACGCGGAAATCTCGGTTGAGATCGATCCGCGCCGGTTGACGAAGGGCCACGTGGACGCGTACCGCCGGCTCGGCTGCAATCGCGCCTCGCTCGGTGTGCAAGACACCAACCCGCAGGTCCAGCTCGCGATCCACCGCTGGCAGCCGCTCGCGCAGACCGCGCAGGCCATCACCTGGCTGCGCGAGGCCGGCTACGAGTCCGTCAGCGTGGACCTCATCTACGGCCTGCCTCTGCAGACCCCGGAGACGTTTGCGCAAACCCTCCAGGAAATCATCGCGCTCAATCCCGACCGCCTCGCCGTCTTCAGTTACGCCCATGTGCCCTGGCTCAAGCCCGCGCAGAAGATCTTCGACGATCGCGAACAGCTGCCCACCACCGAGGCCAAGCTCGCCATGCTTGCCACCGCCACCCGCGCGCTCACCGCTGCCGGTTATGTGCACATTGGCATGGATCATTTTGCGCGGCCCACCGACGAACTCGCCGTCGCGCATGACGAGGGGACGCTTTATCGGAATTTCCAGGGCTACACCACCCGCGCCGGCGCTTCGCTGTACGGCTTCGGCATGTCCTCAATTTCCCAGACCGACGGATCCTTCCGGCAAAACCACAAGAACCTCGAGGAATACGCCGCCGTGCTTAACCGGGGCGAGATCCCACTCGAACGCGGCTTTCTCCTCAGCGAGGACGACCGCCAGCGTCGCGCCGTGGTGATGGAGATCATGTGCCGGAACCGGGTGGATTTTGCCGACCTCAGCCGCCGGATTGGCCTTGATGTCCGTCAGGCCTACGCCGGTGAACTTGCTTCCCTCGACGATCTGGCCGCGGATGGTCTCCTGCGCATCGACACGGAGGGGATCGACATCACCTCTCTCGGCGAACTTTTCCGCCGCATCATCGCCATGCGCTTCGACGCCTACCTGGACCGGGGGCCCAGGAAATTTTCCCGCACGGTTTGAGTCGCAGCCATGCCCTACCGCATTGCCAAGACCCTGACCTTTGAAAGCGGGCATATCCTGAGCAAACACCGCGGCCGGTGCCGCTTTCCTCATGGGCATAGCCGCACGGTGGAGGTGGTGATCACCGCCGATCAATTGGACGCCAACGACATGGTGTGCGACTTCAAGGCCGTGAAACATGCCTTGGAGGACTTCCTCGATCGATGGGATCATGCGCTGTGCGTCAACACGGCCGACCCGGGCTTCGAAAGCCTCCAGCGTGCTTACGGTGAACGACTGATTCCGTTTCCGAAAACGGATCCCACCTCTGAAGTGATGGCCCGCACGATCTTCGACGCCGTGCAGCGATACCTCGACGAACACGCCCGCGACCCAAGCCGCGAGTTTCCCGTCTCAGCCGTTGTCAGGCTCGAACGCGTACGCGTGACCGAAACCGCAACCAGCTGGGCCGAATATTCAGCCTGAGCCCGCCTCAGGGGATGCGCAGTTCCATCCCGACCCTGAGGTCGGATTCGGTCTTCATGACGTTGCGGTTGGCCGCGTAGATCTCCCGCCACTTCGCCCGGTCGCTGTAGTACTGCAACGCCAGCTTGGAAAGCGTATCTCCCGCCCGCACAATATGCCGGCGCGGGGCGGCCGCTGGTGTCGCCGCCGGGCGCGTCTGCCCCTTGGCTGGCGGGGCTGAGACCGCCCGTTGCGGGGCTGGCGCCGACGGACGGGTCCGCACGGTAGCCAGGCCGTCGATGGAAAACTTGAAATCCTCCACTGGCACGGGCGTGGCGACGACCGCGGGCGGGTTCGGGTCACCAGGGAGTGGCGCCACCCGGCCGGTCCGCGCCTCGGCGAGCTGCTGCTTCAACGCCTCGTTCTCCTGCTTCAGCTTGTCCAGCGTGGCGATAAGATCCACGCGCTGCACCTGCGCGTCCAGCGGCTGCGCCGGGATCGTGCGCGCGAACTCACGGATCGCAGCGTCGATGCGTTGGCGGACCAGCGGCGCCTGCGGGCTGTTCGGGCGCAACGAAAGATATTTGCGAAAGTGGTAGATCGCCGACAGCGGGTCATTGATGTGCTGGGCGTAGAGCAGGCCCACTTCGAGATGGGACTCGGGCGCGTCGTCCCGCCGCTTGTCGACCACCTTGAGAAAAGCCGTGAGCGCTTCCTGGCGACGGCCCGCTTTGATCAAGGACTGGCCCTCGCGATAGTTCGGCTCATCCAGCTCGCTCGCATAGGTGATGCGGTCGTTGTCGCCGCAACCCGCCCACCCAAGCGCCAGCAATCCCGCGAGGACGGGCAGGAGCAGGCGGCAGCGGGCGACAAGGCGATACACGAGGGAAAATGAATTGAACGAGGACGAGTGGCGGGTACGTTTGCCGCCGCCCCAAGCCAACACAAGTTTTTGATGCCCCTCGCCTCCGCCACTGTCCTCGCCAAGGCCCGCCAATGCCTCGCCATCGAAAGGGATGCACTCGCGGCGACCGCGCGAAACCTGGACCAGGATTTCGTGGCCGTGGTGCGTGCCGTGGAGACCACCGTGAAGGCAGGCGGCAAGGTGATCCTCACCGGCGTGGGCAAGAATGCCGCCATCGCCCAGAAAATTACCGGCACCCTCAACAGCATTGGCGTGCCGTCCTGCTTCCTCGATGCGACCCAGGCCCTGCACGGCGACCTGGGCCTGTGCGCGGCGGGCGACCTCGCCATTCTCTTGAGCAACAGCGGCGCCACGCAGGAGATGCTGCGCCTGCTGCCCCTATTCGAGAAGTTCGGGCTCACGACCGTCGCGCTCACAGGCACGGCCGAAAGCGAGCTGGGGCGCGGCACCGATCACCGGCTCGTTTATGCGGCGCCGCGCGAGGCCTGTCCCCTCGCCCTCGCGCCCACGGCCAGCACGACCGCCGCCCTGGCGTTGGGCGATGCCCTGGCCATGGTGCTGCTCGAAAGCCGCGGGCTCACCCGCGAGGACTTCGCGCGCAACCATCCTGCCGGCACGCTCGGGATGACCCTTCTCCTGCGCGTGAAGGACATCATGCGCACCGATGAAGGCTGTCCGGTCCTCAAGGAGACCAAGACGTCCGTGCAGGACGCAATCTTCGCCATGACCAAGGCCAAGGCCGGTGCCGTGGCACTCGTCGATGCCCGTAGCCGGCTCACCGGCATTTTCACCGACGGGGATTTTCGCCGCAGCGCACTGACCGGTGGCGAGCATTTCCTTCATTTGCCGGTGACGCAATTCATGACCCGCGGGGGGAAAACCGTCGCCGCCGATGCGCTCGCGGTTGAGGCGTTGAAGGTTTTCCAGCAGTTCAAGATTTCGGATCTTTTTGCCCTCGACGCCAAGGGCCGTCCGGCCGGCTACATCGATGTCCAGGATCTGCCCAAGCTGAAGATCCTGTAGCTTCCATTATAGGCCCCCGCAGCGAGCCAACTAACGGCAAGGCGGTGTTGCGCCGACCCGGTCGCACCGCAGACTCGTTTCATGCCTACCCCGCCCTTCGTTTATCAGGATCCCCTGCCCCTTGGCCCGGACGAAACCGAATATCGCCTGCTGACGAAAGAAGGTGTTTCGATGGAGAACTTCGCGGGGAACGAAATCCTCAAGGTCGCGCCCGAGGCGCTCAGCTACCTCGCCCGCGAGGCATTCCACGACACAAACTTTCATCTTCGCACCAGGCACCTCGAGCAGGTGGCGGCCATCCTCCAGGATCCCGAGGCATCTGCCAACGACCGCTACGTGGCCCTGACCCTGTTGAAGAACGCGGAGATCGCCGCCCGAGGGATTCTGCCCATGTGCCAGGATACCGGCACCTGTTCCATTTTTGGCAAGAAGGGCCAGCGAGTCTGGACGGGAGCCAACGACGCCGAGCACCTCTCCAAGGGCGTGTACGAATGCTACACGCGGGAGAACCTGCGTTATTCCCAGGTCGCCCCGCTCGACATGTTCAAGGAAGTCAACACGGCAACCAATCTGCCCGCGCAAATCGACCTCCACGCCACCGAGGGGGCGAAATATGAATTCCTCTTTGTCGCCAAAGGGGGCGGTTCAGCCAACAAGCTCTTCCTTTTCCAGGAAACCAAGGCGTTGCTGAACCCCAAAAGCCTGGCGAAGTTTTTCGCCGAGAAGATGCTCCTCTTGGGCACTTCCGCGTGCCCGCCCTACCACCTCGTGTTTGTCATCGGCGGCACGAGCGCGGAGGCGTGCATGAAGGTGGTGAAGCTCGCCACGACCAAGTATCTCGACGGCTTGCCCACCAGCGGTAACGAACACGGCCGCGCCTTCCGCGATCTTGAAATGGAAGCACAGGTCCTGAAGGTCGCACAGGAGGCAAGAATCGGCGCGCAATTCGGTGGCAAGTACTTCGCCCTCGACGCCCGCGTCGTCCGCCTCCCCCGCCATGGCGCCAGCTGCCCGGTCGGCATGGGCGTGTCCTGCAGCGCCGATCGGAATATCAAGGGCAAGATCACTCCTGACGGCATCTTCCTCGAAAAGATGGAGACTGATCCCGGCCGCTTCATTCCGCCCGAGATGCGGACCTTCAAGGACGACAACTTCGTGCGCATCGACCTAAACCGGCCGATGAGGGAGATCCTTGCCGAACTTTCCAAATACCCGGTGACCACCCGCGTATCGCTGACCGGTCCGGTGATTGTGGCCCGCGACATTGCTCACGCCAAGTTGAAGGAGCGGCTCGATGCCGGGCAGGGGCTGCCGGAATACTTCAAGAACCACCCGGTCTATTATGCCGGTCCCGCCAAGACACCCTCCGGTTACGCCTCCGGCTCATTCGGCCCCACGACCGCCGGACGAATGGATAGTTACGTTGCACCGTTTCAAGCCGCCGGCGGCTCCATGATCATGCTCGCGAAGGGCAACCGCGGTCGGGTCGTGACGGATTCCTGCAAAAAACATGGCGGTTTCTACCTCGGCAGCATTGGGGGTCCGGCCGCGATTCTGGCCCAGGAAAACATCAAGAAAGTCGAGGTCTTGGAGTACCCGGAGCTCGGCATGGAAGCCGTATGGCGGATCGAAGTGCAGGACTTCCCCGCGTTCATCCTCGTGGATGACAAGGGACACGACTTCTTCGTCGACAACTGCGGTATCTGCGTGGCCGAGAAATAAGCCGCCGGATTGCCCGGCTCTTGCGAAACGGATCATTCGCCGCGCCTGGGATACCGGTTGCTCTCGGCGTCTCGTCGTTCGGACAAAACAAGGCCCGCCGAATGGCGGGCCGGGAAAATGAGACGCGCAACCCTGGGCCGGAACGATGCAGTCAGGATGCGATTCCGCAGTGTGCACGGTCGAACTGTTCGGTTGTAGGGACGTGGCTCGTCCACGCCCTCGGTTCCCGCAGCAAGCAACGGGCGCGGTCTAGCCGCGCCCCTCCATCATCTGCATGATTCCCGCTTAGAACTTCAGCGAGACGCGATTGGCCCGCACACCAATCCGGCTGATGTCATCGACGAGACCATCGCCCAATCGGCGTGCAATGCGCTCGCGCGTTAACGCGGGGGCAGACGGCTCCGGACTCAACGCCCGCTCCGCGTATCGCGCAATCAGCCGATACCGCGGAGTGGATTCAGCCGTCTCCGCTCCATCCGTCTTGGCGGCGATGACCGCTTCTCGGGCTGGGGAACTAAGGCGGTTGCCCATCACCGCGTTGATCAGCTCGGGCTCGGATTGCTCCAAGCGGGCAAGATTCGCGGCGATCGAACGGGCAGACGGCGAGGTCTCGCGCTCCGCGGGAGAAACCACCGTGGCGGCAGCCGCCCGCTCCTGGCTTTCCCGGCGCCCGGAAAGGCTCGCCGCGGAAACCTGGCTGAGGGCAATGGTTTCCTCAAAACGGTTCTGCGTCGCCGCTACCACGGTAGCCGGAAGCATCTCCACGGCCGGCTCGGACGCGTGCATGCGGGGGGTCGGGTTCTCGATCTCCATCACCCGAACCGGCGTCGTTTGACGGACGGTCATCAGAGAGATAGCAACCACCGCGGCGGCACCGGCCGGCACATAAACCCGGCGATTCAGCAAGAGCGGCAATTCATGCCACCACCGCCGCTTGGCCACCAAGGCGGTAAGCTGTTTCTGGCGCAGCTCCGTCTCGAAACGGGTCCAAAACTCAGCATCAGGGCGTTCCGTCCGCTTAAGCCGCAGGACCTGCTCAAGGGTTGGTTTGGAAGTGGGACGTGGATCGGACATCAAAAATGATCAGGCGCTGATATAACCATCCAGCTCACCTTGGAGAAACTGCTTCGCGTAATGGAGGCGGGAGCGAACGGTGCCTTCCGAACAGCCCATGACCTCGGCGATCTCGGCATGACTAAGCCCATCGATTTCGTAGAGAGTTATCACAGTGCGATGGGGGATAGACAATTTTTGCATTCCTTCGTTCAATTTTTCCTGAAGCTCGCGAAGGTAAGTGTCTCGATCCGCCCCTTTCTTATCGGTCAATTGCTCGAGGACCTGCGCGTCACCGCCTTCCTCGTTGATCTTTTCCAAGCTGAAAAAGGTACGCATCTTGTTCTTCCTCAAATGGCTAAGCGTGCCATTCACCGCAATCTTGTACAACCAGGTGAAGAACGAGCAGTGACCTTGAAAACGATTGATGGCCTGGAACGCCTTGATGAAAGCGTCTTGGGTGAGATCCGCGGAATCCTCGCGGTTCGAGGTGAGATTATAGACCACACCATACACCCGTTCGCGATATTTCCGGATCAATTTATCAAACGCGGCCACGTCGCCCGCCTGAACCTGCCGAACCACAGCCAAATCCGCATCGGCCTCCAGCTGGCGCTCGGGGGTGGTGATGGCCGTCTTGGTAAAAACCCGGGTCAGGTTCATCGCGCTTGAAATGACAAGGTAGGGCCGCCGATGAGCCAAGCAAACGCAATTTATCCCGAAATCGGACCGTGGGGCAAAGCGGCGACCTGCTTCTCCAACATGGCGACCAGTCCGTCCATTAATGGCACCGCGGCAAGGCTCGCATGCGCTGCCAAGGCGGCCCGGGCCGCGGCCAGTTCCACTTCAATCGCACCGACTACCGCGGCGCCGATGCCCAGCTCACGCATGCGCTCCTGACTCGCTGCCAGCGCATGCGCGCCGCCGTCCCGCAAGGCCGCCTTGAGGGCTTCGCGTTCTCCCGCGGGCATGCGCTCGAGCAGCATCATCAGCGGAAGGGTGAGCTTCCCGGTTGCCAGATCGGTACCCAAGGTCTTTCCAATCTTCCGTTCCTCACCCAGAAAATCCGCCAGATCGTCGTAAATCTGGTAGGCAATGCCCAGATGGTGCCCGAAGCGATCCGCCGCATCCGCGAACCCTTCCGCTTGAGCGGACAACGAGGCACCCAGGTAACACGATACCCGAAATAACTCGGCTGTCTTCAAGTCGATCATCCGGCGATATTCCTCAAGTGTGATGCCCGTGTCCCGCCGGCGAAGGGTCTGCATGATTTCGCCGGAACAAACCCGACGGGTCGAGGCGGATACCAGGCGGCAGACCTCCGGAGTCGGAAATTGCGCGGCGATGTGCAGGGCCTGGGCAAAAAGGGCGTCACCCAATAACACCGCCGCATCAGGGCCGAATCGCCGCGACGCGGTGGGGCGACTCCGCCGGATGTCCGCCCGATCCATGATGTCGTCGTGCACCAAGGTGGCCAGATGGACCATCTCGACGACGCCCGCCGCCCGCACCAGCGCCTCATCCACCACGCCATCGCCCCGCCAGCCGCTGATGAACACCAAAGTCGGCCGCAGCCGCTTGCCGGTCAGGTCGAGACAGTAGGCGGCCATCTCGCGAATCTCTGGTTCGAACTGCTCAGCCTGGCGATGCATGAAGGCATCGAGCGCGCCCAGATGGGGCGCGATCGCCGAAAAGGGCCCGGTTCCGTCGCGCAACGGTTCGGGCTGGGAATCATGAACGACAGGCAAGCTCATCGAAACCACGCTACGGAGGCCATGATTCAAGGCTAACAAATATTGACGGCAGTCTTGCCATTGCTGGAGGCGATCACATTCCGTAATCCATGGGACAGAACAACCCCTTGTTGCTGCTGATCATGACCGCAGGGGGGATCTACCTCGGCAAACTCTGGCTGGATGACCTGCGCATGGCTCAAGCCGGCCACCCGAATCCCCGCGCATTTCCGGGAGCAACCCCCGCGAACCGTCCGCTCCTGATCTTGGCCGTGGCCGGCACGCTGGTCCTGCTCGCCGCCGAGACCGCGGGTGAACACGTGCTGCGCCTGACCGAAGCCCAATCGGAAGTCACCGTCCTGTTTGGCATCTACACACTCGCCGCGGCTCTCATTGAGGAAATCATTTTCCGCGGTTACCTCGTGGTTGGCCATCGGGGACGGACGTGGCTCGTCGCCGGAATTCTGCTGGCGTCGGCGTTGTTCGCTGCGCTGCACCCGTTTTTGTGGGAGTGGCGCGACGGAGGCCTGCATTGGGTGCCGAGCGCCAAGGCGTGGTTCAGCACCGGCGCCATATTCGTTGGGTCCCTTTGGTTTTATACGCTGCGCTTTCTCCCCCTGAACCGGCATCGATCACTCGCCCCCTGTTTCACCGCGCACCTGACCAAGAACCTCGGAGTCTTTGTCATCAAATACGCCCAAGGCTTTGTGAACGGCTGGTGGTAAACCCCATTGCCTGCCGCGTCACTCAAGGGCGGCCACCTCGACAATGAAAAGGCCGGCCCGCGGGCCGGCCTCGATATTCATAAGGTATCGATGATTACTTGCGATCGCTCAGCCCCACGGAGTCCAGGGCGGCGCCACTGAACACATCGCTCGGCGCAGCGCCCTCGGCATTGACCGTCTTCGCCGTGATGAAGATCAACAAATTGGTGGTTTGGTCGTTGACGCTCTTGGAAGAGAACAAGCGACCCAAGCCCGGGATGTCGCCCAGGACGGGAACCTTGCTGCCCCCGTGGTTCTTGTTTGAGGTCACCAAACCGCCGATACCGGCAGTATAACCGTCTTTCAGGGATACCTGCGTCCTCACCTTGCGCGTGGCGATGATCGGGATCGTGGCACCGCCGGCGCCGCCGAAGGTCGTCTCGCCATTCTGCTGGCTGACTTCGGGCTCAAGATTCAAGCGGATGACGCCCGCGCCGTTCACTTGCGGCGTCACCTTCATGATGATGCCGATCGGCTTGTATTGGAAACCGGACACCTCAAAGGTGCCCCGCTCGCTGTTGTAGGTGTAGCTGGGGATGGGGAATTCCGAACCGATATTCAGCACGGCCTCGGTGTTGTTAAGGGTCACAACCGTCGGGTTGGAAACCACCTTCGTGTTATTCTGAGTCTTGAGGGCCGACACGATGATATTGAAGTCGGACGCTGAGAACACCGCGGAGGCCAGACGGGATGTCCCGCCGGTGGAGGTCAGCCCCATCAGCTGGTTGGCCGCCTCGGACATCGAGTTGGTCAACCCCGAACTGATCGTGTCGGTGATGGAGCTGTTGCTGCCACTCGTGGAACTAGACTGGGTAGTCGGAGCACTGTTAGTGGTCGTCGTGCTACTCGTGTTGGTAGGGACCGTGACCAGTGAGGTGGTTGTCGTTGGGTCGCCTGTGATCGGATCGATCGTGGTCGTGCTTTGGGTGGTCAGCTGGCTGCCCGTGGTGGTCGTGCCAGAGGTGGTCGACGTGCCACCCGTGTTCGTGGTGCTCGTTACCCCAGTGGTGCCGGAGGTGGAATTGCCGGTGGAAGAATTGTTGCTGCCGGAATTCCGATTGATCGTCGCAGTAGAGCCCGTGCTGAACTCCTGACCCCGGGACCGGGTCCAAGCCTGGTTCATGCCGCTTGCCCCAAACTGCATGCCCTGAAGAGAGGCCCAGTTCACCCCGATATTGCGGACATCCCGATCGGTGACCTCCACGAACTGGGACTCGATCATCACTTGGGCCGTGGCCTTGTCGAGTTGCTCGATGATGGCCCGGATGCGACCCATGCGGGACGGACGCTCCGTGATGATCAGGGCGTTGCTGCGGGCATTGGTCTCGATCTTGCCGCCCGCGGCTCCGTCGATGAGTCCGGCGATCGTCGGACGAAGGTCATCGGCCTTCGCATTATTGATGATAAAGACTTCCGTGGAGACGGGTTCCTGGAGGAGCAGGTCATTGCTGACGACCTTGATGATGTTGCCCTCCTCGATGTAGGTGTAACCCACCGGGGTTAGAACCACGGTGAAGATCTGGCGCCAGCTCACGTCGCGCAGCTTGATCGAGGTCTTCCCGGTCAGCGTATCGGGCACCACGAGGTTCAACTCGAAGAGGTCGGCCACATTGCGGAGGATCGTCTTGATGTCCTCATCAGGAAAATCGACCGACAAGGTGTCGTGGTCGCGGCTGACTGAGCTCGCGGCCGGCTCCGAGCCCTCGACAGTGACGGTTGACTCGGCCGGGGTGGACGTTGCCGGGGGGGAGGCATCCTGGGCCAGGGCGGGCATGGTCAGTGCCGTGGCGAGGAGCGTGATCAGCATGGTGCGTGTGCTCATAGTTCTTCCTTATTTGATGGGCCGGGTAAATTCCTCACGGTTCAGCCGGAGGGTAAAGTTGGTGCGATCGAGCGCGGACACCTCAAGGGTGTACTCCTTGCCTTCGTAGTTCACGGTCAACAGGCCGCCGGCTTTGACGCGCTTCTGGCCGAACACGAGCGTCGGCGTGCCACCGATCACGAAGTAACCGCTCGGCTTCAGGCTCGTTGCGATCGCTTGCAGGAGGTCACGATTGCTGCGGGGGCCGACGGGCGCCACCACCGCGGGGCTGGGTTCGCCGCTCCCAGCCGGGCCGGGCCCGCCCATGCGAACCTCATTGAAGGTCTCCGAGAAGAACGGATTGAACTTCGGGGAAGGCACCGGCTGCGGCGCAAAGAGATTGCGGGCTTGCTCCAAGGACTCGGCGCGCTTGGCCGGGGCAACGATCGCCTCGACCTGCGCGGATAGCGACGTGCCACCGCACGCGAGGAGGAGCAGCACGGCGAAAGCAGACGAAAATTGGAAGGGGCGCGGACTCATGATTGGCCGAGCAGTTCGAGGTTAAGCGTGAGCATGACTTCCGGCTCCCCCAGCCCGGCGCCGGTCGGGCCGCCCGCCTGGCTGAAGTTGGACGAAGTAATGCGGCACAAGTGACGTCCATTCTGCAGATCTCCCAGGAAACTCACCAGCTGCGCATAGGAGCCCTGCAGGGTCAGGCTGAACGGAACGGGCGTATAAATGGTTTTGGGGCCGCGCCGCACCGGCAGGTTGTTTTGGCGGACGTCGATTAACTTCACGCCGTGATCGGCCTCGAGTTTGTAGAAATACTGCAGGTTGACCGCCAGCTGGTCCGCGCGCACCAGACGGGCTTCGAGCTCTTTGGACAGCTCGCGAATTTCCGCGACCTGTTCCGCCAACCCTGGCGAAGCCTTCACGTTGTTGACCATCTTTGCCGCCTCGTGGGCCTTGGCGTCATACTCCGCCTGGCTGGCGGCAATGGCATCGCCCCGGTAATAAAGCGTGCCGGCGCAGCCCAGGATAATCACCAGGCACACCGCGCTGATGGGGTGTTTCTTGAGCAGAGTGACAAGGTCGGCGGCGGTCATGGGTGGAATGCGCTTATTTGGCGCCGGGGACTTTCACCGTGAGCAGGATTTCGAAGGCGAGGAATCCGCCGCTGGCATCGCGGTTGATCTTGTTCAAAGTGATATTGGAAAACACCTCCGCCAGGCGGGGATGAGCGCGAAGGGTATCCACGTATTGCGACGCAACGCCACTGGCTTGGTCAGGACTCCCGGCGACACGACCACGCAGTTGATAAACGGTGGGCGTCTTGGGGTTGTCACCAAGGACGCGGGTGTCGAGAAAGTCGATCAGCACCTCGCGCGGCATCGTCTCCCCGATGATCGCGGAATATTCCAAGGGGGAGATTGGGACCCGCATGAAGGCGGCCGCCTCGGCGATCTTCTTGGTTTCGTCACTGAATTGCTTCGATAACCGCGTCGCCTCCGCGTTGGGTCGCTTATTGGCCTCGATCTCCGCCTCCGCGGTCGCGATCTGCTCGCGAATGGCGTGATTGGTATATTCCTTGTTGCCCACCCACAGCAACATGCCGACTGCGACGGCGACCGCCGCCGTATTGATGAAGAAGGCAGTGCGAACGACCTTCGTGTCCGGCAACCGGTCGAAGTTGCGGAAATTCGCATGCCAGCGCGGTGCCGCCACCGGCTGCGCGTCACTTTTTCTCTTCAGGGACAGCATTTTGGTGCGAGGCTAGCAGGGAAAACAGGCCAAACCATTTCTCCTCGGGCTGGGTCAGGGCCACGTCCGGCGCCAGCTTGATGTTGAGGGACTCTATCCAGGGAACCATCTCCAGTTTGATCAACGGCACTCCCAGCGCGCCGCCCATCGTGGTTCCGAGCCAAGCCAGACTGGAGGGCAACTGCGTGCAGAATAGACTGCCGATCGACTGCCCCGTCTGCACCTCATAGAAACCGATGGAGGACTGTAGCTCTTTCAGGAGCTTCTTCACCAAGGTTCCACCCATGCTGGTGAAGTCGAATGTATTGGAGTAAAAGAGTTTCTTCGCCGACTCCTCGTCCTTGAGCCCAAGCTCCTTCTGCACCACGGGAATCATGGCCGAAATACCGCTCGGGATCGGCCGAGAAATATCGACGCCTTCAGCACTGACGATAAAGCTGTGCGTCATGTCGCCGCCGATCTCCAAAATCAAGACGGGCGACTTGATCTGTTTGAACTGCAGATAATTCACCACGCCACCCAGCGTGGCCAGCGTTCCCAGTTCGAGGCGTTCCGGGTAAATGCCTTGCTCCAACAAACGGTCCTGAATCGCAATGACTTCATCTGCAGGCAGCCCGCAAAAAAGCGCCTCCTTCTGCGTGCCTTTGGCCTGATCGTATTCAGTCCCGTCCGAGGGGTTCAGTAGGCGCAGCGCGTACTTGTCGGCTTCAATTCTGAACTGCTGGCTGTAAATTTCCGCCAGATAAGCCGGATCCTTGACCCGCTTAAGATCCATCGTGTGCCGACGCACGAGACGCTTCGAAGGATAAACTCCGCAGGTGGCGTGCACATAGCCGCTCCCGCCTCTTCCTTGCGCCGCCGCCGTCCAAGCCAGGATCCCTTCCTGGTCGCTTGAGGGGAGCTCATGGAGTTCTTCGACCACAAATGGCGCGTCGAAACCTGACAGCCGAGCCAGCAAGGTCGTATGCTCGCCTATTTCGACGCAAAATCCTTTGGATTTTTTTGCGAACAACATGCAGGTGCCGGGATGGGAAAGCTGGTGTGTGGGTCTCGGGAACGCGGGACGTTCTCTGTTGAAAAAGACCCGCGTTTTAGGAGATGCTTGGATATGGGGCACTTACCTACCTGACAAGTGGAAAACCATTACACGTCCGGGGTGTCTTAGCAGTTTCCCTAATGTTTTACCCCTAGTAGGGACATAAGGAACTAAAAATGTAAAAACCCGCCCACGAAGGGGGCGGGTTTTTCACAAATCTAATGCGCTGAGGCGCTTACTTCTGCCACGTGCGCTTCTTGTGGCGGTTCGCCTTGAGGCGCTTCCGGCGTTTGTGCTTCGACATTTTCAGACGACGTTTCTTCTTAAGGTTGCCCATGGTGAGAGTGTTTGAACGGGCAACGTGCGAGCGCGCATTCGTCGTGTCGAGCCCGAATTTTACCCGGGAATTTCCACCATTATGCTCTGACAAATCCGGGTGAACACCAGTTCTCCCCGCACAGCGCGGACAGGCAGGCCGGCGAGCTTTGCCACTGCTTCACGGTAGAGTGACAGCTGCCCCGCGTGCTTGCGCGCCGTCTCAACCAGGCCACCGGTCACCATATCGGTTTTGAAATCAAAGATCGTCGCTGCGATCGGTTGCCCGGTTTCATCGTAAGACAATATCACGCGGTCAAAGACTCCCGTAATCCAGACGCCATCAACCACGATTTCGAACGCACGTTCGCGCCAAAGATCCACGCGCGGCGCCACGGGTTTTGTCCATACCGCCGCCAGCTGGGAAGCCTCCACGCAGGCCGCCGCCTCCGCTCCCGCCGCTCCCGTCTCCCGCCACCGCGCTATCATCCGCTGGGTATCCTCACCTCCCGCCCACTCGATTTCGGAAAGGAATTGATGAACCAACCGGCCGAACTCGACGGCCCCGCCGCCTGCCTCGAACGCAAACAACCTCGCGCCCGACACCTCGCCCAACTTCAACTCGGAGGGCGTACGCGCCGGCCGCCGCGTAACTCCCGGAGACGTCGTCATCGCAATTCCCTCCTCAACTACGTTCGCCGCCGTCGTCGACCCGATTGATTCATACCAGCGCTCTTCACCCGCCGACCATTCCTCACCGAGGGTCTCCTGCAACAATCGCGCAAAATTATGCGACTGCGACGTCCCGACCGGCTCGGTGACGACGTACATCGCGCGCTTTGCCCGGGTCATCGCCACGTAGAGCAAAGCGAGTTCCTCATAACATGCCTCCGCCTCCGCGGCGGACACATAACCCGCGAGGACTTCGTCCTGCGCGAAAAAAGTCTCCGGCGGGAGGTCGAAAACCCATTCGACGGTCCGGTCGCGCGCGCGCTGGACACCCAGTCCACGCCGCCGCGCTGCGAGCCTTGTTCCCTCCAGGTCCGGCAACACCACCAGGTCAAAGCCCAGGCCCTTGGCCTTGTGCACCGTCATCACGCGCACCACCGCCCCACCCTCGGCATCGCGCACGGTGTGTCTTTCCGCGAAAAGCACGAATTCCGCCACATCGCGGCTGCCCGTCTCATCGAAGAGGCGCGCCGCGTGCGAAAACTGCCGGCCCCGCTCGCGGCTGAACCGGTCATCCTCCGCGAGAAACGGGATCAACCGATCAACCCAGCCTTCCACCGTCCGCTCATACCCCACCTCATGGATCTCACCCAGCACCCGCATCGTCAGGGCATCCGCGTCCGTGCATTGCTCCTGGATCAGGATGTCACGCAAGGGTGTCATGCCGACATGTTCCCACGCCGCCCGGTCGCCGGGGTGGGCCGCCGCGCGAAACAGGGCGAGCAGCGCACACGTGAGCGGATTGTCCGTGCCGATGTGCAGGTCCGATTCGGCGATGGCGGGCAACCCACCCTCGCGGCGCAGGAAATCCGCCAGCTCCGCCGCCGTGCTGTTCTTTTGGACCAGCACCGCCACGGTCAACCCGCGATCCAGCGCGCGTGTTTCGGCGATGATTCGCAAGGTTTCCGCGAACCTCCCGTCCCGATCCTCCGCGTGGAGCAGCGTCGCATAGCCACCTAGCTCCGGCTTGGCGCTTTCATGATCCCGCCACTCCCTCGCCCAGCGCGTCGCCGCATCCCCCGGGAACAGCCGGGCCAGCGCCGCTGTGTCGCCCAACACCCGGTTCACCATCGCAATCACCGGTGGAACCGACCGCCAGGAGCGATCCAGTCGCTCCTCGACAATCATCCCCGGGTTGGCGCCGTTGTAGTGGTCGAAGATTTCACGGAACAAGCGCGAGTCCCCCTCGCGCCAGGCGTAGATCGCCTGCTTGACGTCGCCCACGTAGAAAAAGCTGCGGCCTGCCGCCGGGTCCTGCACCGCTTCGTCGATCAGGTTGCGCAACACGCTCCACTGGCCAAAACTGGTGTCCTGGAATTCGTCGAGCAGCCAATGGTCGATCTGCGCATCCAACCGCCAGTCGATGAAGAGCCTCGCCTCGGCCGCCGCTTCGCGCGTGAGCAGCCGCGCCCCATCAGGGCTGTCGGGCCGCAACAACCGCTGCACGTCGGCAAAAGTCAGCCGTCCCGCCCGCCGGACCACGCTATCATATACCTCCTCATAGCCACGCAACACGGCAAACACCCCTTGGGTGATCTCCAGCCGCCGGGCGAGTTCGGCGCCGACGATTCCACTGACCAGGCTTCCCAGCGCCCGCCCCGCGGCGGCGGGGAGCGGAACTTTCTTTCGCTCCACCATGATCTCCGACAGCGCGGGCCACGCTTTGAATGCATTCTCCACCACGTAGGCCACCGGCTTCGGCAAGGGCGCCCCGGGCGACCACCCGGCCAGCATGGAGAAAAAATCCTCCCACCGCGTCCGCTGCTTGTCCGTGAAGGTCGACCAAGGCAGGGCGGCCGCAAGATCCTGGGCGGCCGCATCCCGTTTTGATTTCTCCGCCACCGCCAACCAAGTGCTGCCCCCCGGCCAGATTCGTTCTGCCCGCCCCCAGCCTTCCGCCTGGGGCGCCGCGTGGAAGACTTCCGCGTGCTCGTCGAGAAAAGCGTCCAGCCGCATTCCGAGTTGCTTCTCCTCGGCACCAAACGTCGCACGCTTGAATGCCTCGATGAAATCCTGGCGAGCCCCGCCGCTCGCGGCATGGGCGAACATCCGCCGCAGCACCCGCCGCCGCTCCAACCGCGCCCCGTGTTCCTGCAACACCTCGAAGTCACCCGCCAGCCCGAGCTCCAGCGGAAACGCGCGCAGGATGCGCGCGAAAAAACTGTCGAGCGTGCCCAGGTTCAGGCGATGCATGGCGGCTGTCATCGATCGCAGCAGCCCGAGAAAGTCGCGCGCGCGCAGGTCGGGCCGCTGGATCTCCGCGGCCAGGTGCCGCGCCTCGCTCTCGCTGGCGGCCGCGCGCGCAAGCTTCTTGAGGATCTCGTCGAAAAATTCCCCGGCGGCCTTGCGGGTGAAAGTCAGCGCGGCAATCCGCTCCGGCCTGGCGCCGTGCGCCAGCAACCGCACAAACCGGTTGGTGAGCGCGTACGTTTTTCCCGATCCTGCGGATGCCAGGATCATCACATGCCCGATGTTGCTCATCCCCCGGCCCTCCAATTCACGCTGTCAGCCGTGCCATGATGGAACAAACCCGTCAGCGCATCGTCCTCGTCGCGCGTCGCTATTTCCGCCGGCGGCCAGAATACCCCGGCGGCCACCTGCGCCGCCACTCCTTCCGCACAGCGCCGCGCCGCTTCGCGCCAGGTCCCGTCGAAATCTTCCCACAGGACCAGGCCCGTTTCGCCCACCGCCTTGGGCAGGTTGAAATACCCGGCGCTGGCTCCGCCAAAATCCGCCGCCATCGCCTCGAGATAGAGCGGCAGCTGGAGGTCAGTCCACACCCACTCCCTGCCCCCCGCCTTGAACCGCGCCCAATCCGGCGCCAACTCCTCGGCCCGCACGCCTCGCACATGGGCCAACATCGGCGACACGCCACGGTCCGAGGTCTTGTAATCAATCACGCGCACGGCGCCCGTCCCGGCATGCCTTTCGATTCTGTCGATCTTTCCACTCACCGTCACCGCCCCGAGCACGAACTCGAACTTTCGCTCGACCTCCACCACCACCCAGCCCGCGGCGCGTTGCCCGGCCAGGATTTCAGCGGCACGCGCCAGCCGCTGCCTCGCGGATTCCAACTGCACCACCAGCGGGAGCGTGAGCTCGGTGCCGTATCGTTCGCGCGACCGGCGGTCAACTTGCGCGATCAGGAATTCCCGCAGCACGACGGGGTCGGAACTGTCGCGCAGGGTTGCTTCTTCGCCCATGGCCTCCAGCGCCGCGTGGCACAGCGTGCCGAAGTCCAGCGCATCCAATTCGCACTTGAACGGGTCGACCGCTTCCATTCCCAGCGCATGTTTGAGGTAGAATCGGAACGGGCACCGCAGGTAATCACGAAAAGCCGTCACCGAGATCCGTGACGGCGGTGGCACCACCCTCGGCGTCAACCGCCAGGCGCGCCGCCACGGCAAACCGGGCCGACCGGCCTCGACCGGCCGGAACAACGTGGCCACGCGCCGCGGCAGATCCTCGTCCGCGCAAGCCAGCAACAATCGCGAGGGCCGCAACGGATCGCCCGCCGCCGATACCTTGCCCACCAGCAGGTCCAGCCGGCCGGAGGCCTTGCGCGACTCCGCCAGCGCCGCGAGCAGGTAAGCGTCACGCGCCAGGCGCGCCTCGTTGGTCTTGAGGCCGAGTCGGACGCGCAGCGTCTCAGGCAGAAAAGCATCGCCCGTCACCGCTTCGGGCACGCGCCCATCATTCATCCCCGTCACCACCAGATGCGGCGCGTCCTCCCAGAGTAGCTCGAGCCAGCCCAGCAAATCGACCGCGCCCGCCGCCCGTTGTTCGAACCGCAGGCTCTCCCCGAATTGGGCGAGCGTTAGCTCCCACCACTCCGCCGCCGTCAGTCCGGAAAAGTGCCGCGACGCGGCGGCGGCCTCGCGCAACACCTCCATCCACGCGCCCGCTGATTCCGCCAGCGCGGAGCCATCGGCGACCCGGCGCGGGCCATAGATTGCCTGCAGGGCCGCCGCGGCACTCTCGGGAAATTCCCCCGCGAGCAGCTGGGCGCGCACTTCCCGCACCGCTTCGAGGGCCCGGCGGGCGGACGGACGCTTGGCGGTGTGGCCCAACGCGCTCGCCACCGTGGCCGGCAGATGCCGGCAGTGCAATTCGTCGAGCTCCCGCAGCACCGCCGCCGGGGAGAAAGGTCCCCCTTTTCCGTGCGCCAACGCGGCGAGGAAATCAGGGCAACGCACAAGAGCCTGCGCCGCTTCGAACGAATCCTCCCGCACGATGCCCGCGAGCGCCGCCAACAACGTGTGCAGCCCATCGTTGCGGCGCGCGCGTCCGCCCGGGTTGAAAACCGCCCGCCCCGCCGCGCGCAGCCCATGCTCCAGCGCGGGTGTCACCTCGGCATCGGCCACGCCGACCGCAAGGACGCCATCAGACGCATACCGACGCGCCAGCGTGGCCACGCGCTCCGCCTGGTCCGCCGCATCCGCACAAAGCCGGACCTGACCTTCGAAATCCGTCAACGTGAGCGGCCGGCGCGACCAGGCTTCCTCCCGCGGCCGACCCCATTCGTCGAACTCCTCCTCCTCCTGCGCGGGCCCATACACCACGACATCCACCGGCAGCTCCGCCGCCCATTGGCGCAAGGTTTCCACGACGAGTGGCGCCGGGTCCGGGGTCGCGAGCATCACGACGCGCGCGATGCCAACGGGCCGCCGGTGCGCGCGAGCGGCGGCCAGGCGCGCTGCCTGCGGGGCGGTCAGGCCCGCCTCCGCCAGCGCCTGATCGCAGCGCCGTTCCATTTCCGCCAATTGCATCCATCGCGCGACTTCCGGCATGTTTTCCCCGGCGCGGGCCACGACATCGCGCAATCGCAGTCCATTCTCGCCCAGTGTTGCCTGCAGCCGCATCAGTTGTGCGCCCAGCCGCGCCGCCCATGAAAAATTGCGGGCGGGCGGGTCCACCGGAAACACGGCCCGAAAAGAATCGAGATCGGCACTGCGCAGGACGCCCGCCCACGCCAGCTGGATTTCCATTCGCGTGGCCTCGCCGGCTTCGTCGCCCGGTCGAATGATATCCTCGGGCAGCACCACGCGCGGCGCCAGCACCGCCGCGCCCCCCGCGGCCGCATGCTCGGCCAGGGCTTCGCGCAGGCGCCGGCCCGATTGGCGCGTCGGCACGATCACCATCAAGTGACCCAAATCAAGCGCCCCCCGCCCCTGCCAGTCCCGCGCGAGCCAGGCGGCCGCCTGGGCGGGCAGCGGCCGGTTCCACGGCAAAAAGTGGCGGCGAACGGTGGCGGGCAATGGCACGGCCGCTCATGAACACGGAACGACCGGATGAATTCAATCCCACAGAACCGCACAACAAAAAGCCCCGCGGCCTGAGGGCTCGCGGGGCAAAAAGGGAGCGGAAGATTATTTCTTCGCGAAGATGTACTTCGAAACCTGGGCCTTGCGATTCGAGGCCGCATTGCGGTGGATCACGTTGCTCTTCACCGCCCGGTCCAGCGCCGAGCTGTAGGCGATCGCGGCGGCCCGGGTCTTCTCGGCATCGGTACCGGCGGCGGCCTTCGCCACGGCCTTCCCGAGGGACTTCAGGCGGGTCTTGGTGGCCTGGTTGCGCGCGGCATTGCGCAGGGATTTACGGGCGGCTTTGATTGCGGACTTGGTGTTGGCCATGATCGAGAATAGATTGGAAAGGGTTAGAACTCAGACGCCGGGCGGTGAGTCAAGGGAGATTTCTATTGCCTGCCCCGAAGGCGCGCCGTGCAGTTGGCTCGTTGCACGCGAGCCTTAAACTCCGGTTGGCCTTGTTGCTGGGAGGCCTCTTGCTGGTGTTCCTGGCTTCACTCCAGTTCTTGCGCACGGTCGAGCTCGCCGGCGAGGAACAACGCCATCGCGAGTCGTTGGCGGCCAACGAGCTGTTGCTCCGGAACTGGATCGAGGTCACCAACCAGCCAATCCGCCGCTTCGTGCAGGACTACGCCCAGGACCAAGCCCTTGGCGCCTTCCTGCAGAAGCCTGACCGGGCTTGGGCCGAGACCCATCTGCGAGGCGATCTGGAACGCCACGGCGGGCACGTCCTCTGGTTGTTCGATCCCAGCGGACGCCTGGTCTACACGGTGCAAAGGAGATCGGGACCAGCCTTGCCTCCTCCGCCCGACCGGTCTGGCGGGAGTGCCAGTTATTTCATGGATAGCCCGGATGGACTCTTGGAGATTTGGGCCTCACCCCTCGCTTCCGTCCGGGTCGGCGCCGCCTCCCCCGGCCGCCTCGTTGCCGCCCGTCTGTGGGATCCCGTCCATGTGGACCGTCTTGCCCGCCTGAGCGACACGACGCTGGCCCTGACCGGCGCGGCCACTTCCGCTTCGGATCCCGACCGCGAGCGTCTCTTGCCGCTTCTTGGGCCTGATGGTGCCGCCGTTCGTCATCTCGTCATGCGTCCAGCCAGGGCCGCCGACCCGGTGACGCCCCGCCCGCCGACCGCGGCTTATCTCTTCCTCATATTCGGGATTCTCATGGTGATCGCACTCTGGCTCGCCATCCGCCGCTGGGTCCTGCGCCCGCTGGAATACATCAGCGAGAGCCTCTCGGGCAACAATCCGCCGGGCATCCAGCCTCTCCTCCAGGAACGCTCCGAAATGGGGCGCATTGCACACCTCGTGGTTTCCTCTTCGCGCCAAAAGGCCGACCTTGGGCGCGAGATCGAGGAACACCGGCGCACCGAGGAGGCGCTGCGCGAGAGCGAGGTCCGCCTGCGCGAGGCCCTCGACCTGCGCGCCCGCCTGGCCCGCGATCTCCATGACGGCGTCATTCAATCAATCTACGCCGCCGGGCTGGGCCTCGAGGGCGCCATGTCGCAACTCGGCCGCGATCCCGACGGCGCCCGCGCGCGGCTGCAACTGTGCCGGCAGAGCCTCAACGACGTCATCCGCGAGGTCCGCGGCTTCATCAGTGGCATCGAACCTGAGGCGCTCCATCACCAGGGATTCAGCCAGGAACTCACCGCCCTGGTGCGCACCATGCAGGCGCTCTGGCCGGTTGTCATCGAGATCGACGCCTCCCCCGCCGTCGTCGCCCGGCTGACTTCCACCCACGAGCTGCACGCGCTCCAGATTTGCCGGGAGTGCATCAGCAATGCCGTGCGTCACGGCGGCGCGCGCCTCATCAAGATCCGCCTGGAGGAGTCCGCTGGCGTCGCCTCCCTCCGCGTGATCGACAATGGCCGCGGCTTCGTCCCGGAGAACGTCCCGGGCACCGGCAGCGGACTCGGCAATCTCTCCGCCCGCGCCCGCGAAATGGGGGGCGAACTAAGGGTCGAGTCCCGTGTGAAGCACGGCACCACTGTCATAGTGGCATTTCCCCTGCCCGGCTCGGGCGACCCGGCATGAGCGTTCTCGTCCGCCCTTTCCACCGCCGCCGCAACCCGCGCGGATTCACCCTCGCGGAGGTGATGGTCGCCGCCGCCGTGCTCGCCCTGGGCATTGCTGGCGTGGTCACCGTGAGCCAGAGCGGTCTGCAGGCATTGGACACGGCGCGCCATCTCTCCTCCGCCTCCCAACTCATGCAGTCCGAGATGGAACGCATCCGCCTCATGAGCTGGGCCGGTCTCCAGGCCTTGCAGGATTCCGGCGACACCGCGGTCAGCCTGCCGGCCACTTCGGCGCGCTACACCTGCGCGCGGGTGATCACGGATATCCGGCCCGGGATGAAGGAAATCACCCTGACCGCCACTTGGAAGGGGTATGACGGCCGAAGCCACACCGCCCGACTGGTCACCCGCTATGGCCGCACCGGCCTGAACGATTATTTCTACACCGCCCACTGAGATGCCCGCCCGTTGCAAGCATGGCCCGACTCTCCTCCGGTGCGCCCACGCCAACCGCGGCACCGTGCTGATCGTCACGCTCCTGGTGTTGGCACTGCTCGCCCTCGGCGTGGGCAGCTATCTGTCCCTCAACCTGCACACCTCCCGACTCGCGCGGTCGAGCTACCAACAAAACGCCGCGTTCCACCTCGCCGAAGCCGGCGCCGAGGAAGGTCTGTGGTCCTTCAATCAAGCCCACGCGGGGAACCCCGCGGCCTGGGCCGGCTGGACCACCCAGGGTGCGGCCGCCTGGCGAACGTTCGACGGCTTCGATTTCGGCGGCCACACCACGGGCAGCGTCAAGGTCTACACCGACAACGCCCACCCCGCCGGCACGGCGCGTCCGCACGTGGTCGCGCTCTCGCAGATCACCACTCCGGGCCTGCCGGCGAACAGCCGCATGATCGAGGTCACCCTCGGCCGCCGCTCGTTCTTCTCCACCGGCATCGTGGCGCGGGACAAGGTGAAGTTCTCCGGCACCAACACCACCGTCGACAGCTGGAATTCCGATCCCGACCAAGATCCCGGCACCGCCGCCATCCCTTACAGCGAAGCCGTGCGCCAGGACCGCGGCAGCATCGGCACCCTCGCCGTCGAGAACTCCGCCGTGCTGATCAACCACGCCACCATCTGGGGCCGGGTGGCCACCGCGGGCGGCGCGCCCGAGGTGGGCACCCACGGCTCCATCCGGGGCGCCGACACCCCCGTCGGCGTCCGGATTGACCCCGCCCGCGTCACCACTGATTTCACCGCCGACCTCCCGCTGTTGTCCGCGCCTCTCGACGGCACGCCGCTCGCCGCGGTCGGCGACACGCTCGGCACCGCGGGCGAGGCCACGCGGTGGCGCGTTCCCAGCGTGTCCCTGAACGGCAGCAAGTCGCTCACGATCCTCGGCGACGTCACGCTCATTCTCACCGCCACGACGGGATCCGCCCTCGACGTGACCGGCAACGCCTCGATCATCATCCCCGCGGGCTCGAGTCTCGTGATCTACGTGGAAGCCGATCTCAAGGTGGCCGGCAAGGGCATCGCGAATGGCAACCATCACCCCGGCGCCCTGCGTATTTTCGGCAGTCGATCCACCAACCAGTCCATCCACATCGCCGGCAACGGTGCACTGAAGGCCGCTGTCTACGCCCCCAACGCCGAAATCCGGGTGAACGGCAACGGCGATGTCATGGGCGCGCTGGTCGGCGCCACCGTCACATTCACCGGTAATGCCGCGTTCCACTACGACGAGTCCCTCGCCACCGGCGGCGACGACGCGCCCTTCGGCGTGGTCCGCTGGCGCGAGCTGAACACCGGGGAGTCCCGCGCCCCGTGGGCGACCGTGTTCGCTGATCAGTAGGCTACTTTGGCTTTGTCTCGGTCGTGGACCCGGCCACCCTTTCCACGACGTAGATCATGACCATTCGCTCCCGCCTCGTCCTGCTGCTGCTTTGCCTCATCGCAGTTTTCGGATTGTCGGCCGGCGCGTTGCGACTGGCCCACCGCGCCGAAGCGGAGCGAATCCTCGCGAGCCTGCGCGCCGAACGCAGCGATCTTCTCGATCGTCTGCTGGCGCTCACCGGCCAGTCCCTTTTCAGCTTCGCGAGCGACTACTCCCTCTGGGACGACATGGTCGCGTTCATGGAAAGCGGGGACCGCGAATGGGCGGCCGTCAATATCGATGCCAGCCTGGCCAATTTCAACGCCCACGACGCCTGGCTCCTTCGCCCCGACGGCACCGTTTTTTATTCCGCGGAGCCCGACCTCGATCTGCCGGCTCTCTCGGAGCCTTCGTTCCTGCTCCGGCTCCAACGAGAGCGCTCGCTCCATTTTTTCCATGACTCGCCTTCTGGCCTCCTGGAGGTGCGCGTCCGGCCTGTCCTCCCCTCCAACGACTTTCAACGCGAACAGGACCCTGGCGGCTGGTTCGCCGTCGCCCGCCACTGGGACGAAGCCCACCTGGCTCAACTGCGGGACACCCTGCAGAGCCACGTCGCCCTCGCGTCGGCCGACGCGCCCGCGCCAACTGTCCGCCCGACGCTGATCCATCTCGACCGCGTGCTGCGCGGCTGGGACGGCCGCCCGGTGCGCACCCTGCAGATCGAATACGAATCACCTTCGCTCGTCCTGCTCCTGGCCGGCAACGAGGAGGAGGCGTACCTGCTCTACGGCTTCGGCTTCCTGGTCATGCTGGCCATCGTGATCACGCTGTCCCGCTGGGTGCTCCGGCCCCTCCAGCAACTCGCACAAAGTCTCGAGACCGGCGATCCATCCCCCATCCGCAGCCTTCAGGGTCGCAGCGACGAATTCGGCCACCTCGCCCGGCAGGCTGCCCAATCGTTTCTCCAGCGCGACGCCCTGCGCGACAGCGAGGCCCGCCTGCGCCAGTGGTCCGCCTTGCACGAACGCCTCGGCCGCGATCTCCACGACGGCATCATCCAATCCCTCTACGCCGCCGGCCTCGGCGTCGAGGCCGCCCGGGACCAGCTGCGCACCGACCCCGCGGCCGCCACCCAGCGGCTGGCTTCCTGCCAACAGCTTTTCAACGAGACCCTCTGGCAGGTGCGCAACTTCATCCATGCCATCGAGCCCGACAAGGCGCATGGGCAGTCACCCGCTCAATCCCTCGCCGCCCTGGTGTCCACCATGCAGTCCCTGCAGGCCGTCGCCATCGTGGCCGACATCGACGAGCAACTCGCCCTGCGCATCCCGCCGCGCCAGGAGCTGCAGCTCCTGCACATGGCACGCGAACTCCTCAGCAATGCCCTTCGCCATTCCGGCGCGCAACAGGTGAGGATTTCCCTCCGTGGCCAGCCAGGGGGCCTCGCCTGCATGGAAGTCAACGACAACGGCCATGGCTTCGATCCCGCGGCGGAAAGCCCGGCCGGCCGCGGGCTCGCCAATCTCGCGGCACGCGCGCGCGACCTGGACGCCCGCCTCGAAATCGACTCCGCTCCAGGAAAAGGGGCTCGAATCGCGGTCTGGTTTCGGCCAGTGGGTTGAGCAATCCATTGCCATGACTCTGTCCAAAACCATTTCCGTGCTGATCGTCGACGACAGCGAGCTGGTGCGCGCCGGCCTCAAGACCCTGTTGGACCTCCACGTCGACGCGGACAGCCCCCGCCTGCGCGTGATCGGTGAGGCAGACTCCCAGGCCGCCGCCGTCAGCGAGGCCGCGCGGCTCAAGCCCGATGTCATCCTCCTCGATATCCGCCTGCCCGATGGCTCCGGGCTCGTGGCCTGCCGGCAAATCCTCGCGGCGGACAACGAGGTCAAGATCCTCGTCCTCACCTCCGTGATCGACGACAACCTCGTCTACGACGCGATGAGCAGCGGGGCCCACGGCTACCTCCTCAAGGAAATCAACGCCCAGGGCCTCTGCCAGGCCATCGTGGACGTCGAGGCGGGGAAGTTCATCCTCGATCCCACGCTCACCACCCGCGTGCTCAACCTCGTGCGCAGCGGCAGCACGACCCCGGCGGGCGAGAACAAGCTCGCCGTTCTCTCCGTCCAGGAGCGGCGCGTGATCGCCCTGGTCGCCGAGGGTAAGACCAACAAGGAAATCGCGGAGCAGATGGGCCTGAGCGACAAGACCGTGAAGAACTATCTCAGCAACGTCTTCGAGAAGTTGAAAATCAACCGCCGGTCCCAGGCCGCGGTCATGTATCTCGAGCACCGCGGGCGCCCGTGACAATCGGCCCTGACGGTCTAGGGCCGCAAAGCTGAGCCCAACGCCTGTTACGGAATTCCGCCCTCTCCGCTAGGATGGGGGCATGAATCCGCGCCCTTCGCCCCGTCTCTCCGCCGGCACCCCGCGCCGCGCGACCGCCGGCTTCACCATCCTGGAAGTCGCCATGGCCTCCTTCGTCCTGGCCTTGGGCATCGCCACGTCGATCATCGCCATGCAGTCGGGCTTCAAGACCATCGACGTCGCGCGCGGCACCACCCTCGCCTCGCAAATCCTGCAGAGCGAGATGGAGCGCCTCCGCATGATGAGCTGGACCGCCATCACCGGTCTCAGCACCGCCACCGACACGACGGCGCCCATGCCCTCCGGCAGCCCCGCCGGGGTCGAGATGTTCGACGGCGCCGATTACTTCAGCGCCAACCCGGATGTCGCCGGGAAATACCTCATCACCCGCACCGTGACTCCCGACGGCGGCCGCCCGGGCGATGTGATGAACATCAACATCGCCGTCACCTGGACCTCGGTCGACGGCCGCAGCCACACCCGCAGCTTCCGCTCTCTCTACGTGAAAAATGGACTCTATGACTACTACTACACGCTGGCCCGCCCCTGACCGTCGCCGCCATTCCGGTTTCACCCTGGTTGAGGTCATGATCGGGGCGACGCTGTCGACCTTCATCCTCGCTGCGGTGATGTCCACGTTCCTCTTCCTCGGGCGCAGCGGCGCCAATATCCAAAATTACAACGACATGGAGTCGCAGGCCCGCAAGGCCCTCGAACTCTTCGCCGAGGACATCCGCCAGGCCAGCGACGCCACTTGGAACAGCAACTCCGACGTCACCCTCACCGTGAACGGCCAGTTCATCCGGTATTACCTCTCCGCGACGGCCCCGGCGGGCACGACGCCGATTCCCGGGCGCTACTTCTACCGCCTGCCCCCCGCCGCCACGCCGCCCGCCATCCCGGGGAGCCCGTCCGCCACCAACCTCCTGGTCAGCGGCATCGTGCCGCCTGTCGCCCGCACTTCCGAGGCGGACACGACCTGCACGCCGTTTTTCCGCGCGTACTCAATTACCGGCGTCGAATTGACGGCGTTGGAATATGCCGCCCCCAGCGCTGCCGAACTCGCCGCGGTGAAAGGCTCCACCAAGCAGATCCAGATCTCCCTCGAGGCCATCCGCAGCAACCGGACCGTCGTCGCCGCCACCAATACCGTGCTCTCCGCCCGCTTCATCCTGCGCAACAAGCGTGTCACTGCCTGATCTTCCCGCCCATGAACTCCTCGCTCCACCGCCAGCCCCAACAGGGCTCCGTGCTCATCGTCGCGATGATCATCTCGGCCATCATCGGCGTCTCCCTCGCCAGCTACGTCCGCCTGGGCCTCGCCAGCCAGAAGATCTCCAACCGCGCACTCTACAACAACGCGGCCATGAACCTGGCGGAGAATGGCATGGAGGAGGCCATGTATTCGATCAACCAGCAGATCGTGAACGACGCTTACAGTTGGACCGACGACGGCTGGACCCCCGTCGGCTCCAGCGATGTGCGCCGCGAATGGACGAACTACACGTTTGACCAGAACGCCACCGGCCGCGCCCGCGTCTATGTCTACAACTACAGCGGGTCCACCAATCCCACCATCGTGGCCCGCTCCACCGTCACCCTGGGCGGCGGCTCGGCCGCGCCCATCGAGAAGTGGATCCAGGTGCAACTCGCCCGCACCTCGAAGTTCGCGAACGGCCTCGTCGCGAAACAGCAAATCCGCTTCGCCGGCAACAACGCGACCGTCGACAGCTGGAATTCCGACCCCGACCTCAACCCCGCCACCGCCGCCATTCCCTACAGCGCCACCTCGAAGAACGACGAGGGCAGCGTCGGCAGCATCGCCGTCACGGTGGACGCCGTGCTCGTGCAGAACGCCGACATCTTCGGCTACGTCGCCACCGGCGGCTCGCCGGCCACCGTCGGCAGCAACGGTCTCATCGGCCCCTTCGGGACCGCCTCCGGCCACATCGCCCCCGGTCACTCGTCGACGGACTTCAGCGCCAGTTTCGACCCAGTCGCCGCCCCCGCCGGCAGCTACTACGCGATCGCCGCCATCACCAACAACACGACGCTTCCCGACCCGTCCCACTCGCCCGCGGCCGATGGAAAATACTACTACACCTCGACCCAGATCAACTTTAACAACAAGACGCTCAGCATCACGCCCGGCAGGAAGGTCGTCCTGAAGCTGACCGACACTTCCACTTCCATCAACGTCGGCGGCGGCAGCGGGAACATCAGCATCGGAGCCGCGGCCGCGTTGGAGGTCTATGCTCCCGGCGACATCAAGGTGGCAGGCAACGGCGTCATGAATGGCGGTACCACCAACGCCACGGCCAACCAGCCGATCAATTTCCAAATCTGGGGCACCAAGACTTCAGGCACCCAGGACATCCAGATCGCGGGCAATGGCGTGCTCAGCGGCATCGTGTACGCCCCGCAGGGCTCGGTGAAGATCAACGGCAACGGCGATGTCTCCGGGTCCATCGTGGCCAACGACATCACCATCGTCGGCAACGCCCTGTTCCACTACGATGAATCCCTCTCCGCCTTCGGTGGCGGCAACCCGTACCGGGTCGTGGCGTGGCGTGAGCTGACCACCGCCGCCCAGCGCGCCACCTACAGCGGCAGCGCCATCTTGGGCTGGTAAACCAAAACCGCGGGCCAGTCATCCAACCGACCGCTCTCCGCCTTGGCCTGGCTGCTCCGCCCTGACCCCGGCCGCGGGCAGGGCGAGTCCTCCGGACGTCCCGCACCCACCCGAGCGGATGCGAAACCTCCGTTCCGCATCCGACTCCGCCGATCCCTGGCGCCCAAATGGAGCGGGGCGCGCCGCTGTTCGCGACACGCCCCGCATGGAGTCTAGATTCGAAGCCGGTAAGCCGGATTCTGTGCGACGCTTGCGCGCCGCGATCTTCATTTCTCTCAACATCCGCCGAAGCGGACCTGCCCGGCCGTGGCCGCTTGCGCGTACCCGGCCGGATGCGACTAACCCGCGGCTATCGGACGGGCCGTCCAGCCGCCTATTCAGTCTTGCACCGGATTGGGTTTTTCGTGCCGCCGTCGTTGCCTTCGGCGCGGTGGGCTCTTACCCCACCTTTTCACCCTTACCCGCCCGGATCCCGGAACCCAGACCCTGGAGCCTGGCCCCCAGAACCCGACCAGGCGGTATGTTCTCTGTGACACTGTCCATCGCGGCGCCTTGACGCACCGCTTCCCCCCTTTCGCGGGGAATCCTGCCCTGTGGTGTCCGGACTTTCCTCTCCGTTGTTCAATGAACCCGGAGCGAAGATCTGGCTCCGAAACTAGGATTGCCAATACACCACCCGGCCACACTGGTCGCAAGTGGCAATTTCCGACCCCGTGCGCGCCATCACCTCGATGTGCGTGGGCACCTTCAGGTGACACCCGCCGCACCGCCCGCCATTCACGGGCACGCACACCGGATGCCCCGGCTTGATGGCCAGGCGATCGTAGAGCTTGAGCTGTGACTCGGCGACCGCCGGGCGCGCCGCCTCGACCGCTTCCACCGCGTTCTTCACCTCCACCTGCAGCTGCGCCTCGCGGTCCCGTAGCGTGCGAATCTTCGCCTCATGACCCGAGATATTGGCCTTCAATTCCGCCTCGGCCGCCGCGAAGCGCTTCTTCGCCTCGTCGATCTCGTACATGATCTTCAGTTCCTCTTCCTCAAATCCGCTAATCAACGCCTCCGTCGCCTCGATCTCATGCGTGAGGGCCTTGTATTCGTCGTTCTTGCGCACTTCCAGCTGCTGCGTGCGGTACTTGGCCGCCTTCCCCTCCGCTCCCTTGATTTCGATCTCCAGGAGCTTCTTTTTCGATTCCAACCCGTGCCACTCCGCCTTGGCGGCCTCAATCGCCGCCTTTTCCGCCGCAATCCGGGCCTCCACCGCCGCAATCTCCCGCGGCACCGCCCTCAACTGCTGCTCGAGGCTCAATCGCCGACTGTCGCGTTCCTGCACCACGAGCAACGGGGCGATACTGAAAGCCATAGACCGGCCACTGTGCGGGCACGTCCGGCACCGTCAATTTAATCCCTCGCCCCGACGATTTTAGTGGCTCTCAGCCCACTATTCCGCTCGTGCCCCAGGCCCGGTCATGACGGGCAAACGGATCGGAATTTTCGTTCCGGTAACTCCGCCCAGGCAAGCCACTAACAAACCATGTTTTGCGACCCGAAATACCGCCATTTTTCCCTAGAAAAACGTTGTCGAAATCACGGTTATCCGAGAACTTTTTGCCTTACTTTTTCGCTCTGAATGTCTGACCAAAACGAAGCCCCTTCCGCCGCTCAAAACAACCCCGGTGCCGAGACCTACGACGCCAATAAACTCGGCCAGCTGAAAGGCCTCGAGGCCGTGCGCAAGAAGCCCGGCATGTACATCGGCGGCACTGACGAGCGCGCCCTTCACCACTGCGTTTCCGAGGTTCTCGACAACTCCGTCGACGAACACCTCGCCGGCCACTGCACCAAGATCGACGTCACCATCCACGTCGACGGCTCCATCGGCATCCGCGACGACGGCCGCGGCATCCCCGTCGACATCAACAAGGACTCCGGCCTGCCCGGCGTCGAGTTGGTGATGACCACCCTTCACTCCGGCGGCAAGTACGGCCAGGGCGGCTACAAATTCTCCGGCGGCACCCACGGCGTCGGCGCCAAGTGCGTCTACGCCGTCTCCGAATGGTTCGAGGGCGAGGTCTCCCGCGACGGCCAGATCCACCACTTGACCTTCGAGCGCGGCAAGACCACCAAGAAACTCGAGGTCATCGGCAAGGCCACGGGCACCGGCACCCTCATCACCTTCAAGCCCGACGCCGAGATCTTCCGCGAGACCACCGTCTTCCAGGCCGACCGCATCGCGCAGCGCCTGCGCGAGCTCGCCTTCCTCAATTCCGGCCTGCGCATCAACTTCCTCGACGAGCGCCCCGCCACCCCGAAACCCGAGACTTATTTCTACAAGGACGGCGTCGTCGAGTTCGTGAAGCAGATCAACACCGGCAAGACCGCCCTCCACCCCACGCCGATCCGCATCGCCAAGGAACTCAAGACCACCCTCGACGACAAGCCCGTCGAAATCCACGCCGAGATCGTCCTGCAGTACAACGATTCCTACAACGATCTCGTCCTCTGCTACACCAACACGATCCACAACCCCGACGGCGGCACCCACCTCTCCGGCTTCCGCAGCGCCCTCACCCGCGCGATCAACCAATTCTCCAAGGCCAATAATCTCCTCAAGGACAAGGATCCGCAGATCACCGGCGACGACGTCCGCGAGGGCCTCGCCGCCGTCATCTCGATCAAGCACAGCGACCCGAAGTTCGAGTCCCAGACCAAGGTCAAGCTGCTGTCCCCCGAGGTCGAGAGCATCGTCGGCTCCCTCTCCTACGAGGGCCTGATGTTCTACTTCGAGGCCAACCCGCCCGTCGCCAAGCGCATCGTCGAAAAGGCCCTCACCGCCGCCCGCGCCCGCGAGGCCGCCCGCAAGGCCCGCGAGACCATCCGCAAGGGCGCCCTCTCCGGCGGCGGCCTCCCCGGCAAGCTCGCCGACTGCTCCGAAAAGGACCCCTCGATCTGCGAACTCTACATCGTCGAGGGCGACTCCGCCGGCGGTTCCGCCAAGCAGGGCCGCGATCGCCGCTACCAGGCCATCCTCCCGCTGCGCGGCAAGCTCATCAACTCCGAGAAGGCCCAGCTCGACAAGGTCCTCAACAACGAGGAAATCCGCACCCTCATCACCGCCATCGGCACAGGCATCGGCACCGGCGAGGACGACTCGTCCTTCCGGATCGAGAAAACCCGCTACCACAAGATCATCATCATGACCGACGCCGATGTGGACGGCTCCCACATCCGCACCCTGCTGCTCACCTTCCTCTACCGGCAGATGAAGGGCATCATCGACCACGGCTACGTCTACATCGCCCAGCCACCCCTCTACAAAATCAAGCGCAAGAAACGCGAGCAGTACGTCGACAACGACGAGCAGCTCAACCGCATCCTCCTCGAGCTCGGCGCCGAGGACATCCTCGTCGCTCCCGCCGGCCCCGGCCAGGCGCCCATCGCCCCCGCCGTCCTCGACCAGGTGGTCGAGATGCTCGCCGCCCTCGAGAAACTCGGCCACGGCATCACGCGCTACGGCGCCTCCCTCGCCGAATACCTCGACCAGCAGAACAAGGAAACCCACGAGCTTCCACGCTACATCGCCCGCATCCGCGAGGGCAACAAGGAGTCCCACCAGTTCCTCGCCGATGACAAGGCCCGCGCGGCCTTCGATGCCGCCCACCCGGAAAACGCCGCCGGCTCCACCCCGCCCCTCACCATGCGCCGCACCAGCGTGCACGAGATCTTCGAGGGCATCGAGATGACCAAGCTCCTGAAGGCGCTCGCCCAGGCCGGCCTCGACATCAGCTCCTTCGCCCCGTCGGCCTCGCCGCGCTACACCTTCACCGAGAACGCGGGCACGAAGAACGAGACCAAGACCGACCTGTTCTCCCCGCTCGACATCATCGCCCAGATCCGCGCCAACGGCCGCAAGGGCCTCTCCATCCAACGCTACAAGGGTCTGGGTGAAATGAACCCCAAGCAGCTCTACGAAACCACGATGGACCCCGACCATCGCCGCCTGCTGAAGGTCAGCATCAACGACGCCGCCAAGGCCGACGCCCTCTTCACCCTCCTCATGGGCGACGAGGTCCCCCCCCGCCGCCAGTTCATCGAGGACAACGCCCTGAACGTCCAGTACCTGGACGTTTAACCCCAATCTTTCTCGTTCTCCTAATCGTTCTCGTTCTCGGGAACGGGAGAGAACGAGAAAGAGAACGATAACGAGAAAGATTTAAAAGCAGTGTACACGCAGAACGAAAAACTCTCCTCCGCCAACATCACGGACATCATGCAGACGGCCTACATCGATTACTCGATGTCCGTCATCATCAGCCGCGCGCTGCCCGATGCCCGTGACGGCCTGAAACCCGTCCAGCGCCGCATCCTCTACGCGATGCTTCGCGAAGGCCTCCTCCACAACCGCGCCTTCGACAAGTGCGCCGGCGTCGTCGGCGAAGTCCTCAAGAATTATCACCCGCACGGCGACTCCTCCGTGTACGACACCCTCGTCCGCCTCGCCCAGAACTGGGTCATGCGCTACCCACTCATCGACCCGCAGGGCAACTTCGGCTCCGTCGACGGCGATCCGCCCGCCGCCTACCGCTACACTGAGGCCCGCCTCAAGGACGTCGCCGAGGAACTCCTCAAGGACATCGAGGAGGACACCGTCGACTTCGCGCCCAACTACAAGGAGTCCACCACCGAGCCGACCGTCCTTCCCTCCGCGCTCCCGAATCTCCTGATGAACGGCTCGACGGGCATCGCCGTCGGCATGACCACCAACATCCCGCCGCACAACCTCGGCGAGATCATCGCCGCCGCCTGCGCCATCATCGACCGGCCGAATATCTCCGTCGAGGAACTCGTCACCTACATCCCCGGCCCCGACTTTCCCACCGGCGGCTTCATCAACGGCCGCGCCGGCATCAAGTCCTACCTCACCACCGGCCGCGGCATCGTCCGCACGCGCGGCAAGGCCCACACCGAGGAGCTCAAGGGCGGCGGCGAACAGGTCGTCATCACCGAGATCCCCTACAACGTGAACCGCGCGACCCTCGTGCTCCGCATCGCCGAGCTCGTCCGCGAGAAGGAGATCGACGGCATCCGCGACCTCCGCGACGAGTCCGACGAGAACACGCGCATCGTCATCGAGCTCAAGCGCGGCGAGCAGGCCCAGATCGTCATCAACCAGCTCTACCAGAAAACCGCCCTCGAATCCTCCTTCGGCGTCATCCTGCTGGCCCTCGACAAGAAGCGGCCAAAGCAGATGAACATCAAGGAACTCCTCGAGTGCTACATCGACCACCGCCGCGACGTGGTCACCCGGCGCACCCAGTTCCGCCTCGCCCAGGCCAAGGCGCGCGCCCACATCCTCGAGGGCTACATCATCGCCCTCGATAACCTGGATGACTTCGTGAAGATCATCCGCGCCTCCGCCAACCGCGAGGAGGCCAAGGTGAAGCTGATGGCGAAATACCCGCTCTCCGAGATCCAGACCAACGCCATCCTCGAGCTCCGCCTTTATCAGCTCACCGGCCTGGAACGCGGCAAGATCGAGGCCGAGTACCTCGAGCTCATGAAACTGATCGAGGAACTCCAGGGCATCCTCGACGACGAGCAAAAGCTCCTCGCCCTGATCAAGAAGGAGCTGCTCGAGCTGAAGGACAAGTACGCCTCCCCGCGCCGCACCGAGATCATCGACGCCGAGGGCGAGCTCCGCATGGAGGACGTCATCCCCAACGAGGGCGCCGTCATCACCGTCTCCCACCTCGGCTTCATCAAGCGCACCCCCGTCGCCGAGTACCGCTCCCAAAAACGCGGCGGTAAGGGCGTCATCGGCGCCGAGACCTACGAGGACGACTTCGTCGAGAACCTCTTCACCGCGTCCACCCACGACATCGTGCTCTTCCTCACGAGCACGGGCCAGTGCCACGCCAAGAAGATCTACGAGATCCCCGAGGGCACTCGCACCGCCAAGGGCAAGTCCGTCGCCTCCTTCCTCCGCCTCAGCAACGGCGAGAAGCTCGCTTCCATGCTGTGCTTCAAGGAATTCTCCCCCGAGCACTTCGTCGTCATGGTCACCCGGGAGGGCTCCATCAAGAAGACCGCGCTCGCCGAGTACGAGGGCGCCACGCGCGAGGGCGGCATCCGCGGCATGAAACTCGCCGAGGGCGACGCCATCGTCGGCTGCGTCCTCACCAACGGCTCCAACGAACTCATCCTCGTCTCCCACCAGGGCCAGGCCGTCCGCTTCTTCGAGGGCGCAGCCGAGGGCGACACCTCCGACGCGGCGATCGATGCCGCCGCCGCGGCCCTCGCCGAGGGCGAGGAAGTCACGGGGCCGAAGGAAGGCCTCCGCGCCCAGGGCCGCTTCACCGGCGGCGTCACCGGCATGCGCTTCAAGAAGAAGGGCGACTACGTCCAGGCCCTCGAGGTCTGCAACCCCGAGGCCCGCCTGCTCGTCGCCCGCGAGGACGGCATCGGCAAGCGCACCGCCTTCGAAGACTACCGCCTCATCCGCCGCGGCGGCACCGGTGTCATCGCCATCGACCTGCCCGATGACGGCTCCGTCGCCGTGGCCGGCGCCCTGAGCGTGCTCGACACCGATGAAGTGATGCTCCTCACCGCCAAGGGCCAGAGCGTCCGCACGCGCGTCGCCGAGATCCGCGAAACCGGCCGCGGCGCCAAGGGCGTCCGCCTCGTCAACCTGGAGGAAGGCGACAAGCTGCTCGCCATCGCCAAGGTCGTCGAGTCCGACACCCCGGAGGCCGCCGAGCCCGCCGACCCGGCCACGCCCTGATCGCCCAGCCAGCGCCACTCCTGTAGGGCGGGATCCCTGATCCCGCCTTCACCCGCCCGCTTGGAGCGCGCGCGACCCGTGCGCCGCCGCGCCAATCGCCGCGGATCCCATCCGCGCATTTCCCTCCGGTCTGCATGGCTCCGCCGCCACTTTCTTCCTGTGCAAGGGTTCGAGCTTTGCCTTCACCCTGCCCTCGATCCGGCCGCGTGAATCTTTCGCGCGCGCGTCGCGATCGCGATCCACTCCGGCCTTGCCTTCGCCCGGGGCGTGAATCTCTTTTCGCTCTAGATCATGGCCACCCGTCTCTCCAGTTTGCTCGCGCCCGAGCGCATCATTCTTTCGCTGCAAAGCACCAAGCGAACCGCCGCCCTCCAGGAAGTGGCCAAGCTGCTCGAGGCCGACGCCAACGTCGCCAATTTCGCGGGCTTCTACAACGAGCTCCTCGCGCGCGAGCGCCTCGACACGACCTGTCTCGGCAACGAGGTCGCCCTGCCCCACGCCCGCACCGAGCACGTGAAGAAGATCGTCCTCGCCGTCGGCCGCAGCGCCAACGGCGTGCTCTTCGAGAACTGCAATCAGACCGTGAAGCTCATGTTCGTGCTGGGCACGCCGAAGAACAACCCAACCGACTACCTCATCCTCGTCGGCGCGCTCTGCCGCCTCATCAAGGACGAGTCCAGCCGCGCCGCCCTCCTCGCCGCCCCCACCCCCGAGGCCTTCATCGCCACCGTGATCGAGCTGGAAAACAAGCTCCTCGGCCCGGCGAAGTGACGCGCCGGTAGGGCCGGTCTGTGACCGGCCGACTTGATAGAATCTTCGCCCTCTTTTCATTCCGAGTTCACGGGCCAAACCGGCCGGTCACAGACCGGCCCTTCCCGATGAACCCCACCACCCGTTTCACGCGCCGTCACCCCCCCACATTGGGAGGTCGAGCATCGCGCTACTTCGTCACCGTTCGCTGCGCCGACAGCCTTCCTCGGGAGGCCGTGCTACGATTAACCGAACTCGCCGAAACCCAACGTACGATCGAAGCACGCTCCGAGGCTTTCGCTGCTCACCAACGACACATCTTCCGCACGTTGGAAAAACACCTCGATAGCGGCCACGGCTCCTGACCCCTCCGCGACCCCAACGCGGCCCGCATCGTCCGCGATGAGCTGATCGGACTGCATGACCGGCAGATAACCGTGCCGCACTTCACCCTCATGCCCAACCACTGGCATGCCCTGATCGTTCCACCCCTTGATTCTCCTCCCTTCGCTGTCTGCCATCATGAAGCGCGTGAAGGGACGCACCGCCAAACACCTGCGGCCCCTCATCGGCGGCAAAGGACCAGTTTGGCAACGTGAGTGGTTCGACCGCTGGATCCGCGGCGACGCCGAATGGGAAAAATGCATCGCCTACATCCGCAACAACCCAGTCAAAGCCGGTCTCGCATTTGGTCGGACCATCTCTGGACCAAGTAGGGCCGGTCTGTGACCGGCCGAAAATCTCCGCTTTCGCCTCCATTCCCGTTTCGCCTATCAGATCCATGCCGGTCACAGACCGGCCCTACCCCAACTTCCCACCCCGGGCTTGCCACCGCACGGCCCCGCCGCGAGCATCCCTCGTCACCCATGATCCATTCCTTCATCTTCAGCGAAGGCAAGCTGGTCGGCCGCGACCTCGAACTCGAGGCACTCCGCCTCGTGCAGGCCGACAAGGGCCTGATCATCTGGGTCGACCTGGACAACCCGACGGACGACGAGATCAAGGCCGTCCTCGAGAATCTCTTCCAGTTCCACCCGCTCGCCATCGAGGACTGCGTCACTCCCAGCCCGCTGCCCAAGATCGAGGACTACGAGGACTACCTCTTCATGGTCACCCACGCCGTGGACTACAGCCGGGAGGACAAGTTCGCCTCCACCGAACTCGATCTCTTCCTCGGCAAGGAATTCCTCGTCACCTTCCACCGCGCCTCCCTTCGCTCGGTCAGCGCGCTCATCGACCGCCTCGCGAAAAACACCAGCCCCGGCCCGCGCGGCCCCGACCGCCTCGCCCACTCCCTGCTCGACTTGCTCGTCGACAACTACACGCCGATGCTCGCCGAACTGCACAACGAGCTCGAGGAAATGGAAGATATCGTGCTCACCCGGGAATCCGACAAGGAATTCGTGAGCGAACTGCTCCAGGTCCGCGGCGACTTCACCAAGCTCCGCCAGATCGTCCGGCCCCAGCGTGACATCATCGACCGCCTGGCGCGCGGCGACAGCAAGTTCATCCGCTCGACGCTGCTACCCTATTTCCGCGATCTGCGCGACAACCTCGCCCGCCTCGAGGAAAACATCACCGGCTATCACGAGCGACTGATGATGGCCTTCGACATTTACCTGAACAAGGCCGCCGGCGAGGCCAACGAGGGCATCAAGTTCCTCACCGCCCTCACCGCCATCACGCTCCCCGTGGTCGTCATCGGCACGTGGTACGGCATGAACTTCGAGCACATGCGCGAACTGCACAGCCCGCGCGGCTACCAGATCGCGTCGGGCATCACCATTCTCACGACCCTTGTCACCGCGATTTACCTGAAGAAGAAAAAGTGGTTCTAGTTCGGATAACTCGCCCGCCGCACACCCACCCCCGACCAGCCGAGGTGCGTCGGATTCGCCCAGGACAGGAACAACTCAAGACGGGCCCCTTTCGCCAACCGGCCGCGTGAATCTCGACCTCATCGGACTCCTCGCCTTTGGCCTGGCCGCCGCCCAGGTGCTCGCCGGATTCCACGCGCCCACTCGCGACCTCTGGTGGCGAAGCCGCTGGCTCTTCGTCCTCCTCCTGGGCTGCGCCCTGTTCGTTTTTCAACGTGACGCGATCCGCGCGAATTTCCAAATCTGGAATCCCGATGAGAGCCAGCTGATCGCGGGCGCCCTCGCGCTCCCCGAGTATCCCGTCTTCTGGCGCGATGTCGACGGCACCACCCACGGTCCCCTCGCGCAATACCCGCTCCTGCTCCCCACCGCCCTCGGCGCCCGCCTCGATTACACGTCCGCGCGCATCGTCTCCGCCTGTCTTACCATCGCGCTCCTCGCTTCCCTCCACGCGGCCCTCGCCGTCTGGCTCACCGAGGCTGCCGCCCGCCTGGCGATCTTCCCCGCGTGGGCCTGGCTGATTTTCAATCAGGATCCCGAACTCGCGCAGTACACCACCGAGCTGACGCCGTCGCTGCTCATCGCGCTGGCAGCGTGGCCCGCGGCGCGCCTCCTCGCCAGCGGCTCCCTTGGCGCCGCCGGATGCGCCTTGGGCGGTGCGCTCGCAGGCGCCGCTCCGTTTGCCAAGCTCCAGGCCACGCCACTTGCTCTCTGGATTTTCGGATGCCTGCTCGTCGCGCAACTCCGCTCCCCTCCCGCAGGCCGCACCCGGCGAATCGCAGCCCTCTTCCTCGGCGGAGTGCTGCCCGCCGCCCTTCTCCTGGCGCACGCCGCGGCCGGTGATGCGCTGGTCGACTTTCGCGTCCGCTACCTCGAGGTGAATCTCCGCGGCTACGTCGCCGAGGGCGCCACGTGGTTCAACGACGCACCGCCCCTCCCGGGCATGCTTTTCGGTTTCAACCAATTTCTCTGGCCGCTCGTCGCCCTCACCCTCGGCGCCGGCACCTGGCTCGTGCGCCATCGCTCGCCAACGACATGGAAACTCGTGCTGTTCACCGCCGGTCTCGCCGCCTCGGCCACCTTCGCCGTCTGGGCCCCGCACAAGCCCTTCGCCCACTACTTCCTGCTCCTCGCCGGTCCGCTCGTCCTGCTCTTCGGCGCCGTGGCGGCCCCCGCCCTGGCCCGTCTGCAGGAACTTTCCGTCCGACAACGCACCGTCGGAGCGCTGCTCCTCCTGTTCGCGCTCAGCGGTCCCTCGGTGTGGCATCATTTCCGCCATCCCGATTATTTTCGCACCATCGTCCGCTCGCGCCCCCCGCTCGACCGCTCGCTGATCGAGGCGGTCCAACGCCATACCACCCCCGGCGGCGGTCTCGCGGTCTGGGGCTGGCAGCCTGGCCTGTATGTGTTCACCCAAACCCGCGCCGCGACGCCGGACCTCGTGGTCTTCTGGCCGATCGTGCCGTCCCCGTGGCGCGATTTCTATCGGGAACGTTACTTGCAGGCTTTCTCCGCTCGCCCGCCGCCGCTGTTCGTCGACACCATCGGTCCGGCCGATTTCTTCTTCTTTCGCCATCCCTCGGCCGCCCACGAGGACTTCCCCGCGTTGCGCGACCTGATAGCCCGCGACTACACGCTCGCGGAAACCGTCGCCGGCGCCCGCCTCTACACGCGCCGGGATCGTACTGTCCCGGTGACGCCGGCACTGTGACGCCCGCCGCGCCGCGGTCGCTTGCCAGGCCGCCAACTTCGGCAAGCGTGCTCGCGCCGCCATGAAAGAACTTCTTCACGACCCGCGCATCCGGCGGCTGCTCCTTGCGAACATCACGGGCTCCATCGGGTCAGGCATCACGATCTTCGCCGTGCCGTGGCTTCTGGTGCAACAACCCGGCGGCACGACCACCTATGGCACGGTCACGCTGATCACCACGATCGTGCTGTTCCTCTTCATGCCGTACTACGGCGTGTGGGTGGACCACCACTCACGGAAGAAAATGCTGCTGGGCAGCGAGCTCTTCGGTTTTGCCGCCACCGCCCTCCTCGCCGTGCTCTGCGCCCTCACCGGCGGCTCCCACGCCGGCCTGCTCGCCGCGGTCTATTTCTGCGGCATGCTCTATTACACGCTGCACTTCCCGGCCAAGCTCGCGTTCCTCCAGCAGATCTTCGACCGCTCCCAATACCAATCACTCATGGGCCTCATGGAAATCCAGGGCCAGACGGCCATGATGATCTCGGGCGGCCTCGGCGCCGTGCTGGTCGAGCACGTGAGCCTCACCACGATCCTGGTGCTGGACGCGTGCACCTATCTTTTCAGTTTCGCGATCCAATCCTCCATCCCCTACCAAAGCACCCACCTCCAGGCCGCCAACGCCGCGCCGCGCACCTCCGCCTGGCGCGCCATCGCCGAGGGCTGGGCCTGGCTCCGGCAGCGCCCGCGGCTCACGGTCTTCTTCGCTGCGTCACTCATGCCCTTCATCACCGTCATGGTCGGAAATTATCTTTTTCCCATCTACGTCGGCCAAACCCTGCGCGCCGGCGCCTGGGTTTTTGGCGCCGGTGAGGCCGTGTTCGCCGCGGGCGCGATTGCCGCCGGCTTCAGCCTGCCCCGGTTGATCGCCACCCACTCGGCCCGGCGGACCGTTCCACTGACCATGACTATTTTCGCCGCCGGCGCCGCCCTGCTCGTCGCACTTCCCTCCATCCCCGCCTACCTCGTCGCCGCCCTTCTGCTCGGTTACGGCAACGCCGGCAGCCGCGTCGCCCGCAGCGCGGCCCTGCTGCACCTGGTCGAGAACCGCGTCATGGGCCGCGTGGGCTCCTTCTTCTATGCCTACGATCGGGTGATGCGCACCCTCCTCACCTCGGCGGTTATCGCCATCGTCACCGTCGACGGCCCCCGCCCCGCGTTCGCCCTCCTGCTCGCCCTCGTGCTTCTCGGCCTGGTCGCCGTCCTCCGCAGCCGCTCCGCCCTGCAACCCGCCGACGTCGCAGGCTGAGCCATTATCCTGCGTTGCCCGACGTCGCGAGCCCGACAAAGTGCTCGTGAGCATGCACCCACCCGCCTCGAGCCCGACGCCTTCCGCGACGCGCTTCAATGTCCTCGGCACCGGCGTTTCCGCGCTGTCGCTCGACGCCGCGGGCGAGATCGTCTTCGCGACCCGCGGCCGGCCGCGCTCCGGCTACATCTGCTGCGCCACCGCGTACAATCTCAACCTGGCGCGCACCGACCCGGCTCTGCGCGCCGCTTACAACCGCTCCCTGCTCACCACGCCCGACGGCATGCCCCTGGTCTGGCTCGGCCGCTGGCACGGACACCACAACGTCAGCCGCGTCTACGGCCCGGACCTCATGGAACTCGTCTGCGATGCCGGTCGCGCCCACGGCCTGACGCACTATTTCTACGGCGGAAAACCCGGCGTGACCGACGAGCTCTCGGCCCGGCTGTGCGCCCGTTTCCCCGGCCTCCGGGTGTCCGGCAAATTCACGCCCCCATTTCGTCCGCTGACGACGGAAGAACTCGCCGGCCTGCACGCCGACATCGCCGCCAAAAAACCCGACATCGTCTGGGTCGGTCTCAGCACGCCCCTGCAGGAAAAGTTCATGGCTGCCCATGCTGCGACGCTCGATGCCGGCTTGATGATCGGCGTCGGCGCGGCCTTCGACTTCCTTTCCGGTCGCGTCCGCCAAGCCCCGCGCTGGATGCAACGCAGCGGCCTCGAGTGGCTGCACCGCCTCGCCACCGAACCCCGACGCCTCTGGAAGCGCTACCTCCTTCACAACCCAATGTTCGTATTACGAACATTGGCCCAACTTACCGGCCTGAGAAAATATACCCTGGACTAAGGTAGCGCGCGGATTCCGCTCCGCGCCACGCCGGGCAAGGGACTCGCCGCCCGCCTCAAAACAGACTCCCTTGCTGCAACGCGTCGCGTCGCTCGCCATCGAGCGTGCTCATTTGCAGCAACCACGGGATCGTCGCCGCCGAGAGCTCGGGTCGCTGCAACAATCGTCGCAACAGCAACGCCCCCGCCAGCGCATCATGCAACGCGGCGTGATAATGCCGCCGCGCCGCCGGACAATGCCGCCGCGCCGCCATTTCGAGTTCCACCGACAAACCCTCGCGAACAATGAGGTCCTCCAACCGCACCGAACCCAGCTGCGGAAACAACTGCGGGTAAAGCCGGCCCGTGTCGATCCACGGTCCCCACTCGGTCGCTGTCCGGCCCGGCCGCGCGAAATCCGGCGCCTCCCTCGGGTACGGCCACACCTTCCTCAACAGCGAGTTTTCCGCCGAGGCGAAATGCGCCGCCAACGGCCCCGTCGCGCGCAGGCCGGCGAACCGTTCCCACTCGGCCGCAAAATACGCCTCCGAGGTCAACCCGTCCGCGCTCAGCCGGTGCACCTTGGTGTCATCGGCGCTCACCGCGCCCGTCGCCCGGCACAACCGCGTGTGCGTAGCGGCAATCTCCCCACCCTTCAACGTCACCACCCCGAACTCCAGGATGCCCGACGTGACGTTGCCCTCGAAATCAATGAAATGAATCGGCGTGTCGGCCCAGGACATGGTCAATTTACGATGTATGATACTCGATGTATGATTTGGAAACCGGACGCGCGCTTCGCTCCGCCGAATCATAAATCATAAGTCGTAAATCATAAGTTCCTCATCGCTTCCTTTTCCACTCCGCCGTCACGATCGACGAGAACCCGCCGCGCGCCTTCCACTTCGAAATGATGGTCAGGCTACGCGGCTTGAGCGCATTGCCCAGGTCGTCACAGATCTTGTTCGTCGCCGCCTCGAAGAAAATCCCCTCGTTGCGGTAGGCATGAAAATACAGCTTCAGCGACTTGAGCTCCACGCACTTCTTGTCCGCCACATAGCGCACCGTGATGTCGGCAAAATCCGGATGCCCCGTCATCGGGCACACCGACGTGAATTCATGATGCGTGTGCTCGATGAGAAAATCGCGGTGCGGCGCGGGATTGGGAAACGTCTCGAGAATCTTTGGATCGGCCATGCCGGAAGCTGTAAGCCTAAAGCTATAGGCTTAAAGCCTAAAGCTGCGCTCCCTTGGCGCGCTACGTCGCCGTCTCCGTGTAGCGTTGCTCCCGGATCACCGTGACCTTGATCGTGCTCGGGTAATCCAACTCCTGCTCGATCTTCAGCTTCAGCGTCTTGGCCAGGGCGTGCGCCTGGTCATCAGTCACGATGCTCGGCTGCACCACCACGCGCACTTCGCGGCCCGCCTGGATGGCGAACGCCTGCTGCACGCCCGGCAGCGTCATGGCCAGGCGCTCGAGCCGGCCCAGGCGCTCCAGGTAATTGGTCATCGATTCCGCGCGCGCGCCCGGGCGCGACGCCGAGATCGCGTCAGCTAAAATCACCAGGCCGGAGTAAACGGTCTCCGGCTTGACCTCCTCGTGGTGCGCCGCGACTGCATTGATCACGATCGGCGTCTCGCCATACCGGCGGATGAAATCCGCGCCAATCAGCGCGTGACTGCCCTCGTACTCGCCTTCGATCGACTTGCCGATGTCGTGCAACAGGCCCGCGCGCTTCGCCAGGTTCGGCTCCAGCCCCAGTTCCGAGGCGAGCATCGAGCAGAGCTGCGCCACCTCGATCGAGTGATCCAGCACGTTCTGCGTGTACGAGAAACGAAACCGCAGCTTGCCCAACAGCTTGATGATCTCCGGGTGCAGTCCCGAGATCTTGAGCCGGTCCACCGCTTCCTCGCCGATCTGCGCGATGTGCAGGTCGAGCTCGGTGCGGGCGCGCCCCACTGCCTCCTCGATGCTCGCGGGATGGATGCGTCCGTCCTTCACCAGCGCCTCGAGCGCGAGCTTCGCCACCTCGCGGCGCACGGGATCGAACGACGAGATCAACACCATCTGCGGCGACTCGTCGATGAGCAGCGTCGTGCCCGTCGATGCCTCGAACGATTTGATGTTGCGACCCTCGCGACCGATGATGCGCCCCTTCATTTCCTCGGTCGGCAGCTGCACGATCGTCGCGGTGATGTCGTTGTTCGGCTTGCTCGCCAGCCGCTGCATGGTCGTGACCAGGATCCGCTTGCCCTGCTGGACGAGGTCCTGCTCGGAACGCTCGAGCAGCTCCTTGCGCAACGCGCGCAACTCCTCCTGGCATTCAAAGGTGATTTCCTCCCGCAGTTGCTTGCGGATCTCCTCGCCATCCAGCGAGGCCACGCCCTCCAGCCGCTTGCGCAGGCTCTTGGAGAGATCGCGCATGGCGTCGCGCGCCTGGTTGATCGCGGCCGCCTCGCGCGCCAGCCGCTCCTGCCGCTGCTCGAGCTGGTAATCGAGCAGGCCGAGCGATTCCTCGTGGGACCGGATCTCGCGCAACATCATCTCGATCTCGATCTTTCGCCGGTCCAGGTCGCGGTTGAGCTCGGCTTCACGCGTCCGAATCTCCTCCTCCGCCTTGCTGATCATTTCCTGCGCGGTCACCGCCGCCTCCCGCCGCGCCATCTCCTGGTGCGCCTGCGCCTGCTCGGCCGCCAGCCGGCGCGTCTGCCGCAGCAGCAACCACACCGCCCCATAGCCCGCGCCCAAGCCCACCACCACCGCCAGGCCGAGCGCCCACAGGTAGGGCTCGGTCGCGGTCGTTTGGGTCAGTTGCTTGGCTGCGGCGATGACGGTCAGCATCACGTGAAGGTTCAAGGTAGGTCCGACCCCCCGCTTGGCAATACCGCAGACCAGTCCTCCGCGACTCCGCGCTTTTACAATCAGCCCGCAGGCAAGGGCTCCTGAAACGCGGGCAGCGTACCATCCAATACCGCCTGCAACCGCGCCAGCCCCGCCGCCTCGCCGTCAAAGCTCACCGTCTGCGCCACCACGTACGCCCAGCGGTGCGCCTGCAAGTGGCGCAACCGGTCGACCGACGACTGCACCACGCGCTGCGCGTTCGAGGCCACGATCTTGTCCGCACCCACAAACCAATACGCGAAAAGCGCCGGCACCTTGATCTTCCGTCCGCGCGCATCCGTCACCTCGCGCTCGATCCGCAGCACCGTGGCCGGCACCTTCGCCCCCGGCGCGTCCGCTCGCGTGAACTCATGCCGCGTCTCGCCCAGGATCGTCCAACCCTGGCCGACCAAACACAGCTCCGGCCGGTGGATCGACGTGCGATCCCGCCCACTGAGCACGATCGAGAGGAACACGCTTTCATTCAAGTTCCGCAACCGCACGTAATTCTTCCGCGAGAAACCCGTGTCAGGCGGCAACACCTCGCGCTCGATCGGCGTGACGTCCGCGTCCTGCCCTTCCCACGCCGTCCCGAGATAATGCGGCAGCTCCACCGGGTTGACCCCATCCGCCGCCAGCCGGATTCCCGTCCGCGGGTTAACCTGGATGGCATCGAGCTTCTGCGCCGCGAACATCACGCCGGCCGCCGCCACCGCGATCGCGATCGCCGTGCGAAACCCATGGATCGAGGAACCACGGGCACCAGGCCCCATGCCTGCCGGCTGCCCTGATTGATCGCCGCTCTTTGTTAGTTCGTACCCTTCCCGCCAGGCCCTGCGCCCTTTGCGTTCGAGCACTATCACCACCGCCTGCACCAAACCGAGCACGATCACGAAAACGCCGAACCCCATCCAGTCATGCGCCGTGATCCCAGCTCCCTGCCCGCGCCAATTGGCCATCACGATCACGGCAAAAATCCGCAGCACGTTCCCGACAAATGCGAACGGCAAACTCAACAGCCCGATCAGCCCGCGCACCCACCACGGCCGGAAATTCAGATAACCCAGCATCAACGACAGCGCCGCCAACGCCATCAACGAACGCATCCCGCTGCACGCTGCCGCCACGTCGTACTGGTACGCGCCATCAGCCGACATCAGCTGCGTCCCGTTCCGGATTACCTCGATCCCCACCGCCCGGGCCAGGTGCCACGCCGTGTCGATCACACCCAGCCGCAGGTAAAATCCAATCGTATCCAGCATGTTCAGCGGCACCGCAAACATCATGAACCCGAGCGGAAACGCCGCCGCACGCCCCCAGCGCGGCCCGCCGGCAAACGCGAGCAGGCCCCACGTGAAAACCAAAAACCCCACGATCGAGATCCGCGTCTGCTGCATCGCGTACCCGAGCAGATGAATCAGCAATCCGCCGAGCAACGCGGCCAAAACCCAACGCGTCTTCACCGACCGCTGATCGCTGACCGCCGACCGCTGTTTCAGATTCCGCCACAACAACCACGCGCTGATCGCGAGGATCAACCAGCCATGCTCGGTCTCCGACGCCGGCGTCGACCACTGGTACGCCCACCAATAAAACAACGAGTCCGTGTCGATGTAACCCCGGCTCGCGTTGCCGAAAAATTGAAACACGGCCAGCCCCGCGCCCGCCAGGAGCACGATCGGTAGGACGCCTTGCACGCGTGCCACGGGGCTTGCCATGCCCGCGACAAAAACAGGATAACGCTCCCATGCAAAGATTCTCGGCGCCCGCCAGCCGCTCCCGCCCGCGCTTGCTGGTGCTCGAGCTCTGGGGCCTGGGTGACGTCGCGCTGGCCATCCCGTTCCTGCAAGCCGCCACCCGCCACGCCGAGGTCTCCCTGCTGGCCAAACCCCACGCCGCGCCGCTGCTCGCCCGGTTCTGCCCCGACGTTAACCTCGTCGCCTGCGCGCTCCCGTGGACCGCCCACCGCCGCAAGTACGAGCTCCACCGCTGGCCGTGGCCGGACCTGCTCCGCACCGGGCGCCAGCTCCGCGCGCGGCAGTTCGATGCCGTCGTCTCCGCGCGTCCCGACCCCCGCGAACACGCGCTCATGGCGCTCACCGGTGCGGTGCTTCGCGCCGGCTTTTCCCGCCGCGGCAGCGGTGTCTTCCTCACCGACCGCCTCTTCCGTCCGCACTCGCCGCATCGCGCGGACTACTGGCACACGATCGCCCGCCACTTCGGCTGGACCGTCCCGCCGCCCGCCCTCACTTCCCCCGCCCGCCCGCAACGCGTGCTCATCCACACCGGCGCCGCCCAGCCCACCCGCCAGTGGCCGCGGCCGCACTTCGACGAAATCGCCGCGCGTCTCCGCGCCGCCGGACACGCCGTCATCGTGATCGACGAAAACTCCGGCGACCTGGATCACCTGATCAACGCGACCGCGGGCGCCGATTGCTTCATTGGCAATGACTCCGGTCCCGGCCACGTCGCCGCTCTGCTTGGCGTGCCCACGTTCACCATCTTCGGGGCCCAACTCGCGCGCAACTTTCACCCGGTCCATCCCGGCGCGGCCTGGATCGACGGCGAGCCCTGCCCCTACAAGCCGTGCCATGACTACTGCCGCTTTCCCGAGCCTTTCTGCATTCGCCGCGTCGCCGTCGATCGCGTCTGGGCGCGCCTGTTTCCCTGGTTGGAGAATCAGAGGTCCTCGTAGAATCGCTCCCAGCGATCCGCCAGCGTCGCTTTCACGGAAAACCGGCGCATCCCTGCCTCATCCTGCCGCAAGTGCGCCCACGCTTCCGGCGTCCCGCATTGCGCCAGCGCCGCGGCCAGCGCCGCGGCATCTCCCGCCGGCACCAGCCAGCCGTTCCGGCCTGGCACGATGAAATCCTCGGGCCCTCCGCCGCGCGTCGCCAACACCGGCACGCCGGCAAACAACGCCTCGAGCGCAATCATCGAGAACGGCTCGCCATCCGACGGCACCACCACCACGTCGACTTGTTGCAACAACGCCGCCGATGACGGCTGCCATCCCAACCAGTGCACCCGCGCCGCCACGCCCAGCCTTTCCGCCAGGTTCCGCAGCGCGCGGCCACACGCCTCGGTCTCGGCCGTTCCCTCGCCTCCACCAATATGGAAAAACTCCACGCCCTGCCCGCCTTCCAACGCCAGCGCTTGCAGCACCAGGTCCCAACGCTTCCACCCCGTCAGCATGCCGGCGCCGCCCACGCGCAGCGGTCGCCCGCCCGGCCACGGCTTGAACGCCGCCGCCTGCTCCAGCGCCAGTCCGTTCGGCATGCAGCCGGCCCAGCTCAAGTCGCCGACGCCATAATGCATCTTCATCGCCGGCGTGAGCCACACGAGCCGCTCTCCCAACACCCGGTGGGCAATGCGGTAGAACCAGCGCTGCCGGCCATAAACATGCACCGTCGCCACCACACGCCGCGCACCGACCGCCGCCAGCCACAACGCCACCAACAGTCCCGCCCGCGTGTGCCCGTGAAAAACCCGTCCCTTCCCCCGCCGCAACCACCGCCCCACGCGCCACGCCACCTGCGCGGCCGCCCACGCATTGCCCAGAGTGATCGCATCCGCCTCCACCGCGGGTCCGCGCCACACTTTCAGCCGCGGTAACTGGCGCGGTTCAAATCCCGGCGACACCCCGAGGATGCTCCGCACGCGCATCGCCGGCGCGAGCTGGCGAATCACCGCGTGCACGCCGCTGCCATCCCACGTGCCTCCACTGTAGTGCAGGATCGTCACGTCAGCGCCAGATTGCTTGTTCATGCCAGCGACGCACCGCCGCCATCGGCAACCAATCGCTCCATCGCGCGGCGCGCGGGCCGGTCGCCGCGGAATGACGCGGTCGCCCCGCCGTTTCCCTCACGATCCGGTCAAACGCGGCCGCATACGCCGCCGGCGTGTGACCCGACACCGCCGCGCGAATGATTGCATTCCCCGCGAGATTCTCCCGCAGGATTTCGTCCAGTTGCCGCGCCAGCGCGGCCAAATCGCCCGCGGGATACACGCACCGGTGATTCACCCTCCGCGCCAGCTCCTCCCCGCCTCCGCCGATCGCCGGAAAAAGCGGCGGCACCCCCACGCTCATCGCTTCCACCAGCGCGATCGGCGTGCCTTCGTAATCGCTGAAGAAAACCACCGCATCGAGGGCCGCGACGCATTCCCAGTACGCCACGCCCTCCAGCCAGCCGTGAAACACCACACGTCCCGGCGCGGCGGCTCGCTCCAACTGCCGCCGGGCCACGCCGTCACCCACCACGTGCCACTCGATGCCGGGGCCCGGCGCGCGGATCAGTTGCTCCAGCCGGTCCACCCGCTTCTGACGCATTTCCAGCCGCCCCACATATCCCACGCGAAAAGGCCGCCCGTCCACCCGCGCCACGCGCTCGTTCCTGAATCCCGCCGGCGCCGACACTGCATACGAGATTCGCGCAATGCGCTCCACCGGATAATCCCGCGCCACACGCTTCACCGCGTCGGCCAGCGCGTCGCTCACCACAATGAAACCATCGCTCCACCGCGCGCTCGACCGGATCGCCGCGTCCAGTCCCGGCCACTCGCTGTGCAGATAAGCCAGGCGCCGCGCCGCCCCATCCGTCGGCGCCAGCCAGGGCATGCCCCACGCGTTGTGATAAATCGCCACCGCATCCTTCACCTGCGGCACGATCTGACGCTGGAACTCGCGCGCGATCCGGCGAACGCTCCACGCTCCCGTGGCCCCGAGGCCAATCTCCGCCGCATTGGACCGCCCTTCGAACAACGCCGCCACCTTGCTCCCATGACCGAGCGCGCCATCCAGCTCGCGGTGCTGACGGATCACCGCCTGCATGCCGCCGCCGGATTGGGCGTGGGGTGTGATGTGGACCAGGCGCGCCATGCTTCAATAACGGGGAAACGGCGGAAAACCCGCCCGCCGCAACAGCATCCAAAACGGCCCCTTGCCGATGCCGCCCAAGCCCTCCTTCCACGCCGTGCGATCCGCGGCGAACGCCGCGGCCAAATGCCGCAAATAACGCAGCTGGTTTCCGAACCCGCCCTCCGCCCGGCACGCCAGCGCCGCATGAAAAGCCGCGAGCAGGGGAAATCCCTCGTCCGCCGCCTGTCGCGCGTAATGGCGATACACCGCCGCGACCGGCAACCCTGGCTCCCTCCAGCGCTGCGCGCTCGCCATCAACCCCGCAAAATCCTCCGTCCGCCCCGCACGTCGGCGTGCGATCGCCAGACGGATGGCGCACACCCCCGCCTGGCTGTACGTGGCCCGGCTGATCGTCGACGACGCCGCGTGCCGGCGATAATGAAGGAGCGGGAGCGACACGACCCCGATGCGGTGCCGCTCCACCACCCGCGACACCAGGTCGTAGTCGGCGCAGATGTCGACGCCGGGCCGGTACGAAATTTCCTCCAGCACCGCGCGCCGGAACATCAGCGTCGGATGAAGCACCGGCATGTTGAAGGGCACGTACGCGGCGATCTCGTGCGGTTCGAAATACATCGGGTACGCCTCGCCGGGCTTTCCGGCTTCGTCCATCCAGCGCGCGCCGGTGCCGATGACGGCGAGCTCCGGATCCGCGCGGGCCGCCTGCAATTGCAGCTCGAGCCGCATCGGATGCGACCAGTCGTCGGAATCCATGATCGCAATCCACGGGCTGCGCGCGACCGCGATGGCAGCCCGGGTGCCGCCCACGACGCCCAGGTTGGTTTCCTGACGCAACACCCGCACCCGCGGGTCCGGTCGGGCCGCGAGCGCGCGCTCCACCGCGCCGTCGGTCGAGCCGTTGTCGACCAGCAACACCTCGAGGTCGCCCATCGTCTGGTCCAGCATGCTGCCCAGTGAAATCCGGAGGTAATCGCCACTGTTCCATGCGAGGACGATGACGGAAACGACGGGCATGATCCGCGGGACAATCGGGACTTCCCACGCTTCGCGCAATGCGCTTATTACTGGCCGGTTGCAGCCCGCGAGCGATCCCGCCATGCCCTCCCGTTCCGCCATCTCTCCAGGCGGCGGCGCACGCACGATCCTCGGCGCGCAACTCGTCAAGTTGGCCGTGCGCCTGACGTCCGCCGCGCTGCTCGCGCGCCTGCTTTCGCCCGATGCCTACGGCCTGCACGGCATGGCCGCGATGATCTACAGCCTGCTCTACATGGTTCGTGATGTCGGCGTCTTCACCGCGATCCAACAACCGGGACTCACGACGTCCCGCTTCCACCAACTCTGCGCCCTCGGCGCCGGCGCCGGTCTCGCACTCGCGGTGGTCTGCGCGCTCCTTGGCCAGCCGCTCGCATGGTTTTTCGACGAACCGCGCCTGCCCCCGATCATGGCGGCGCTCGCCGTCGCGTTCCTCTTCAGCGGCACCACCCTCGCGCCCATCGCGCTGCTCTATCGGGAACAACGCATCGCCGCGGCCGCGGGCCTCGATGTCACCGCCACTGTAATCTCCACCATCACCGCGCTCGTCGCGGCGGCGAGCGGCGCCGGCGTGTGGTCGCTCGTTCTTCTCAGCATCGCCTACGAAGTAACCATGGCGATTGGCAGCTGGTGGTTGAGCCCGTGGCGCCCCGGCTGGCGTATCGCCGGCGGCGGTTGGTCGGGCATCCTCGCGCTGAGCGTCAACCTCACCGGCCACACCGTCGCCCACTACCTCGCGCGCACCGTCGACCAGGTCGTGGTCGGCCGCATGGGCCGGGCCTCCGACCTCGGTCTCTACGGTCGCGGGGTGCAGGCCACCACCGCCCTCCTGCAGGTCGCGGTCGCGCCCCTCAGCGGCTGGGGCGTCACTTCCCTGGCGCGGCTGCGCGACGACCGCGCGGCGTTCACCGCCCTGGCCGCGCGATTCCTCAACGGCCTCTTCCACTTCTCCCTGGCCCCCGCCGCCCTCTGCGTTGTGGCGCCGGAGACGGTGGTGCGCATCTTCTTTGGTCCGCGCTGGCTCGAGGCGGCAGGCGTGGTGCAATGGCTGGGAATCGCCACCGCCGTGCAACCGTGGCTCTTCGTGCAATCCTGGATGCTTCAAGCGGGCGGTCACACCCGGCGCTTGCTGACCACTTCGCTTCTCGGCCTCGCGTTGATCACCACCGCCTGCCTGCTCGCCCGCGGTCACGGCCTTGAAACCATCGCCCAAGCCACCGCCATCGGCACCTTGCTGCACGCGCTCGTAGCGCTGCCCCTCGGCACGAAACCGCTCGGCCTCCGCGCCGGCGATCTTCTTCGCCCGCTGCTCGCCCCCGTGATCATTCACGGCGGACTCGCGCTCGCCCTCGTGGCCCTCCGGCGCCTCGCGCCCGATGCCGCTTGGTGGTGGCCCTTGCCGCTGGCCGCCGGCTACTACGGCGCGGCCTGGATTGTCTTTCCCGCCGTGCGGCGCGAAACCCGCGATCACTTTCTCTGGCGCCCATGAACCCGCGTTTTCGCGTCTTCCTCGTCGGGACGGTGTTTTCCATCCTCGCCATCTGGGTGGGCATCTCGCTCGCGCAGGAAAAGCGCCTGCTCGCGTTCCTCCTCGCGGGCATCAGCGCGTGGGCGGTGGTGTCCTGGACGCGTGGCCCGCTGGCGGAGGCGTGGCTGCTCGCCTTCCTCGTCGCCGGCTATCTCATCGGCAACCGCGGGTTCGCCCAGATCATGCCATTCGAGGGCATCCCGCTGCTGCTGGGGGAACTCGGCCTCGCCATCGCGGTGCCGATGGTATTTCTCCGCGGCGCCCTGACCCGCTCGCTGCCGTTCCAACGCGACTGGCTGCACATGCTCCTCGCGCTGTGGTTCGCCCTCGGCGCGGGCCGCATCCTGTGGGACGTGCGCATCCATGGCCTCGCGGCGCTGCGCGACTTCGCGATGGTGTACTACGTCTTCTACTTCTTTACCGCGCGCGCCCTCCTCGAGCATGGGCCCTCCCGCCGCCTGATGCATTCCGCCGTGCTCGGTGTCTTCGTGGTCCTGCCCGTGACCGGCCTGCTGGGCATGACTTTCTCGGAATTCTTTCTCACCGCCTTCACGCTGAACGGCGTGCCCCTGATCTACTACAAGGGCGATCTCCTCGCGACGTTCCTCTTCACGGGCTTCGTGCTGCTGGTCCCGCGCGGCGCCCGGATTTCGTGGCGCGACATCTGGCTCTGGCTCGCCGCCGTTGCCTCGCTCATCTCGGGCCTGTTGCTGCTCTCCCGCTCCAGCCTCGTGGGCCTGATGCTCGCCCTCGCCTGGCTCGCGTGGGCCGGACGCTGGCGGCCCGCGCGCACCTTCGCCGCCGTCTGCGCCGCCGGCCTGCTCGCGGTCACCGTGCATTCACTGCTCCAGAAGAAGGATTTCGCCCAGACCAAGGCGTACGCGATCTACGAGACCGTTGTCTCGATCGCGGATTTCAGCGGCACCCGCAGCTACCGCAACACGCTGAGCGATGACAAGGGCGACAACAACCGCTTCCGCCTCGTCTGGTGGCGCAACGTCATCACGGAAACCGCCACCACCTCGCCCCTCGTCGGCCTCGGCTTCGGCGCCGACCTCGCGCGCGGTTTCCTCGTGGAATACTACCCCACGGACGACATGGAGTTCAGCGCCCGCAGCCCGCACAACATCTTCCTCACCACTTTTGGGCGCATGGGCGCCGTCGGCGCGCTGACCCTGCTCGCGATCTATTGGGTTCAAGCCCGCCTCACCGCCCGCACCGCACGCGCACTCCGCCGCGGCGAACCGCTCGAGGATGCGATGGCGCTGCAGGCTTCCGTTTGGGTCGTGCTCGTCAGCTCGTGCTTCGGCGTCGTGCTCGAGGGTCCCATGGGCGCGATCCCCTTCTGGATCCTCCTCGCGCTCGCCCACCAGGCGGCCTCGCCCGAACCCGCCGCCGCCGTCGTACCCGACGCACCGGCCGCTCCCGGCAGCGCGACCGCGTCATGAATCCCCCGGCCGTCGCACCGCTGCCCCCGATCCACGCGCCGGCCCGCACGCTCCTCCCGGCGCCGCTCCGCCACCGGCTTGCCGCGCTCCTGCAAGGTCCGCCCCGCGGCCCCCGGTCCCAGCGCAAGGAAGCCTGCGTGTTCGCCCTGGGCCGCATCGGCGACTTCGTTCTCGTTCTGCCGGTCCTCCGCCTGCTCGTTCGCGAGTACGGCGCCGATCAAGTCACCCTGGTGATCCCCGGCACCGTCATGGCCCTCGCCGTCCGCGAACTGCCCGGCACGGAACTCATCCTCCTGCCTTCCGACGCGCCAGGTCTCCTCCGCGACGTCATGCCCCTGTGGTGGCGCGAACGCCACCGCTTCGCTGCCCTCCGCTTCAAACGCCGGATCGTGCTGACGCATTTCCGTCCGCTCTATCACGACATCGTCGCATCCTGGGCCGAGGCCGACCGGGACTACCGGCTCAATCCCGCGCTCTATCCGGCGCCGACGGCGGACGACCAATGCCGCGAACTTCACGCCCACCGCCTCCTCGCGGCCACTGTTCTGGGTCGCCCGATTTCGGGGGAAGAGATCGTCCCGCATCTAAACAGTTTCACCCCCGGCAACGACGGGCGCCTGCTCGTGTATCCCATCAGCCACGATGGCACGCGGGACCTTCCTCCCGACCGGCTCCTCTCGATCCTTCGCGCCTGGCGCGAGCGCTGCGCGACGCCGTGGGTGCTCGGTGGCGCCCCGCGCGATGAAGCCCGCCTGGAGGCCCTGGCCGCCGCCGCCCGCGCCGCCGGCATCCCGCCGGCCGCGATCGAGACGCCTTCCGGGATCATCGCCTTCGTGTCCCACATCGCCGCCGCCGGAGCGGTCCTTTCCGCCGACTCCGCCGCCGCCCACCTCGGCAACGCCCTCGACAAACCCACCGTTGTCCTGACCGTTCCCGCCTGGCACGGCATCAGCCAGCCCTGGCGGAAATCCGCCCGCCAACACGGCTTCCTCATGGATTCCCCCGCGGAAGCCATCGCGTCCGCCCTCCCCACGCTCCACCCGCTGTAGATCGGCAGTCGCGCCGACCTCGCGCCCCAGATCGCCGCCGGCAGCGAACCTACAGGAAGAAGGGTGAACCGTGGAGGGCCCAGCTCCCGCTGGCCCGCACTCTGTTGGAGGGCCCGCGTCCCTGCGGGCCGTGACTCAACCCGCGAGCACCGCTCGCCGTTTTTTCCCCGCGCACATTCGACCCGTGCTCGTCTCTTCTCTTCCAAACTTTCCTCCCGCCCACCGCCTTGCCCCTTGCTCCCGCCTTCCGCGGCCGTTTATTTCCCTCATCCGTGAAATTCCTGCGCAACCTCGACCTGGCCAGCTTCTTCAAGCTCACCACTCGCGAGCGTTTCGACCGGATCACCCCGGCGTGGATGGTCCTGCTCAGCCTCGGGGGTGTGGTGTTTATATACAGCGCGCAATTAGCGCCCGACGGCACCCCATGG
>JAEZDN010000065.1 GCA_023433275.1 Verrucomicrobiota bacterium
CGCCCAATCCAAAACCGATCCGCTCGCCGACACCCAGGTCATCGCCGTCCCTGGTCACGACACCACCTGCGCCTACGACGCCATGCCCGCCGCCGCGGATGGCAGCGACATCTTCCTCAGTTCCGGCACGTGGTCGCTCGTCGGGTTCGAGAGCGACAAGCCGCTGCTCGGCCCCGAGGCCCTGGCGGCCCGCGTGGCCAACGACCGCACCGGTCGCGGCGAGTATCGTCCGTTGGTGAACGTGCTCGGTCTGTGGATGCTGGAGCAAACGCTCAAGGATTTCGCGAGCCGCCCGAAAAACGACCGGGAGTGGGCGGCGCTCATCAAGGCCGCCGAGGCATTGCCCTCCTGGAGCGCGGGCGACCCCGCCCGCGGATCGAAGCGTTCTGCGGCGAGGTCGCCGCAGCTCCAGAAGAGTGTCGTCCTCGACATGATCTTCGCCGAGTTCGGCAACCCGCCCTCGATGAAGGCGGCCATCGATGCCCAGTTGAGGCGCCGCAAGCTCCCGCTGCCGAGGAATCTCGCCGGCTACGTCCGCCTGATCTGCGACTCCCTGGGCGAAGGCCATGCGATGGCGATCCGCGACTTCGAGAAACTCTCCGGCAGGAAATTCAAACGCATCCTCATGGTCGGCGGCGGCTCCAAGAACCGCCTCCTCTGCCAGGCCACGGCCAACGCGTCCGGCCTGCCCGTGCACTCGTTTGCCCTCGAGGGCTCCGTCGTGGGCAACCTCGCCAACCAGCTCATCGCGCTGAAAGCCGTGAAGAACCTCGCGGCATTCCGGGCGCTCTTCGCGCCGACTCTGGCGCAAAAGGTCTACCAGCCCCGCCGGGCGAACGCCGAATGACGAGAGTCGTTTGCCAGATGCTGCCCCCGTTCCATCGCCGCGATTCTTCCCGTCGACGGCGCCTCCACCCGCTTCCCCTTCCTCGATCCTAACCCGCGCCCGACCCCACGCACCGGTCGCACTATAACAGCCCACCATCCCATGGACATGTCCTGGCTCCACCCGCGTGACGAGCTCGTTGCCACGATGCAACGGATCTACCGCTACAAGATGACGACCACCTCCGGTGGCAATCTGTCCATTCTTGATCCGTCGGGCGATATCTGGATCACGCCGTCGCGCGTCGACAAGGGGAGCCTCCAGCCCACCGACATCGTCTGCGTGCACCCGGACGGCTCGCGCTCGGGGCTGCACACGCCGTCCTCGGAATTTCCGTTTCACCGCGAGATCTACCGCCGCCGTCCTGACATCAAGGCCATTGTCCATGCGCATCCCGGCGCGCTCGTGGCGTTCTCGATCTGCCGCCTGCTGCCGGACACCCGCGTCCAGTCGCACGCCCACACCATTTGCGGCCAGGTGGCCCTGGCGCCCTATGCCTGTCCCGGCACGGCGGAGCTTGGGAACAAGATCGCGGAGACCTTCGCCGGCGGGGCCGATTGCGTGCTGCTCGAGAACCACGGCGTCGTCATCGGCGGCCGCGACCTGCACGACGCCTTCCAGCGCTTCGAGACCTTCGAATTCGTCGCGCAAACCATCATCAAGGCGCGCCAGCTGGGGGAGCTGAAGGTGCTCCCTCCCGAGCACCTGGCGCTCGAGACCATGCCCGACTACGAGACGCTCCCCGCCGCGCCGCTCTCCATCCGGGAAAAGGAATTGCGCACGGACCTTTGTCGCTTCCTCCATCGCGCCTATCAGCAGCGCCTCCTGATCAGCACCGCCGGCGCTTTCTCCGCCCGGCTGGATGCCCGCCAGTTCGTCGTCACGCCGCGCCGCCGTGACCGCCTCGAGGTGGAACCGGCGGACATCGTCCGCGCCACCCGCCGGGCCTGCGAGGCGGGCAAGCGCCCGAGCCGCGCCGCGCTGCTCCACGCGCTGATCTACGAGCGCCACGGCGACGTGGGTGCGATCATCAACGCCCAGCCCGCGCACGCCTCCGCCTTTTGCATGACCGAGGCCGCGCTCAGCACGCACACGATTCCCGAGAGCTACGTCGTGCTGAACAACGTGCCCCGCCTTTCCTTCCAGCGCATCGTCGAGGATGCCGACCGCATCGCCGCCGAACTCTCCGTTGACCGCCGTCCCGTCGTGCTGATCGAGAACGAGGGTGCAATTGTCGTTGGCCGCACCATCCTCGAGGCGTTCGACCGGCTCGAGGTACTCGAAGCCACGACCGAGGCCCTCCTGCTCAGCCGTCCGCTCGGTCCCGTCGTCCCCATGCCCGACACCGCCATCGACGAACTCCGCAAGGCCTTTAACGTCGCGTAGCGAAACACGAACCTTTCGACCTTCGACTTCCTCCTTCCGCCCATGCCTTCCAAACCAGCTGCGGCCGCCGCCAAGCTCGACCATCCGAAAGCGTGAAATCAGAAATCGGGCATCTCCCATTGATCCTCTCAACCCATTCCCGTTCCGTCATCCTGCGCGCACCGAAGGATCCGTGCGCGCGGCGAAGGCCGGACCTTTCCCTTGGATCCTTCGTTGCACTCGGGATGACGCTGCGTGGGGTTACTTCCTTTCTCTGAGATTCAATTCTCGATTTTAGACGCCCGATTCCAGATCCCTGCCCTGACCCTGACCCCCTCCCTCCATGCCCTCCTCCAAACAAATTTCCGCCGCCTACCGGCTCGCCCGCGCGCAGTACGCCGACCTCGGCGTCGACACCGAGGCCGCCATCCGCAACGCGCTCCGCGTGCCGGTTTCCCTTCATTGCTGGCAGGCCGATGACGTCCGCGGGCTCGAGACGCCCAAGGACGGCCTCGCCGGCGGCGGCATCATGTCGACCGGCGGCTATCCGGGCCGCGCGCGCAACGGCGACGAGATGCGCGCCGACCTCGACCAGGTGTTGAAGCTTCTCCCGGGCAAACAGCGCCTCAACCTCCACGCCTTCTACGCCGAGACCGGCGACAAGGTCGTCGACCGGGACGAGCTCGAGCCGCAGCACTTCGCCCGCTGGCTGGGCTGGGCCAAGTCGCGCCGCGTCGGCCTCGACTTCAACCCGACCTACTTCGCGCACGAGCACGCCAACTCCGGCTTCACGCTCTCCTCCGCCGACCCGGCCGTCCGCAAATTCTGGATCCGCCACGGCCAGGCCTGCCGCCACATCGCCGAGAGTTTCGCCCGGACGCTCGGCTCGCCCAGCGTGCACAACCACTGGGTGCCGGACGGCGCCAAGGACGCCCCGGCCGACCGCTTCGCCCCGCGCGAGCGTCTCGCGGCCTCGTACGACGCCATCTTCGCCGACAAATCCGTGAACCGGAAACTCTGCATCGATGCCGTCGAGGGGAAACTCTTCGGCCTCGGTTCCGAGGAGTACGTCGTCGGCTCGCAGGAATTCTATTCCAACTACGCGCTGAGCCGCGACCTCGTGCTCTGCCTTGACCTCGGGCATTATCACCCGACGGAGTCCGTGGCCGACAAGGTCTCCGCGCACCTCCAATTCCACGAGCGACTGTTGCTCCACACGAGCCGCCCGATCCGCTGGGATTCGGATCACGTCGTCATCCTCGACGATGCCGTGCGCAACCTCTTCCTCGAGATCGCCCGCGGCGACGCTTGGGACCGCGTGTTTGTGGCGCTCGATTTCTTCGACGCCTCGATCAACCGCATCGCGGCCTACGTGGTCGGGACGCGCGCCACGCGCCAGGCGATCCTCTGCGGCCTGCTCGACCCGAGCGCCGCGATCCAGTCCGCCGAAGCCGCCGGCCGCGGCCATGAGCGCCTCGCCTTGATGGAGCTCACCCGCTCGCTCCCCTGGGGCGCGGTGTGGGACGAGCTCTGCCGGCGCGATGACGTTCCCGCCGGCGCCGACTGGTTGAAAGACGTCGCGCGCTATGAGCGTGACGTCACCTCGAAGCGCGGCTGACCGCAGCTTTAAGCAATAAGCGCTAAGCTTTAAGCCAAACCAGCTGATATAGTCCGACGTCTTTCGATGCCTTTTCTCCCGCTTAACACTTAAAGCTTTTCGCTAACCGCTCTCTCGTCATGAACTCCCCCAGCTCCAACCCCGACGTCGTTCTCATCGGCAGCGGCGTCATGTCCGCCAACCTCGGGGCCTTGCTCAAGCGCCTCGATCCGACGCTTTCGATCCAGGTGTTCGAAGCGGCGGACGAACTCGCGTACGAGGCCTCCAACGGCTGGAACAACGCCGGCACGGGCCACGCGGGCATCTGCGAGCTGACCTACACGCCCGCCCGCGACGCGGCCGGCAACGTGAAGGTGCAGAAGGCCATCGATATCTTCCAGGAGTTCGAGCAGACCCTCCAGTTCTGGGGCCAGGCCGTGGCGAGCGGGATGATCGACACACCCAAGGACTTCATCAACCCGGTCCAACATGTGAGCTTCGTGCACGGGGCCCCGGAGGTGGATTTTCTCCGCTCGCGCCACGCGGGCATGGCGGCGCACCATTTCTTCCGCGCGCTCGAATTCACGACCGACCCGCGGAAGATCGCCTCGTGGGCGCCGCTGCTCACCGAGGGACGCGACCCGGCGGTGCCGATCGCCGCCACGAAGATGGACGGCGGCACGGACATCAACTTCGGCAATGTTTCCCGCAAGCTCCTCGCCTGGCTCGCGAAACAGGCAGGCTGTGCCGTCGCGGCAAGCCATCAGGTCGTTGACCTGAAGAAGTTGGGGGATGGGAGATGGGAGTTGGGGGTGAAGAATCGGAAGACCGGGGAAACGCTGAAACGCACGGCCAGGTTCGTCTTCGTCGGCGCCGGCGGCGGCAGCATCCTCCTGCTGCAGAAGGCCGGTTTGCCTGAAGCGCGCGGCCTGGGCGGCTTTCCGATCGGGGGCAACTGGCTGGTGTGCGATGATCCCGCGATCGTGGCCCGGCATCAGGCCAAGGTCTACGGACAGAACCTGCCGGAGGCGCCCACGATGGCGGTGCCGCACCTCGACACGCGCATCCTCGATGGCAAGAAGACGCTGCTCTTCGGGCCATTCGCCGCGTTCACCACGCGGTTCCTGCACCGCACGGGCAGCAAGTCGGACCTCCTTCGTTCGGTGAAACCGCACAACCTGATGACGTTGCTCAAGATTGGCGCGACCAACATTCCGCTCGTGCGATACCTGGTGCAGCAAGGCACGCAAAGCATGGCGGACCGCATGCGCGTGCTGCGGATATTTTATCCGAACGCCCGCGAGCAGGACTGGAAGCTGATGGACGGAGGCATCCGCGTGCAGGCGATCAAGAAGACGGACGGCGAGTCGGGCATCGTGCATTTCGGCACGGAGGTTCTCACCAGCGCCGACAAGTCGATCTCGGCCCTGCTGGGCGCGAGTCCGGGTGCTTCGGTGTGCGTCAACATCGTGACGGAGGTCATCCGCAAGAGTTTCCCGCACCTCACGGAAAGCGAGGCCGGCCGCAAGCGACTGCAGGAGTTGATCCCAACCTACGGGGTGGACTACCGCGAATCCCAGCATGCCGCGCGTTTCAACGACCTGGCCCTCGCCGCGCGCAAGCAGTTGAAGCTGGTTTGAAGCGCTCAGCTGTCCGCGTTCAGCACTCAGCCAAGGCAGACGGCGCTGACGGCTGATCAATGGAGGGGCCGCGTCCCGGCGGTCTGACTTGCCCCCTTTCGCCACCCGCCTTCATCTTCACGGACTTGCCGGGGAAGTGGGGGGAGCGCACCCGACTTCAGGTGCGCGTGAGGAACCATGAACCCGCCCGCCCCGCAACCAATTGCTCGACCTGCGGGTGTTGGGGCCCCTCGTTTGCATTCGGCCAACCCGGCCTTGCCAAGGGAAGGCGGTGGGCTAGCTTGCCGGCATGAGCAGCAAGGAACTCGTGATCGATCTCGTCCGTCGCTTGCCGGACGAGGTTTCGCTCCGGGACATTGTCCGGGAGATCGAGTTCGTGGCCGGCGTGCGCGAGGGGCTCGATTCCTTCGAGCGTGAAGGCGGCTTCACGGTGGAAGAAGCGAGGGCCAAACTCGATGAATGGACCGCAAGGTAATCCTTTCGCCGCAGGCCCTGCGTGATTTGGAGGAGATCGTTCGTTACATCGCGGCCCACAATCCCCCGGCCGCGGCCCGCTTTGGCGCAATGCTTCTGGCCGAAGCCGAGGCCATCGGGCTGAAGCCGGAGACTGGGCGCATGGTGCCCGAGTTCAAGCTGCCCGAAATCCGGGAGCGGATTTTCCGATCCATCCGGATCGTGTATCGGGTGGATGCCGAATCGCAGCGGATTGTCATCGCCCGGTTCTGGCACGGCGCGCGAGGAAGACCGAAGATCGACACTGAACCTGCGACCTGAGGAGAGCCCGAGCCGGGCTGACGGACTTCGGATTTGAAGGTGAGCGGGGACCGGACAGGCTCGCGACATGCCCAAGACACCTCCGACCGTGAAGCACGCCGAAAAAGCCGGCGGCATCAACCAAGAGAATTAACCTCTGATGAAACACCGGTTGCTCCCGATTGTCCGGGCGGTCGTCGCCCCGTTTTTTCTCCTGGTCGCGCTGGCGAATGCGTCGCCTGCGCCAGCGCTGTTTCCCGCGCCGGGCAGCACGAGCGTCAACCCCGACACACGCCTGGTCCTCACGTTTTCCGCCCCGCCGAAGATCGGCGAGTCGGGCCTCATCCGCATCTACGACGCGGAGGGCATGCAGCTGGTGGACACGCTCGACCTGAGCATCCCGACCTCGCCCAATCCCAACGGGCGATTCCCGTCGCGCGGGGAGGGCGGGGTCGCCACGGCGCCGCGGGTCACGATCGACCCGACGGTCGTGTATCAGAAGAACCTGGTGGACGGCGTGGAGTTCCTCTTCCGCCCGATCATCGTCCGCGCCAATGTCGCGACAATCCATCCGCACAACGGCGCGCTGAAATACGGCCGCACCTACGTCGTGAAGATTGAGCCGTCGGTGCTGGTGCCGGCGGAGGGCGAGTTCGCCGGGATTGCGGGCGACAGGGAGTGGACGTTCACCACCAAGGCCGCGCCGCCACCGGCGGACACCACGCGCGTCGTGGTCGCGGCGGACGGCAGCGGGGATTTCAACACGGTGCAGGCCGCGATCGAGTTTTTCCCGCGCGCGCCCGCGAAGCGCGCGACGGTCTTCATCCGGAACGGCCATTATGAGGAACTGGTTTCGCTCAGCAACCGGGGCAACCTCACGATCCGCGGCGAGAGTCGCGACGGGGTCCAGGTCGGCTACGCGAACAACTCCGCGTTCCAGCCGGGGCGGCGCTGGGCTTTCTCGCTGCTCAACTGCGCCGATATCCAGCTCAGCAACTTCACCATCAACAATTACCTCATCGGGCAGGCGGAGGCGCTGATGGTGCGCGGCGAGCGGATCATCGTGGACCACATGACGCTGAACGGCTCGGGCGACGCCTTCACGCCCTACGGCACGGTCTACTTCGCCGACAGCCTCCTCACGGGCGACGGCGACACCGTGCTGGGCTACGCGGCGGTGTATTTCCTGCGCAGCGAAATCCGCTCGCGCGGGCCCTTCACCTGGACGCGCACCCCGCAGGGCAGCCATGGGAACGTCTTTGTCGACTGCACGCTGATCGGCCTCGAGGAGCCGTTGCCCTGGACCGTGACCGACGCCAACCCCGCCGGCCGGATCGTGAAGGCGCCTTTTGCCCGCCTGCCGCGCAACCGCTCCGCCACGGCCACGGCGACGAATTTTCCGTATGCCGAGATGGTCCTGATCAACACCCGCACCAGCGGCGTGCCCCCCGAAGGCTGGGGCCCGATCGAGGAAGCGCCGGGCTTCGACAGCTCGAACGTGCGTTTCTGGGAATACAACACGATGGACCTGGAAGGCCGGCCGGTGGACGTCTCCCAGCGGCACCCGGTCTCGAAGCAGCTCACGATGGAAAAGGACGCCGAGACCATCGCCAACTACCGCAACCCGGCGTTTGTGCTCGGCGGCTGGACGCCCGTGGTCGAACCCTGAGGCGCGGGAAGCACCGCAGACGTTCGGCGGCCATCAGCCACGGGAACCAGTCTGGCCGCGCGTTCTCCGGCGCTCTCCGGGGAGCCCCGGGCGAGGTCGCGGCAGATTTGCGGGCGGCGATCGTGGAGCGTGCAGAAATATTCGGGCGCCAGGCGATTCCGGCAGCTGGCACAGCACCTCGTCCAACATCGCCTCCAGCGCAGGTCCGTATCGTCTCATCGCGTTCATCCAGATAACATTAGCCAGCCGGGAAAGCGCACAGGAAAGCGGCAAACCATATGCATCTGTCGCGCGCTCATCAGGATGAGCCCAGCGCAAATTGCGCACCGCGAACCCTTCGACGTACGGACGATATGCGAATCGAGCTCCCCACGAATTCGATCACGCGAGATAGGCTAACCCAACCACCCCAAAATTATGCCCCTGATTCCTTCGTCATGGATGCGAAGTGCATTCTCCGTGTGCCTTTGCGCCACGATTTCCCTGCGGTTAGACGCCCAAGAGGCTCCCCGCGATGCCGCCCCCGCCGGGGCGCAAGCCGGTGAATCCGACATCGTCGTGCTCACTCCGTTCGTGGTCGAAAGCGAGAAGGACGTTGGCTATGCCGCCTCCTCCACCTTGGCCGGCACGCGCCTGCGGACGGAATTGTCGGACGTGGGCACTTCCATCAGTGTGCTCACGAAGGAGTTTTTGGAAGATCTCGGTGCCACCGACGCAGGCTCGGCCCTGGCTTACGCGACGAACATGGAGGTCGCCAGCGAGCGCGGAAACTATCTGGGCGCAGGCACCGGTTCGTTCGGTAACAACGATGAATCGGTTCGCATGCTGAATCCTTCCGCCAGCACTCGCGTCCGCGGTTTGGTCGGAGCCGATAACACGCGCAATTACTTCCGCACTACGGTGGCGTGGGACACTGCAAACGTGGGCCGCATCGACATCCTGCGGGGTCCCAACAGCATCCTGTTCGGTCTCGGTAGTCCCGGTGGCGTGGTCAATGCCACGACGGACGCGGCGAATCTGCGCAATGATAGCGGCGAGGTCGGACTCACCACCGATCAGTTTGGTTCGTTCCGCGGCACCCTGGAGTTCAACAAGGTCCTGGCGAAGGACCAGTTCGCCATCCGCGGTTCGTTGGTCGTGGACCGGAAGGAGTTTCGCCAAAAAGAGGCTTACGAGGACAAGGACATCAAGTTCCTCACCGCCACCTATCGGCCGTCGTTCCTGAACCGCAACGGCATGACGTTTGCGCTGTCGGCGGACTACGAAGGGGGCTCCTCCGAAAGCAACCGCCCGCGGTTTGCCCCGCCGGTTGATCAGATTTCACCGTTTATCACGCCGACGGTAATCAAGGACATCCAGCTGCCGGCCGGCACCAATTGGATGAATTACGCCAATGGCGTCATCCCCGGCGGCTCCAGCGCTGTCGTGGGCTACACGGTTCCGTATAACTTGAATCTGGGCGGCACGCTGCCCGTGGGAGTTGAACAGACCTTCGACGGCAACGGCGCGCAGTATGTGGTGCCGAATGACGGGTCCGCTCCCTTCTGGCAGATGATGATTTTGAAGACGGATGGCGTGCTCAACGCGAATGGCACCGTCTTCAGCCATGCGAGCCAGCTTTCCAACGCGGCCGCGCTCTACGGCGGTGGCTACGCGCCTCGGATCGTTTCCACGACGGCCTCCATCGCCACCAACCTGGGACATCCGTTCCGGGCGTCCTTCCGGCCCACCTCGCTCACGAACGCTTCGGTCTTTGATTTCTACAATCATTTGCTCGATGGCCCCAACAAGCGCGAGTGGTCCGACTATGATCAGGCCCGTATCGTGTTATCGAACACGTTCCTGAACCAGATCCTCGGCTACGAGGTGTCACATTTCCAGGAGTCGACCACCTACGGTCAGACGACCCTGCTGGGTGACAACAATCGCATCTTGGTCGACGTCAATGAGCGCACGATCGAGAACCAGCCCAACCCGTATCTCGGCCGGGCCTACATCCAGGAAACCGACTATGCCGGTAACCGCATTCGGAATGCCGATCTGGAAGCCACCCGCGTTTCCGCCTACGTGGACTACGACTTCCGTCGCGAGCGGGTCGGCCCGGAATGGCTGGCGCGCCTCCTCGGTCGACAGGTGGTCAATGGCGTCTGGATGAAAGATCAGGCCGACCTCAAGAATCGCGATTTCCAACGCCACGTCTGGCCCGACGATCTCCTGGCCGAGTACGGTTCCAAAGCCCAGCTGGTTACCAGCGCCACGCGCGTTACCGCTCGTCACTACATCAGCGGTGACCTTCGCGGCGCGACCAGTCTGGCAGATGTCCGTCTGTCTGGTCTCAAGCAGGACCTTCTGAGCGCCATGAGCCAGCCCATGTCCATCCGCACGTTCGACACCACCTGGACCGGGGCCGCCAACCCCAACCCCAATGCAACTTGGGTGAACGGAAACGGGCAGACGGTGCGGCAGGCGCAAAACCCGGCGAACTATGTGGGTTGGACCAACAAGTCCTATACCATGGTCGACGCGCTGAGCGGCGACCCGGCCGATTTGGACCGGGCCACGCGCAACGCTCGCTTGCAGCGCAACACGGTCGATTCGAAAGCGATCTCGTGGCAGGGCTACCTGTTCGATGGGGCCCTGGTCGGCACCGCCGGCTGGCGTGAAGACAAGAGCCTTAGCTTTCTGAAGAACTCGACCGCGAACCCCGCTCCTTACAATAGCGCGAATCTGGACCCAGCCGTGTTCAATCTCGGGACTGGTCGCAGGGACGATCTGACCGTCCGCTCCAAGAACTACAGTGTGGTCGCCCATCTGCACAAACTTCCGTTTTTGCGCGACCGGCTGCCGCTCCAGGTCTCGCTCACCTATAATCAGGGCGAGAACTTTGACCCGACGGCCGGACGTCTCGATTTGGCCGCCGAGTCCCTGCCGCCGCCCTCCGGCCAGACCGAGGAATACGGCGTGCTGCTCGCGACCAAGGACAGCCGCTACGCGCTCAAGGTGGTGAAATACGAGACGCAGATCATCAACTCGTCGACGGGCCAGGTGGCGAACCAGTTCCGTCTGCAGCAGTTTCTCGGCATCATCGGCGCTCCTTCGGCCGCCGAGGCCGCCGACGGCACGCTTCGCGCCGCCTGGAATGCCCGCGCCGTCAAGCCCGCTTGGAATCCTGACGATCAGGAAAATCTGAGCGCACCCGCCTGGTATGCCATGGAATCCGAATTGAAGACCTTGTTTCCGAACTTCGCGCCGCAATGGTTGACCAATGGCACCTTCGGCCCGAGCAACGCGAACACCTCGTTCGCGATCAACAATAACAACACGGCCGACACGATCTCGCGCGGCTACGAGATCGAGTTTACCGCCAATCCCACGAGGCAGTTGCGCCTGGCGATCAATGCGTCCAAGACCGAGGCCATCTCCGACAACGTCCCCGGTAAGAATGGCGCGGCGGTCTACGAATTCATCCACAGCAAATTGTTCAATCCGGATGGCACTCCGACGGCGGCCGGACAGCTTCGCAACCGCACCGATCAATTCGGCACGCAGGGCAGTTTCGCCCAATTCTGGATGAACAATATCTGGGGTAACTACCAGGTCGTGTTGCAGAAGAACGGCCAATTGAACACCGAGCTCGTCGAATGGCGCATGAATGCACTGGCCAACTACACCTTTACCGAAGGACGCCTGAAGGGCCTCGGAATCGGCGGCTCGGTGCGTTGGGAGAGCGAGCGCTCGATCGGCTATCCGCACTACTTCAACGAGGGCGGCTACGTCCAAGTGCAGCTCGATAATCCGTACAAGGCGCCGTCCAATCTGCGCACGGACCTCACCGTTAGCTACCGTCGCAAGCTGACGGAGAAGATTGACTGGAGGATTCAGCTCAATCTCTACAACGCCTTTGGCGATAACAAGCTGGTGCCGGCCGCCGTGAATCCGGACGGGACCTATGCGTTGTATCGTATTCAGGAGGGCCAGGCCTGGCGTCTATCGAATACCTTCTCGTTCTAAACCGCGGATTTGACGCGCACTTCAGAACCAGTGGTTAGGGTGCGAAAGGCTGCCAGTTTCTGGCAGCCTTTTTCGTGGCCGCTCGTTCCGATCAAGTGCCGGCGGTGTGCGATGGCGATTGCGGGCCCGGGCGGCGGCGAAGTCGCCCGGGGTAGAACGCCGGGTCAACGCCGAGTGGCAACGCCGCTTCCGCAAGTCGCGACGGAACGGGTTGGTCGCGCTCGTGCGCAAGCGCGGCCGCTGCTGTTCTGATACGGCTCCCGCGGTGGAGCAGGCGCCGCTTCGCCATTCCTTCCCCTGTGCTCGCTGCGTGCTCGGCTTGGAGCATTTCGAATAATCTCATAGCCGCCGCCCGTGGCGTGAATCGGGATCCTTGTCCCGCGGCGGCGGGATCAGGATGACACGCTTCGAGGATGAATACTATCCCCCGTCATGCCGAGCGCAGCGAAGAATCCACTGGAACGAAGTTGTTGCCGGCTCACTTCAATTTGAAACGCGCTAGCCCGTTTGGGCCAAGGTTGCTTTCAGGGCCCGTTCCCCCGCGCATTCCGGTGAGCCGCGGGCCAGGTCGCGGCAGACTTGCGGGCGGCGGTCGTAGAGCGTGCAGAAGTATTCCGGGGCTGAATCGGTGCCCGGGCGAATCTCGAGGGCAATGCAATGGCCGGCGGTCATTTTCATGTAGGCTTCGTTGCCCCGGCCGGTGAAATGCGCGACCTGCTCGGCCATGTCCCCGAGCCGCGTCCAATCGGCACCGGTCACCCGCACGAAACGCTGCGCCGGCGAGTGGCAGCAAGCCCCGCAGCGCAGGCAATCCGGTGGAGGATTGGACATGCCCGTTCTTCCTAAGCAGAAGTTCGGGGAAAATCAGCTGGATTCGGGAAGATCGGGGAAGAGGGTTAACCACGGAAGACCCAGATGGCCGCGGATCTATGTCACGTGGACTTCGGTCCAGCAGAGCCCAGCTCCATGCGGGTTCATGCGCCGGCCGTCGCGAAAAATTTCCGTGTCCTCCGCGTCCCCTTGCGGAATAATTCCCCCATGCCCACCGCCCCCGAGAAGCATCGCATCTACACCATGCCCGTCGCGAAGGTCTACCCCTTCTACATCCAGAAGGCGGAGAAGAAAGGCCGGACCAAGGCCGAGGTTGATGAGATCATCCGCTGGCTGACGGGTTATACGGCCAAAGGTTTGGAGAAGGCGCTGAAGGCGGGGACGGATTTCGAAACCTTCTTCGCGAAGGCGCCCAAGTTGAATCCCAAACGGAAAGGCATCACCGGGCTCATCTGCGGCCATCGCGTCGAGGAAATCGAGGATCCCCTCATGCGTGAAGTTCGTTACCTGGACAAACTGATCGACGAGCTCGCAAGGGGGAAGGCGATGGAGAAAATCTTGCGAAGCTGAATTGGATTTGGGCGCTGGGGTTTATGCTCCGGGAATCTCGGCACAGGGAATTGGACGCTGGATAGAGAGATGCGGCTCGGGGGATATTGAGGTTCGCATGCGAGGCGGACGGGGTGGGGCTATTGGCCCGGTGGGGCAGGAACGTGAAACTGTCCTCGCGGCGGATCGGGCCGGTCCGCCCTGCCTCGCGCGGTGGTGATCGGGTTCGAGGGATTCCGGGGCGGGGGTCTCGGCTCCAGGGTCTGGGTGCGGAGCGGCTGGCGGCTTACGCTCGGGAATCCGCCCGATGGTGCGCGGGGCGCCATGGAATATCTTGGGCCGTATCCAAACAATCCACCTTATGAATACCCAAAAGCCCTCCACTCCTGCCAAGCCGACGGTGCGTGACATTCCCACCCCGGCGAGCGTCGTGCCGCGGAATCCGCCCGGCGCTGCCCCCCAGACCGATCCGAACGCCGCGTCCCGCACCGCCAAGCCGGCGAGTCCGCTGGCGCCTGGACCGGGTCAGCTCTCACCGCCGGTTGAAGGCAGCTGAGCGGCGCGCGAGAGTGTCGAACGGTCGCTTGCTGGAGCGCGGGTGAGCTGGTCGCAAGTGCCTCGAACCGCGGCGAGGTCGCCGCGGCTCCATTCTTGATGAGTTGCCGGATTCGTAGACCGTGCGGCCGGACAATGCGTGGGCGTCGAGGCAGAGGTCACGCCATGAGGGTTGCGAATGAGCGGTGGATCGTGACGTTGGGGCCATGAATCGCATCTCCCGGGCAGTCGCCGTGCTGCTGGTCCTCAATGCCTTGGTCTTTGTCGCGGGTCTGCTCGTACCGGACTGGCGCGACCAAATCATCGCCGCGGGCGCGTTTTGGTTTCCGGGCCACGAGCATTTCGGGGTGTGGCAGGCGGTGACATACATGTTCCTGCATGCCGATGTCGGACATATCTTCTTCAACATGTTCGCGCTGGTGTCGTTTGGCACGGTGCTCGAACGCGAGTGGGGTTGGCTGCGATTCCTGGTCTTTTATTTCCTCTGCGGGATAGGCGCGGGCCTGATCCACCTTGGCGTCAGCTGGCGTGAGTTTCGCGAGCTCCATGCGCAACTGGTTGCGGGCGGGATGACGCCAGCCCAGATCGGCGAAATCCTCGCCACGGGGAGCGGGGCGGTGCCAGCGGATCGCGCGCTCGAGGCGCTGTTGGTGGAACTCTATCAGGTGCACGCCACGCCCATGCTCGGCGCGTCGGGCGCGATCTATGGCCTGCTCGTGGCGTTCGGGTGTCTCCATCCGAACGTGAAGCTAGCATTCCTCTTCGTGCCGGTGCCGATCGCGGCGAAATTCTTCATCCCGGTCATCCTGGCGATCGACTTGTTCTCCGGCGTCACCGGCTTCTCCCTTTTCGGCGCGGGCGTGGCGCATTTCGCGCACCTCGGTGGGGCCGCGATCGGTTTTCTGCTGATGCTGCTCTGGCGCCGCCGGTCCGATCCGCGGTTGGAGCAGTTTGGGCAGGGCGGTTTGTACCGCGAAGCAGGGAGGTATGATTAGGATTTCACCCGAGTGCGCGGGCAGGCCCCGCGCCCCGCTCACGTTCCCCAATCAAGCAGACAACAGCCGCTGCCGTTCCAACCAGAGCGAGCAATTCACCCCGCCCAGCAAGCCCATGCACGAGCAACCTAATGGGTTACTGGTGCATGGCGAAGGAGTGAGGAGGCCTGGCGCGAATGTTCGTAATACGAACATTGGGATTTGGATGCGGTGCGATCATCCTGACGATCCACTTGTTCTCGGGCATTCACTGGATTCTCGCTTGTCAGGGCGGGGGTGGCGCCTCGGTGGAGTCCAACTGCATCATTCCGGATAAAGAGGGATGGCGCGAAGCGGATGGCGTGGGTTTGCGAATGTTCGTATTACGAACATTGGAATCGCGGGGGAATGGCCAAGGGAGTTAGAGATCCGACGGATTCAGGATCTGCGCGCGGGACTGTTCGCAGCGTTTCCGGGCGAGTTCGAGGCCGAGGGCATCGAGGCCGAGCGCGTTGGCGACGGCGGGGATCGTGCCGACACCGCAAAAAGGATCGAAGATCAGTTTCGCGCCGACTTGGTCGCGCGCGAAGCGGACAGCGTGCGCCGCGGCGCGGACACCCATGGCGCGCACCCAGAGGCTGCGGCCGGCGTCGGCGATGACGTCCGGGATCGGCAGCGTGTCCGGACATTTCATCGCGCGCGAGAGGGCGATGAAATGCGTGAACCCCGGGCGCCCGTGGGTCAGCAGGCCGGGTGGGCGACGGCAGACGATCTTGTGAAAGAGCACGTGGGCGCCCGCGTCTTCGGCGGCGCGGATGACAAGGGCGCCCTTGTCGATCCAACGGCCGTCGCGCTTGATGTCGGATTGGAAGAAGAGGGCGGCGCTGTCGTCCGGAACCGCGTCGATCACCAGACGCGCCGCCTCCAGGAACCAGTCGCGCCAGACCGGCAGGGATTTGCCGATTTCGGAAACATCGGGGAGGGAGGTGACGGCACAGGCGCCGTCGATCCGTCCGTGCGTCTTCATCCACGCGATGGCGTCGGTGCAGATGATTTCCCGGCGTGGTGCGGGATCGGGGGAAAGGGCGACGGACATCAAGGCAGGGTGTCGCGGCCTCGGAGGGTGCTCAAGATTGCGATTTGGGCTCAAGGCAACCGCATGGCGAGATTTGTGCGGTAGGGCCGCGATTGCTCGGTCCTGGGGCGTCCTGTCCGCTCGCGGGGAAAGCGGACCGAGCGAGCTCGGCCCCCGACCAGAAGGAAGACGGATGCGAACCGGGGCGGCGGCGCCCCGGCTCCGAGACGGTGTTCGCTCAGTTGAGGGGCTTCGTGAGGAAGATCGCTTCGCCCGCGCCGGGTTGGAGGGAGTAGCGCTTGAAGCCGGCGGCGGTGTAGGTTTTGAGCGCGCGATGGTTTTGGTCGAGGACCTCGAGCGTGAGCTTGCAGCAGCCGAGCTCGCGGGCGCGGGACTCGACGGCGGCGAGGAGGCCGCGGCCGACGCCGCGGCCGCGGTGGGTGGAAAGGATGCACACGTCGTGCAGGTTCACCAGCGGGCGCGCGGCGAAGGTGGAGAAGCCGAGGAAACACACCGCCACGCCGACCGGCACATCGCGTTCGCAGGCGAGGAAGACAAGCGTGGTCGGATGCTGGCGCAGCCCGGGGATCAGGCGCTCGCGCACATCCGGCGACAGCGGCGCGCCGTCGCCCATGGGGTCGCGCGAATACGCATCGACCATCGTCAGGACATGGGCCTGGTGATCCGGCCGGCTGAGATCAGCCTGGAAATAGTGAAGCGAATCCTTCGCGGCCGGGGATGACATACCCTCAACGAACACGGGTTGGCGAAGGGCGTCGACGCCGAAGCGGGGCGGAGGCGGTGCAACCGGGGTGATTTTCCAGGCGAACAGGATGAGGTTCGGAAATCAGGAGCGAATGGTGGCGGGAGGCACGGGAGTTGCCGGCCAAAGGCAAGGGCGCGCACGAGGCGCGCCCCTACCGGGAAGGCCGACGCGGGAAATGTTACCAGCCGATGCGTTGCCAGTTCTGGCCGTCGCTGCTGTGGTCGGCGTCGCCGGTGCGGGTGCTGACGGGCAGGCTGAACTGGATGCCGGTGGCGTAGGTCGGTTGCTGGCCGTTTTTGACGGCTTGCGTGAGTTCGGTGAGGCGCTGGCGGGCTTGCTGGACGTTAAGGCTCCCGGCGACCACGTCGCTCGCGAGGTTCAGGGCGATGAAGTTGTTCTCCTCGCGATCGCAGCGCACGGTCAGCTCGCCGCTGGTGCGGCTGGCCGTGATGCTTCCGTCGAATTGCGCGAGCTCGCCGAACTTGTCGGTCGGGATGTCAATCGCGAGGGTCTGCTCGAGGACGTCGCTGTGCGGCGTCGGAAAATTGTGCGGGACGTCCTCGTTGATGACCGCGGTCGTTTTCCACGGGCGGTTGTCGTGCCAGACGAGGCGGTTGGCGGTCACTTCCTGCGGCGCGCCGTATTTCTCGAACATCGCCTTGGCGGCGGCGCGCGCCGCTTCGTTCCAGGTCGCGGTCACCTGCTGGAGGCTGATCTGGCCCTGTTCGCGATTGCCGGTGAACGCCTCGACCCCGGCACGAAGGGCGCGGGCGAAGTGATTGTCATCCGCGGCGGGGCGCGGCGCTTGGGGGTCGGCACCGATGACCTGGGCGAACGAGGCGAGCGGAAGCAGGGCGGCGACGAGGAGAGCCGGAAGGAGTTTCATATACCAAGTTTCGCACAGGGCGGCGGCAGGGGGCATCGGGGATCGGAAGGATGGGGGTATCGGGGCGGTCCCTTGTATATCACGTCCGACGGGAGCGGTGACGGTGGTCGGCATGGTAGGTTAGCAAAGCGTTCCGTAGGGGCGCAGTCTTGCTGCGCCGTTGGGTCCCTCGCGTTGGAGCCGGGGCGCCCTCGCCCACGGAGAGTTGGAAACCGGCCCGAGGGCGGGTCGTCTCCAGTTTGAGAAGGGCGCAGCAAGTCTGCGCTCCTACGGGTGAGCTGAGCGAACCGGGTGGATCCGTGAATTTCCGGGCGCGCCCCTAGCGCGCCGGAAGGCGGAGGATCGTGAGGGAGTGCGGCGGGGCTTCGTAGATGCCGGAGGCGAGCGAGATCACATCGGTTTGCGGAGCGACGGCGGGCGGGGCGCCGTCCTCGTTCACGGCATCGGCCGGGCCGGCGAGAAGGATGCGGGCAGCGGTGCCCGGGAGCTCGGGGCCGTTGGTGCGGAGGGCGAGGCTTTGCGCGGTGGGCTCGCCGTTCACGACTTTCAGGATGAGCTCGCCGGTGACGGAATCGCGCACGGCGGAGAGCGCGAGTTTCAGGCCCGGGGCGTGGGACAGGGTGACCGGGAGCGAGGCGGTGCCGGTGTTTTCCCCGAAGAGCTTTTGCACGGCGTAGTTGAGCGTCGGGAAAACTTGGGTGCCGTTGAAGTAAATCATGTCCGGGGTCCACTGCGTGTGTCCGCGGCGGGCGAGGAGTGGAGCGTAGGAGGCGAGGTGCACGATGTCGCCGTTGCGCTCGAGGCTGGTGAGGAACGCGGCCTCGGCGAGGGCGGAGCGGAGGGTGCTGCGGCGCTGGTCGTCGTGGGCGGCGTATTCGCCGACGTATACCTTGGCCCCCTCGCGATCATAGGTGTCGTAGCGCGAGAGGTTTTCCCAGAACCACTGCGGCGACCGGTAATAGTGCTCATCGACCATCGCGACCTTGCGCTCGCGCGCGAAGGCCCAGCCGAGGTCGAAGTCCTCGCCGTCGGGGAACGGACCCGAGGTGCCGATCACGACGATCTCCGGGTGCTGCCGTTGCACGGCGTCCTGGATCATTTGGAAGCGCTCCTTGAATGCCGGCGTGATGGCGTCCTCGTTGCCCACGCCGAGGTATTTGAGATTGAACGGCGCCGGGTGGCCCGCGGCGGCGCGGACGGCGCCCCATTTGGAATCGACCGGACCGTTGGCCCATTCGATGAGGTCGAGGACGTCCTGAATGTAGGCGGGCATTTCCTCGAGCGGCAGGCCTTCCTGGCCGCGGCCGGGCGAGTGCCCCGCGTGCTGGCAGCACACGCCGGCGGTGACGACGGGAACGGGCTGCGCGCCGAGGTCCTCGCAAAATTGGAAGTATTCGAAATAGCCGAGCCCCATGGTCTGGTGGTAGCCCCAGGAATTGCGCGCGGCGCGGCGTTGCTCGACCGGGCCGACGGTGTCCTTCCAGTCGTAATAGGCGCGCACGCCGGCGCCGTGCACGAGGCAGCCGCCGGGGAAGCGCACGAAGCGCGGACGGAGGGCCGCGATGGTTTCGGCGAGATCGCGGCGCAGGCCGTTGGTGCGTCCCTTGTACGTGTCGCGTGGGAAAAGGGAGACCATGTCGACGGCGATCTCGCCCTGCGCGTGGGCCAGGAGCACGAAGCGCGCGGCGGCGTCGGCGCGCGAGGGTGTCAGCGTGACCTGATGTTTGGTCCAATCACGGCCGGTGACCTGGAGGCGAGCCTCGGCGAGCACCGCCCCGTCCTGGCCCTCGAGGCGGAGGGTGACGGGCATGGGCTTGGATTGGTCAGCCTCGGTCCATTTGCGGCCGTTGTAAGCCTGGTAGGCCCAGAATGAGGCCTCGTATGGTTGGCCGGCGACGAGGGGGATTTGGTCGAAGCCGGGATTGGCGACGCCCACGCCGTCGCCGGGCGTCAGGACGGTGAGCAACAGATAGTGCGGGTTGTTGGCGTGGATCGGGCGGACATTCCCCACGCCGAGCTGGCCGGTGCCATCGCCGGATTTCACGAGGGTCCAGAAGGAGAGCGGGCCCCAGGCGGATTGCTCGGTGGCGTTGTATTCGAAGGAGCGATTCTGGATGAGCTCGGCGTAGAGTCCGCCGTCGGCGGCATAGTTCAGGTCCTCGAAAAAGATGCCGAAAAGGTCGGGGCTGATGGCGCGCGGCGGCGCGGCGAGGTCGATGGTTGCAGTCGCGGCTGGGGGTAGGGCGCTGAAGAGGGGCAGGGCAAACAGCAGGGAGGCGAGGCAGGCGGGGGT
>JAEZDN010000067.1 GCA_023433275.1 Verrucomicrobiota bacterium
CGGCGCCGCCGATTGGAACCACGTGCTGCGATTCAATTTCGGATTCTAACCATGCAAAGCATCCCCCTTCTTCGACCGGTCATCGCAGGTCTCCTGCTTTGCGCCGCCCTGGCGGCCCCGGCCGCCGCAAAGAAACGCATCGTGGCCACGTTGAAGATCATCCAGGACATGGCGCAGAATGTCGCCGGCGACGCCGCCATCGTCGACTCGATCACCAAGCCGGGCGCGGAAATCCACGGTTACGAGCCAACGCCCCAGGATATCGTCAAGGCGCAGCGTGCCGACCTGGTGCTCTGGAACGGCTTGAACCTCGAGCGCTGGTTCGAGAAGTTTTTCGGCAACCTCAAGGGCGTGCCGCGCGCGGTGCTGACGGAAGGCATCGAGCCCGTGGGGATCGAGGAGGGACCCTATACGGGCAAACCCAATCCGCACGCGTGGATGTCGCCGCGGAACGCCACGATCTATGTGGAGAATATCCGCCGGGCGCTGGTCGATCTCGATCCCGCGAACGCGGCGACCTACAACGCCAACGCCGCCGCCTACACGCGAAAGTTCGCGGCCATCGAGGAGACCGTCCGGGCGGAGCTGGACAAAATTCCGCCGGAGCAGCGATGGCTCGTGACGAGCGAGGGCGCCTTCCCCTATCTCGCGCGGAATTTCGGCATGAAGGAGTTGTTCCTCTGGGCGGTAAACGCCGATCAACAGGGCACCCCGCAGCAGGTGCAGAAGGTAATCGACGCGGTGCGCCGCAATCGCATTCCCGTCCTCTTCAGCGAAAGCACCGTGAGTGACAAGCCGGCGCGGCAGGTGGCGAAGGAGACCGGGATCCGCTACGGCGGGGTGTTGTACGTGGATTCCCTCACCGCGGCCAATGGGCCGGCTCCGACATACCTGAAACTGATGGAATACAATGCGCGGACGATTGTGCGCGGATTCAACCAGCCATGACCGATCCGATCGAACTGAGCGTCAGCGGTGTCACCGTGCGCTATCCCAACGGCCAGGTCGCGTTGCACGACGCGACGTTCACGTTGCGGGGCGGATCCATCTGCGGCCTCGTGGGGGTGAACGGCAGCGGGAAGTCGACGTTGTTCAAGGCGATCATGGACTTCGTGCGTCCCGTGGCGGGCGAGGTGCGGATTGCGGGCCGGACGGTGCGGGCGGCGCTCAAGGCGAATCTGGTGGCCTATGTGCCGCAGTCCGAGGAGGTCGATTGGAGCTTTCCGGTCAGTGTGTGGGATGTGGTGATGATGGGCCGCTATGGATACATGAATTTCCTTCGCATCCCGGGTGTCGAGGACCGGCGGATCGTGGAGGAATCGCTGGACCGCGTGGGCATGGGCGGTTTTCGCGAGCGTCAGATCGGCGAGCTTTCGGGCGGACAGAAGAAGCGGGTGTTCCTGGCGCGCGCCCTCGCCCAGCGGAGCCGCGTGATCCTGCTGGATGAGCCGTTCACCGGGGTGGATGTGGGCACCGAGGGCACGATCATCGAACTGCTCCGAACCCTGCGGAGCGAGGGGCACCTGATGCTCGTGTCGACGCACAACCTCGGTTCGGTGCCGGAGTTTTGCGACCAGGTCGTGCTGATCGATCGCACCGTGCTGGCCGCGGGCCCGACCGAGGAGGTTTTCACCGAGAGCAACCTGTCGCAGGCCTTTGGTGGCGTGTTGCGTCATTTCCGTTTCGACGAATCCACGGTGCAGAAGCATGACGGGCGGGCCGTCACGCTCCTCACGGATGACGAGCGGCCCCTGGTGTTCGGCAAGGGCGGGCATCTCGAATACAGCCGGCGGGTTGACCACGAGAAAGTCATCAAGCAGCGGGCCGAGGAGGAGGACGAGTGAACGCCTTTGCATCTGACGAGTTCCCGGCGGACCGGCCCGGCCCGTCCGGTCGGTTGGTTGCCGCCGGGCGCGGTTCCGGGGGCGCGGTTTCATGATCGAGACCCTGCTCACTCCTTTCCACTACGAGTACATGGTGAAAGCCATCCTCGTGAGCGGTCTGATCGGCGGCGTGTGCGCGTTTCTTTCCTGTTTCATCACGCTGAAGGGCTGGTCCCTGATGGGGGATGCCCTCTCGCATGCCGTCGTGCCCGGCGTCGCGGTGGCGTACGCGCTCGGCTGGCCCTTCGCCGCCGGCGCGTTCGGCACCGGCCTGCTGGCGGCGGTGGGGATGGGTTTCGTGAAGGCGAAGACTCGATTGCGGGAGGATGCCGTCATCGGCGTCGTCTTCACGGCGTTCTTCGCGCTCGGGCTTTTCCTCATTTCGCTCAATCCGAGCAGCGTCGATCTGCGAACCATTATTTTTGGCAATATCCTGGGTATTTCCGATCCAGACATCATGCAGGTGGTGATCATCTCGGCGATCACGCTGCTGGTGCTGGGACTCAGGTGGCGGGACCTGCTGCTGTTTTGCTTCGACGCCAACCAGGCGAGGGCCTTGGGCCTCAACGTGACCGTGTTGCACTACACGTTGCTCACGCTGCTCTCCGCCACCGCGGTGGCGGCGTTGCAGACTGTGGGCGCGTGCCTCGTGGTCGCCATGTTGGTGACCCCGGGGGCCACGGCCTATCTCCTCACGGATCGGTTCGGCCGCATGATCGGGCTGGCCACAGGCATGGGCGTGGGCACCTCGCTGGTGGGGGCGTACGCGAGCTACTATCTCGATGGCTCGACCGGCGGGTGCATCGTCACGCTCCAGTCGATCCTGTTTGTCGTGGCGCTCGTCTTCGCGCCGAAGCACGGCCTCCGGGCGGCGCGACGCAAATCCCGACGGTCCGGTGGCAACGCCATCGAACCGGCAAAGGTCCGGCCCGGATCGGAACTGTCATGAGCACGCTGCTCGAGCCATTCCGCTACGGGTTCATGGTCGACGCCTTGATCGTGGGTGCTGCCATCGGCGCGGTGTGCGCGGTGCTGTCATGTTACCTGGTGCTGAAGGGCTGGTCGCTGATGGGCGACGCCATTTCGCACGCCGTGCTTCCGGGCATCGTCATGGCGTACGCGATCGGCCTGCCGCTGGCGGTGGGGGCGTTCGCGTCCGGGTTGTTCTGCGCCGTGGCGACCGGTTTCATCAAGGACAACACGCGGGTGAAGGAGGACACGGTCATGGGCGTGGTATTCACGGGGCTGTTTGCCTTCGGCTTGGTGCTGTTCACCCGGATAAAGAGTGACCTGCACCTGGATCACATTCTGTTTGGCAATATCCTGGGGCTCGAGGCCGGCGACCTGCGCGATACCCTCATCACGGCGGGGGTGACATTGACAGTGATCCTGGCACTGCGGCGCGACCTGGTGCTGTATTGTTTCGACCCGGCGCAGGCCCGGGCCGTGGGGCTTCGCACCAAGTTGCTCTATTATCTTTTGCTCTCGCTGCTGGCGGTGACGATCGTCGTGTCGCTCAAGGCGGTAGGCATCATTCTCGTCATTGCCATGCTGGTGACCCCGGGATGCATCGGGTACCTTCTCACCGACCGCTTTGACCGCATGTTGCTGATCGCCGTTGTGGCGGCCGTGGGGTCGAGTGTCACGGGCGTGTACGTGAGTTTCTTCATGAACGCATCGACCGGGGCATGCATCGTCCTGGTCCAGGCGGCCATCTTCATCCTGGCCGTGTTGTTTGCCCCCAAGCATGGTTGGCTGCCATGGCGGCGCCGCACGTCGTCGGCGAGGGGAGTCGCCTAGTTCCCGACTTGCGGGAACCCGCCGGCCGCGAAAGCCTCGGCCGGTGACCATCATTGACGCCCACGTTCACTTGTACCCGGAACACGTCGTCCGGGATCCGGCGGCGTGGGCGGCGTCGCACGGGGAGAGCCTGTGGGCGCAGCTCTGCCTGCGCCGGCGAAAAGGAGGCGCGCCGGTTCAGGAATTTCCGACGGTCCCACAGCTGTTGGACCGCATGGACGAGGCCGGTGTCGAACGGGCCATCCTGCAGGGCTGGTATTGGGAAAACCACGAGAGTTGCGTGGAGCAAAATGCGTTCTACGCGGAGTGCCTGCGGGGGCATCCGAAGCGGTTCCTGGCCTTCGCGACGGTGCACCCGCAGGCGGGGACCGCGGCCCTGGACGAGCTGCGGCGCGCCAAGGACGCGGGATTTTCCGGAGTGGGGGAGTTGTCGCCGCACTCGCAGCAGGTGCCGCTCGATGATCCAGGCTGGCGGGCAATCCTAAGTCTCGCGGGTGAACTGGACATGCCGGTCAACCTGCACGTGACCGATCCCGATTCGAAACCGTATCCCGGGCGAGTGGCCACACCGCTGCCGGATTTTATCCGCCTGGCGCGGGAATTCCTCGGGACCAAATTCATCCTCGCGCACTGGGGTGGCGGCTTGGCGTGGGCCGCGGAGGCCGCGCTGCCGAACGTGTGGTTCGACACGGCGGCATCGCCCTTGTTGTACGGGGCGGAGGTCTGGGGCAAAGCGCCCCCCGGACGCGTGCTGTTCGGCTCTGATTACCCGCTGGTGCTTTATCCGCAGCAGGGAGGGACGGCGGAGATCGGTGGACTTGTCCGCGAGGCCCGGAGGGCAGGGGCGGAAGACGGAATCTGGGCGGCGAATGCGCTGAGCCTCCTGGGCAGGAGATGAAGCTCGCGACCGAACTTAACCTTGGCGGGCGGGTCTAGACTTCTATGTTCCTCGCCATGAAAACCCGTCTCCTCTGGGCACCCTTGGCTGCGCTGCTCGTGCTCGCCGGATGTTACACCGTTCCGGAAACCGGCCGGCGTTCGCTCATGATCGTTTCCCCCAACGAAGAATTGCAAATGGGCGTCTCCGCGTTCGCGGATATTCGCGCCAAGGAGAAGGTCTCCACCGATGTCGAGGCCAACGCCCGCGTGCGGCGCATTGGCCAGAGGATTGCGGACGCCGTGGGGAATGCGCTCCCGGGCGCGCAATGGGAGTTCGTGGTGTTCGATGACGCGAAGACGGTCAACGCCTTCGCCCTGCCGGGCGGGAAGGTTGGCGTGTACACCGGCTTGCTCGCGCTCGCCTCCTCGGATGACGAGGTGGCCACGGTGATCGGTCACGAAATCGCGCATGTGACCGCGCGCCACGGTGCCGAGCGCATGTCCCAGAGCGTGGTGGCCGGCCTCGTCGGCGCGGGTGTCGAGGTGGCGACCAAGGACACCGAGTACCAGAACATCGCACGCACGCTGTACGGCGCGGGCGCGACGGGCGTCACGCTGGCTTTTTCCCGCGGCAATGAAACCGAGGCGGACTACATCGGCATCCGCTATGCCGCCAAGGCCGGCTACGATCCGCGCGAGGCCATCACTTTCTGGCGGAAAATGGCGGCGGCGAAGGATGGCAAGCAACCGTGGAAATGGATCTCGACGCACCCGCCCGACGCCGAGCGCATCGCCGCGCTCCAGCGGGCGATGCCGGAGGTCATGCCCCTGTACGAGCAGGCGCGCGCGAGATACTGAAAACGGCAGGCGGCGGGCCGCGAATTATCCGCGCCCGAAGTTCCGGCTAGCGCGCGGGCGCGTTATGCGCCAGATTGCGTCATGTTTGATCCCGTTGAAAAACTGAAGGAATACGTGCGGCACGCGAGCGTCTCGGCCGATCCGCAATTCAAGGCCGGCATGCTCGGCGCCCAGCAATTCGTGGCCGGCTTGCTCGCTGAAATGGGCTTTGCGGTCGAAGTGGTTCCCACCGCGCTCCATTCGGTGATCGTCGCCAAGCGCGGTGACAACCCTGCCTGGCCGCATGTGATGATTTACGGGCATTATGATGTCCAGCCGCCCGATCCGCTGGGGCTGTGGCAGACGCCCCCCTTCGAACCCACGATCAGGAATGGACGAATCTATGGACGCGGGACGGCCGACAACAAGGGGCCGCTCATGGTTCATCTGGCCGCGGTGGCCCGGCTGCTGGAAAAGAATCCGAACCTGCCGTTGCGAATCACGTTCGTGGTGGAAGGCGAGGAGGAGATCGGCAGCAAGAATTTCAAGACCTTCCTCGAGGCGAACAAGGAGAAGTTGCGCGCCGACTTCGTCTATCTCTCGGACACCGGCATTCCGAACCCCGACCAGATGGTCGTCACGGTGGGCCTGCGCGGTCTCGTGGCGTTCGAGGTTGAGCTCACCGGACCCCAATCAGATCTCCACTCCGGCATGCACGGCGGCGTGTTGATGAATCCTCTGCAGGGACTCGCCGAGCTTTGCGCGTCGCTGCACACGCCGGACGGCCGCGTGAATCTGCCGGGATTCTACGACGACGTCGTCGAACCGCAGCCTTGGGAGCGGGAACAACTGGCCGCGCTCGGGCTGAAGGAGTCTGACTACGCCGCCTTTTTGGGGATCAAGGAGTTTCACACGCCCCCTGGGTACACGCCGTTCGAGGCGATCCGGTTTTTGCCGACGTTGGAATTCAACGGCTTTAGCGGCGGTTATCAGGGCGAGGGCACCAAGACCGTCATTCCCAGCAAGGCCAGGGTTAAGATCACTTGCCGGCTCGTGCCGAACCAGACGCCAGACCGGCTGAAGCAAAGGCTGTTCGACGGGATCCGGGCGCGTTGCCCCAAGGGCCTCAGCATGGTGATTACCGAGCAGCATCATGCGACACCCTACGTCGCGATTCCGCCGGACCGGTCGAATACGCCCCGGGACCAGTCGCCGGTGTTGGCGCGGGGGTTCCGTGCCCTCGATCAGGCCGTGACGGCGGTCTGGGGCAAACCACCGCTCTATCTGCGGGAAGGTGGGAGCGTAGGGCTGATTGCCGATTTGAAGGAAGTGCTCGGGCTCGACGCGATCATGCCGGGGTTGTTCCTGCCGGAAGATAATCTGCACGCGCCGAACGAGAGCTTCCATCTTGGCGTGATGGAGAAAGGCATCGAAATGTCGGAGCGCATGCTGAAGGCCATGGCCAGTGGCTGAGCTGATCCGCGTCCGGCAGGGCGAAGGTTGCACCGCGCGCATTTTGCGCACGCATGGGCAGGCAGATTACGAACGCTGATCCGGAAATATGCAGTCGGATGCAGGGGCGCGACTCGACCGCGCCCTTTCCTCGCTGCGGGAACCAAGGGCGTGGACGAGCCACGCCCCTGAGTCCGACCGCGCCCGCTGCGGAATCGTGCTCCACCTGCATGGTTCCCGTGATGCGATGGTCGATGGCCAAAAACAGCGAAGCCGCGGAAAACACCGCGGCTTCGAGTTTCTAAAATGGAAGGGGTCTTAGTTTTTCTTCAGCTCGACGAAATCAACCCGGCGATCCTTGGCCCATTCGGATTCGGAGCCGCCTTGTTTGGCCTCGGTGGATCCCTTCGAGAGGGTCTCAAGGCGCGACGCGTCGGCGCCGAGGGAAACAAGATAGCGCTTCACGGAGTTGGCGCGGTTCTCGCCGAGGCCCAGGTTGTATTCGGCCGTGCCGCGCCAATCGCAATAGCCCATCAGCACGAGATTCTTGTCGGGGTTGGCCGACAACCACTGGAGCGCGGCCTGCAGTTTGGGACGCTCGGCCGGAGCGACGGCGAAGCGGTCGAGGGCGAAGTAAATGGGTTCAACAACGCTCAGGTTGGCGGCATCGGGCGAAGCGCCAAGATCACGACCCTCCAGATTGATGCCTTCACCGGGCAGAGCGATCGCGGTGGGATCGATCCCGTCGTTAAGTCCCGGGCCCATGGCGGTGGTCGTCGGATCGGGACGGACCGGCTTCTTGGTGCAGGCGCTGAGGAGCAGCGCAACGGCGGCCAGCGCGAGGCAGAGGACTTTGGAAAGAGGCTTCATTTTGAGGCGAAAAGGTGTGGGCGCGGTTATTGGATAATCATCACGGCCGCGCAAGAACTAAACAGTTGAGGGGCAACGACGGGGATCAGGCTTGGGCCCGATGGTCGATCAGCCCGATCTCAAGGGAATATCGCGTCAGGCTGGCGACGTCATGCAGGTCGAGCTTGCGCATCAAATTGGTGCGATGGTTGTCGACGGTCTTGACGCTGATGCCGAGCTTCTGGGCGATTTCCTTCGTGCTATAGCTCTCGGCCACGAGTTTGAGGATTTCGCGTTCCCGATCGGTCAGCGTTTCGATGCCGGTTCCGGGGGTCTTGTTTGCCACGACTGTGCGGAGGAGGGCGGCGACGCCTGGTCCGAAATAAGTCCCGCCGTTCGCGATGGTCTCGAGGCCCTTCTTGAACTCGCCGAGGCCGGCCGTTTTCTCGACAAAGCCATGCGCGCCGGCTTCAAGCATCTCGCGCACGAGCGCGGGGCTTTCATACGCGGAAAAGACCATCACCCGGGTGGATTTGAGCTGTTTGCTGATCCGGCGCAGGATATCGACGCCGCTAAGCCCAGGCAGACGCGCATCGAGCACGATCAAGTCGGGCTTCAAGTCCAGGCAGAGCTGGCAAGCCTGTTGTCCCTCACCACTTTCGCCCACGATCCGGTAGGCGGGATCGACCCGCAGAATTTCCGCGAGCATTTCGCGGATGGCGGTGTGGTCCTCGATGATGACGATGCGTTTGGCGGTTTGAACGGGTGGCACGGGGGGGCGTGGGATGGGTAAAGGGCCCTAAGACCAACTGAAGTCAGGACTCTCCACACGCTGGGGCAAATTACAATGCAAGAGTGGGAAGGGCCCCAGGGGCTCCAAGGGTGGTGGGGCGACTGGGATTCGAACCCAGAACCAATTGCTTAAAAGGCAACTGCTCTACCATTGAGCTATCGCCCCAAGGCGCACCCAAACCGCAGATAGTTTTTCAGGTGCGGGGCATGGCAAGGATTAATTGCGCAAATTGAGCGCGCAACCCGGCATTGACCGCGCCGTCTTAACCGTCTCAACCTCTGGAACTCCAAAAGATAGTCGTGGGAACAATTCTCAAATTTCCGGATCAGAACGAGCCTGAGCACATGACCGCCAAGGCCCAAGAAGTCGCCCTAGACCGCATGCTGGTGGACCGCTTTAAGGGCGGCGATACCTCGGCGTTCGACCAACTGGTAACCCGTTACTGGGACCGAATCTATGCGATGACCAACCAGCTCCTGCGCAATCAGCAGGATGCCGAGGAAGTCACGCAGGACGCGTTCATCCGCGCCCATCGCGGCTTGGTGAATTTCCGGGGGGACTCCGCGTTCTCGACCTGGCTCTACCAGATCGCCACGAATCTGGCGCGAAACCGGTACTGGTACTGGTGGCGTCGCAAGCGCGACAAGTCCGTGTCGTTCGACGCGCCGTTGGGCGATGAGAACAATTCGACGCTCGCCGACCTCATTCCCGCCGAGCAGGAGACACCCGAGGACGCCACCGTCACCCAGGAATTTGTGGGCCGCGTGGCCGAGTGCATGGAGGAATTGAATGAGAAACACCGCGAGATTCTCATCCTGCGCAATGTGCAGAACCTCGCTTACGAGGAGATCGCCGAGATCCTTAACATCAGCGTCGGCACCGTCAAAAGCCGCATCGCCCGGGCCCGCGAGAGCCTGCGCGAGAAACTAGGGGGGGAATTTCAGCCATGAAAGACAGCCGCTTCATCGAACTCTTGAATCTTTATATCGACCGCCAGATCACCGCGGCCGAGACCGCCGAACTCGAGGCTGAGATCCAGCGTCAGCCCAAGCGGCAGGCGATCTATCGCCAGTATTGCCAGATCCACACGGCCACCAAGGTGGTGTACGAAAGCTTCCGTACTGTCGCCGCCGAACAGCCGGTTCCCGCCGGCGGCCCGCGGGGCGTGGTGGAGCGTTTCGAGACCCGTCGCCGCCGCACGGCCTGGGCCTATTACGGAGGCGGCGCCGCCGTCGCCGCGTGCCTTGCCTTGGTGTTCCTGCGGCCAGGTCAGGAGAACTCCGCGGCCAGCGGATCGCCCGTGCTCGCGGCGGTCACCCCGCCGGCGATCGCCGTCAACGAGAACCCGGTGGCCCCCGCGGAGAGCGCCAGCCGGGCCGAACCGGGTCTGGTCAGCCTTCGCAACAGCGCGACGACCAATCCGGATTATGCCGCCATGCTCACGGCCCTGCGCGAACAGGACGAGGAACGCGCGTTCTACACCGAGCGCCTCCACATCGATCGCATCCAACCGCTGTTCAACGACGACATGTTCGACTCGAAGCGTGCGCTCACGGCCCAGGAGGCGCGGATTTTCCGCAGTCAGCCAACGCCCACTTCGGCGCAACAGCAGGCTGAGTCGGCCGCGTTCCAGTTTATTCGCTGATCGACGCGGTTCACGCTCACGGTTTCAAGATCCATCAGGCGGGGCGATTGCCCCGCCTTTTTCGTGCCCGGTTCGGAGATCGCCCACGCGCCTTGTGTCCCGGCGGTGACTTTATCGCATGCCGAGAGCGGCTGGTCCTCAACCCAGCGCCTTCTTGATCAGGGCTTCCGTCGTCGCGGAAGCCCCGAGGGCGATCCAAGCTTGCCGCACCGCCTTGTCGGCATCCGCCGCCTTGTAACCCAGCGCCGTGAGCGCCAGCACGGCGTCATTGACCCGGCTGTCCGCCGGCGGGGTGGTTCCTTCGCCGGACGCGGTGCGCGCCGCCACCTGCGCCAGGTCAGCGGGGTTGAGCTTGTCGCGCAGCTCAATGACCAGGCGCTCGGCGGTCTTGCGCCCGATGCCCGGGCACTTGGCCAGGAGACCGACGTCACCGGTTGCAATGGCCGACTTCAAGGTCGGCAGCGAAAGCTTGCTCATCACGCTCAGCGCCATCTTCGGCCCGACGCCCGTGACCTTTTCCACGAGCAAGCGGAAGAAGTCGCGCTCCTCCGCGGCCGCGAAGCCATATAGCGTCTGCGAGTCCTCGCGGTACACCGCCAGCGTGTGGAGTTTCGCGGATTGCCCGGGGGAGGGGAGCCTCTCGGCGGTCGTGACCGGGATGCTGATCTCGTAACCCAGCCCGCCGGTCTCGATGACCGCACTCAAGGGCGTCGCGGAAACCAGGGTGCCGGAAACGCTCGTGATCATTTGAGCCCGAGCACGTCCTGCATGTCGTACACCCCGGCCGGCCGGTCGACGACCCAATGTGCCGCGCGGATTGCCCCGCGGGCAAAAATGCCGCGGTCGGAAGCCTTGTGAGTCAGTTCCACGCGCTCGCCCAATGCGGCATAAAGCACGGTGTGATCGCCCACGACGTCGCCGCCGCGCAGGGCATGCACGCCCACCTCGGTCGGCTGGCGCTCGCCGGTGATGCCCGAACGACCATGCCGCAACGCCTCGGCGGAGAGCTTGCGCTCCTCCAGGATGATTTCGAGCAGGCGGGCGGCCGTGCCGCTGGGCGCGTCCTTCTTGAACCGATGGTGCATTTCGATCACCTCGGTGTCGTAGTCAGCCCCGAGCACGGCGGTGGCGCGGCGCGTGAGCGCGAACAGGAGGTTGACGCCCACGGAAAAATTGCCCGCCCAGACGCAGGGAACCTTCGCGGCCAAGGAGAGCAGCTGGGCCTTTTCCCCGGCATCATGGCCGGTGGTGCCAATGATGATCGGCTTGCGCTGCGCCGACGCCAGTTCCAACAGGGCGCGCGTGGCATGATGCGAACTGAAATCGATGATCACGTCGCAACCAGCGAGGTGCGCCGAGACATCATCGCCCGCGTCGAGCGCCGCAGAAATCGTGGCGTTCATGCCACCGGCCGCGGCGGCGATCGCCTGGCCCATGCGTCCCTTCGAGCCGTTGAGGAGAATCCTGAGGCTCATGGCTCAGCGACCGAGCTCCTTCAGCGCGCCGAGCAGCACCTCGCGGCCGGCACTGGTGAGCGGCGCCAGCGGGAGGCGGACTTCCTCCGAGCCGATGATGCCGGCGCGTTTCATGGCGGCCTTGATCGGGACCGGATTCGATTCGACGAAGATCGCCTTGAACACGGGGTAGAGGCGGCGATGAACCGCGCGGGCCTTCGGATAGTCGTGGGCGAGCGCATGCGCGACGAGGCGGCCGACTTCCCGCGGATAGAGGTTGCTCGCGACGCTGATGACGCCCTTGGCGCCGACGGACATGAAGGGCAGGGTGAGGCTGTCGTCGCCGCTCAACACGGTCATGTCATTGCCGAGCGCGGAGAGGATCTGGTCGACGCGGTCGACGCTGCCACCTGCTTCCTTGATGTGTGCGATGTGCGGGTACCTGGCCCGCAGGCGCTCAATGACCTGCACGCCGATCTCGACGCCGCAGCGCCCGGGAATGGAGTAGAGGACCAACGGCTTGGCCGTGACCTCGGCGATCTCGGAAAAATGGCGGAACAGTCCCTCCTGCGTCGGGCGGTTATAGTAAGGCGCCACGAGCAGCATGCCATCGGCGCCGGCGTCGTCGGCCGCCTTCGTCATCTCGATCGCCTCGCGCGTGGAATTGGATCCCGTGCCCGCGATCACCGGCACGCGTCCGCGCGCGGCCTCGATCGTGGCGCGGACGATGTCGAGGTGTTCCTCGTGCGAGACGGTCGGCGATTCGCCCGTGGTACCGACGGGCACCAGCCCGCTGATGCCGCCCTTGATCTGGAAGTTCACCAGTTTCTTCAGCTCGTCATAGGCCACGGCTCCGTTCCGGAAGGGCGTGACGATCGCGGTGTAGGTGCCGGTGAAGATGCGGGGGCGATTCATGGGAAAGTTACCTTGAACGGTACATGGTTCGCCTGTAGGCAAAGCACAGCTTCAAGGGCGGTTCACGCATAAAATTTCATGAGCACGACACTTCATACCGAAATAGTTAACGATCTGCTTAAGCTGGCTGTGGAAAGCGGCGCGAGCGACATCGTCATCAAGTCCGAGCGCCCCGGATACCTGCGCCTCGGCGGTCGTCTTCGTTCGGTTGAAATGGATCCGATCAGCTGCGAGCACGCCCAGGCCTTCGTGGAGGAAACGGTGCCGCGGATCTTCCGCGACAAGTGGGAAAAGGACGGCCAGGTCGACTACGCGTATGCCGCGGACGACATTGGCCGCTTCCGCGTGAACGCCTTTCACCAGCGCGGGCTGGTCAGCATTGTCTTTCGTCACATCAAGAGCCGCCCGCCGACCTTCGAGGAACTGAAGATCGAGTCCGAAACCTTCATCAAGATGGCCCAGGCCAAGGACGGCATCCTCCTCGTCTGCGGCGCTACCGGCTCCGGCAAGAGCTCGACGATGGCGGCCATGCTGAACTGGATCAACCACAACCTCGACAAGCACATTGTCAGCATCGAGGACCCGATCGAATACACCTTCAGCGACGAGAAATCCCTGTTCCAACAACGCGAGATCGGGCTCGATGTGCCGAGCTTCGAACTGGCGATCAAGTCGGTGCTGCGCCAGAACCCGGACATCATCCTGATCGGTGAAATGCGCGATCGCGAGACGTTCGAGACCGCGATTTCGGCGGCGGAAACGGGGCACCTCGTCATTTCGACGATGCACGCCGCCACGGTGAAACAATCGCTGACGCGCCTGTTCGAGTTCTTTCCGCCGGACCAGATCGAGCAGGCCCGCCGGCAGATCGCCGGCACCTTGCGCGGGTTCATCTGTCAGAAACTCATCCCCGCGCTGGAAGGCGGCGGCCGTTTCGCCGCCCACGAGATCCTCATCGCCGATGCCACTGTGAGCAATCTGATCCTCGACGGTCACAACGACAAGATCCAGCAGCTCCTCGAGGCCAGCAGCGACTCAGGCTCGAAGTCGTTCAACAAGGATCTCTATCGCCTCATCAAGGAGGGGAAGATCAGCAAGGCCGACGGCCTGCGCTTTTCCCCAAATCCCGCCGCGCTTGAAATGAACCTCAAGGGCATCTTCTTCAAGAGTTGATGAAGCGTGCGCTTGTCCTCGTCGTCCTCTCCGCGGCCACGGCCACCGTCACGCCGGTAGCCAAGGCGGCCGAGGCGGACGCGCCTCTATCGGGCACGAAGCAGGAGCTGCAGCGGCTCAAAACCGATCGGCCGGGTCAGGCCGGCCCCACCGCGGCCGATGCGTTGAAGACGACCACGCCGACCCTGCAACTTTCAACCGAGCTGCCTTCGGCCGAACGGCAGCGGGAAAAGCAGAAGAAGCGGGAGCGCGAAGCCCAGGAGAAGAAGGAGGCCCAGGAAAACTGGCTGATCGACGGCATGGCCCGGCTGGAAAAAGAGCGGGACGAGAAAGCGAAGGGCACTTCGGAAGCCGCGTCGGCCACGCCGAGCCCGGCAATGGAGAGTCGCCCGGCGGTCGACCGCGATGATCCGACTTTCCTGCTCCGGCTCTACGATGAACAGAAGAAGGCCGATGACGCGAAGACCGCGGACAAGCCGCCGCGCACGCCTCAGCCCAACGCCTTCGCTCCGTTCCTCCAGGGCTGGATGGCACCGTCACCCGTGAAGGATCAGCTTCTGGGCGAAATGAAGCGGGCGTCGCCGACCGCGCCCGTCTCCGTTGGTGGGGGAGGCTCGTCCGTGACTTTTTCCACGGTCTCTGTCGGCGCGGCGCGGGGCGATACGCAAGGGGGCCGCGACTCCGCTCCCCAATCGAATCCGTACCTGCCCGACGCCGACGGAATCCCGCTCGGTCAGACTCCCTCGGGACCGTTCGTGCCCACCGCCGACCCAATGACCGCGCTGGCCCCGCAGACGTCGACGCCTCCCATCTCCACGCCGCTCTTTCACCCCGACCCTGAGCCGGCAGCGGCAACGCGAAAAGTCCTTCCTCCGCCGGCGGCGGACGACAAGAAGTACTTCCCGCAGTTGAAGAAATTTTAGGACTTGGTTTTTGCCAGCGAGGGCGGTTTAACCGACCCTTTCATCTATGTCACTGGCACTCCTTTTCGCAGGTCAAGGCGCCCAAAAAGTGGGAATGGGCAGGTCGCTTTATGAAGGTTCCGCGGCGGCGCGGGCTCTTTATGATGAGGCCGACCGGGTGCTGGGGTGGAGCTTGAGCAAAGTTAGTTTTGAAGGCCCGGAAACCGACCTCACGCAAACGAAGGTCTGCCAGCCAGCGCTTTACGTGCATGGGTTGGCGGTTCTGGCGGCATTGCGCGAGAAGGGGATTTCTGTCCAGCCCGGCATGGCCTGCGGCCTGAGCCTGGGCGAGGTCACCGCGCTGACCGCCGCCGGGGTTTTTGATTTTTCAACGGGGCTGAAGGTCGTCGCCGAGCGCGGTCGGCTCATGCAGGTGGCCTGCGAGCGTTCGACGGGCGGCATGGCCGCGATCATTGGCGAGGAACGGGCGCGCGTGCAGGAATTGTGCGCGGAATTCGACATCCAGGCGGCCAACTTCAATGCGCCAGGCCAGATCATTGTCTCCGGGGAAAAGACCCGGGTGGACGCCCTGGTCGCCGCAGCCAAGGAAAAGGGCCTGAAACGCGTCATCGCGCTCAATGTCGCCGGTGCGTACCACAGCCGCCTGATGGAGCCGGCCCGTGAGGAGTTCGCGACGTTCCTGGCGGGAGTGGAATTCAAGACTCCCGCATTCACGGTATTCACCAACACCACCGGCCAGGCGGTGAGCGAGCCGTCCCAAATCCGCGAGGCACTCGTCAAACAGGTTGTCTCCTCCGTGCTTTGGGAGGATTGCATGCGCAGCGCGGAGGCGGCCGGCGCCACTGAATTTTGGGAGTGTGGCCCGGGTGCCGTCCTCGCCGGGCTGGCCAAGCGCACCGAGAAAACCTGGATCGTGAAATCCTTCGCCGAATACGCGGACCTACCCAACGCCTGAAGCATGTCCTCCGCGCCTCTCACCCGCAATTTTTGCATCATTGCCCACGTCGACCACGGCAAGACGACGCTGTCCGACCGCCTGCTCGAATATACGGCCACGATCACGAAACGCGTGATGACCGACCAGCACCTCGACTCGATGGATCTCGAGAAGGAGCGCGGCATCACGATCAAGATGCACCCGGTGGTCATGAGCTACCCGGCCAAGGACGGGAAGACCTACAAGCTGCACCTGACCGACACGCCCGGCCACGTCGATTTTGCCTACGAGGTGTCCCGCTCACTCGCAGCCGTCGAAGGTGCGTTGCTGTTGATCGACGCCGCCCAAGGCGTCGAGGCCCAGACCGTGGCCAACGCCCACCTGGCTTTTGCGCAGGGCCTGAAGATCATCCCGGTGATCAACAAAATCGACCTGCCGAGTGCGAACCTCGAACTCTGCATGAAGCAGCTCGAGGACATCCTCACGATCCCGGCCGAGGAAGCCATCCTCGCCAGCGGCAAGTCAGGGATCGGCATCGAGGACATCCTCGAGGCTGTGGTGACACGCATCCCGCCGCCGCGCTGGACCGATTACCCGACGCTGCGTGGTTTGGTCTTCGATTCGAAATACGACTCCTACCGCGGCGTGATTTCATACATGCGCGTGTTTTCCGGCACGTTGAAGGCCGGCGAGATGATGATGCTGATGAGCACCGGCCAGAGGGGCGAGGTGAAGGAAGTCGGTGTGTTCCGGCCCGGCATGGAGAAGGTCGCGCAGCTCGGGCCGGGTGATGTCGGTTACATTGTCAGCAACATCAAGAGCACCGACGAGATCAAGATCGGCGACACGGTCACGCATGCCAACAAACCCGCGGAGGAGATGCTTCCCGGCTACAAGGAAGTGCGGCCGATGGTGTATTGCGGCCTCTATCCGCTTGAGTCCGACGACTACGAGAAACTCAAGGTCGCGCTCGGCAAGCTGCGGCTCAACGACTCGGCCCTGATTTATTCCTCCGAGAGCTCGGTCGCGCTGGGCTTCGGTTTCAGGTGTGGTTTCCTCGGCCTGTTGCACATGGAAGTCGTGCAGGAGCGCATCCGCCGCGAGTATGATGTGGAGATCATCTCCACGTACCCGAGCGTGGTGTACAAGGTGAAGAAGCACGACGGCGACGTGATCGAGGTCGACAACCCGGTCAACCTGCCGGATCCCGCCTCGATCGAGGAAATGAGCGAGCCGACCATCAAGGCGTCGATCCATTTGCCCAACGAGTTTCTCGGCGACATCATGGGCCTGATCATGGAAAAGCGCGGCTCGGTCGACCACACCGACACGCTCGACGGCAGCCGCGTGATGCTGACCTGCACGCTGCCGCTCAACGAAATCCTCGTGGATTTCAATGACCGGTTGAAGAGCATCACGCGCGGCTATGGCTCGATGGACTATGAACTCGGTGAATACCGGGTCTCGGACCTCGTGCGCATGGACATCCTGGTGAACCAGGATCCGGTCGACGCGTTCGCGAGCATCGTGCATCGCAGCAAGGCCGAGGGGCAGGGCAGGGCGCTGTGCGAGAAGCTCGCCGACATCATCCCCCCGCAGATGTTCAAGATCGCGGTCCAGGCCGCCATCGGCGGCAAGATCATCGCGCGCGACAACGTTCGCGAGATGCGAAAGGACGTCACGGCGAAGTGCTATGGCGGCGACATCAGCCGCAAGCGCAAGCTCCTGGACAAGCAGAAGGAGGGCAAAAAGAAGATGAAACAAATCGGCCGCGTTTCGATCCCACCTGACGCCTTCATTCAGGTCTTGAAAACCAACAGCTAACCCCGCGTTCCCGTGTTCGATTTCCTCCGTTCCGAGGATTCCAAGCTGCGCCGCAGCGCCGCCCACTGGCTGGAAATGGCGCAACGCGTCCTCGACTATCGGCGTGACCAGCTGAAGCCGGAGCAGACCGAGCGGCTGGCCGGGCAGGCGGCGGCGGTGCGGAATCTGGTCCGGCAGAAGGCGGGCACCGGCGAGTTGAAGCCGGCCCTGGAGGCGCTCGAGTCGACGATGCGGGAATGCGGCGGCCGCGTTTATCCGACCGGCTCGCTCGTGGAGAATGTGGAATTCTTCCTGGTTGCGGCCATCGTGATCCTCGGCCTTCGCGCGTATTTCGTGCAGCCATTCAAGATTCCCACGAATTCCATGTGGCCCAGCTATTATGGGATGACGGCGGAAACCTTCGAGCATGGCGAGGAACCCGGCCCGGCAAGAAGGCTGGCGCGCCTGATCGGCCTGGGGGCGAGAAACTACACGCTCGAGGCGCCAGCCGACGGGGAAGTGATGATTCCGATTTTCCGCAACGGTGCGCCGGCGTATTCGGAAAAGTCCGGTCGCAGCATGTTTGTTTTTCCCACGCTCATGCGGGAGTACACGGCCATGGTCGGCGGCAAACCGGTCAAGTTGACCGTGCCGGCGGATTGGGCCCGGTCGGAGGTCGGCTACAATGAAGTGCTCGAAAAAGCCCTTTTCGACGGCAAGCGGAACGGCCTCTACCTGACTGCACAGAAGCTCAACGGCTCGGCGGCGCTCGAATCGTCGATGATGGAAGTCATCAATGGCGGGCAGCGGGTCGAGGCGCGCGTCTATTGGGTCCCGACGGGAAAGACCGTGCGCCGGGGCGAGGAAATCCTCTCGTTCGATATTCTGACCGGCGACCTGCTTTTCGTGGAGCGCGTCAGCTACAACTTCTTTGAACCCAAGGTTGGCTCGGGCTTCGTCTTCAAGACCCAGAACATTGACCACGCCGGCATGAAGGACGCGGCGGGCAACCAGATCAGCCAGTATTACGTGAAGCGTCTCGTCGGCGTGCCTGGCGACACGCTGGAAATCCGTCCGCCGGTCCTCATGCGCAATGGCGCGCCCATCACCGGTTCCGACGCCTTCGACATGAACGCGCGTCGCGAGGGCTTGTATCGCGGCTATTTCGACACGGGCGGCCCTTATTTGAGCGCCGACCAGCCCTTGGTCGTTCCTGAAGGTTCTTATTTTGCGATGGGCGACAATTCGCTCAATAGCGCCGACAGCCGGGTCTGGGGCTTCGTGCCTGAGAAGGACGTCGTGGGCCGTCCGCTTTTCATCTATTATCCGTTTACCAAGCGCTGGGGCCCGGCGCGATAAGCACACGGTTCAAGGCCGGGTTATCACCCGGGGCGACCAACGGGTTCGAATCCCCGTATTCCGGCACAATATAGCTTATGTCTATAATGGATTATCGCGCAATCCTGTGGATGTTTCCCGATTGCTGACCGAAGAACCTCTCATTCGAAACTCTGAGATTCCAATCCACGCAGCGCCCTCACACGCCCAAGTGCCGTTCGATGGCCGGGATTACCTTCCCCCCTGCGTCTTCGAGGAGATAATGCCCGGCGTGATCCAGATAATCGGCCTCCGCTTGCGGCAGGATTGATCTCCAGCGGTTGAAGTAGTGCCGATTGAAACAGAAATCCTGACCGCCCCAGATAATCCGCACGGACTTCCCCACCAGCATCGGCAACGCCTGCTCAATCCTGGCGAGCGCCTGATCATTCGGTGCACCCCGGCCGCGCGGAATGTCCCGCACGAACCGGTGCGTCGCGATCCGGTTGGCCCAGGAATCGTATGGAAACAGAAACCCGGCCTTCACCGCCGGCGCCAGCGGCTTCGTCACCGCCATCCACGTCGCCGGCCAGGCAAATCCATTGAAGCCGCGCACCGCGATCTCCCCGATCACCGGCACGCGGCAAAACCGGATTCTTGCCGGTATTACCGTGTCCGCAAAGGCCGCCGTGTTCAGAATGATCACTTTCCCGAGTTTGTCCGATCGCGGGAGCATCGTGCCCAGACCGATCGGTCCGCCCCAGTCGTGCACGATCAGGTGAACCTTCCGCAGCGCCAGCGAATCAATCAGCCGGCCCAGGTTCGCGACATGGTTCGGCAGCGTGTAGTCGTATTCCTGCGGTTTGTCGGACAACCCGCACCCGAGATGATCCGGCACGATGCACCGCACCCGACCGCGCAGCGCGCGCACGACATCGCGGTAGAAAAACGACCACGTCGGATTGCCGTGCACCATCAGGACGGCCTCGTCGCCCTGCCCCTCGTCCACATAGCTCAGTTGTCCGGATCCGGTGTCGAACCGCTTGGGTTCGAAGGGATACAGCTCGCGCAACCAAGGGGGTAATTCACGCGAAGTCATATCCCCTCTTTCCTTCCCGTCGTCCTGAGCGCAGCGACGGATCCACGGGAATCCAAGCGAGCGGTCACATGCTTGGATCGTTCGCTCTGCCCAGGATGACGGTTGTGGGGATTCATTTGGAATTCGATCTCACCATTCCACCGCCAGCATCAATGAATTCAACCCGCTGCCGATGCCGAGCAGCGCGGCCTTTTGCCCGGTCCGCAAAGCGCGCTGTTCCACCGCGAGCGCCAGCGTCGACGGCAACGCCGCGGAGCCCGTGTTGCCGAGCGTTTCAAAACTCGAAAAATCCTTCGCCAGGTCGAGGCCCACTGTTTCGTAGAGTTTGCGGCGATGCATCGTGCCAACCTGGTGCGTGATGACGCGATCCGGCGTGGCCTGATTCCAACCCGTTTCGGCCTCGAAGGCCTTCCACGTGCGCTGGGCGACCTCCACCCCCGCCAGCAGCAATTGCTCGGAATCGGTCTCCATGACCAACGCGTCCCCCTCGCTGTCCCCCTGGCACAACTCGCTGTGACGGGTATCCGCGAGCACGGCCCCGGCCAGCAGCCGATGCTTGGCGGCGCCCGCGGGGATCAAGTCCTCGTGGCAAACCACGGCGGCAACGGCCGCGGAACCGATCGTCAGGTTCGCGAAGAATGGCTTGATCGCATTCCGGTCGAGCGGCGCAGTGATGAGATGCTTGATCGTGCGATCCACCAGCGGGCGTCCGTTTTCACCCGACACCACCATCCCGCACTTGATCTGGCCGGAATCGATCATCGCGGCGAGCGTCACGAGGCCATTCAGAAAACCCAGGCACGCGTTCGACAGGTCGAATACCTGGCAGTTTGGCCCCAGTCCAATCTTGTGATGGGCGAACGACGCGGTCGCCGGCTCGAGCATGTCGCGGCAAACAGCCGAGTGAATCAACACTTCCATTTGGGCGGCCTTCAGCGTCGATTGGCGGAGCACGTTCCGGCCCGCGGCAGCGCTGGCGTCGGACGGGCGCGTGCCCGCCGCCCACATGCGGCGTTCCTTGATGCCGGTCATTAGTTCGAGGCGGCCGGCCGGCAGCTTGAGGCGGTCGTAGAGGGGCTTCAGCCGCTCCTCAATCGCGGCTGAGGTCCAAATCTCGTCGGGCAGCGCCACGGCGAGCGATTCGATGCAGGCGTGCTTGAAGCGCATGGCTTATTTCTCCGGCCGCATCGCCAGCCGGATGATTTCCTTGTCGAAATAATTGCTCCCGAGCCCCGCGTCGACGACCAGCGTCGTGCCGTTCAGCCCGCTGCTGCGCTCGCTCAGGAGGAAGACCGCCACATCGGCGACTTCCTGGGTGTCGAGGTTGCGCTTTCGAAAGGTGAGTTTCTCGGCGAACAAATAGCTCTCCAAATAGCCCGGAATGCCGGCCGACGCGCTCGTCTTGAGCGGCCCGGAGCCCACCACGTTGAAACGCACTTCCAAACCGGAGGCGCCAAACGATTTGGCGAGGAAACGCGAGCACGACTCGAGCGCCGCCTTGATCGGACCCATGTAGCCGTAGTTGTCAGGCGTCACGAGAAGCGACGAAATGCCGATGGTCACGACCGAGGCGTTGCGCACCAGATGCGGCTTGAAGGCCTCGGCCAGCTCCACGAGCGAGAAGGCCGAGATCGACGTGGCCTGCAGGAAATCCTTCCGCTTGGTCTCCGCGAACGTCTTGAATCCCTCGCTATAATTGGCGAACGCGATCGAGTGCACCAGGCCGTGCAGCGGGGCGTAACCGGCGGCCGCGACTTCCGCGGCCAGTTTTTGGCAGGCGCCCTCCTGCTCCACGTCGCAAATGAAAACCGGCCGGTCGCCGAGCAGGGTTTCGAGCGACTTCCGACGCGCTTCGGATCGCACGGCGAAAACAACCCGGGCGCCCTGTTCCTCGAGGGAGCGGGCGATGAACCATGCCACGCTCTTCCGGTTCGCCACGCCCTGGACGAGGAAGGTCTTGCCGGAAAGCTTCAGGAAATCGCTCATGCCGTGGTGACCTGGCCCTCGGGCTTTTTCCACGCGACGGCGAACTCGACGTTCATGATCTTCTTTCCCTCGGTGTTTTTCATGACTCCGGTCAGGAAATGGAAATCGCCCACGGTTTCCTTTCGCTTCACCTCGATGATCACCGTATCGCCCGGGTAAACCGGCAGCCGGAAGCGAATGTCCGAAACCTTGCTGAGCAGCGGTACTCCCCCGCCCTGGCCCGCGGCGCCGGCCATCAGCTTTGCCATCAGGCATGCGCCGGCTTGGAAGACCGACTCGCTCAGGAGCACTCCCGGCGTGATGGGGGCATTCGGATAATGCCCCCGGTAGAAATCCTCCTCGGCGCGCCAGGTGCGGCGAGCGACGAGGGTCTCGCCTTCGTGCGAGACAATCTCGTCCACGAAAAGAAAGGGCGGGCGGTGCGGGATGAGTTTTTCGACTTCAGTCACGGGAAAAGGTTCAGGAGCTGGCGGCCATCGCGGCACGCTTGCGCGCCGCGATGAACTTGTCGACCTGGTTGGCGACGATCACGCCATAATTGATGGTGCCGAGCCAGCCCGACATGATGATGCCGACGGAGCCTGCGTGATAAAGGCCGGGCAGTTGCCCGGAGAGCTCCATCGAGACCTTCAGCCCTTCGAACTTGGTGCCAAAGGACGTACCGCCAAAATGGGTCGTGTAACGCTCGATCGTCCTAGGGGTGGCCGCTTCCTTCCAGTCGATCTTCGCCCTCACTCCCGGAATGAACCGCTCCAGTGCGGCGATCGACTCCTCGATCAGGCGCGCCTTGTGGGATTCGTAGGCTTCGTCGCTCAATCCCTGCCATCCGGCATACTGCGCGTTCAAGGAGACCACGACGGTATAGCGGTCAGAGCCGGGCCGTGTCTCCGGGTAATAAACAGAGAACGTGCGACTGGTGGTGTGGAGGTCCGTGAGTTCCGAGCTGCTGAACGCCGGTGCTTCTGAGGTGAAGACGAGGTCGCCGATGTGCGGGATCGATTCCCCCTTTCGGATGCCGAGGTACACCTGGCAGGAACTCGAGTTGATCCTCACGTCCCGTGCGGCCCTGGCAAAGTCGGGCGCGAAATTCTCCTCACCCGCCAGACTGAAGATCGTGTTCTTGATGTTCGCGTTGGAAAGGATGGCCTTTGCCCGGATCACGCGTCCGCCCTTGGCGACGATTCCGGCGGCAACTTTTCGGCCCTCGCGCTCTTCGACAAGGATGCGCTCGACCAGAACCTTTTTTCTCAGTTCGACGCCGTTCTTCTTCAACTCAGCCACCATCTTCTCGATCAGCAGGTCTGAGCCGCCGCGGAAGGTGTAAACCCCGGAGCCCATGAAGTTGGAGAAAACGATGCCGTAGGTGATCGCCGGGTCATCCAAGGTGGATCCGTTGGCATACGCGATCGGTTCCATCAGCAGCCGGTGCACATCCGGACGCCCCGGGAAAAACCGGTTGAACATCTCACCGGTGGTTTCGGTGTTGTTGTCGTAGAAGTTCATCCCCCGCAGGTGGTCGTAGAAGCGCTCCACCAGCGCCGGATCCAGCTTCAACTGTTCGACAAGGACGCGGGTGTAGTCGTCACGCGTGAACGTCGTCCAGACGTCCATCTGCGGATTTACGAACCGGATGTCCTTCAGTTGAACGATCGAGTCCGCGATCTCCTTCGTCCAATATTTGCGGCACGACTTGATCATGCCCACCGGAAACCCGTGGAGGGAGATGTCGAAGATGTGCCCCCCCTTGCGCGTAAACCACGTCGCGAGTCCTCCGAACTGGTAGTGGTGCTCCAGCAACAGCACCCGGTGCCCCGCCTTGGCGAGCACATTGGCACCTGTGAGACCACCCAGGCCGCTGCCGATCACGATGACGTCGTACTCGTCGGCGACTCCTTTCAACCAGTCGTAAGCCATGGAAAAAGAGCCACATTGGCAGTCCGCTCGCCGCCAGGGCAAGAACAACGCCGCGCTGTCGCGCGGAATGACGGATGACCAAGGATCAATGACCAATGAAGAATCGGCTGCTCGTCGCTCACGTGACGTCGGGGCGCGCGGCCTGCTGCGGGCACTGCCCCAAGTGTGTGAAAGCCTGAAGTGCGCTTCCCACGGGTCTCTGGTCATTGAACATTGGTCATTGGGTTAAGCCCGGGCTTCGCTCTTGCCTTCGCCTGGGGCGGTTGGCACCGTCTACCCTTTTTCCGACAAAACTGCGTCCGCGCCATGAACCCGAACATCCGCAACATCGCCATCATTGCACACGTTGACCACGGCAAAACCACGCTCGTGGACAAACTGCTGAAGGAAGGCGGGGTTTTCCGCGCCAACCAGCACGTCGAGGAGCGAGCGATGGACTCGATGGACCTCGAAAAGGAGAAGGGCATCACGATCAAGGCCAAGAACACCTCCGTTCACTGGCAGGACAAGAC
>JAEZDN010000086.1 GCA_023433275.1 Verrucomicrobiota bacterium
CCCCCCCCCGCTTCCCTTGCCGTCGTTCAGGCCGTGACGATTTTCGGCTCCTCCCGACGGAAAAGTTTCACAATCCCGACAACCGCGAGCACCGGGATCCAGATGGGCGAGAGCGCGACCGCGAAGGCGATCACCACACTCACTAGCACCGCGAGGAGCGAGAGACCGATGACGCCGAGGATCGCCGCGGCGATCAGTCCGCCGACGGCCCCGACAAAGAGCAGGGGACTGAGCTTGATCGCCACGATCAAAAGGGCGGCGATCAGGATGACTTTGAGAAAGGTTTTCATGGTTGATGGCATTACAACACGCCCCGACCCCGAAAAGTTGCACGGCCCCGCGGGCCTTCAAGATGCTCCGGGCCGGGGCGTCGTGCCGCACGTCGCTCGGATCATCCGTGTCGCGCGAAGGATCCATTCACCCGGATTCCTCTGGAGCCCCGCTCCCGATTCGTGTCCATTCCTGTCCATTCGTCCCCCGTGCTTACTCCTGTCCCCATTCCCGTCGTCTGCGCCGTGATCCAGCGCGAAGACCGCATCCTCCTCGCGCAGCGTCCGCCCCATAAGCTGCTGCCGCTGAAGTGGGAGTTTCCCGGCGGAAAGGTCGAGCCCGGCGAGGACCCCGCCGCCGCCATCGTTCGCGAAATCCGCGAGGAGCTCGGCTGCGAGATTCGCCCGACCCGCGCGCTCACCCCGTTCATCCACGACTACAAGACTGTGATCATCGAAATGATTCCCTTCGTGTGTCATCTCGCGCCCGGGTCCGCTGAACCCCACCCGTTCGAACACGTGGCCCTTGCCTGGGTAACGCTGGCCGAGCTTCGCACCTACGACCTCCCCGCCGCCGACTGGCCCGTGCTCGCCGCCTTGACGTAGGGAAAATCCCCGGAGCAGCGCATGTCGGCAGGATCAGTAACCTGCCCCGTCACGCCAACTGCGGTCCGCCTGCCCCTGCGCAACTGATAGCGCGCCATATGCCGCAGGCGCATGCTTGTTCTTTCCCTCCTTCTGGCTATATCCAGCGAACCCCCTACCCACCCTCATGAACACCAACTTGTTCCGCACGTGCGTCGCCGTTTTGGGCGGCCTCTGTCTCGCCGCCGGGCTTCACGCCCAGACCCCGCGCATCAATTTTCCCGCCGCCAGCCCGAACGCCACCGTCACCCAGCGCGTCGGCCTCACCGACATCCGCATCGAGTACAACCGCCCCGGCGCCAAGGGCCGCAAGGTGTTCGGTGGCCTCGTCCCCTACGACCACGTTTGGCGCACGGGCGCCAACACGGCCACGAAGATCTCCTTCAGCACGCCCGTGAAACTCAACGGGACGGAAATCCCCGCGGGCACCTATGAACTCTTCACCATTCCCGGCACGAGCGAGTGGACCATCATCATCCACAAGAACATGTCCCAATGGGGCGCCTACGCCTACGATGAGAAGAACGACGTCGCCCGCATCAAGGCCAGGCCCATCGCGCTCCCGCACCCGGTCGAAACCCTGGCCATCGGCGTGAACGACCTTCGCGACGAATCCGCCACCCTGATCATCGCCTGGGAAAAAGTGCGCGTGGATGTGCCCCTCACGGTCGACGTGAAATCCACCCTCGTGCCGCAAATCGAGGCCGTCATGGCCGCCGGGGGCGACAAACTCCCCTACGCCAACGCGGCCATGTACTACCTTGAGAACGACCTCGATCTCAAGAAAGCCGCCGCGTGGATGGACGCCGCGATCGCCGCCCAGCCCGATGCTTTCTACCTCGTTTACCGCAAGGCTCTCATCCTCGAGAAAATGGGCGACAAGGCCGGCGCCATCGCGACCGCGCAGAAATCCATGGAGGCGGCCAATCAGGCTCCCAGCCAGGCCCTCAAGGAAGAATATGTCGGCTTGAACCAAGCCCTCATCGCTCGCCTTCGCTAAGTTTCGTCGCAGCCCGGCGTGCATTTGCACCCGGGCTGCAACCTCCGCCGGAGGTCCGTCGTCCCTTGGCCGTCCACCCCAAACGGGCCCCCACCACCCCATGAAAATCCTCCGTTTCGCCTCTGCCATTCTCGCGCTGGCCGTCACCCTTTCCACCGCGGCCTCGCTCCCGGCCCAAAACCCCGCTCCCGCCAAGCCCCGCGTTGCCTCGACCGGCGGCACCAGTCCTCACGAAACGACCAGCGCCATCATCGGCGAGCGCCGCACCGGCAACCGGGTCACCATCACCTACGGACGCCCCTTCCGCGCCGACCCGAAGACCGGCGCAGCCCGACCGATCTGGGGCGGCCTCGTCAAATGGGACAAACCCGACCGCCTCGGCGCCGACGAAGCCACCCTCCTCCTCACGCAACAGCCCATCCAGTTCGGCGACACCGTCATCCCCGCCGGCGCCCACACCCTCTATCTCATCCCCTCCGAAACCGGCGTCTCGAAACTCGCCTTCAGTTCCAACCTCGGGAAATGGGGCGTGCCCGTCGACGAAACCAAGGACGTCGCCCGCATCGACCTGAAGAAGGAATCGCTCGAAACCCCCGTCGAGCAACTCACCATCACGGTCGCCAACGATGCCGCCGCCGGCGGCGGTGTGATCCGGATCGCCTGGGACACCACGCAGTTCTCCGCGCCTTTCACGGTTAGGAAATAATCGCTCCCATGTTTCCCGTGCTCCGGCGCCCTCGCACCGCCCTCCTCGCCGTTCTCGCGATTCTCCCCCTCCACGCGCCTGCCCAGACCGGCACCATCCCGCAAATCCTCCAGGACCTGCGCACGTTCGCCAACACCGGCACCGTGCTCCACGTCGCCGCGCACCCCGACGACGAGAACACCCAGCTCATCACCGCCATGGCGCGCGGCCGCGGATACCGCGCCGCCTATCTTTCCATCACCCGCGGTGATGGCGGACAAAACGAGCGCGGCCCCCACTTCGCCGAGAAACTCGGCGTTCTCCGCACCCAGGAACTCATCGCCGCCCGACAGCACGACGGTGGCCGCCAGTTCTTCACCCGCGCGATCGACTACGGGTATTCGAAATCCCCGGAAGAGGCGCTGCGCATCTGGGACCGCGACGCCGTGCTCGGCGATGTCGTCCGCGTCATCCGCACCTTCCGCCCCGACGTCATTATCACGCGTTTTCCGATTCCGCCCGGCAGCGGCGGCCACGGGCAGCATACCGCCTCGGCCATGCTTGCCGTCGAGGCCTTCACCCTCGCCGCCGACCCCTCCGCCTATCCTGATCAGATCAAGGAAGGTCTGGCCCCCTGGCAGGCCAAGCGCATCGGCTGGAATGGCTGGGGCAATTCGACCGCGCTGAAGGGCCCGTCCATTCAGTTCGACATCGGCGGCGTCGATCCCGTGACCGGCGTGCCTTTTGGCACCATCGCCAACCAGAGCCGGGGCATGCACAAGACCCAGACCCTCGGCCGCTTTTCCGAACAAGCCGGCAGCGCGGGCCCCAACCTGCAGACCTTTCAACTGCTCGCCGGCGACGCGCCCGACTCCGACATCATGGACGGCGTCGACACCACGTGGGCCCGCTTCAACGGCGGCGCCGCCATCATTCCGCTGATCGACGAAGTGATGTCGCGTTTCAACCCTGCCGATCCCGCCGCCAGCGTGCCGGCGCTACTCACGCTGCGTTCGAAAATCGACACGCTTCCCGCCGATCCCCTCACCCAGGAAAAACGCGCTGATCTCGACCGCATCATCCAGGCCTGCCTCGGCCTCACCGTTGAAACCATCACACCCCGCGCCGAGGTGGTCCCGGGGGAACGCCTCGCCCTGCGTCACGAGGTTTATCTCTCCGCCCGGACTCCCGTCCGCTGGATCGCCACCCGCTATCCCGTCAGCCAGGGCGAATTCAAGGTGCGCACCACCCTCGCAGCCAATGACGTGACCGCCCGCGACACCACGCAGGTCATGCCCGCCTCGACCCTGCCGAGCCATCCCTACTGGCTGCGCGAGGAAGGCACCGCCGGCATGTTCCACGTCGCCACGCCTGGCCTGATCGGCGTCCCCGAAAACCCCGCGGCGTTCCCGGTCGAATTTATTTTCGAAGTCGATGGCCGCACGCTGATCGTTCCCGACGAACCCGTGCAAATCGTGGCCGGAGCCGTCCCCGCCCAGCAACGCCGTCGCCTCGCGGTGATCCCACCCGTCTCGCTCGGTTTCGCCCAGGACATGCAGCTGCTCGCGCCCGGCGCCACCAAATCCGTGGAGGTCCAGGTCACCGCCGCGCGCGCCGACACCTTGGGATCCGTCAAGCTCGACGCGCCCACCGGCTGGAATGTCACGCCCACCGCCCAGCCCTTCAACCTGGCCGCGGTCGGCGAGACCGCGACGCTCTCATTCCAAGTCACCGCGCCGACCGCACCCGCTTCCGGCAAGCTCGTTGCCTCGACCAAAATCGGCGGCGTCACCTACAGCACCGGACGTCTCGTGCTCGATTATCCGCACCTGCCCGTGCAGGTGCTCCAGCCCCCCGCCCACGCCAGGATCACCGCCCTCGACGCCAGGATCCGCGGGCAGCGGGTCGGCTATCTTCCCGGCGCGGGCGACAACACCGCCGAGAGCCTTGCTCAACTGGGTTATGAAATTGTGCCCCTGCGCGGTGCCGACCTCACGGCCGAAAAGCTCGCCGGCCTTGACGCCGTCGTGCTCGGCGTCCGCGCCTTCAACGACCGCGAGGACCTCGCCGCAAACCTCCCCGGCCTTTACGCCTGGGTCGAAGCCGGCGGCACGGTCATCGCCCAATACAACCGGCCCAATGCCCTCAAGGCCACCGCCCTCGGGCCCTATGCCCTTTCCATCGAAGGCCCGGCGCCGCGCCTGCGCGTGACCGACGAAAACGCCGCGGTCACCTTCCTTGCCCCCGATCACCCGGTCCTCAACACGCCCAACAAAATCACCGACGCCGATTTCGAAAACTGGGTCCAGGAACGCGGCGCTTATTTCCCGAGCAGCTGGGACGAGTCGAAATACACCGCGATCCTGGCGATGAACGATCCCGGCGAGGCGCCCTTGAAGAGCAGCCTCCTCGTCGCCCCGCATGGCAAGGGCTGGTTCGTCTACACCGGCCTCTCTTTCTTCCGCCAGCTCCCCGCCGGCCACCCGGGCGCCCACCGCCTCTTCGCCAATCTCGTGTCGCTGGGAAAATGACTCCCTGCTGCCCCATATCTCCTCTGTGGGCCGGGTGCCCCCACCCCGCGGGCTTCCGCTCCCTCCACCTTCCACTTGCGGGGTGAGGGCACCCCGCCCACACGGCTCCACGAATATTCGATGACGCTGAAATCCAATGAACCCGACGAATCACCCGGTGTCCCCGGCTTCCGCACCTGGCGTGGCGTCTATTGGTTCGTCCTCGGGTGCTTCATCGCGGTGGTCGTCGCCCTAACGATCTTCACCCGCCTCCACCAATGATTCGAGGCGCGAACAGAACTTCCATCCTTGTTAGGGGCGCACCCAGGCGCGCCCTCGAACGCGGACCAACATGCGCCCTTGTCGGGAAAATTCACGCGCCCTCCCTCCCGGAGGAAATCCCCGCATGAACTCCCTCGACTGGCTCGTGCTCTTGGGAACCATGCTCGGCATCGCCGGGTACGGGATTTGGCGCACGCGCCACACCGACCATCTCGACACCTACCTCAAGGGTAACAAGACCACCGGCTGGTTCACCATCGGCCTCTCGGTCGCCGCCACCCAGGCCAGCACCATCACTTACCTCTCGCTGCCCGGCGTGGCCTACGAGAATGGAATCGCTTTCATCCAGAATTATTTTGGCCTGCCGCTCGCGCTCATTCTGGTCTGCGCCGTTTTTCTGCCCATTTACCGCAAGCTCGGTGTCTACACGGCGTACGAATACCTGGGCAAACGCTTCGACAATCGCACACGCCTCTTCGGTGCGGGCGTCTTTCTCCTGCAGCGCGGGCTCCAGGCCGGCATCACAATCTACGCGCCGGCCATCATCCTCTCCACCGTGCTCGGCTGGCGGCTCGACGTGATCATTGTCGGCATCGGCCTCGTGGCCATCGTGTACACCGTCACCGGCGGCAGCGCCGCCGTGAATCTCACCCAGAAGTGGCAGATGGCCGTCATCTGGGCCGGCATGCTCTCGGCGTTTGGCATCCTGCTCTGGAAACTCCCCCCCGATGCCACCGCCATCGCGGGCGCGATGGGCAAGCTCGAGGCGGTGGACTGGTCCCTCGATCCCGACAAGCGCTACACTTTCTGGAGCGGCCTGCTCGGCGGCTTCTTCCTCTCGCTTTCCTACTTCGGCACCGACCAGACCCAGGTCCAGCGCTACATCGGCGGGGCCGCGCTGCGCGAGGGGCGTCTCGGCCTGATGTTCAACGCCGTGCTGAAAATCCCGATGCAATTCTTCATCGTGATGCTCGGCGCCCTCCTCTTCGTCTTCTTCCAGTTTTCGCCCAGCTCACCGGTCGTCTTCAACCAAGCCGCCTGGAAGCAACACGCCGAGGGCCCGGACGGGGCTGATTTCCGGGACTTGGAAACTCGCTACGCGGCCGCCCACGCCGAACAACTGGGCCGGATCCGCGCGTGGGCCGCCGCCCGCGAAACCGGCGATGAACTTGCGGTCGCCACCTCCCAACAGGCCATGCGCGAAGCGCAACAGGCCGCGCAGTCCGTCCGCCTCGAGGCGCGCGCGGCCCTGCAACAGGCGGCACCCGAGACCAAAAAGACCCGCGACTCCGATTTCGTCTTCATCACCTTTATCCTCACGCAACTGCCCAACGGGCTCATTGGCCTGCTCCTCGCGGTCATGTTCGCTTCCGCCCTGTCGTCGAAGGCCGGTGAGCTCAACGCCCTCGGCACCACCTCCACGATCGACCTCTGGCGCCACTTGCGCCCGCTGGCCCAGCACGACGAGGCGCGCAACGTCCGCGCGGCAAAATGGTTCACCGCCCTGTGGGGCCTCTTCGCCATCGGCTTCGCCCTCTTCGTCAGCTTCCAGGAGAACCTCATCGAGGGCCTGAACATCGTCGCCTCCATTTTCTACCCCACGCTGCTCGGTCTTTTCATCGTGGCCTTCTTCTTCAAGCGCGTGGGCGGCACCGCCGTCTTCTGGGCCGCGGTCGCGGCTCAAGCCGTGGTCCTCGGCATCTTCTTTGCCGGCAAGGTCTGGCCAGCCCACGAGATCGGCTACCTCTGGCTCAACCCCATCGGCTGCGCCGCCTGCGTCCTCTTCAGCCTCCTCTTCCAAACCGCGCTCCCCCGACAGCAAACCGCCTAACCACGAATGCACCCAAAGGCAGACGAATCAAAAAGCACCCCCGCCACCGTCATCCTGAGCCGTGCGAAGGATCCAAGGGAAAGGACGGACCTGCGCCTCCACCGTGGATCCTTCGCTGCGCTCAGGAT
>JAEZDN010000089.1 GCA_023433275.1 Verrucomicrobiota bacterium
CGCGCCCATTGCCTGGTCGCAGGGGCCGAGCCTCGCTCGGCCCCTTTTCGCTTACACCAACCGCGTCCCCAACCGCCCGCCTTCCGCCGCGACCCTGCTCTGGCGGATGTGGGCCGGGTGCCCCCACCCGGCTGTTCCCCCGGCTTGTAACTAACCGCGACGTCCATCGCTTCCCTCATAACCCCTAAGCTGACTACGCAGCCCACGCCGCTACATCCGACTGATCGTCACATCCACCAGCTTCGGCTTCCCCTTCGCCGGCGCGTCGATCAGCAACTCGAAATCCTTCGTGTTCCGCCCGACGGCGCCCGCGTCCCGCGTGAGATACTGGATCCCCACCTTGCCCTTCACCCGCCAGCGGTTGCTCCACCCGGCGACCGGCTCGGGATCCTCGAGGATGATGTTGCTGCCAAAAACATAACCCACGCTCGAATACGGGTCGGCTTCATACGTGAAGTAATGCGACGCCAGCGTCCGCGCCGCGCGGGCCACCTCGGCGCGTTGCCGGCTTTCCTCCGCGCGCGCCGCCGCCGCCTGACCCACGTCGAGCCGCCGCTGCGCATCCCGGTTCGCCTTCACCTCCACCGCCGCCCGCTTCTCAATTTCCCGCGCGCGCGTCTTCGCCTCCTGACGGCTCTCCTTCACCTGCGTCTTGTCCTCGCTCGCCTCCTGTTCCGTCAGCACTGGCACCCGCTCCTTGATCCGGGCCACGATCTCCTCGGGCAAATCCGCCAGCCGGACCGACATCGCCTGCCGCTTGCCCGTCACGGCCGTGACCCGCTCGTTCGCGGTGTTGTACGTCTTGAAGACCACGTCCTCCAGGCTGCGGCCGTTCTTCAGCTGCACCTTGTCGTAGCGAAATTCGAAATCGACCACGACGGCAATCGCCGGGCCAGCGATCCCCAGCGCGAGGGCAAGAATCCAAGCAGAAGCTTTCATAAGGATTAGGGGCGCTGGCCCGCGCACCCGCTCACTGATGCGCCCACCCCCGCCCCCAAGCAAACCCCAAAACCATCCCCCCATCATCCCCTTGTGGGGCGGGTGCCCTCACCCGCCATCTCCCGCAGGGCGACACTCCAGGATCGCCACCGCCGCGCGGCGCGGCTTTCCCCAATAACCGCGGCCCGCCCCCATCCATCCGTGTCACCCGCGCCATCCGCGGAAATGGATTCAGATCGGCCACGCGCGTCCCCTGTCCGACCGTCCACCGTCCACCGTCTCCCGATGCCGCCTCCCCAATAACCACTAGCTCATAACCAATAACCGCAGCGCACCGCGCCGCGCCGCTCCCTCCTTGCACTTCCCACCACCCCTGCCGGATGCTGGGGCGTGACTCCTTCCGAACAACTCTGCCTCGCCTGCGGCCTGTGCTGCGATGGCTCGCTGTTCGATGGCGTGCAACTCGAGCCGGGCGACGACCCGACGAAACTCAAGGCCCTCGGCCTGCCCGTTACCTTCTCCCGCGGCCGGAACCCGGTCGCCCGTTTCCCCCAACCCTGCAAGGCCCTCTGCGCCGATCGCACGTGCCAGGTCTACGCCAACCGGCCCGGCCAATGCCGGATTTTCGAATGCGGGGTCCTGAAGGAGATGAAGGCCGACCGCACCACGCCCGCCGCCGCGCTGCGCCTGGTCAGGAAGGCCCGGCGCCAGGCCGACCAGGTGCGCCGACTCCTGCATGAACTGGGCGACCGCGACCACCATCGCGCCCTCGGCGAACGCTTCCACCGCATGCAATGCCGCCTCGAAGCCGAGGCCACCGACGAACCCACCCGCGCCCTGTTCGCCGACCTCAGCCTCGCCGTGCACCGGCTGAAACTGCTCGCCCACGACAAATTCTACACGCGGCCTCCGCAGTGAACGCCCGGCCAGCACGGTGATTCAAGCATCGTGCACCACCCGCGCTCGTCCGAACCCCAGCCGCTCGGTACCGGGATTCCCCCGATGGCGGCCACGTGGGCCGCAGGTAGGATACTGCCCGCACCATGAATCAGCATGGGCGCTCCCATCCCCATCCCGCGCCATCATGAACGAATCCCAGCCTTCTCCGAATTCCGAAAAAAAACGACCCCTCGAGGCCCAGTCCCAGGACGCCGCCCTCCTGAAGAAGACCAAGGATCGTCCCGCGTGGGAAACCCGCCAGCCCGCCCAAGTCACGAAAGCCGACGTCGACCAAGCCAAGGCCCATCCCGAACAAGTCCGCCCTCCCGCCAAAATGGGCGACTCCCAAGGCGCCGCCTCGTAGCGCGGTCCAGACTGCACCGCCGCCGTGAGCTTTTGAGGGTCGTTGCTTGCGACGATCTCGCGCGTGAAGGCTGAGCCGGAACGATTGTAGGGGCGCGGCTTGACCGCGCCCTTTTCCCGCGGCGGCAACGAGGTCGTGGACTGGCCAAGCCCCTGCAATAGAATAGTTCCACTGCACCAGGGCGGAATCCCGCTCCGACTGCATAGTTCCGGATCAAAAGGGCGCCGCGGCGACGGGATGCGACTTCAGGTTTGGAGGATTCACCCTGCCCTCCCCGAATCCGCGGGAATCCCGAACCCATCCAAGGGGATTCGGGTCCAAGCAGCCATGCCCTCCCCCGCCCGGACCCGTTCCCTTCCGCCGCTCGGCCGTTTCGTCGGCTACGCCGCGGCGGCGCTGACGATCGCCGCGCTGTTCGCGCTCGCCTGGCACCTGCGCGAGATCCTGCTCCTCACCTTCGGCGCCCTCGTTATCGCCGCCATTATCCGCGCGATCGCACGCCCCCTCACCAGCCGCTACCCCCAGCGCGAAAAACTCGGTGTGCTCGCGGCCATCCTCGCGCTCTTCCTCTTTGTCGCCGGCGTCTCCTGGTTGTTCGGCCATCAGATTTCCGCCCAGATGCGCGGCCTCGGCGAACGCCTGCCCCAAGCCATCGCGTCCGCCCGCGAGTGGGGGGAACAAAATGCGGTCGGTCGCTACGTGCTCGAGAAAGTCCCGGAGCCCGCCGCGAGCCACGGAGCAAAAGGCAAAACCACCGAAACCACCGAGGCCAGCGAGGCCACCGCAGCCACGGAAGGCGGCGGGAGCGGCGGCGGCCTCATGAGCGCCGCGAAAAAAGCCGCGTCGATCACGTTCACGTCCATCAGCCACGCCCTCCTCATGCTCGTGGCCGGGATCTATTTCGCCATCGATCCGCGCCTCTACCTCCGCGGGTTCTCGCGGCTGTTTCCACCCGCCTATCGTGAACGCGTGCGCGACGCCCTCGAGGCCTCGGGTGACACCCTGCAGCGCTGGCTCCTCGGCCAGCTCGTTTCCATGGCTACCATCGGCGTCCTCACCGGCACGGGGCTCGCCCTCGTCGGCTGCCCCGTCCCCGTCGCCCTCGGCATCCTCGCCGGCCTGCTCGTCTTCGTTCCCGTCGTCGGCTTCCTCGTCGCCTTCGTGCCCACGGTGCTCATCGCCTTGAGCGAGGGCACCCAGACCGCCCTCGCCGCCATCATCGTCTTCCTCGTCGTGCAGCAACTCGAGGAGCAAATCGTCCAACCCCTCGCCCAGAAATGGGCCACCGCCCTGCCGCCCGCCCTCGGCCTCCTCGCGCTCGCGGCCACCGGCCTGCTCTTTGGCATCCCCGGCCTCATCTTCGGCGCCCCGCTGACGGTGGTCATCATGTGCCTCGTCCAGAAACTGTACCTCGAGTACGGCCTCGACGAAAAACCGACCCCCTGAGCCGCTCCCTGCCCATCTCTTCTTTGTAGGGGCGCACCTTGCGTGCGCCCTTCTCCGTCTCTCTCCCTTGCGCGCTCTACCCATCACTTCCGCCCCAACGCCTTCAACACCCGCGCCAGCGAACCCGTGTTGAGGACATCCGCTTTTCTCAATCCCGCGCGCCGCGCGACATCGATGCCGCAGCGCATGTAATCCAACCCGGCCGCGCGGTGCGCATCGGTGCCAATCGTCACCTTGACACCGGCCTTCGCGACGAGCCGCACATTTTCCGGCGCCAGGTCGAGTCGGTCCGGGTCCGCGTTGATTTCGAAATAGCAGCCCCGTGCCTTCGCATGCGCAATGAGACGCGGCAAATCGATCTCGTACCCGCTGCGGTGCAATATCAGCCGCCCCGTCGCGTGACCGAGGATGGTGAAGGCCGGGTGATCCATTGCGCGCATGATCCGATCCGTCTGCTCCTCCCGGCCCAGCCGGAAACGCGAATGAATGGAGCAAATCGTGTAATCCAATTCCGCGAGCAACTCGTCGGGATAATCCAGTGATCCATCCGCCAGAATATCCACCTCCGCCGATTTCAGGATCCGGAAACCCCGCCCCTTCGCGTTGAGTTTGTCGATCCGGCGGATCTGGACCCACAGATCCGCGGCACTCACGCCCCGCGCGATCTTGAGGCTCTGCGAGTGGTCCGTGATGCCAATGTACTCGTAACCGCGCTCCGCGGCCGCCGCCGCCATCGCTTCGATCGAATCGATGCCGTCGCTGGCCGTCGTGTGCATGTGCAGGTCGCCGCGAATATCGCCTAGCTCCACCAGCTTCGGCAGTTTCCCCAGCGCCGCCAGCGCCACCTCGCCCCGGCCTTCGCGCAACTCGGGCGGCACCCACTTCACGCCGACGCTTGTGTAAGCCGCCTCCTCCGTCCGCGCGCTGCGGCTCAGGCCTCCGACCTTCTCCAGTTCCTCGAGGTGCGCCGCGGATCCGGTGGCGGCGACCAGCGCCGTGCCCCAGTTCGTCTCGGTCGCGGCATGAATTGTCACCATCACCGAACCCGGCAACTGGAACGTCGCGTCGCGGTTCGCCGTCTCGATCAAGTCGATGCCGCCGCGGAATTTCCTGAACCGCGTCACCAGGCCTGGAAAATCCGCGGTCTCGACCACGAGCGCGATCTCGCTCACCGCCTCCACGCGCCGACGAAGATCCCCGGCATCCTCGACGCGTTTCACGCCGCACCGCGCGCGCAGGTACTTCTTTATCTCGGTCGCCAGGGCATCGGCGTCATCGAGCAGGATGAGGGTCGAATCCCGAAACGCGTTGCGAAAATGATCCTCCATGCGCGGCCCGAACGCCGTGCGAATCGCGCCGGCCGCGAACTGCTGCTTGAGCTCGGCCAGGGTGTCGATGCGGAGTTTCTTGAAAACCTGCGCGACGCGCTTCGGGTCGAGGCGCGGGTACTCGTTCACCACCGCCACCTCGGGCGGGGCCGCCGACAACAACAGCTCCAACTGGCCCAGCGTGCCGCTGAGCACGATCTCCCGCACCGCCGCGGCGATGCCTTTGCCGATCCCGGGGAAACGCGTCAGGTCGGCGCCGGCCCGCGCGAGCTGGTCGATGCTTTCGCGGAGGCCGCGGATGGTCTCCGCGCCGCGCCGATACGCGCGCACCTTGAATGGGTTCTCCCCCTTCGACTGGAGCACCTGCGAATACGCCACCAGCCGGTGCGCAATCTCGGCGTTGCTCAGCGGGCGCGTGAGGACGGGGGTGGCCATCGCAGGGAGAGGCGGGGGAAGCGGCGCCAGCCGGCGCGGAATTCGCTCACGCGCGCGCGAGCCACTCCTTCAGGAGGCCCCGCGCGAAATCCTCGATCCGGTCGCGCATCGGCGCGCGGACATTCTGTTCATAAGCCGTCTCGAGCGCGTCCAGCACCTGCTCCCGCGTCGCGCGCGGGAACTCGCGATGCAGCTTCAGCACCTCGTAGGACCATTCATAATCCTCGAGCTTCGAGAGCCGCGCGCGATCCGGCGTGCTGACCTTTCCTTTGTCGTCGGCCATGCGCCAATTCTAACCCCGCCGGCCGAGCCCATCCAGCCGGTGGATTACGTATCTTCTTATCGGAAAACAACCCCGTCGAGGATGTCCCACGTGGTTTCAACTGGATTAAACGACCCGCACTCGCCTCTCCGCCTGGGGGTGTCCTGTTAATCTCAAGCCCCCCGATGAACCACCCGCCCCTCACCCGCCGCGCCTTCTGCAAAACTGCCACGCTGGCTACCGCCGCGCTGGCCTTTCCGAACATCCTCCGCAGCCAATCGTCCCTCGATAAACTCAATCTCGCCCTCGTGGGCGTCGGCGGACAGGGGCGCTCCGCCGTCACCGGCCTGAAGGATGAAAACTTCGTCGCCTTCTGCGACGTCGACGATGCGCGGGCGGCGCAAACGTACAACGAGTTCCCGGATGTACCGCGCTTCCGCGATTATCGCCGGATGTTCGAGCAGCTGGGCAACCGGATCGATGCGGTCACCATCTCGACGCCCGACCACATGCATTTCCCGATCGCGTTGGCCGCCCTCTCCCTCGGCAAACACGTGTTCGTCGAGAAGCCCCTCACGCATACCGTCGCCGAAGCGCGCCAGCTCGACAAACTCGCCCGCGAAAAGAAAGTCGCCACGCAGATGGGCAACCAGGGGCACGCCATGGAGGGCATGCGTCTCCTCCGCGAATGGCACCAGGCCGGGATCATCGGCGAGGTCCGCGAGCTTCACAGTTGGACCGACCGGCCGATCTGGGCGCAGGGCGTCGGCCTGCCGGACCACTCGAAACTGTTGCCCGTGGTCCCATCCACCCTCGATTGGGACCTTTGGCTCGGGGTGGCGCCGGAACGCGAATACGACCCGGCCTATGTTCCTTTCGGCTGGCGTGGCTACTGGGATTTCGGCACCGGCGCCCTCGGTGACATGGGCTGCCACATCATGGACGGCGCCTACTGGGCGTTCGACCTGACCCAACCCACCCGCGTCGAGGCCGTCAGTGCGCGACAGACCGACCAGAGTCCTCCAACCGCGTCGATCGTCACCTATCACTTTCCCGCGCGCGGCCACCTGCCCGCCGTCAAGTGGACGTGGTACGACGGCGGCCTGATGCCTCAACTCCCGGGCGATCTCGAGCCCACGCGCCAACTCGAGGGCAACGGAACCCTGATCATGGGCAGCAAGGCCACGGTCTTCGCCAGCACCTACTACGGCGGCGTCCGCATCATTCCCGAGGCCAAGCGCCGCGAGATCGCCCCGACCCTGCCTCCCAAGACCCTGCCCCGCGTCGAGGGCGGTCATTTCGCCGAATGGGTTCGCGCCTGCAAGGGCGGCGCGCCTGCCGGCTCCAACTTCGAGTACGCCGCGCAGCTCACCGAGGCGGTCCTGCTGAGCAATGTGGCGGTGCGCGCCCGCCGCCCGATCGAATACGACGCCGCCGCGATGAAGATCACCAACCTCCCCGAGGCCAACCAATACCTCACGAAAACCTATCGCGCCGGCCACGGCGTCTAACTGATCGGCCCCTCATGAACGACACGTCCGCCTCCACCACCCCACGCTCCTGCGCGTGCGATTACGCCTCCGCCTTCCTGCTGCTGCGCCTCTTCCTCGGCCTGCGCACGTTCCTCGCCGGCCTCGAGAAATTCGAGGCTGGGGGAAAATATTCCTTCGAGAACTATTACACCAACATGTCCCGCATGGCCTCGGGCATCACCGGCGCCTCGTTCATGCCCCTGTGGATGACCAAAAGCTTCGCCCTCACGCTCGGCTACATCCTGATCGCCCTCGGCGTCGCCATTCTGCTTGGCCTCAAGACCCGCTGCACCCTCATCTTCACCGGCCTCATCTACACGGGCCTCTCCTTCGGGCTCATGGCCGTCCAGGAAAGCGAGGGTGTGGCGTGGCTCGCCATCCACATCGGCCTCATCGCCGGCGCCCTCATTCTCGTCCGCCACAACCGCTTTGCGCTCTGGCCCGACAAGAACTGAACGAAGTAGGGCCAGTCTCCGACTGGCCTCGTCCGTTCACAGACCGGACCTAGCTCGCTCCTTCCCCGTCCTCCGTGTCCTCCGCGTCAACTCGCCTCTCCGTTTCCTAGACCGCTCCCCGTCATGCCCGAGTCACCCGCCTCCTTTCCCTCCTTCACCCGCCGCGACTTCCTCTCCACCGGCGCCAAGCTCGGCGCGATGCTCGTGGCCGCGCCTTCGTTCATCCGTGCCGCCTCCGGCAGCCAGACCGTGAATGTCGGCCTCAT
>JAEZDN010000154.1 GCA_023433275.1 Verrucomicrobiota bacterium
TCACCAAGCCGGGCGCTGGGGCGCCCCGCGCCGGGCTGCCCCGCCATCTGCGTGTCGCCCGCGCGCCGGTTCAGCCACGTAGCTCGGACCTCTCCGGCGTTACTTCCGCTTCTTGCCCTGACTTCCCGTTCCCGCTGGCGCGCCCTGCGGCCGTACGCTCTGCCCATCGGCCCAGGTCGCGCCGATGAGCGTGGCGCGGGGGAATTCCTGCACCCCCGTCTCGTTGTTGTGGATCTGGCTCACCACCATGTCGACCGCCGCCTCGCCCGTCACGAAATTGTGCTGGTTCATGCCCGCGATCTCCGGCCGTGTCTCGCGCCATTCCAACTGGATCACCCCCACGTCCTCCGGCACCCGGCGCCCGGCTTGTTTGAGCCAGGCGATCACGTTGTTGTAGAGCGTGAAGATGACGTCGGGCTCGTGTTTCCCGAGCCAGGCGTGAAACCCCCGCGGCTCGGATTGGGCACCCGTCTCCTCACTGAACACCGGTACATGCTGCGCGCGCGGCAGGAGCGTGCGCTGGGCGGTGATATATCCGGCGGAAAAGCGCCTTTCCACCAGCGCGTCGATCACGTCATCGATCACGAGCGCCGGGCGCCGGTAACCCAGCGCGAGCGCGCGCTCGAACGCGGTCAGGGTCAGATGATGGTGATCCACGCAACAAAACGACAGCGCCGGGTCGCGCGTGCGCACCCCGGTCACGACCGTGGGCAGTTGCGCCCAGACCGGCGCGAGTTCGTCGGGCAGGTGCGTCGTGTCCATCAAGCCCACCAGCACCAGCCCCTTGATCCCCCGCGTGTGCAGGATCCGCAGCCAGCGTTGCGCGTTGAGCGTGGGATCGTGCAGCCAGAACCGGTCGAAACCGTAACCGAGCTTGGCGGCCCGGCTCTCGCACCCCTCGACATAGGTGGGGATCGTCGGGTGCGCGCGGAACGCCTGCGGGTCGCGGTTGGCATTCACCAGCGCCAGCTTCGCCTGCAAGCGCGTGGTGCGGCTGGCGCGGAGCTGCGCCATCAGATGAGAGACGACCGCGTTGGGCTGGTAGCCAAGCTTCGCCGCCGCCTTGCGGATCCGCTCGCGTGTCTCCTCGGGGATCTGCCGGTCGCCGCGCAACGCCAGCGACACGGTATTCTTCGAATAGCCAACTTCACGGGCAATGTCGTTCAGGGTGGGGCGGGCCATGGAATGACGGGCTGGCACTGTTTCCCCTAAATCACGTAACCGTCAAGTGAGTCGTGGCCGACCCGTGCTGGCGAAGCGCGGGGGGCAACCGCTGGCGGTTGCATAGTGAGCGGAGATGAGCTTCGGAGAATGGAAAATTACGACCGCCACCGTCATCCTGAGCGTAGCGAAGGATCCAAGGAAATGGACGGACGTGCGCCGACTCCGTGGATCCTTCCCTGCGTTCAGGATGACGGTTGGGGGCGGGGGAGGTGTTTGTAATAGGGAGGCGGCCCACGGGCTCAAAATCGCCCCGTTCATCAGCAGCGCAGCGAGGCACCCACGGGAAAGGCGGAGCGCGCTGGCGGGAGGGGGTTCAGCCCCCCCCGCGTTTTCCCTCGATAGTGCGGTCCCACGCCGTCCCGTGCCCAACATTACGGTCATGCCTGCCGTCCTGTTGACCGGCCATTCGCCCCAACGTACAACCCCGCCCCTACCCCCCATGTTTACCCTCGGCATCGACTATGGCACCAACTCCGTCCGCGCGCTGGTTGTGCGCTGCAAGGATGGAAAGGAATTCGGCTCCTGCGTGGTCAACTATCCCAGCGGCACGCAGGGTGTCCTGCTCGATCCGCGGGACCACAATGTCGCCCGCCAACACCCCGGTGATTATCTTTTCGGTCTCGAAAAGGCCGTGAAGGGCGCGCTCGCCCAGGCGCGGAAACAACGCGGTTTCGCGGCCGACCAGATCGCCGGGCTTGGCGTCGACTCCACGGGTTCGAGCCCGATCCCCGTCGATGACCGCAACCGCGCGCTCGCAGCGGATCGCAAATGGGCGAAGAACCTCAACGCCCAGTGCTGGCTGTGGAAAGACCACACCAGCTGGCGCGAGGCCGCGAAGATCACCGAACTCGCCGCCCAACACCGCCCGCAGTTCATCGCCAAGTGCGGCAACACCTATTCCTCCGAGTGGTTCTGGGCCAAGCTCTGGCACTGCCTGCAGGTCGACTCAAAGGTTTTCGCCGCCGCCCACTCCTGGGTTGAACTCTGCGACTGGGTGCCTGCCGTCCTCGCGGGCGTCACCGACCCGAAGGCCGTGAAACGCGGCATCTGCGCCGCCGGCCACAAGGCACTCTACGCCGACGATTGGGGCGGCCTGCCCGACAAGGAATTCCTCTCCCTCCTGGATCCGAAACTCGCGGACCTGCGCGATCGCCTCTACGACAAGGCGCACGACGCCAGCGAATCCGCCGGCAACCTCAGCGCGGAATGGGCGAAAAAACTCGGGCTGCCTGCCGGCATCCCGATCGCCATCGGTGAGTTTGACGTCCACTACGGCGCCATCGGCTGCGGCGTGGCCGAGGGCACCCTCGTCAAGGTCATCGGCACCTCCACCTGCGACTGCGGCGTCGTTTCCGCCGCCCGAACCGTGCCCGACATCCCCGGCATCTGCGGCATCGTGAAGGGCGCCATTCTCCCGGGCTTCTATGGCATCGAGGCCGGACAAAGCGCGGTGGGCGACATCTTCAAGTGGTTCGTCGAGGGGGTTCTGGGCGATGCCCGCCTCCACGCCAAGCTCACCACCGAGGCCGCGAAGCTGAAACCCGGCCAGAGCGGCCTGCTCGCCCTCGACTGGAACAACGGCAACCGCACCATCCTCGTCGACCAGCGTCTCACCGGCCTCCTCGTCGGCCAGACGCTCTACACCACGCCGGCGGAAATCTACCGCGCGCTCATCGAGGCCACGGCCTTCGGCGCCCGCGCCATCATCGAGCGCATCCGCGAGTACGGCGTGCCGATCGATCGCGTCGTCTGCGCCGGCGGCATCGCCGAGAAGAATCCGCTCCTCATGCAGATCTACGCCGACATCACCGGCTGCACCATGCTCGTCGCCGGCTCCTCCCAGGCCTGCGCCCTGGGCTCCGCCGTCAGCGCCGCCGTCCTTGCCGGCGCGCACCCGGATTTTCCCACCGCCCAGAAAAGGATGACCTCGCTCAAGAAGGTCGCCTATAAGCCCCGGGCCGCCGCGCAAAAAACCTACGACCAGCTCTTCGCCCTCTACCGCCAGCTCCACGACAGCCTCGGCGGCCGCACCAAGAACGCCGACCTCGGCGGGGTGATGAAGGAGCTCCTTTTGCTGAAGGAGCGAGTGGCAGGTAGCTAGTAGCGGACATCCCGCTCCGTCGCTTCCTGTCTACTCGCTACTCACTACCCGCTACTCACTACTTTTTCTTTTCATGAAACTCCTCTCCTCCCCCGAAATCTGGTTCGTTTGCGGCTCCCAGCACCTCTACGGCCCGGGTCCGCTCAAGCAGGTCGCCGCGAACGCGCTCGCGGTCGCCGACGCACTCGCCGCGTCCAAGCGCCTGCCGCTCAAGACCGTCTTCAAGGCGCTCCTCACGACCCCCGATGAGATCACCAACGTGATGCTCGAGGCCAACAACGACGCCAACTGCGCCGGCCTCGTGCTCTGGATGCACACGTTCTCGCCCTCGAAGATGTGGATCCGCGGGCTCAGCGCGCTGAAGAAGCCCTTCCTCCACCTGCACACGCAGTTCAATCGCGACCTGCCGTGGTCGACGATCGACATGGATTTCATGAACCTCAATCAGGCCGCCCATGGCGACCGTGAGGCCGGGTTCATCCACACGCGCATGCGCCTCGGGCGCAAGGTCGTCGTCGGCCACTGGTCCGACCCCGAGGTCCAGGACCGCATCGCCGCCTGGCAGCGCGCCGCGCGCGCTTGGCACGATTGGCAGGGCGCCAAGTTCGTCCGCTTTGGCGACAACATGCGGAACGTCGCCGTCACCGAGGGCGACAAGGTCGCGGCCGAAATGAAACTCGGTTTCGCGGTCAACACGCACGGCGTCGGCGACCTCGTCGCCGTCGTGGACGCGGTTTCCGACCAGGACATCACCGCCCTCTGCGCCGAATACGAGAAGACCTACGCCGTCGTCCCGGCTTTGAGGAAAGGCGGCAAACGCCACGAAGAACTCCGTTACAGCGCGCGCCTCGAACTCGGGATGGGCAAGTTTCTGGAAGACGGCGGCTACAAGGGCTTCACGGACACATTCGAGGACCTCCACGGCCTGCGCCAGCTTCCCGGCATGGCCACGCAGCGCCTGATGGCCGCGGGTTACGGCTTCGGCGGCGAGGGCGATTGGAAAACCGCCGCGCTCGTCCGCGCCATGAAGGTCATGAACGCTGGTTTGCCCGGCGGCACCTCGTTCATGGAGGACTACACCTATCACCTTTCGCCGAAGGGTCATCAGGTCCTCGGCGCGCACATGCTGGAGATCTGCCCCTCGATCGCGGCCGGCAAACCCGCCGTCGAGATCCACCCGCTCGGCATTGGCGGCAAGGAGGATCCCGTGCGCTTCGTGTTCGACGCCCCGGCGGGTGAGGCGCTCAACGCCTGCCTCATCGATCTCGGCAACCGCTTCCGCCTCATCGTCAACGAGGTCAAGGCCGTCAAGACGCCCAAGCTGCCCAAGCTCCCCGTCGCCCGCGCAGTGTGGGAGTGCAAACCGGACTTCAAGACCGCGTGCGCCGCCTGGATCTACGCCGGCGGGGCGCACCACACCGGCTACAGCTACTCGGTCACGACCGAGATGCTCGAGGACTTCGCCACCATCGCCGGGGTCGAAACGGTCGTCATCAACGCCGACACCACCCTCGGCCAGCTCAAGCAGGACCTCCGCAACAACGAGGTCTATTACCACCTCGCCCAGGGCATCCGCGTCTGATCAATCGTTCTCTTTCTCCTAATCATTCTCTTTCTCTCGCAGGCAAAACCCGCGAGAACGAGGAAGAGAAAGAGGAAAGAGAAAGATTAGCCAATCCGCCCCATGCTCAACGAACTTAAACGCGAGGCCTACGAGGCCAACGTCGCTCTGCCGAAACACGGGCTCATCAACCTCACGTTCGGGAACGCGAGCGCCATCGATCGCGCCAAGGGCATCTTCGCCATCAAGCCGAGCGGCGTGGCCTACGCGGACCTCAAGCCCGCCGACATGGTGCTCATCGACCTCGAGGGCAACAAGGTCGAGGGAAAGCTCAACCCGTCCTCCGACACACCCACGCACCGCCGCCTCTTCCTCGCCTTCGCCGACATCGGGGGCGTCGTGCACACGCACAGCTCGCACGCCACCAGTTTCGCGCAGGCCGGCCGCGAGATCCCGATCTTCGGCACGACGCACGCCGACTACTTCAACGGCAACATCCCGGTCACCCGGAAGATGACGGCCCGGGAAATCGGCGGCGGCGCCTACGAGTGGGAAACCGGCAACGTCATCGTCGAGCGTTTCAAGAAGCTCGATCCCGCCGACTTTCCCGGCGTGCTCGTCAACCGCCACGCTCCCTTCACGTGGGGCAAGTCGGTCGCCAAGGCCGTCGAGGTCGCCGTCGCCGTCGAGTGCATCGCCCACATGGCGCTCATGTCCCTCTCCCTTGAGCCCAAGCTCAAGACCATCGAGCCCGAGCTCCTGCAAAAGCACTTCAAGCGCAAGCACGGCCCCGGCGCCTACTACGGCCAGCCCGGCAACTGCTAAACTCGTTGTCTTTCGTTCCTTGTAGGGGCGCACCTCGTGTGCGCCCTTTTCGTCGTGCGAAACTTTCGTTCGGTCTCGAGAGATGCGGGGTGAGGGCACCCCGCCCACAGGAGAGCGGCCTCGCGGGAGCTCGGCCCGCCCTCGCTCCGCCCCATTCCCACGTAGGGGCCGAGCTTGCTCGGTCCTCTCCCCGATCCCGCCACTATGTCCCAAGGACCAGGCAAGCTTGTCCCCTACCTTAAACCGACCCACCCGGAAGCCGCGCTTCCCCCAATTTCGTTGACAGCCATAAATCCCGTGTTTTTAGCTGACAACGAAACATGCCTCCGGCGACCCCCAAGTTCGACTTTTCCGTGCTGCGCACCTTGCGTGACCAGCATGAATTGACCCTGGCCGCCCTCTCCGAGGCATCGGGCGTTTCCGTCGGCGTCATCTCGAAACTCGAACGCAACCAGCAGTCCGCGGAACTCGACACGCTCTACCGCCTCTCTCGCGCCTTCGGCCTGAGCGCCACCGATCTCCTCGCGATGTGCGAATCCGACCTCGCTCACCGCACCGACGAGAAAACCTACCGCTCCGGCGACTTCAAGTTCCGCCAGGTCAAGTACGCCAACGTCGTCGCGCTTCTCGGCTCCGCGCCCAAGGGCGCCAAGGTCAACCGCCCCGAGATCCACCATGACGATACCGAGGTGTGCTGGGTCACCTCCGGCCGCATCCGCCTCACGCTCCCCCACGAGACCGTCGAGCTCGGCGCCGGCGAAAGCATCCAGTTCGACGCCATCCAACAGCACGCCTACGAGGCCCTCGCCGACTCCGACTTCGTGATCCTCCACCTCCGCAAGGACAAACGCTACTGAATGAGCTATCAGCACTCAGCGTTCAGCTATCAGCCGATCCACCCATCTCTCTCCAACCGACCTATCTCTTCTCGCTGACAGCTGATTGCTGAAAGCTGACCGCTCATCCTCCTCCCCCATGCGCATCGACGACCAACTCCAAGCCTCCTCCCTCGCCCCCGCCCTCCAGAAGTTCTGGCAGCTCTCCGGCCAGAAGATCGACCTGATCCTCAAGGAATACGATCCGCTCAAGGGCTCCCCCGTCTTCACCGTCGCCGGCAAATACACCACCCGCGGCTGGACCGAGTGGACCGAGGGCTTCAGCTACGGCTCCGGCTTCCTCCAGTTCGACGCCACCGGCGAACAGCGTTTCGCCGACGCCGCCGCGAAGCTCACCGTCGAACGCATGGCCTCGCACGTCTCCCATGTCGGTGTCCATGACCACGGTTTCAACAACCTCTCCACCTACGGCAACTGGCTCCGCCTCCAGCGCGAGGGCAAGCTCCCCGCCAACCAGATCGAGTTCTGCGAACTCGCCCTCAAGGCCTCCGGCGCCGTCCAGGCCGCCCGCTGGTCCACCATCCACGGCGGCGGCGGTTACATCTACTCCTTCAACGGCCCGCACTCCCTCTTCGTCGATACCATCCGCTCCGTCCGCATCCTGATGGTAGCCCACCAGCTCGGCCACCGCCTCATGGGCGAGAACGACGCGCCGCACTCCCTCCTCGACCGCGGCCTCCAACACATCGAGGCCACCGCCAAATACTCCATCTACTACGGCGAGGGCCGCGACGGTTACGACGTGCCCGCCGAACGCGGCCGCACCACGCACGAGGCGATCTTCAACCGCAACGACGGACGCTTCCGCTGCCCCAACTCCCAACAGGGCTTCTCCGGTTTCACCACTTGGACCCGCGGTCTCTCGTGGGCGATGGTCGGCTTCGCCGAGGAACTCGAGTTCCTCAAGACGCTCCCCGACACCGAGCTCGCGCCGCTCGGCGGACGCGCCAAATGGGAAGCCCTGCTCCTCAAGGGCGCCAAGGCCACCTGCGACTGGTTCATCGCCAACACCGCGCTCGACGGTATCCCGTATTGGGACGGCGGCGCGCCGAACCTCCACAAGCTTGGCGACTGGCGCGCGCGCAACGCCGAGATCTTCAACGACCACGAGCCGGTCGACAGCTCCGCCGCCGCCATCGGCGTGCAAGGCCTGCTCCGCCTCGGCCGCTACCTCGGCGAGAACACCCCCGAGGGCAAAAAGTACTGGCAGGCCGGCCTCACCACCATGCGCACGCTGCTGAGCGACGCCTACCTCGGCATCCACCCGAAGCACCAAGGCCTGCTCCTCCACACGATCTACCACCGTCCGAACGGCTGGGACTACACCCCGCCGGGCCAGAAGATCCCGTGCGGCGAAGCCTGCATGTGGGGCGACTACCATATCCGCGAAGCCGCGCTCACGCTCCAGCGCCTCATCGAGAACAAACCCTACTACACCTTCTTCGGGTGCCTGCGCGCGTGAGCGCGCGGCAGCACTAAGCTTTAGGCGTTAAGCTATAAGCTTCCGAACCATTCCGCCCCCCTCCGCTAACCCCGCTTAAAGCTTACCGCTTACTGCTTATGGCTACTGCCGATCTCGACCGCCTCTGCATCCACACGATCACCACCAAGCCGTGGGCGATCGAAACCAGCGCGGCCAAGTTCGCCGCCGCGGGCGTGAAGGGCATCACGGTCTGGCGCGACACCCTTGACGGCCGCGACATCGCCAAGACCGGCCAGCTCCTCCGCGATCATGGACTGTCCATCGTGTCCCTCTGCCGCGGCGGCTTCTTCCCCGCCGCCACCGCCGCCGATCGGCAAAAGGCGCTCGATGACAACCGCAAGGCCATCGCCGAGGCCCACGCCCTCGGCGCGCCGCTCATCGTCCTCGTCTGCGGCGCCGTCCCCGGCCAGCCGCTCACCGAGTCGCGCAAGCAAATCACCGACGGCATCGCCGCGCTCCTCCCCGATTGCCAGGCCGCCGGCGTGAAGCTCGCCATCGAGCCGCTTCACCCGATGTACGCCGACAGCCGCTCCGCCGTGAACACCCTCGGCCAAGCCAACGACATGGTCGAGCAACTCAAGTCGCCCTGGGTCGGCGTCGCGGTCGACGTCTATCACCTTTGGTGGGACCCCGCGCTCGAATTCGAGATCGCCCGCTGCGGCCGCCTCAACGCCCTCTTCGCCTACCACGTCTGCGACTGGCGCACGCCCACCACCGACCTCCTCCTCGACCGCGGCCTCATGGGCGAGGGCTGCATCAACCTCCGCCAGATCCGCGCCTGGGTCGAAGATACCGGTTTCAAAGGCTTCAACGAAGTCGAGGTCTTCAGCACGCGTCTCTGGGCGATGGATCAGGACGAGTATCTCAAGAAGATCGTGGAGGCGTATCGCAACCACGCCTGAGCGATCAGCCTTCAGCTCTCAGCTTTCAGCCAGAACAAACCCACTCCTTATCAATACCGCTAACCCAGCTGACAGCTGATCGCTGAAAGCTGACCGCTTCAAAAAATGAAAACCCACAAAATCGGCATCATCATGAACGGCGTCACGGGACGCATGGGCACCAACCAGCACCTCATTCGCTCCATCAAGGCCATCATCGACCAGGGCGGCGTGAAGCTCTCCGACGACGAGGTCATCATGCCCGACCCCGTGCTCGTAGGCCGCAGCGAATCCAAGCTCAAGGCCCTCGCCGCCCGCACCGGCGTCTCGCGCGTCTCCACCAACCTCGATGCCGAACTCGCCAAGCCCGAGAACCAGATCTATTTCGACGCCACGCTCACCGGCCAGCGCCCGATCGGCGTCCGCAAGGCCATCGCCGCCAGGAAACACATCTACTGCGAGAAACCCACCGCCACGACCTCCAAGGAAGCCCTCGCCCTCGCCAACGAGGTCACCGCCGCCGGCCTCAAGAACGGCGTCGTGCAGGACAAGCTCTGGCTTCCCGGCCTCGTGAAACTGAAGTGGCTCATGGACCAGGGCTTCTTCGGCCAGATCCTCTCCGTGCGCGGCGAATTCGGCTATTGGGTCTTCACCGGCGAGCACGAGAAGCTGCAGCGCCCGTCATGGAACTACCGCAAGGAGGATGACGGCGGCATCATCGTGGACATGATCTGCCACTGGCAGTACGTCATCCAGAACCTCTTCGGCGACATCAAGAGCCTCACCTGCCTCGGCGCCACGCACATCCCGCAGCGCTGGGACGAGGCCGGCAAACCCTACAAGTGCACCGCCGACGACGCCGCTTACGCGACCTTCGAGTTGAAGAACGGCGTGATCTGCCATTTCAACTCCTCGTGGGTCACACGCGTTGATCGCGACGACCTGCTCACGCTCCACGTCGACGGCACGAAGGGTACCGCTGTCGCCGGTCTCCGTGACTGCAAGGCCCAGTCCATCGCCGCCACGCCGCGCTGCATCTGGAATCCCGATATCGACAGCCCGATCAAGTACAAGGACGGCTGGGTCCGCGTGCCCGACCAGGGAATCTACGATAACGCCTTCAAGATCCAGTGGGAGTTGTTCCTGAAGCATGTCGTCACCGACAGCCCCTTCCCGTGGTCCCTCCACGAAGGCGCCAAGGGCGTCCAACTCGCCGAAGTCGCCCTCGAAAGCTGGGCCCAACGCCGCTGGCTCGACGTCCCCGCGTTGAAGTGAGCGCGGGCAGCTTTCAGCATTCAGCTCTCAGCGATCAGCCACGCCAATGATCCCGAGCACCAGCCTTTTTCTGGCTGATTGCTGACCGCTGACGGCTGAAACCTCGCCGACATCACATTCCTCCCGCTCAGATTTTCGAGAACCCTCAAACTTACTCTATCATGTCAAAAGTTGCGTTAGTCACCGGCGGCAGCCGCGGCATCGGCTTCGGCATCGCCGAGAAACTCGCCGCCGAGAAATGGGATCTCGTCATCAACGGCGTCCGCGAGGAATCCGCCGTCGCCGAGCCGTTGGCCAAGCTCCGCAGCATGGGCGTCCAAGTCGGCTACGCCCGCGGCGACGTTGGCAGCCGCGAGGGTCGCGAATCCATCAAACAAGCCACCGACGCCTTCTGTAGGAGCCTGCTTGCAGGCGATGGCGGAACACCCGCGATCAACCTTTTGGTCAACAACGCGGGTGTGGCGCCCAAGGTCCGCGCCGACCTCCTTGAAACCACCGAGGACTCCTACGACTACGTGGTGAACACGAACCTCCGGGGCGTGTTCTTCCTCACCCAAGCCTTCGCCCGCGACATGGTCGCCGCCAAGAAAGCCGACCCGGCCTTCACCGGCTGCATCATCAACATCACGTCGATTTCCGCCACGGTCGTCTCGATCAACCGTGGCGAATACTGCATCGCCAAATCCGGCCTGAGCATGATGAGCCAGCTCTTCGCAACCCGCCTCGGCCCCGACGGCATCCCCGTCTACGAAGTCCGCCCCGGCGTCATCAAAACCGACATGACCGCCGGCGTGACCGCCAAGTACGACGACCTGATCAGCAAAGGACTTTGCGTGCAGCCCC
>JAEZDN010000171.1 GCA_023433275.1 Verrucomicrobiota bacterium
GGCCCGGGCCGACGCGCCATGACTGACGGATTTTGGCTGGCCCGGTTCATCCGATGGAGATGCGGTAGCGGCGCACGATTTTCTGCGCGAGCCAGTTGATCAGGAGCGAAATCAGGAAGAGCACGACGCCGACCATGAACAGGGCGCGATAGTGGATGCTGTGGCGCACGACCTCGCCCATTTCCTGCGCGATGATGCCGGTCATCGTGTGCACGGGTTGAAACACCGCGCCCAGGCCCGCGGTAAGGTCGGGAATCTCGATGCGATTGCCGGCGCAGAGCAGCACCACCATCGTCTCGCCGATCACGCGGCCGAAACCCAGCAGGATGGCGGCCATGATGCCGGAAAGCGCGGCAGGAATCACGATGCGCACGACGGTCTGGAGACGCGTGGCGCCGAGGGCGAGCGAGGCTTCCTTGAACGAGCGCGGGACGTTGTTGATGGCGTCCTCGGCGAGGGAGAAGATCGTCGGCACAGCCATCAGCGCGAGCAGACAGGCGGCGGTGGCGGAATTGAGCCGCTCCAGCATCGGGAAGCCCGGCACCCAGTCGAGCCAGGCGACCTGGGAGACGCGGCGCAGGGTTTCTCCCAGCACGGCGATCCCGAAGAAGCCGAGCACCACGCTGGGAATGGCGGCGATGAACTCGATGGTGGGTTTGATGAACTTCTGCTCGCCGGGCGTGGCCACCTGGTTGACGTAGATCGCGGCGGCCACGCCGAGCGGGATGGCGATGACGAGCGCGAGCGCGGCGATCAGCAGCGACCCGGTGAAAAGCGGAATGATGCCATACCAATCCTGCCAGAAGCTGGCCGTGACCCACTTGCGGCCGAAGGCGAACGCGGTGAGCGATTCCAGCAGACCGACGGGCTTGGCCGGGTCCCAGGCCAGCATGCGGCGCTCGGTCGCGGCGATCTCGGCGAGGTAGCGGCTGTTCAACTCCTGAAAGCGGTTCAACTTGTCGCGAAGGGCCGCATCATCCGCCGCGGGCGCGCGGGTGTTGAGCTCCCGGAGAAACTCCACCAGCCGGGCGTTGGCCTCGACGACCGCGGGCAGCATCGCGAGCAACGGTTTGATCTCGGCGGTGAAATCTATCGTCTCGATTTCCATCGCATCGGCCTCGGCCTTGAGCGTCGCGGCGCGGGCCGGCGGCGAGGTGCGCATGCCGTCGATCAGGTTCTGCCGGGCGATCCGCAGGTCGGCGGCGACCGTGCTGCGTTCCTTCAGGGAGGAAACCAGGTCCGTCATCTCGCCGAGGATCGATTCATGGTCCTCGATCGCGGAGGAGAAACGGTCGGCAAACGCGTCGAAGTCGGACAGCTTCGCGGTGGCGGCTCCGATGTCGAGTCCGCCTGGACCCGTCTGGCGCACGAGCTCAGCCTGCCGGGCGGCACCCAGAAAGCGGTCCAAGGCGCGGTGGCTTTGCACCTGGTCGCGGAGCATGTCCACCAATTCCAGCCCGGCGCGGCGGTAAACCTCGAGGTTCTCGCGGTTCTGCGGAATGAATCCGACCGCGTCGCTGAAGATCGTGAACGTGATGAGCGCCAGCACGACGATTGAAATCGTGGCGTTGCCCTGGAAAAGCGTCCGTGCGGCCTGCTCGCCGGTGAGGCCGAGGAACCAGCCGCGGCGTCTGCGCAGGAGAGCGTCGCGGGTGCTAGCGCGCACGGGGGCGGTACTGGTGTTCGAATCGGACATACCGAGGGACGCGGCTAGGCTCCGGCTGGCCGGCGGGCCGGTCAATGGGCGCAGGTTACGGTTGTGTGACAAAAACGCCGCCCGCGTTCCTGGTGGGACTCGCGGGCGGCGAAGAGACGTCGAAGGGGAGCTGGATCAGGACTTCACCGGGACGGGGATGAAGCCGGACTTCTCGACGATGGCCTGACCCTCGGCGCTGAGGATGTAGTCAATGAACTGCGCCGTGAGGCCGGTCGGTTCGCCGTTGGTGTAGAAAAAGTTCGGCCGGGCATAGGGATAGGACTTGGCGTGCACGGCAGCGGCGGTGGGCATCGAGAGGGAGCCGTCCTTGGTGACGATGCCGACGACCTTGACGCCGGGGGCATTGATGTAGGCGACGCCGACGTAGCCGATGCCGTTGGGGTTCTTGCCCACCTCGGCGGCAATCTGCTCGTTGCCCGCCATCTTTTGGGAGGCGCTGGCGTAGTCGCGCTTCTTCATCGCGAGGTCCTTCCAGTCCTGGTAGGTGCCGGAGGAAGTGTTGCGCGTATAGATGGAGAACGGACCGGGGTTGCCGCCCACGGCGCTCCAGTCGGTCACATCGCCGGTGAAGATCTGCTCGACCTGGCGGAGCGTGAGCTTCGACACCGGGTTGTTCTCGTTCACGATGACCGCCATGCCGTCGTAGGAGACGATGACGGGCTTCATTGAGACACCCTTGGCCTGCGCGGCCGACATTTCGGTCGGACGGGCGCGGCGGGAGGACATGCCGATCTGGGCGGTGCCGTCGGTGATGGCGGCGATGCCGGTGGTCGAGCCTTCGGCGGCGATTTCAAACACGACGCCCGGATTCTGGGCACGGAAGGCCTCGGCGGCCTGCGGCACCATCTTGGCCCCGAGCGTGTCGGAACCCTTGATGATGAGCTTCTGGGCCGGAAGCGAAGTGGCGGCGACGGCCGCAGCGAGGAGGAAAGCGATTTTTTTCATGAGATGAGGAGAGTTGGGAGGTTAGAAGTTGAGCTGAAGTTGCGAACGGAGGCCGGTGGCCTTGGCCTCGGCGAAGCCGCCGGTCACGGTGTCCTCGCTCTTGCCCCACACGTAGCCGAGCTGGAGCTTGAGGTCGTTGCCCTTGAGGTAGTAGTTCACGCCGAGATACATCTCGGAGAGCTTGTCGTGCGTGCCGCCGCCGGGGGCGGAGCGGACACCATCGGAGACGTTCACGCCGCGACCGTCGGAATCGAGGTGGCTATAGCGGCCGACCAACTCGAGCCGGTCGTTGACCGCGTAGGAAGGCTGAATCCACCAGCCGGTGGGCTCGGCGTCGCGGGTGGCGCTCACGCCGCGCTCGACATCGGCGGCCATGTATTCGGTGACGAGGCTCAGCTTGCCGACGGTGAGATCGAAGTAGAGCGAGTAGACCGAGAGGTCGTTGCCCGTGCCCACGCCGAACGGCGAGGCGCCGGCCTTGCCGCCCTGATTGGGCAGGAAGCCGTAACCGCCGCCGATCACATAGGTGCCGCCGTCGAACTTGCCGTTGTAGCCGGCGTTGGCCCAGTAGGCCAAATCGTTGTTCGTGTTGTTGCCTGCGCCGGAGGAGACGGCCGCGGTGATGGCGCGCTCCGGATTGGTGATGGCGCCACCGTAGAAGAAGTTGCCCTGCTTGCCGTCGGCAAAGACGCCGACGCGGTAGCTGCCGGCGCCGAGGCGGCGACCGTTGTTTTCCTCGACGAAGTAGCGGGTCACGCCGCTGCGCTCGATGGCCTTGAGGCTGCCAGAGGAGGTGCGTTCCTCGTAGCCGAGGTTCACCTTGCGCAGGCCGATGTCCACGGTGTGGACGCCCTTCTTGTATTGCACCCAGGCGGCGTCAAAGAAACCGCCGGCGAAGTCGTACGTGATGTTCGTGTTCCAGTCAGCGCCGAGGTCGGCGCGGGCCGTCAGATACACGCGGCGCATGAAAAAGTGGGAGGTCCCCTCGGGATCGGCCGCGTTGGCGACGTCGGTCTCAAGATTCGCGAACTGCGTCTGCAGGCGGCCGCTGATGCGGAGACGGGTCGCATAGTTGCTGCCCGCGGTGCCGACGGCCGGGGGCATGGAAGCGTCGCGCACGAGGTCGGCGCGGATTTCCTCGGCCTCCTGGTCATTGAGAATGCCCTTGCGGACCAGCGCCTCGATGAGCGCGCCGCTGTCTTGGGCAAGAACCGGGCCGGCGCACAGCAGGGCGGCCAGCACGGCGGACATTTTGATTCTAAGGTTGAACATGATCGGATGGTTGGATGCTTGGGTGAACAGTGCGGCCCCGGCGGACTGCCGGGACGCAGGCGCATCCTAGAGCGGCCTTGTTACGGTCGCGTGACGCCCGCGTGACGAAACGGGAAATTGGCGCCCGCGGGCCGGCGGTTTGGCCTTGGCAGCCACCTCTTTTCCCGGCCAATGGACGCGTGTTGTGCACGCCCGAGTTTCTGTCCCACGTGGAGCAGCGCCGCGCCGCCCTGCGGGTGGAGCTGGCGGCGCTGCTGCCGTCCGGCGCAGTGATCGTGCTCGAGATCGGCTGCGGGCACGGGCACTTCCTTGCCCGCTATAGCGCCGAACACCCCGGGAAGATATGTCTTGGCGTGGACGTGATCAACGAGCGCATTGAGCGCGCACGTCGCAAGGCCACGCGCGCGAAGCTGCCCCACTGTCACTTCATCCGGGCCGAAGCGCGCGAGCTCATCGAGTGCCTGCCACCCGGTGTCACGTTCGAGGAAATCTGGGTTCTTTTTCCGGATCCCTGGCCCAAGAAGCGCCATCACAAGCACCGCCTCCTTCAGCCTGAATTCTTTGATTTCATCGCTCACCGGGCAGGGCAGGGGGCCCGCCTGTATTTCCGCACCGACTTCGCCGGCTATTTTGAAGTGGTTGCGGCGTTTCTCCCCGGACTCAAGACCTGGCAGCCCGATCCTGCTGGGCTCTGGGCGCTGGAACACGAAACGGTCTTCCAAGCCCGCGCTCCCAGTTACCAATCCTTGGTCGCGGTCCGCACCGCCGAGCCCGCGCCTCTGCGGGCTCAATCGCTCCTCGGTAGGCCCGGTCTTTGACCGCACGGCTCGCCGGCCAGGCGCGAACTCCGGCCTCCCGCTCGTCGGGACGACGCGCCTGCCTTAAAGCACGTCCAACCAAATGAGCAGCAAAAGCTGTCCCACCGCGGCGAGTGCCAGCAGGCCCCACGTCAGCTGCATGAAGGCATTCCTCGCCAGCTTCCGCTCCCCATTGTCATAACGCGGCTGCACCGTGCGCTCGAGCAGGGTGGGAGAGGGTTCCATGTTTTACAACTGTCCGACCCCGCATCGGCTGGCAAGCGCCGCGTGCCTTCCAACATAAGGGCCCCTCGATTGGTTTTGCGCGGCCCTTATTAAGAACTCATGCGGCGAATATAGCATTTCCAAGGTTGACGCACTGCGGGGCCAAAACCTACCTAATCACCCCTTTAACGACCGACACACCTCCTGCCGGAACCATGCCACGCTTCACCCGACTTCTCAGCTTTGCCTCAGTGCTCGCTCTTGCGACCTCGGCCCAGGCCAGTGTTGCTCCGTCCGCCGCGAAGCTCGTGGATTTCGGCAACGGCTGGGCCATCACCAACAGCATGGCCACCGGCTGGGTCATTTCGGCCATCCTGATCGGTCTCATCATGTACGCGGTCCGCAGCCCCAAGCTCATTCCCACGAAGAGCCAGGCCGTGTTCGAATCGCTGCTCGAAGGTCTCCGCGATCTCTTTGAACCCATCGTCGGCAAGAAGGCCTTCCCCACCGCGTTCCCGCTGCTCGTCACGTTCTTCATCTTCATCCTGATTCATAACTGGATGGGCCTGCTGCCCGGCGTCGGCACCATCGGTCGCGGCTACACCGATGCGGAAGGCCACTTCCACATGACCCATCCGTGGATCCGCCCGTTCACCGCCGACTTCAACAGCACCATCGCCCTCGCGCTGGTTTCCTTCGGCGCCTACCTGATCATCATCTTCAAGTTCGCCGGCCCGAGGCTCATCCTGTGGGATCTCTTCGGCAACAAGGCCGAGAAGTCCGAGACCCCGGGCTGGCTCTACCCGGTCCTCTCCCTCGTGTTCCTCGTCGTCGGTTGCATCGAGGTTTTCTCGATCTTCATCCGCCCCTTCACCCTTTCGGTCCGTTTGTTCGGCAACGTCTTCGGCGGCGAGAACCTGCTCCACGGCACCGGCTTCTTCCCGATCTTCTATTTCATGGAGCTGCTCGTCGGCCTCATTCAGGCCATCGTCTTCACCCTCCTGACCTCCGTCTACATCGGCCTCATCTGCAATCACGGCGATGACCACGATCACGCCGACGGACACGCCGCCGAGGCCCACCACTGAGACTTTTCCGCCGGGAGCGTGCTTCGCGTGCGCACGGCGGCAACCGCAACCACAACCATCCCACCACATGCTCGAAGTCATCGCCCAAGCCACCCCGGAAGCCGTCCAAGGCATCACCGGTAACCTCACCAGCGCGTTCGGTCTCCTCGGCGCCGCCATCGGCGTCGGTCTCATCGGCCAGAAGGCCGCCGAGGCCGTCGGTCGCAACCCCGGCGCGTCCGGCAAGATCCTCGTCCAGGCCATCATCGGCATGGCGCTCGCCGAAGGTCTCGGCATTCTCGCGCTCTTCCTCGCGACGAAGTAAACCCGCTGCGCTTGTGGCAGCGTGCGCTTGCGCGCTGCCTCTCCCTTTCCGCCATGACGCTGCCACTCCTCCTCGCCGCCGCTGCTGACGCCAGTATCCCGGAACGTTTCGGTCTCGAACCGAAATACATCGTCATGCAGGTGATCAGTTTCCTGGTCGTCCTGTTCGTTCTGTACAAGTTCGGGATCAAGCCGGTCACCGCGACGATGGAGGAGCGCAACCGGAAGATCGAGGCCGGCATCCGCCATGCCGAGGAGATGCAGGCCAAGCTCGCCGCCGCCCAGCAGGAGAGCGCTGAGATCGTGAAGAAGGCGAATGCCGAGGCTTCGCGGATCGTTGATGATGCGCGCAAGACGGCGAAGGACTTCCTCGATCGGCAGACGCAGGAGGCAACGACGAAGGCCAACGACCTCCTCACCAAGGCACAGCAGGCCATCGAGCTCGAGCACCGCAAGATGCTGGCCGACGCCCGCACGGAAATCGCCCGCCTTGTAGTGACCACGACGGAGCGCGTCCTGGCCAAACGACTGACCGATGCAGACCGCGCCGCCTATAATGAGGCGGCCTCCCGCGAACTGGCGAACGCCTGATTCTCCACGTCAGCCGCACCACTCCTCGCGTCGAATGGCCACGGGCAAAAAACAGGTCCAGCAACTCTCACGTCAGTTCTTCAAACTGAGCCTGGTGGACGGCGAGGTTTCCGCCGAGCGCGTCGCCGGCGTGCTGGAG
>JAEZDN010000173.1 GCA_023433275.1 Verrucomicrobiota bacterium
TGGGGGGGGGGGGTGCCCGCACCCCGGGAGGCATGGGTGAAGGCGGCGAACCTGCGGGGTGGGGGCACCCCGCCCACAAGTTCGGCGCGCGGGCGGCGCGCTAGAACGGATAACCGATCGAGAAGAGCAGGGTGCCGTCGGGATCCAGGGGGCGCGGGTTTAAATTGTGACCGTACTCGAGGCGGAGGGGACCGATGATGGTCTGATAACGCACGCCGAGCCCGACGGAATAAAGGGTGCCGGTTGACGGATAGCGGCGAAGCGTGGCGGAGGTCCCGAGGGCGTCGCCGAAAAGCACGGCGGACCACTTGCCGCCGAGGGTCTGCTCGAGCTCCAGGTTGAATTGCAGGTAGGACTTCGCGCCGATGAAGCGCCCGGTCGCGTCGCGCGGGGCCGCCTCTCCCTTCTGGAAGCCGCGGATGGAGTTTTCGCCGCCCGGGTAGAAGAGGACGCTGACCGGGAGGGTGTTGGCCGCGGGCGCACCGAGCGTGGTGACAACCCCGTGCGAGAAACCGGCGTGAACCCAGCGGCCCTTTCCCCACGGGGTGTGGTAGGACGACGAGAAAACGAACTGTTGATAATCCACCTCGCCGCCGAGGGTGCGGCTGGCGGTTTCCGCCTGCAGGCTCAACCGGTAGCCCTTGCGGGGGCGCAGCGGGTTGTCGCGGCGATCACGGAGGAGCGAGAGCTCGAAGCTCGCGATGTCGGCCTGGTTCTGATCGGTCGCTTGGGTTCCCAGCTGGCTGTCGGCATTGCGCAGATGGCGGAAGGTGTAGCCCGTGGTGGCGACATAGCCGAGGCGCCGCAATGGCCAGAGCAGGGTGACGTTGGCGCCGTATTCCTCATGCGTGAACGAAAGCTCCTCGCGGCGCAGCCCGAAGAGCCGGGCACTGCCGGACGTGCGGGTGCCGAAGAGGCTGGGGACCGTGTACGTGTAGTCGCCCGAGGAGCTCTTCATCGATTGCACGAGCTTGAGGCTGTCGGTGTGGGCGCGGTCGAAGAGGTTGTAGTGGCGCCATTCCACGCCGCCGCGCAGCTGCTCGTAGCTGCCATAGCCACCGAAGAGATTGACCTCCTGCCGGCGGCCCTCGACCAGGTCGAACACGGCGTCGCGGACGCCCTCGCCCGCGGGTTCATAACGGAGGTCGACCGTGCGGAAAACACCGAGGCGGGAAATGCGGGCCTGGCTGTTGTTCATCCGCACGGGATCGAGGAGGTCGCCGCGGTCGCTCCGCACGAGCCGGCGCAGGGTTTGCTCCCGCGTGTGGTTGTTGCCCGCGAAGCGCACCTCGCCGAGGCGAATCACCGGGCCGGGAGTGATTTCGGCCAATACGGACACGGCATTGGTCCCGTCTGCCGCCGGCATGGGACGGGGCGTGAGTTTCACCCGCACGTCGGGATGCCCCTGCCCATAGTACCAGCGCCGAATGGCGGTCATCGCATCCTGTCGCCAGAGGGTATTCCACGGGCGGCCCGTGCGGCCTGCGATCGCTTCGTCGGGTGGCGCCGCCCCGGCGGCGACCTTGAACTCGACGGCGTGCACGAGCCAGCGCCGGCCTTCCTTGACGGTGATGGCGACCCGGACCTCGCCGGTGGCGCGATCGATGCGCGGTTCGCCCGGCGTGACCGTGGCTTCGGCATAACCGAGCTGGCGCAGGGCTTCCTCCAGGTTGCCGGCGGAACGCTGCAGGCGCCCGGGCGCATAAATCCGTTCCGAGGCCAGCGGGATCAGGGCGCTTTCGCCCACGAAAAAGGCGCGCGCGTCGTCCGCCTTCATCGCGAAAAGCCCGGTGAACGTGATTTCCTCGAGCGTGTAGCGGCGCCCGCGATCAAAGCGCAGGGTGGCGGAGGACGCTGCCAGCGGACGCGGCAGCGGGGGCTCGAGTCGGTTGTTCAGCGGGTACGAGGCCACGCCGCCATCGGCGAGCACCGCATCAACGGTCAGGCTCGATTCAAGGTAACCCTGCCCGTTCAGGGCGGAGATGAGCACGAGGGCCGCGTCCTCCAGCACCCCTGCGTCAGCCGGCGCGTCGTCGCCGCCAAACATGATTTTCAGTTTTTGCTCGGCGCGGCGGTTGTCGAGCCACCCGAGGCCGTCGACCTTCAGTTCCGCCCCGGGAAGGAGGGTGGTGAAGGAGGAGAGGACCAGCAGAAGAAACAAGGTGGAGCATGTTGACCTCGGCGCGCTGGTTCGGCGGGACATCGGGCAGGTGCGCGTTGGGATCAACGCGCTCCACCCCGGGTGCGGCGACTCCGGCGGGCGAAGAAAGTTATTCTTCATCCGGCACGCTCTCCTCGGTGTAGGCGCGCCACTTGAGGCCCGCGTTGTAGCTGTCGAACTGGTCGTACTCGCCCTGCAGCGACCAGCGGCCGCCGAGCTTGTACTCAAATTCATAGGTCTCGCGTCCATCGCGCGAGATGCGCTCACCGGCGGAAATCTCCAGCCGGTCCTCGCCGCCAAAGCCCAGGTCCTGGAAGAGGCCGCGCCCGAGATAGGCGCCGAGCAGGGCGAGGCGCGGGGCGCCGGGCGGCGGCGGGCCGGGGGGCGGGCGGGCGGGGGGGTGGCG
>JAEZDN010000073.1 GCA_023433275.1 Verrucomicrobiota bacterium
CGCACGCAGACGCAGATCATCGACAAGCTCGAGGAGATGGGAAAACTCTCCGCCGAGCAGCGGGCGGTCCTGGTGGCGCGGCCGGACGAGCCGACGGGCGACCAGCTGGACCAGATCCTTCAGGCGGAACATCACATCACGCAGTTCCAATTGCTGCTCGCCAAGTGCCGTGCCCTCGGGCTCGCGCCGTATAATGTCGCGCGCTACCGGCTTCATCCCACCACCTTCGAGAAGATCGACCTCGAGTTCTGCCAGAAGAACATGATTCTGCCCGTTGGGCAGGTCGGTGATTTCCTGCTGGTGGCGTTCGCCAATCCCTTCGACACCACCGTCGCGGCCAAGATTCAGGACAAGACCGGGCAGCGCGTGGTTCGGCTCCTCGGGCGCGAGGCCGACATCCGGGACAAGCTCAAGAAGGACCAGGTCCACGACGAGGTTAAGTTTTCCGACGTGGTGGACCAGCTCGGCGCGCAGTTCGACGAGGATGAGGTCGAGCTCAAGGACGAGGATCTCGAAAACGAGGAATCGGCCCCGATCATCCAGCTGGCCAATCGCATCATTGAGGATGCCTATTTCGCGGGAGCCTCGGACATCCATATCGAGCCGTGGGAGAAGGAACTGGTGGTGCGGTACCGCATCGATGGCCTGACGCAGGAAAAGCTGCGCCTGCCCGCCAAGGTCTCCGGCGCGCTCGTCGCCCGCCTCAAGATCATGTGCAACCTGGACATCGCGGAGCGCCGGCTGCCGCAGGACGGGCGCATCGTCTTCAAGCAATACAACAAGAAGAACGTGGACATTGACCTGCGCGTTTCGACCGCGCCGCTCAATTATGGCGAAGGCGTGGTGATGCGCATCCTGGACAAGCAGAAGTCCACCCTGCCGCTGCCGGCGCTGGGTTTTACCGAGGCCAACCTCGCCAAGTACCGCGAGTGCATCCGCCAGCCCTATGGCATGATCCTGCACTGCGGTCCCACCGGCTCCGGCAAGTCGATGACGCTTTATTCAGCGCTCAATGAGGTGAACACGTCCGACGTCGTCATCCGCACCGCCGAGGACCCCATCGAGTACACGCTGCCCGGCATCAACCAAATGCAGATGCATCGCCAGATCGGGCTCACCTTTGCGGCCGCCTTGCGAGCCTTTCTGCGCCAGGATCCCGACATCATCCTCGTGGGCGAAATTCGCGACAAGGAAACGGCGAACATCGCGGTCGAGGCCGCGCTCACGGGCCATTTGCTCATCTCCACGCTGCACACGAATGACGCGCCCAGCACGGTGGCGCGCTTCACCGACATGGGCATCGAGCCGTTCATGATTTCCTCGTCCCTGGTCTGCGTCTGCGCCCAGCGCCTGATGCGCCGCGTGTGCAAGGTCTGCCGCCAGCCCTACGAACCTGAGGCGCGCGAGAAGGACGTGCTCGAGCGCGCGATCGGCTGGTCCGGCCAGATCTACAAGGCCAACCCGAAAGGATGCGCCAAATGCAACAACACCGGCTACAAGGGACGCGTGGGCATCCATGAGCTCATGGTGACCAACGAGGAGTTGATCGAGGCCATCAACAAGGAAGCCGAGACGGCCGAGTTGAAACGCATCGCGATGAAGGCCGGGATGAAAACCCTGCACCAGGACAGTGTGATCAAGGTGAAGGACGGCCTGACCACCCTGGCGGAGGCGCTCAGCACGGTTCCGCAGGACATGGAGCTGCGGGCCAAAGGCGTTTGAGCTGGTCGCGGTACGCGCGGTTTGGTCGGACGTGCGCGACGAGCGGTGCTCCCGGCGGGGACGGACCCCTTTCAGCGACCGAACGGCGAGCGGCTGCGGCTGGGCCGTGGCAGCTGTTGCGAGCGGAACGGCAGCGGGTCAAAGATCAGCCTCGGATTCAGAATCGGCGGCTGGAAAAGAATGCGGCCCCAGGTCACATCCTTCACCCGGCGCGGCGCGCAATCCGTTCCGTGGCTATGGAACGAGGGGTACGGGGTATTCATGCACCCGTAATCGGCACGTTTCGCGCGGCGCTTAATGAGGACATTTCGAGATCACGCGCTGCGGCGGGGCTGATTTTCCGAGCCGGCGGCCGAGGTGATTTGGGCCCATTCAATTTTCTTTCCGGGTGGATTCGCAAAGTGAGGGATACAGGATTGACAAGGCCGGGAGCGGGAGTCTTTTTGACCGCTCTTTTCGTTGCCCGGTAGCTCAGTGGCAGAGCAGGTGACTGTTAATCACTTGGTCGCTGGTTCGATCCCAGCCCGGGCAGCCATTTTTGAAGCGCGCAGGGGTGTTCGTCGCCGCAGGGCGCGGATTTGGCGGCGGTTCAGGGAGTTGGCGTCGTCACGACTCCATCGTCCTTGCAGCCCAGACGCGTGCGCGCCTCGTCGAGTTGCTTTTCGTCCGTCAGGTCGAGCCGCAAGGGTGTGATGGACACGTGCCCGTTTTGGACGGCCCATCGGTCGGTGCCGGCTTCGATCTGTTCCACCGGCACGAAGGCGACCCAGAAATGTTGCCGGCCCATGGGGTCGGTTTGCGGCATGATGCGACCGTCGTAATGGCGGAGCGACTGACGCGTCCAGCAGATGCCGCGGGGCTGGGCGGGTATGTTCACATTGACCAGCGGCAGCGTGGGAATGGCCAGGAGTTGGCGGAGCGTTTTCTCGACCCACGGCTTCACGGCCTCGAAATCCGGTTCATCGTCGGTCACCGGCGTGCTATACGCGATGCCCCGGATGCCGAGGAGGGCGGCCTGTTTCGCCGCGGCCAGCGTGCCGGAGTGCCAGACGGAGTTGCCGAGATTGGCACCCAGGTTGATCCCCGAGAGCACGAGATCGACATCTTTCCAATGGTGAACCCCGAGTGACACACAGTCGGCCGGGGTGCCATTCACGCGGTACGCCTCGTGATTCAAGTTGGGGGTCGCGCGATAGGAGAGGGGACGAGTGGCGGTGATCGAATGACTCGTGGAGGATTGCTCGACATCGGGGGCCACGATGCGCACCTCGCCAAACCGCGCCGCGACCTCGGCCAGGGCTGCCAGGCCCGGGCTGTAGATGCCATCGTCATTGGAAATAAGGATTTTCATGGAAGGCCAAGAAGGCGCCCGTCACCTCGGGGAGGGCGCGCTTCAGTTATTGTGTCCGTAACCCACGTGCATGTTCCCGGTCTTTGGAAGATGAATGTCTTGCTGCTGCACAACCGCACGGCCGGGGATCAGGAACCTTCGCCAGGCCGGCTCCTGACGCTGCTGCGTCGGGCGGGATATGAGCCGCGGTATTTTGATCTGCACCCGGCGCTAAAGGATCCAACCACACTGCCCGCCGCGTCTATGGTGGTCGTGGCCGGGGGCGATGGGAGTGTTCGGGAGGCCGCGCTGAAGCTGGCGGGGCGGGGCATGCCGCTTGCCGTGCTCCCGTTGGGCACCGCCAACAACATTGCGCGCAGCCTGGGCATTGCGGGAAGTCCCGCGGAGATCATCGACAGCTGGCATCACGGGCGAAACGTGCGCTTCGACATCGGCAAGGCGTCCGGTCCGTGGGGCGAGGAACGATTCGTCGAGGGGGTGGGGGTGGGCCTGTTCGCGCGAATCATTGATATATTGGGGCGCATGGAGGTCCCGAAAGCACATGAGGACGCCGAACGACCGCACCGCGTGGCGAGTGACCTGCGATCCACCACCGTGCTGGCGCATGAAATGGCGCCGGTGTTGGTCGAGATGAACTGCGAAGGGGAGCACACCACGGGACAATATCTCCTGCTCGAGATCATGAACATTGGACGGGTGGGCGCCGGGATTGAGCTGGCCGAAGCGGATGTTTCGGACCGGCAACTCGATGTCGTCTCGGCGCAACTGGACGACCGGGAGAAACTGCTGGAATCCCTTCGCGACGTGGCGAAGGGGGCTCCGACGCCGGCCCGCTTGGCGTCGCGGCGATGCCCGACGATCGAATTGATCCTGCCGCCGTGCGAGTTCCGGATCGATGACCGGGTGCAACTGATCCCGAACCCTGCACGAGTCCGGGTGGGCTTTAGCCAGGAGACCGTGGAATTTGTTGTGCCGGCGGACCGGTCCTGAGCAGGGAATGACCGCGACCTCGCGGGTGGTACTGAAGACAGGACGCTTGGGACCGAGGGACGAGATGTAAAAAGCCGCGTTTGGGGCGGGCGTGACAAAGTTTTGGTTGCATCGCTTAGGCGCGCCCTGTCAACTCCGCACCCTTTTCCATTACGCCTGCCTCCAATTCCGGAGTCACAGGGGGAACGAAATCATGAAAAAATACCAGCTCACTGTCTCTACGCGCGAAGGCACCGGCCGCAGCGCCTCCCGCCGCCTCCGCAAGGCCGAGAAGATCCCCGCGATCCTGTACGGCAAGCACACGAAACCCGAGAGCCTGGCCGTCGCCGCTCCGGAATTCATCAAGCTGCTCAAGCAAATCTCCGGCCGCGCCGCCCTGATTGAGCTGAAGCGTGATGCCGGCGCCACCGCCCTTTCCTTCCTCCAGGAAGTCCAGCGCGACCCGATCACCGACAAGTATCTCCACCTCGACCTTCAGGAAGTGAAGGAAGACGAGAAGATGATCATCAGCGTCAACGTCCGCGTCACGGGCGAAGCCTATGGCGTCAAGACCGAGGGTGGCATCCTTGACACGGCGACCAAGCGCCTGCGCATCCGCACGCTGCCCAAGAACCTTCCCGAATTTATCGAGATCGATGTCACGGATCTCAAGATGGGCGAGGCCATCCACGTCGGCACCTTGAAGAAGATCGAAGGCGTCGAATACCTCGATGCTCCCGGTCAAGCCGTGGTGCTCTGCGTCGCTCCGCCGGAAGAAGAGGTCGCCGCGTCCGCGAC
>JAEZDN010000108.1 GCA_023433275.1 Verrucomicrobiota bacterium
CTGTTTTGTGGGGGCGCGGCTTCCCCGCCCCCGTTTCTTGCTGCGGGAACCAAGGGCGTGGACGAGCCACGCCCCTACAACTGAACAGTTCCACGGCTGCTCTGGGATTGAAGGACAGCGGGACGGGAGCCTGGAGAGCACATCGGAAGGCGCCAAACCCCAGCGACCGTCATCCTGAGCGGAGCGAAGGATCCAAGCGGTCGGCGCACGTCGGCCCTTTCACCTCATCCCCCGGTCGCCGCGGCGCGGAGCGTCGGGCCCTCGATGAAACGCGCGGGGATGGTGGTGAGCGAGGGTTGCACCGGGATGCCGAGCTCGTTGTGCAGGAGCTGGCCAACGACCAGTTCGACGGCGCGGGCACCGATTTGTCCCGGTTGAAAATCCAGCGCCGCGCAAGGCTCGATCGTGCGCAGCGAGTTCAAACAGACGAAGCCGTGGGTCTTGGGCAGGCGCGCGCCGCAGCTGCGCATCCACTCGATCGCCTCGGGGAAGTGGCCGATCACGACGTCGGGCTTGTGCTTGCGGAACCAGGGCACGAAGTCCTCGCGCGACAGGTTCGAGGTGCGCAGCGCCGGCACCTCCGTGAGGCCGGGCAGATACTTTTGCTGCGCGAGGAAAGCACCTTCCCAGCGGTACTGCAGGCGCTCGTCGATCGCGATCTCCATGAACAGGCCCGGACGCCGGTAGCCGCGCTCGTGCAGTTCGCGCAGGAGCATGACCATCGAGCGATAGTGATCCATGCACACGCAGTGCAAAGGCGGGTGGTTGATGAAGAGATCGGCATACACCGCAGTGTAGCGCTCCCAATTGAGACCCGACAGGTCCGGCAGACCGGACGCGGGCAACACGACCATGCCCTGGATGCTTCGGGTGTGCAGGATGGTGTCGAGCCGGTTGAGCCGCATGCCCTCCGGACCCAGTTCGAAGCGCTCCATCTTGAACCCCAGTTCGCCGGCGCGATCGGAAATACCCTTCAACACGGCCTCGTTGTAACGCACGGCGTGGGCGGGGCGGTTGGCGTCGACGATCTCGAGCGCGGCCACCACGCCGCGGAACTGCTGCCCCCGCGACCGGCGCAATTGGGACATCACCGCGCCCGTCAGGGGATTGTGTTCGTACCCCGCCTCCTTGGCGGCTTCCCGGACCCGCCGAACCGTTTCAACCTTCACGCGGGGCGAGCCACGCAAGGCGTCGGAAATCGTGGTACGGGAAAGGCCGAGCGACTTGGCCAGGGTGCGCAGGGTGGGGGCGGACATGGGGTTTCCTCAAAAATCTTAAGATTCGAACGAATCACAACGCCTAATTCGGAGCGTCCGAATTTGCGGCCCAGTCAGGAGCAACCACAGATGGACATAGATAGACACAGATAGCCCGAACGGAACGGTAACGATGGCGGAGTGGAATCCATCTGTGTCCATCTGTGGTTAAACCAGGTCGGATCCCAAAATGGGCGTCTGACTGTCCCCGTTGCTTGCGATTGGTTACGGGTGAAATCGGGCGGATATTTTTGGACATCGCCCCTTGCCGGTGTTTGTTCCGGTTTACCCCTTACCATGATTCGCCAAGCCTTTGTCATGTCGGTCCATGCCGGCCACGAGCAGGAATACGAACGCCGCCACCGGCCCATCTGGCCTGAGTTGGAGAAGGTCCTGAAAGACCATGGTGTGCACAACTACTCGATCTTCCTGCTGCCCGAAACGCGCCAGCTCTTTGCCTACGCGGAGATCGAGGATGAGGCGCGTTGGGCGGCCATCGCTGCGACCCCGGAATGCCAGCGGTGGTGGAAACACATGGGCGACGTGATGCCCTCCAATCCCGATCACAGCCCGGTGTCGTCCGCGCTGCGCGAAGTTTTCCATATCGACTGAACCGGACTCATGCAGCTTAACCACCGATGCACGCAGATAAACACGGGGAGGAAGGGAAGTTGGCCCCAGCGATGAATCCATTTCCCATCGCCGAATGGTGAAATCCCAATCCCGGATCCGCTGTCAGCCATCTCGAACTGTGCTCCTCTGTGTCTCTCGGTGGTTTTCCGCTGATTGTTCCGACCGAGCCAAACCCCTGAATAATTAACCCCGGAATACTCGGAACACACAGGAAAAGGACCAGCCGCTCGACATCGCGAAGCACACCAGTCCGACAACGGGCCGCTGGTGGACTTCCCCGATTCGGTGGCTTCCGGCTTCTGTGTGTTCCGTGTATACTGGGGTTCCCCTCCTGCCACCACCCCTCCCATGAGCCTCACTCGCCGCGAATTCGTCCGCAAAACCACCCTCGCTGCCGCCGCCACGCACCTCATCACGAGTCTGCGCGCCAACGAGACCGCGCCCGCCGCGGGATCCGGGGGAGCGTCCGCCGCGCCCGACCAGGTAACCTGGCTCGAGGAAACGCCGGCCGCCCTTCCCGGCGCGACATGGGGTCGTCCCTGGCCGCGGGGCCAGCACGGGCGGGACACGACCTTCCAACTGCATGCCGCGGACGGCAGGCCGGTGCCGTTGCAAAGCTGGCCGCTCGCTTACTGGCCCGACGGTTCGATCAAGTGGACGGCGCACGCCATTCCGGCTGATGCGCCCGCCAGCACCGGGTATCGCATCGCCGCGGGCACGCCGGCGGCGCCCGCCCGCGCGGTCACGGTGAAGGAAAATTCCAAATCGATCGAGATCGACACGGGCGTGATCCGCGCGGTCATCAGCCGCGCCGGCGGGGACCTGATTGAGAGCATCACGCGCGATGGCCGCGAGATCGCGCGGGCCGGTCGCCTCGTTTGCCAGATCCAGACGCCGGCGTCGGACGGGGCCAGCCGGACGGAGCGATTCGCGGGCGAGATTTCCAGTGTCACGGTCGAGCAGGCTGGCCCGGTGCGCGCCGTCGTGAAGATCGAGGGCAAGCACCGGGCGGAACGCCATGCCTCGGGTTTGACCCCGGCCAGGCCCGATTGGCTGCCTTTCACCGTACGCCTGTATTTCCACGCCGGCGGCGAGATGGTGCGGATGATGCACACGATCGTTTACGATGGCGATGCGCAGAAGGATTTCATCTCCGGGCTGGGTGTGAGCCTGACCGTGCCCCTGCGGGGCGAGATGCATGACCGCCACGTCCGCTTCAGCGGGATCGAGGGCGGGATTTTCGGCGAGGCCGTGCGCGGCATCACGGGCCTGCGGCGGGATCCCGGCAAGGCGGTCCGGGAGGCCCAGGTCGCCGGCCGCGCCACGCCGCCACTGGCAGAGTGGGAGAAGCGCGTCACGGACCGCCTGCAGTATATCCCGGCTTACGCGGACTGGACGCTCGTGCAGGCCAACGCCGACGGGTTTGGCATCCGCAAGCGCACGCGCGACGGATTCACCTGGCTCGATGCGGCGCAGGGACAGCGGGCCGGTGGCCTCGGTTACGTGGGCACGCCGCAAGGCGGGGTGGCCTTTGGGTTGCGCAATTTCTGGCAGAGCCATCCCGCGCAGCTCGATATCCGCGGCGCCACCGACGATGCCGCCACGGTGACCGCGTGGATGTGGTCCCCGGAGGCTGCGCCGATGGACTTGCGGCCCTACCATGACGGCATGGGCATGGACACCTTCGACAAGCAGTACAACGGCGGGCTCGAGATCACGTACGAGGATTATGAACCGGGCTTCAATTCGCCCGAGGGTGTCGCGCGCACGAGTGAATTGCATTTGTGGTGCGTGGGCGCGACGCCATCGCGCGAGACGCTGGCCGCGTACCAGCGCGCGCTGGAGGCGCCGCCGATGCTCGTGAACTCGCCGGGCTGGCTCCACCGGTGCGAGGTGTTTGGTGCGATCTGGAACCCGTCGGATCGATCCAAGCCGGCGCGCGCCGCGGTGGAGGACCGCCTGGCCTCGTATTTCGACTTCTACGTCGGCCAGCGCGAGCAGCGGCGCTGGTATGGGTTCTGGAACTATGGCGATGTCATGCACACCTACGATGCGGATCGCCATGAGTGGCGCTACGACATCGGCGGCTTTGCCTGGGACAACTCCGAGCTCTCGACGGATATCTGGTTGTGGCTTTATTACCTGCAGTCGGGCCGGGCGGACGTGTTTCGTTTCGCCGAGGCGATGACCCGGCACACGGGCGAGGTCGATGTGCACCATATCGGACGCTTCGCGCCGCTCGGATCGCGGCACAACGTGCAGCACTGGGGTTGCAGCGCCAAGCAACTGCGCATCAGCACGGCGACCAATCGCCGTTACTATTACTATCTCACGGGGGATGAGCGCGTGGGTGACCTGATGCGCGAGCAGAACGAGGCTGGCCGCGCGCTGGTGCGCCTGCCCCCCGGCCGCAAACTGGCTTTCGCGAACCAGCAAGGGGACCAGTCGCGCGGCACGCCCACCGATGCCGACAGCGTGGGCGCCAGCATGGGCACCGATTGGGGCTCGCTCGCGGGCGCGTGGCTCACGGAGTGGGAGCGCACCGGCGATGCGAAAATGCGGGACCGTCTCCTGGCGGGCATGCGCACGCTCGGGCAGCAGCCGAAGGGACTTTTCAGCACGGGCCTGATTCTCAATGTCGAGACGGGCGCCTTCGAGATCACGAAGAGCGACAAGGTTTCCGTTTCGCACCTCAATGCCGTCTTCGGCCTGGTGGAGGTTTGCGCCGAGCTTATCCAGCTGCTCGACGTGCCTGAATTCAAGCGGGCCTGGCTGGACTACTGTGAGCTCTACAATGCCTCGCCGGAGGAGCAGCAGCGCCGCCTGGGGCGTTCGCTGGGGCCGGGCAACCTCCGTCAGGGCCACGCGCGTCTCACCGCCTATGCCGCGCGGGCGAAGAACGATCCCGAGTTGGCGAAGCGGGCGTGGAGTGAGTTCTCGCGCGACTGGCGGGGTCGGACCTCCCCGTCGGGTCCGTTTGACGTGACCAAGCTGGCCGGCCCTGCAGTGCTCCGTCCGGTGGACGAGGCCGTGTTCGTCTCGACCAACGATGCCGCGCAATGGGGGTTGGCCGCCATTCAATGCCTGGCGCTGGTGGGCGACGCCCAGCCGCAAGGGTGATCCATCCGTGGCAACCATTGCCGTGATAGGTCCCGGGGCCGTGGGCGGCGTCGTCGCCGCGACCCTGACCCAGGCTGGGCGCCACGAGCTCACGCTCTGCGCCCGCCGCGCGCTCGGGGAGCTGACCGTTGGCCTGCCATCCGGTTCGGTGAAATTCTCGCCCCCTGTCATCACCGAGCCGGCGCAGGCGCGCCCGGTTGATTGGGTCTTGGTGGCAACCAAGGCCTACGATTGTGCGGGAGCCGCGGCGTGGTTTGCGGGACTTCTGGGCCCGACGACGTGCGTGGCGGTCCTGCAGAACGGCGTCGAGCATCGCGAGCGATTTGCGGCCTGGCTGCCGGCGGAGCGGATCCTGCCCGTGATGGTCGATATTCCGGCCGAGCGTTCGGAACCCCGCCGGATCGCGCAACGCGGCCCGGGCGTCATGGTGGCGCCCGCGGGTGAGGCGGGGGCGCGCTTTGCCGAACTGTTTGCGGGCACCACGCTGAGGGTGACGACCACCACGGACTTTCGCAGCGTGGTCTGGCGGAAACTCTGCCTGAACGCCCCCGGCGCCATCAACGCCTTGCTGCTCAAGCCCACGGGTGTGTTCCACGACGAAGCGATCGGCCGGCTGGCGCTGGCGATGGTGCGCGAATGCATGGCCGTCGGCCGCGCGGAGGGCGCGGTGCTGGAGGAAAACCTGCCGGAAAGCATCCTGGCCAATTGCCGCGCGGCTCCGCGCGACTCGATGAATTCCCTGCACGCCGACCGCGCAGCCGGGCGGCCGATGGAGGTCGATGCACGCAACGGCGCCGTGGTCCGCTTCGGTCGCAAGCATGGTATCCCGACCCCTTGCAACGAGATGGCGGCGACGTTGCTGGCGGCAAGCGGACGGTCGGACATCTAGCGACGGGAGCGAGGGATTCGTCCGCAATGCGCAGGCCTCGCGGCGGGGCTGTCCGGGCTCCGGCCTGCCAGCCTCGGGGCCGGGTGGGCGGGTCTTTCGTGAGGAATCCGCGGTTGACCCGACTGGGAGTGACGGTTTTCTGCGGCCCAGTTGGTGTCATGAAGATCCTCCGGAACATCCTCGCGGTCGTCGTTGGCTTCATCGCCGGCAGTTTCGTCAACATGATGTTGGTGACGGTTGGTCCCAAGCTCATCCCCGTGCCCCCGGAAGTGGACGTGACGGACCCCGCCAAGCTCGCGGCCACGATCCACCTGTTGGAACCGCGGCATTATGTTTTTCCCTTTCTGGCCCACGCGTTGGGCACGCTGGTGGGTTCGTTGGTGGCCTACCTGGTCGCCGCGAGTCACCAGGCGCTGTTGGCTCGCGTGATCGGCGCGTTGTTCCTGGCCGGCGGCATTGTCGCCTCGCGCATGATTCCGGCTCCGGTGGGATTCGTGGTGCTCGACCTGGCCCTGGCCTACCTGCCCATGACTTGGGTGGCGGTCTGGCTGGCGCGGCGTTGGCGGAAGGAATCCGTCGCGGCGACCTGATCGGGCGCGTGGCGCCCGCTTAGCCGGAACCATGCGGTGGGAGCTCAATTCCGCAGCGTGCGCGGTCGAACGGTTCAGTTGCAGGGGCGTCCTCCACGCCCTTGCTCCCGCAGCGAGGAAAGGGCGCGGTCAAGCCGCGCCCCTACATCCAACCGTGTGAATCCGGCTCAGCGCTGTTTCATCGCGAGGGCCAGTTCCGCCTGGGCCCGGCTGAGCAAGGGGCCATGCGGCAGGTTGCGGACCCATTCGGCGGCGGCGGCGGGTTCGCGGATTGCCCACTGGCGAATCACACCCAGCAGGGCCTCGTCCTGCGCGGAACCTGCCGGGATGTGCGCGAGCGTGAGGCGGACCGCGTCGGCGGGATCCTGCTGGGCGCGCACATGAATGGCCCGTGCGAGGAGGCGATCGCGCTCCGGCGTGGCCGGCTGGGTCGTCACCCACGCGAGGGCGTCGGTGGGCTTTTCCTCCGTCCACAACTGCATGAGATGTTCCTGCCGGCCATCGTCGAGGCCGACGCCGAGGGTGGAGGCGACACCGAGCGCGCCGGCGGGATCGGTTTGGCTGACTTGGGCGATCACAGCTTCGGCCGCGGGTTTGCGGTCCGGTTCGGGCAGGCGGGTGAGCCAGGCGAGGGCCGTGTGGATGTCGGATGCCGATAACAAGCGCGCCAGTTGCCGGACCATTTCCTCGCGCAGGGGGCCGGCTTCGATCCCCCCCAGCAGGGTGGTCGCGGCGATCGGATCGATGGCTACGAGTCTAGGCAGCAGTTCCTGGATCAGGCGGTTCCGGTCGATGGGGGCGCCGGGAGCGAGCAAGCGGTGGATTTCCGCGACCAGCTGTTCCGGGGTCGCGCGGGAGGCCGTCGCGGCGGATGAGATGGCGGGCTCGGCCGCCAGTTCCTCGTTGGCCGGAAGCGTGAGGGTAGCGGAGTTCGCCGTTGCCGTGGTCCGTTCTGCGCCCTGCGATGCGACGGAACGGGAATTCGGTCGGAGCAGAAACCAGGCGACGGCAACGCCCAGGGCGAAGGCCAGCACGAGCGCGAGCCTCACGCCGGCGGGAATGGGACGTGGGAGCGCGGCAGACATGGGGCGGCACGCGACGAAGGTTTCGCGCCGGCGCCGGAACTTACGCCCGCCGGCTCCGCAGGCGGGTCAACGAGGCGACGCTGAGCAGGAGGAAAAACCAAAGGCTGGGCGCGCCACCACCCCCGCCGCCGCCGGACGGCTTCGGCGCTGGAGTTGGGGTCGGTGTGGGAGTGGGGGTGGGCGTTGGCGTCGGTGTCGGGGTGGGCGTCGGCGTGCCGGTGAGGTAGCTTTTCAGCCAAGTCATGGCCGCGCGCTCGGTGTTGTTCGCATTGAGAATGCCGCTGTTGGTCATCCAGGTCTGTCCCTCGATGTAGCCCCAAAGCGTGACGCCTTTCACGGACGGGTGGGTCCAGATGGCGGGGAAAAGGTCCTGGTACTTGGTGGATTGGTTGGCCTCGCTGTAGGTCGTGCCGATGCCGCGGATGTCCAGCTCCGTGATGAAAATGTCGAGGCCGGTCGTGGCATAGGCGTCGAGGGCGGCGGTCATCTGCGCGGCGTTCATGTGGTCGAGGTTGAACGCGTGCGCCTGGATGCCGATCCCGTCGATCAGGCCGCGGGCCTTGAGGAGGTTGATGATCGTGATCATCTGGTTGCGGGCGGAGGGGTCGTTCTCCGTGCCGTACTCATTGATGTGCAGCTTGGCGTTCGGAAACTTCTGGCGTGCGAGTTCGAAGGACTTGATCACCCAGTCCCAACCCGTGGTGCCGTCGCCGCCGAGGGCTTCCTTGTACACCGCGGTCGGGCCGGTCAGGGGAGTCTTGACCGGTTCGTTCACGACGTCGATCGCCCAGACATTCGGGTAGCGGGCGGCGAGGAGCGTCATCCATTCCTCGATCTCCGCGCGCAATTCGGTCGCGGAGAGGGTGGTGATCCAGGAGGGGTATTGGGAACCCCAGACGAGTGTGTGCAGCTTGAACTTGTAGCCGTTGGTTTGCGCGTAGCTGTAGATCGTGTCGAGCTGGGTCCAGTTCATCGTGTTCCGCGTGCCCTCGACCGAGCCCCATTTGCCGGCGTTCTCGGGGGTCACCTGGTTCCAGTAGGTGCCGTAGTTGGCGGGCACGCTTCCGCCGATGATGTTGCCGAGGAACTTGTCCTTGCCGGCGGCGAGTTGGGCGGAGGCGGCCAGGGGAATGAGCGCGGAGGCCACGAGGGCCAGAGCACGGAAGGGGTGAGGGGTCATGATAGACGCGGGTTGGAGGGGGAGACCGTCTGAAAAAATACCATTGGGCCTGATGCTCCGCAAACGGCCGGCCGCTCTTATACTAGAGCAGAAATGACCGCCCCCCGCGGGATCCGCCGCGAAGCCGCGATGGGGGACGCGCCCCTCGGGAAACCGCCAGACACGGAACCGGCCCGATGCCGCCAAGCATCCCATGCACGAGTGACCTAATAGGGTACTCATGCATGGGAGCGTACGGGGAGGCGGAAGAGTGGCGTACGCGTAAGGGAGCGAGGGCGGCCTCGTGCGCGCTCGACCAACCGCGGCGGGGTCGCCGCGGCTCCGTTGTTTCCCACTGGATTGCTCCGGTTGAGTCGGACCACGGATTCGCCCAAGATCACCCAGTGAAAGGGGGAAAGGGTTGACCCGGGCTCGTGGCGGCGAGGGCACTTGGGACCAGCGCCTTGGGGTCCAAGTCGCTTCACCTCTTGTTCGCGGTCAGTTTCCGCGGGGGCGCTCGGCGGACTTTTGCGGACTGGCGGGTAGCGTGAAGGACGCGGGGTCGTCGGGGTTGGCCGGATCGAAGGCGGTGATATCCCCAGCGAGGTGAGCGGCGAGCGGGAGGCGAGCGTCGCGGATGGCTTGGGCCACGGCCTTGGCCAGCTGGTAGGCGCCATAGTTGTTGTGGTGCGTGGCATCCTTGCCGGCATTGCTGAACGCGAGGGTGGATTTATCCGGACCAAGCGCCTCGTAGAGCGCGCGGCTGGCGGCCTCGAGGTCGACGAGCGGGACTTTTTCCGCGGCGGCGACGGCGCGAACGGCGTCCGGATAGTCGCCGTGGGTGTTCCGAATCGTGCCGTCGGGTCCGAAGTTTCGGCGCTGGGGTGAGGTGACAAGCACGGGCGTCGCGCCCCGCAGGCGCACCTCGGCAATGTAGGTTCTAAGGTAAGACTGGTAGGTGGTGGCGGCCTCAACGTACGTCTGCGGCCACTGTTTCTTCGAGTCGTTGTGACCGAATTGGATGAACACCCAGTCGCCGGCCTCGAGCTGCGAGAGCACCTTGGCGAGGCGGAGGCCGGTCAGGAATGACTTCATGGTCTCGCCTGATTCGGCGTGATTGGCGATGGCGACCTCGGGTTTGAAGAAGCGCGGGAGCATCTGGCCCCAGCTCGCGCCGTCCTCCCAGCGCTGGTCGGTGACGGTGGAATCGCCGAGGAGGAAGACGGTGGGGGCGTCCGCGGGTTCGATGATGAGCGAGCGCACGGCGGGAGCGGGGCCGTTGAATTCGAGCGTGACCTTGTCGTCCCAGGTGAACGAACCCGCTTCGCGATCGTTGAGCACGACGGCGGTGCCGCCGGGCGCGTTGCGTTCGGGCGGTGGGACGGACGCGTTGCGGACGTTGACGATGAAGGTGCGCGTGACGGTTTCGCCGGGCGCGGTCCTCGCTCCCTCGACCATCAAGCGGCGGGATTCGGCCTTGATGGTGGTGTTGCCGGGTTGCTCGCCGCCGAGGACGACCGTGACTCGCCAGTTGCCCTCGGGCACGGCGACGGAGAACAGGAACGGTTTTCCCTCGGAGTTCGGGGCGGTGCCCGCTTCGAAGCCGTGGCCGCGTTCGGCGGTGTAGGCGGATTCGGTCGCGAGGTCGAAGGTGCGGGCGGCCGCTTGGGCCCAGGCAAGGACGGCCACAAAAGGCATGGAAAGCACACACAATCCCCGCAGCGTCATCCTGAGCGTGGCGAAGGGTCCAAGGGTGACAGACATGGTGGGGAATATCGTGGATCCGTCGCTGCGCTCAGGATGGAGTTGGGGGAGGGATGGAATGCACTGCAGGGCCCCGTCGCTTCGGGTGGCTTCACTGCAAGCTTCCGTCGAGCGTGCGGCTTTCGCCGCGGGCCAGCGTGATCTCGGCCGTTTGGTTGCCGAGCCGCAGACTTACCGGACCGTCGGAGCCGGCAGTGCGCCGCACGGTGACGGACGTCAGCTTGCCATCGGACCACGCGAGATCCACTTCGTATCCGCCGCGGGCGCGGAGGCCCTTGACCGAGCCGGTGGGCCACGCCTTGGGGAGCGCGGGGAGGAGTTGGATCCGGCCGCCGTGGGATTGGAGCAACATTTCGGCGATGCCGGCGGTGCCGCCGAAGTTGCCGTCAATTTGGAACGGCGGATGCGCGTCGAAGAGATTGGGGTAGGTGCGCTCGGGGCGGAGTAGGAGCTTGAGGATGTCCATGGCGTGTTCGCCGTCGTGCAGGCGCGCCCAGAGATTGAGGCGCCAGCCAATCGCCCAGCCGGTGGCATCATCGCCGCGCATCTCCAGCGATTTGCGGGCGGCGGCGGCGAGCTCGGGCGTCTCGATGACGTCGATCTGGTCGCTCGGGTGGAGCGCGTAGAGGTGCGAGGTGTGGCGGTGGTGCTGCTCGGGCGCGCCGGCGTCCCAGTCCTCCATCCATTCCTGCAACTGGCCCTGCGCTCCGATCCGATCGGGCGGCAGCTTGGCTCGCGTGGTGACGAGTCGGTCGCGGAAGTCGGCGTCCACGCCGAGGATTTCCGACGCCTGGATGCACGCCGCGAAGAGATCGCGGAGGATTTGGTTATCCATGGCGGGGCCGGCGGCGATGGTGACGCCGGGATGGTGGGGATTCTCCGGGGAGTTCGAGGGGCTGGTGACCAGCCAGTCCTTCTCGGGCACGAGAGCGTCGAGGAAGAACTGGGCGGAGCCTTTCATCAGCGGGTAGGCGCGGGCGAGGAAATCGCGATCGCCGGAGAAAAGGTAGTGTTCCCAGAGATGGGTGCAGAGCCACGCCCCGCCGGTGGGCCACATGCCCCACTGGGCGCCGTCGATCGGGCCGGTGGCGCGCCAGAGATCGGTGTTGTGGTGGGTAACCCAGCCACCGGCACCGTAGTGGTCCTTCGCCATTTTGGCGCCGGTATGGGTGAGGTCCTCGATCATGCGAAACAGGGGTTCGGTGAGCTCGGCGAGGTTGGTGGTCTCGGCGGGCCAGTAATTCATCTCGGTGTTGATATTGATCGTGTACTTGCTGCCCCACGGCGGCGTGAGGCTGTCGTTCCAGATGCCCTGGAGATTGGCGGGTTGGGTGCCGGGACGGGAGCTGCTGATCAGCAGGTAGCGGCCGTATTGGAAAAAGAGCGTGGCGAGGGCGGGATCGTTGCCCTCGGCGAAGCGGCGCACGCGTTCGTCGGTGGGCAGGTTGGCGGCAGGCGTGCGGCCGAGGTCGAGCGAGACGCGGCGGAAGAGGCGCTGGTGCTCGGCGGTGTGCGCGGCGAGGAGCTGGTCGTAGGTCTTGGTCGAAGCGGCGGCGATGGTCGCGCGATTGAGGGCGTCGGGATCGCCGCTCACGTCATTGTACTTCTTGAAACTCGTGGCGGCGGCGACGAGCACCAGGGCGGAGCGCGCGCCGCTGACATGCAGCTGCTGGCCGTCGGCGCGGAGGGTGCCGCCGTCGACGATGACCTTGACGCGGGCCTGGAACTTCAGGGCGCCGGGAATGCCGGCGGACGCGCCGTTGCGGCCGTCGAGCAGGAGGATGTCGTCGCCCTCGGTCCGGCTGTTGGCGTGTTGATGGCTCTGGGCGCCGAGCGTGAAGGTGAGGCGGCCCTGGTCGGGGCGGTTGGGCGCGGTGGCGGTGACGCGCATGACGATGACCTGGTCGACGGGGCTGGCGAAGACCTCGGAGACGCGGACGGTGCCCCAGGCGCTGGCGCCGATGGTGAGCCGCGTGGTGGCGACGGCGGTGTCGAGGTTGAGCTCGCGATGGTAGGTCGCCGCGGGTTCGCCGCCAGAGAAGGTGAACAACAGGTCACCGACGGTCTGATACGGCATCTGCGTGATCGGCTTCGCCATGAGTTTCTGCTGCGTGAGCTTTTGCGCAGTTGCGTAGTCGCCGGCAGCGATCAGGCGGCGGACCTCGGGCAGGTTGGCAAGGGCCTCAGGGTTGGCGGGATCGTAGGGACCGCCGGCCCAGAGCGTGTCCTCGTTGAGCTGGAGGCGTTCCTGGTGGATGCCGCCGAAGACCATGGCGCCGAGGCGGCCGTTGCCGACGGGCAGGGCCTCGACCCATTCGGTTGCCGGGCGGTTGTACTGGAGGACGAGGGGCTCGGCGCTGAACGCCAGGGTGGCGAGAAGACCGAACAGAAGGCACGAGGGGGTGGATCGCTTCATGAGAGGAGGGTGGGGCGGTCGTGGCCGGGTTTCAAGCGGCGCGGGGCAGACGAGAGCGGAATGGGCTATTTGGCGCCGAGCTCGCCCTTGAGGCGAAGCGTGGTGCCGGCGTCCTCGATTTCGAAGAAGCGGGCGCGCTCGACGCGGCGGTTGGGCTGGTGGATCACCATGACCAGCCGCCCGTCGAAGGTGTTGAACAGCATCGGGTGGCCGCCGTCGTCGGACCACAGCGGTTCGGCTTGCTGCTCCCATGGGCCGAAGACGCTGCCGCTGGTGGAGCGTGCGATGCCGACCGCGTATTTGCTCGGGCCGTAGCTCGACCAGAGCATGAGAAGCGTGCCGTCCTTGGTGCGGTGCAGCCAGTTGCCGTCGCTGACGTACGCGTGGTGGCGCTTGCCTTGGTAGAGTTCGCCGATGTCGCCGCGGCAGCGGACCCACGGGCCCTCGGAGGCGGAGAAGAGCAGCTTCGGTTCGCCGACGGCCTGCGCGAGGTCGTCGCTGAGGCGCACGATGTCGAAGCTTCCATCGGTGATCTGCGCCCACTCGTGGCAAAACACCATGTACGGCACGCCGTCCTCGACCCACAGGCTGCCGTCGAGCGCCATCCAGTCGTGCGGCGTCTGCGCGCCGTTCCCTAATGGCTTGAACGGTCCCAGCGGCGAATCGGCCACGAGGATCTCGGTGCCGCGCTTCACGTTTTGCGGACGCCCCGCGGGCGTCGGCAGCGTGTCCTTCGACGTGATCGTGACGAACAGGTAATACTTCCCGCGGTACTCGTGCACCTCCGGCGCCCACACGGTTTCGCGGCCCCAATGATCCGCCGGCACTTCCCACACGGGCACAGGGTCGTCCCACGTCTCGAGGTCCTTCGTCGTGAAAACCATGACGGCCTTGCGCTCGATGCCGGCGTCGAAGATGCCCGAAGTGGTCGTGCCGTAGATGTAGTACGTCTGGGTGGCCGGGTCGGGCAGCACGAATGGATCGCGGATGCGGACCTCGGAACGCTGCACCGCGGCGAGCGCGGCGGCGGAGAGAGTGAGGGTGAAAGCGAGGGTGGCGAGGCAGCGGAGCATGGGGGCGTGGGGTTGGTTGTAGGGCGGGGTCTCCGAACTTCGCCGGTGGAGGGCCCAGCTCCAGCTGGGCCGCGGTTTCTTGTAGGGGCGCGCCATTTGCGCGCCCGCCCCCGGCGTGGTCAAGCCACGCCCCTACATGGATCGGATGCGAAAGATCGTGAGCGGATTGATTGAGGTGGAGCGTGACCTCCGGGCGCGCTTTAGATGAAGCGAAGAAACCCGTCCGGAGGCCGGGTTCCACCCTTAGCGGAAAAGCCGTTGGGCGAAGTGGTAGAGGTTGCTGCCCCAGGTTTCGCCGTCGTGGCCGTGGTCGTCGACGTTCCACAGGTGCGGGACACCGTGCTCCTTCAGGTAACGGTGGGTGCGCTGGGAGAAGTTGATCAGGCCGTCCTTGTTGCCGCAGGAGATGTAGAGGAGCTTGAGCTGCGCTTTCGCTGCCGCGGGATCGGGCACGAGCTGTTCGGGTGGCTTGGTGTTGGGCGCGGCGGAGAAGGCCCCGACCCACGCGAAGGTGTCGAGGTGGCCGAGGCCGAAGTTGAAGGTCTGGCCGCCGCCCATCGAGAGCCCGGCGAGGGCGCGGTGCTCGCGGTCGGTGTGGGTCGAGTACTTCGCCTCGACCGCCGGGATGAGGTGGTCGAGCAGGTCACGTTCGAACTTCGCGAAACCGGCGGCCTTTTCGGGCTGGAAGGGATTTTGGCCCGGCGTGTCGTCGGCCAGCGCGCGGCCGTTGGGGAGGACGGTGATGAACGGCACGGCCTTTCCGGAAGCGATGAGGTTGTCGAGGATGGCGTGGGCCTTCACGTAGCCGGTCCACTCGTGTTCGTTGCCGCCGATGCCGTGCAGGAGATAGAGCACGGGATACTTCTTGTCGGCCGAATAACCGGGCGGGAGATAAACCTGGGCCCTGCGGCGGGTGCCCGTCACGTCGGAGTCCCACTCGAACGGCTCGAGCCGGCCGCGCAACGCTCCCCCCGGCAGCTCGCGGTAGTCAGCCGGCGGCTCGGGGAAGAGCCGCACGTCGTCCGCCTCGAGCACGATCGGCCGCGCGAAGTTGGCGCGGGCGCGCTCGGGGGAGACTTCCTCGGGCTTTTCCTGGGCCAGCGTCGGGACGGCGAGGAGCAGCGAGAGGGTGAGAGGGAAAGCGAGAGCGGATGGGCGGGTCGGTTTCATGGGGATGGGCGGATGGAGCGGCCAGCTGGCAGCGGTCAGCTTTCAGCTAGCGGTGGTCAGCTATCGGCGGGAGGTTATGCTGGTTTGGCTGAAAGCTGAGGGCTGAATGCTGATCGCTGGCCAGTCACAGACTGGCCCTACTTGAAGAACCGTTGCAAGGTCTCGGCGAGGTAGTGGCGGGCGTTCATCCAGGTGTGGCCGCCCTCGGTGATGAGTTCGACGTGCTGGATGTTCTTCTCGGTGAGGTAGCCGTTGAAGGCGCTGGCCTGCTGGTAGAGGAAGTCGCCTTTGCCGACGCCGAGCCAGAGGAGCTTGGTGCGGGCGTTGGTCGTGGCGGCATCGGCGATGAAGCCGGGGAAGTGTTTCTCGCAAACGTGGGGCGTGAGGTAGGCCGCGTAGGAGCCGATCCAGGCGAACTTGTCGGGATGGAGGAAGGCGGTGAACAGCGACTGGCCGCCGCCGCGCGAGAAGCCGGCGATGGCGCGGTGCTCGCGGTCGGCGAGCACGCGGTAGTTGGCCTCGACGTAAGGGATGACGTTGCTGAGCAGCTCGTCGCTGAAGACGCGGTACGCGTCGGCGACCTCCGGCGAGTCGGGGCGCGGCATCCCCACGTGCATGTTGCCGTAGGGCATCACGACGATCATCGGCACGGCCTTCTTTTGCGCGATGAGGTTGTCGAGGATCACGTTCAGGCGGCCGGCGCGGAACCAGGTTTCCTCGGTGTCGGTGGTGCCGCTCACGAGGTAGAAGACGGGGAGCTTGTCGGTGCCGGCGCGGTAGCCCGGCGGCGTGTAGATGACGAGCGGGCGCGTGCGGTTGAGCGTCTTCGATTCGTAGAACGCATAGGTCAGCTCGCCGCGTGGCACGGCCTGCACGTGATGGAGGGCGGGCGTGTCGCCGGGGATGTCGACGAGGCTCGATTTGAAACGCTCGTTGGGGAACAGGTCGGGATTGTTGGGATCGGCCACGCCGATGCCGTCGACGACGAAGTTATAAGGGTAGAGGTTGGGCGTGATGGGACCGACGGTAAGGCTCCAGAGGCCGTTCTCGTCCTTTTGCATCGGCTGGTTGGCCGGTTGGAACTGGCCGCTCAGCTCGACCTTCTTCGCCTGCGGCGCGCGGAACCGGAACGTGACCGTGCGGTCGGCGTGGACCTCGGGCGAGACGGGCGGCGGGGTGCGGGTGGCGGGTTGGGCGAAAACGGTCGTCGCCGCGGCGAGGAGGACGAAAGCGAGGGTGAAAGTGGAGAGGGTTTTCATGGACAATGGTGGAGCCCCCGCCCCCCCCCGGGGGGGTTTGGGTGGCGGGGGGCGCCCAGGGGGGGG
>JAEZDN010000115.1 GCA_023433275.1 Verrucomicrobiota bacterium
GGGCTGAGCCGCGGCCGCTTCCCCGGCGCGCGCGGTGCCGCACGCGATGGCGGCCAGCAGGAAAAGGAAACGAAGCCACTTCATGACGTCTGCATTCATTCGTTACGCGATTCACGCAGGCGTGAATGGTAGTGGCCGATGCCCTCCCCGATCGCTTCCGCGATCTGTTGCCGGTAGGCGGGCGTGCCGATCTTTCGGGCCTCGGCCGGATTCGTGATAAAGCCCGCCTCCACGAGCACCGCAGGACAGGTGATCGGACGAAGCACCGCGAACCGCGCACGCTTGAGCCCGCGGTCGGTCGCGTCGAGCCGCCGGAGCAGGCTGCGATGCACGGCGGCGCCCAACACCGCGCTCCAATGATCATGCCGGTTGCCCGGCTGCACCTTGCGGTCGCCAGGAGCACGGCGATGGGAGGCAGTCGACCGCTGGCCGGCCGGCGTGAGCGTGTAGGTTTCCACGCCGCTCACCTTCGGGTGCTTGGGCAGGGCATTGAAATGGAGGCTCACAAAGACATCTGCCCCGAGTTTGTCCGCGAGCGCCGCGCGCTGCTTCAGGTCGGCGGCCTGCGATTTGCCGAGTCGTGTGTCCCCGTCGCGCGTGAGCGCCACCCGGTAACCGCGGCGCTGGAGATCGCGGCGCAGGCGATGGGCAACGTCCAGGGTCGCATCCTTTTCCCGCAGGCCGAGCGCCTTGTTCCCCGCGCCCGGGTCGCTGCCCCCGTGCCCGGGGTCGATCACGACCAGCTTCAGGTCTCCGGCCCCGGCGATGGCCGTCGGATCCAGCAGTGGACGCACGATCGCCTCCCAATCCTTCCGGTCGATCCGGAGTGTGTGCCGGTGCACCTGGACCGGTTCCCCGAGGAAAAGGCGCGCGCCGTTCCAAGCCGCCTCCCGGCTGCCGGCCGTGAATTCGAGCGTGGTCCACGCGCTCTGCAGGCGCAGGGTGCGGCCCGGCTTCGTCCACGAGGCCTTCATGCCGTAACTGCGGCCCAGGACCTCGAGGCCCACCGTGTTTTCGTCCACGTTCTTCGCCGCCGTTGCGGGAACGGCGAAAAGGACCAGGAAAAGACACGCCGTCAGCGCACCCAGCAGGCCGCGTGCTGTAGGCCGCGCCAAGAAATCAGCCTCCGGTTCACTCGCCCGCGGCGGGGGGAGTGGGATGGTCGGGCACGTGGTCGTGCGCGCGGGTGTACAGCTTGGGCTTGCGCTTGTTGGCCGGCAGCGGGGAAAGCATGACGTTGATCTGCTTGCCGCTCTGCTTGGGCTCGGCATCGGGGTGTCCCATCGTCTCGAGCTCGGTGAGCGCCCGCTTCATCAGCGCAAACCCGATCTCCGGGTGCGCCATTTCACGGCCGCGGAACTTGAGACGGAGCTTCACCTTGTTGCCGTGGTCCAGGAACTCCTCGGCGTGACGAAGCTTGGTTTCGAAATCGTGGGCCTCGATGCGGACGGTGAACTCGATCTCCTTGAGCTTCGTGCCCGCCGGCTTGCTGTGCGTCTGCTTCTTCTGCTCCTCGTAGACATACTTGCCGAAATCCATGATGCGGCACACGGGCGGCGTGGCCGCCGCGGCGACCTCCACGAGGTCCAGGTTGAATTGCAAAGCGAGGGCGATGGCCTTCGGCGTGTCCATGATGCCGAGCTGACGGCCTTCCGGACTGATCACGCGAACCTGCGGCGACTTGATGCGATGATTGCGGCGGATGGCCGCGTAGGGGTCGTTGTTGCGACGCGGATCGCGGTTATAGGGAGGGCGTCCGCCGGACGAAGAGGAAGAAAGTGCCATTCAGTTGGTTTGCGTTTCGTGGTATGTCGGAAAAGGGGTTTTTGTCCCGGCGAGCCGGAATGACAACACCTATTTCCAGAGGGAAATCACACGCTGAAGCTCTCACCGCACGAGCACGAGGCCTTCGCGTTGGGATTGGTGAACTTGAAGCCGCCGCCGATCATCTTGTCCGAGTAATCGAGCTCCGTCCCCTTGAGGTAGAGCGCCGTCTTCGGATCCACCAACACGCGCGCTCCCGCGCTGCGGACCAGGATGTCGCCGCGCCTGGGCTCGGGGGCAAACCGGAGCTTGTAACTCAAGCCGTTGCACCCCCCGCCCGTGATGGCGATGCGCAGGTATTCCCCGGCCTGCTCGCGCGCGATCAGGGCCGCCGCCTTGGCGCCGGCGGCCGCGGTCAGGCGCACGAGATTCTCGTTGCCTTCGCGCACGCCCTCGGGGGGCGGCAATACGGTGGCGTTGGTGCTCACTGGCCTCACCTATGCCCGGGACCGGAGTTTAATCAAGCGCCGCGCCACCGCGACCGCATTGCTGAAGCTGCGCGGGCTCGCTTTCCCCTGTCCGGCGATGCCGAACGCAGTCCCGTGATCCGGGCTCGTGCGCACAAACGGCAGGCCCAGCGTGACGTTCACCGCCTCGTCGAAATCCACCGTCTTCAGCGGGGCGAGGCCCTGGTCGTGGTACAGCGCCACCACCACATCGAACTCCCCGCGCAGGGCCCGCGCAAACAACGTGTCGCCCGGCAGACACGGCGACAGACCGGGGAAATCCACGCGAATGACCCCGAGCGCGGGATTCAACGCCGTCCGCTCCTCCTGCCCGAGCAACCCGCCCTCGCCCGCATGGGGATTGAGCCCGCAAACCCCGATCCGCGGATCGACGACGCCCTCCGCCCGCGCCAACTCCGCGGCCGCCGCCACCGTGCGGCGCAACCGCTCCGGCCCCAGCTCCTGCCCGACCTGGCGCAACGGAATGTGCCACGTGGCCAGCGCCACCCGCAGCCTCCCGCCGCAAAAACACATCACCGGATCGCCCGGCCAGTGGGACGCGAAAAACTCCGTCTGCCCGGGGAACGGATAACCGATCGCGGCCAGACGCTCCTTGCTCACCGGCCCCGTGACCACGCCGGAAAACTCACCATCGCGGGTCCCTCGCGCGGCTCGCTCCATCGCCGCCCACGCCACCAGCGCGCCGTCACCGCCCGGCCGTCCGGGCACCGCCGCAAAATCCTCCAACCCGACCGGGATCCTGATCGGCCCCGCAGGCAGCGTTTCCAACCACCGCGCCGGTCCGATCACCGCCACGCTGGCCGCCTCGCCGGGGTTCGCCTCCACCCAGGCGGCAATGATCTCCGGACCCACCCCCGCCGGATCACCGCACGTGAACGCCAGGGGTTGCGAGGCACTCATGGGTGGAACGCGCCGTCCGGACGCGTTTGCTCCACCCACCACGCGTGCGCCGGCCGCGCGCCGCCTTGAAGATCAGGTTTCATCGGAAGCCGCCGCCGCATGTTCCGGCCGGGCAAAACCACGCTTGCCCCCGGCGAAAAACTCCAGGAACCGCGTCGCCTCGGCGTGGCGCACGCCCGCGGCCCGACGCGCTGCGGCTAGCTTGCGTGGATCGCCGCCGGCAAAAACCGCGCGATAGCACTCCTTCAGCTCGCCGATCGCTTCCCGCGCGATGCCGCGGCGCTTCAGGCCGACCAGGTTCAGGCCGGACACCTCATTGCGTTCCGCCACGAGGAGGTACGGCGCGAGATCCTGCGTCACGCGCGCGAGCCCGGCCACCATCACCCCGGCGCCGATGCGGCAGAATTGATGCACGCCGCAACCGCCGCCGAGGAAAACCTGATCCCCCACCTCCGTGTGGCCCCCGAGCATGACGTTCGTGGCCAGCACGACATCGTCGCCCACCACGCAGTCGTGGCCAATATGGGCATTGGCCATCAGGTAACAGCGCGCACCCACGAGGGTGTCCTTGCCGGCATAAATCGACCGGTTGATCGACGCATGCTCGCGGATGATGGTCCCGGCGCCCACGCGCAGGCCGGAGATCGTGGCGGGATCGAATTTCAGGAAATTGGGATCGCCCCCCACCACCGCGAAGGGATGCACGACCACCCCGTCGCCGAGCACCGTGCCGCGCTTGATCACCGCATGCGGATGAATCACGCAGCCCGCGCCGAGTTGCACTCCCTCCTCCACGATGGCCGTCGGGTGCACGTTCATTCCGCGGCCCCTCCCCGCCCGCGCCTCGGCGAGGGCCGGTCCGGCAGCAGGTCCATCTGCGTGTCCTTCAGCAAATCGTAATTCTTCAGAATCCGCATCACCTGGAGCGTGTCGTTCTTCGTGTAACTCTGGTTCACTTCCACCTTGTCCAGCAGGTCGAGCAGCATCGCGCGGAACGAGATGATGGCGTCGACCCCATGCTCCTTGAGCAACTCGACACTCTGCGACCGGAATGGCTCGGCCGTCGGGAGACTCGGGAGCACCAGGATCTTGGTGAACGTGGCCGCGTCACCCTCGGCATCCGCCGGAAACAGGCGGCTCACGTCCTTCAGCACCTTTTCCTCGAGAAACCCGAAGATTTCCGGGCTGCTCCGCAGCATGGTGGGGGTGAAGACACCCGTGTGCCAGCCCTTCACCGCCACCACCGCCTGCCGGACAAAGGGCAGCTCGTTGGAAAACAGAAAGAAGCCCGGCTTCCGCGTCCCCCGCTGCCAGCCCGGGTTGTACACCACGAGATCGACCTCCTCGTCGCCCGTCTTGCGGCGCGCCACCACCTGGTACTTGCGCGGCTGGCGGACCAGGAATCCGTTCTGCTCGAAATACTCGCGGACAATGCCTTCGTCGATGGCTGACATGGAAGGATTAGTTTACCGGAGCGCGCGGGAAACGCACCCAAATTCTGGATCGCCCGCTGCCGGCGCTACCTGATGACGAACCCCCGCATGGGGAAGCGTGCGACAAGCAACGATGCCTGGAGCGCGAAAGGTTGAATGAGCGGTTCGTCACTTTAACAAGGGGTGCTACACCGCTCCCACTTCCCGCCACACGGCTTCGATCGTGGCAGGCGCAATCCCTGAACGCGTCGCGGCCTCGCCGAGCGAGTTCATCACCACGAAACGAATGCCATCGGCGCGGTTTTTCTTGTCCCGGGTGGTCGCATTCTGGAGCTCCGCCAGCGGCAGCGGACCGCGCAGCCGGATCGGCAGGTCATGCGCCGCCACCGTGCGCTCGACGCGCTGGATATCGCCCGCGCCAAGGAGCCCCAGCCGGTGCGAGAGCCGCGCGGCGGCCACGAGCCCGATTGCCACGCCTTCGCCGTGCAAATAAGTGGTGTAACCCGTCACCTGCTCGATCGCATGTCCAAACGTGTGGCCCAGGTTCAGCAACGCCCGTCCGCCCTCGGCGGCTTGCTCGAACTCGTCGGCGCGGACGATGTCGGCCTTGAGCTGGCAGCACCGGCGGATGACGGCGGGCAATTCCGCGCTGCGCGCATTCATCGGGTTGGCTTCGAGCTGGGCGAACAACCCGGCATCGCCCAGGAGCCCGTACTTGATGATCTCCGCCATGCCCGCCGCGAACTCGCGCGGCGGCAGCGTGGTCAGGAATTCCCGCCCGATGAACACGGCTTCCGGGTGATGGAACGCGCCGACAAGGTTCTTGCCTGCCGATAGATTGATTCCCGTTTTCCCGCCGACGGAACTATCCACCATCGCCAGCAAGGTGGTGGGCACCTGCACATATTGAATCCCCCGCAGATAACTGGCCGCGGCGAACCCACCCAGATCGCCCACCACGCCACCGCCCATCACCCAGAGCACGCCCTGCCGGTTCACCCGATTGGCCGCGAGGAAATCGAGCACCTTCCCGAATGTCTCCAAAGACTTGGTGCGCTCACCGGCCGGCACGATCAACCGCGGCGTCGCTCCAAAAGCTTCCGCCAGAAATCTCGACTGCGCCCGGGCGACACCATCATCAGTCAGCAGAAGATTACTTCGACCCGCCGCGGAGTGAATGGCGATCCGCGCAGCGATCGCTTCCGCCCCCGCGTCCATAAAGTGAATCGGGTAACTTTTTTTTGGCAGCTCGACGGCGAGGTCGCTAATCATAGACATGTTTGAAACCAGCCACTTGCACAAGTCAATGCCGGGGTATTAGAGAAACTTGAGATTCCGTCTCATTTAACGGATTGACGTGAGAATGCGTCTCACTTTCATCGCGACTCAATCTCAATGAACTCTTCCGCCTCGCTCCGCCGCAGCGCCCTCAACGCGATCATCGCCTTCAGCGTGGCGATGGCGCCGTCTCGCTCGACGGCGACGGAGACCGCCGCCGACACGAACAACATGATCGAACTCGCGCCGATGGTCGTCACCGCGGCCGGGTTTTCCCAAGTCATCACCAACGCGCCGGCGAGCATTTCCTTGATCGGTCGCGAGGAGCTGATGGAAAAGCGCGTCAACAACCTGGCGGAAGCCATCGCCGAGATCGAGGGCGTCGATGTCGGCGCGTCCGCGGGAAAAACCGGCGGCCTCAACATCAGCATCCGCGGCATGCCGAGCGATTACACCCTGGTCCTGGTCGACGGCCGGCGCCAGAACACGGCGGGCAATGTCACGCCCAATGGTTTCGGCGAAACCGCCACCAGCTTCCTGCCGCCCCCCTCCGCCATCGACCGCATCGAGGTCATCCGCGGTCCCATGTCCACCCTCTACGGCTCGGATGCCATGGGCGGCGTCATTAACCTCATTACCCGCAAGGTCGGCGAATCCTGGGGCGGCAGCGTCTCCGCCGGCGGCACCCTGCAGGGCGACCGCGATTTCGGCGATTCCACATCCATCAATGCCTACCTCAGCGGCCCCTTGGTCGCCGGGAAGCTCGGCCTGATCCTGCGCGGCAGCACCTTTGACCGGCAGGCTTCCGACCTCGCCTACGAAAACTCCGCCGGCACCGCCGTCGAGGTCAGCAAGCGCGGCCCCAGCCCCGTGAAGGCCGACATCCACACCCTGGGCGCACGACTCAACCTGATCCCCCACCGCGACCACGACCTCTGGCTCGACACCGACTTCTACCGGCAGACCTACGACAACAATGCCGGCCAGCTGGGCACGCTCGACACCGCGAACACCTACAATGGCTACAGCCCGGAACTCCGCTTCAATCGCGATCAATATACCCTGGCGCACTCCTGGCGTCTCGACCAAGCCGTGCTCGATTCAAGCCTGATCCGCAATCAAACGGAAACCATCGGGCGCACCATCCCTCCGGGCACCCCCGGCCGGACCCCGGGCAGCGCACGCACGCTCGAAAACGAGAACATCGTGTTCGACACCAAGGCGGTCATCCGCCTCGACCGCCACACGCTCAGCGTCGGCGGCCAGTATTGGGAAGCCGAGATGGTGGACGGCGTCGCGCCCGCTCCCTACACCCAAACCCAATGGGCCGTGTTCGCCGAAAACGAGTGGCGCGCCCTCCGCGACCTGCGCTTCACCGTCGGCGCCCGCCGCGACGAGCACAGCCAGTTCGGCGACCACTTCAATCCCCGCGCCTACGCGGTCTGGAACGCCACCCGCCATTGGTCGATCAAGGCCGGCCTCAGCCAGGGGTTCAAGGCCCCGCGGCTTGAACAGATTGCCGACGGCATCACGGGCTTCACCGGCCAGGGCACCCGCCCCACGATCGGCTCGCCCAGCCTCGTGCCCGAAACCAGCACCTCGACTGAAATCGGCGTCATCTACGACAACGCCGCCGGCCTGCGCCTCAGCCTCACAGCGTTCAACAATGAGTTCGATGACAAGATCGCCAACGGTCCCGGGCTCCTCAACGCGACCTTCGCCGCCAGCCCGAACCGCCCCGGCTCCGTGAACTATGGCAACTGGCCGGCCGTCGACACCTTCGCCCAGATGGTGAACATCGACAAAGCCGTCACGCGCGGCCTCGAGGCCGGTGCCCATCTTCGCTTCGCCGATCATTGGACCCTCACCGGCAACTACACCTTCACGGAAAGCGAGCAGAAGAGCGGCGCCGAAGCCGGCCGTCCCCTCTATGATACGCCGCGCCATATGGCCAACGCCCGCCTTCGCTGGACCGCGTCCGCCTGGCTCTCACTCTGGCTGAGCGGCGAATACCGGAGCGAACGCTTCCGTTCGCCCGACTCCGCCACCAGCACCGCCAAGGCCACCTACGGGGATTATCGCGCCTACACCCTTTTCCACCTCGGCGCCGCTTGCCAGCTCACCCCCCAGCTCACGCTCAACGCCACCGTCTACAACTTACTCGACCGGAATTTCGTCAGCTACGGCCCCTACGTCAGCAACACCACCACCGGCGCGATTTCCTACACCAACCTCTACAGCAACAACCAGGAACCCCGCCGCCTCTGGTTGTCCGCCACCTACGTCTTCTGATCAACCGAGCCCGAGCCAAACCGATATGTCCGTCCACGCCTCGTCCTCCCGTCCGTCGAAGAACTCCCTCAACGCCACCCTGCCCGCATCCCTCGCGGCGCTCGCCCTCACCGGTGGCCTGACGGCGGAGGAATCCGCCGCGCCCGCTGGCGATCTCCTCGAGCTGCCCAAGATGACGGTCGAGGAACAACGCCGTGCCGTCTCCTCGCCGAAGTTCACGGTCCCCCTCGTCGACACGCCGCAAACCATCTCCGTGGTCACGAGCGGCGTGTTCAACGCCCAGGGCGCCACCACGCTTACCGACGTCCTCCGCAACACGCCCGGCATCACCTTCGCCGCCGGCGAGGGCGGCAACGTGGCCTCGGGCGATTCCTTCTTCATGCGCGGATTCGACACCAGCGGCAGCATCTTCATCGACGGCGTCCGCGACACCGGAGCCTACAGTCGCGACACCTATAATCTCGAGCAGGTCGAGATCGCCAAGGGCCCCGCGGGCGCCGACACCGGTCGCGGCGGTTCGTCCGGCTACATCAACCTCGCCACGAAATCCCCGGGCGTGAACGCCAGCACGACGGGCCAGGTCATCTACGGCGGCGCCGATGCCGGCGACGCGCAGCAGCGCGCGACGCTCGATGTCAACCGCCCCCTCTCTGCGACCAGCGCCGTGCGCGTCGCCGCCATGTGGCAGGATTCCGGCGTCCCCGGCCGCAAGCACCTCGAGAATTCCTCCTGGGGCGTCTCGCCTTCCCTCGCCCTCGGTCTCGGGACCGAAACCCAACTCACGGTCGCCGCGACCGTCGACCGCATCGATGCTACCCCCGACTCCGGGCTCCCCATCATGGCGCTGCCCGGGGTCACGCTGCCGGGCGGCACCCCCGTCGCCGTGAATCAGGCCAATACCTACGGACTCGCCGGCCGTGACTACGACCACATCGACCGCGCGAGTCTCACCGCCCGCGTCGCGCACGACTTCAGCGGTCAGCTTCGCCTCACCAACCAGACCAAGTGGATCGATACCGAGCGCGACGCCCTCACGACGTACTTTCAGAACAGCTCCACCACCGCCGTCAATTTCGCCCCCGCGACCACGCCCATCAACCCCGCCACGGGCGCGACACCGCCTTCCTACGTCGGTTACGATCCCGCCACCGGCATCGTGACCCCGCGTCGACTGCACTCGCAGACGGACAACGAAATCCTCTCCAACCAAACCAACCTCGCCACGCAGTTCACCATCGGCCGCACCCATCACAGCGCCAGCGCCGGCCTGGAACTCAGCCGCGAGGAACAGTTCGTCCCGACCTGGTCGCCCGTGGGCGGTCCCTCCACCAGCCTCGTCGCACCCGACGTTCACCGTCCCGCTTCCGCCGCGCAAACCCCCTACCGGGCCGCGAACAATCCCTTCGCCCGCGGTCGCATCGATACCGCCGCCGTCTACGCGTTCGACACCGTCCAGCTCAACTCCCGCCTGCTGCTCAACGCCAGCCTCCGCTGGGAAACCTACGAGATCGACTACGAGAGCCTGGCGGCCGCCACCGCCACGGATCCGGCGCCGGCGCCCGTCCGCCTCGGCGCGAGAAACGATATCTTCAGTTGGAAGACCGGGCTCGTTTTCAAGCCCTCCCCCCACGGCAGCCTCTACGTCGCGATCGCCAACACCGCGACCCCCCCGGGCAGCAACTTCACGCTCTCCAGCACCGCCGGCAACCAGAACAATCCCAACGTCGCGCCCCAGGAATCCCGCAACTATGAGGTCGGCGCCAAATGGGACCTCCTGCAGGACCGCCTGTCCGCCAGCCTCGCCTTCTATCGCTCGGAGAATTACAACTTCACCAGCACCGACGCCGTCACCGGTCTCCCGACCCAGGACATCAGCCAGAACGTTCAGGGCATCGAGCTGGGCCTTTCCGGCAAGATCAACCCGGACTGGCTGATCTTCGGCGGCATCGGCTACATCGACAGCGAGTACGAAGCCGCCGGCACCACCGCCGCCGGCAACGACGGCGCGTCATTGCGCTTCACCCCGCGCCTCTCGGGCAACCTCTGGACCACCTACGCCCTCGCCCGCCGCATCACCATCGGCGGCGGCCTGCAGTACACCGAGTCCGTCGCGCGCAGCACCTCCACCACCGCCACGCCCACCGCCACCAGCATCACTCGCATTCCCGACGCCTGGCTCGTCAACCTCATGGTCGCCTGGGCCGTGAATGACAAAGTCTCCCTCCGTCTCAACCTGAACAACGTCACCGACAAGTTCTCCTATCGACTCAACAACAACGGCGGCCGCTATTATCCCGGCGCGCCCCGCTCCTTCCTGCTGACCGCCGATTGGAAATTCTAAGCCGGCCGCACCGGGCCGACCGACCGCCTTTCCATGCTTATCGCCATCCCCGATGTCCTCTCTCCCGCGCAGGTCGCCGAGGCCCGCGCCGCGCTCGAGGCCGCCGCTTGGATCGACGGGAAAGCCACCGCCGGACACCAGGGCGCGCGCGTGAAGGACAACCAGCAACTCCCCGTCGACAGCCCCGTCGCGCAACAGGTCGGCGCGATGATCCTGCAGGCGCTCTCGGGCAATCCGCTCTTCATGGCGGCCGCCCTCCCGCTGCACATCCTTCCGCCCATGTTCAACCGCTACTCCGGCGGCCAGACTTTCGGCAACCACGTCGACGGCTCCATCCGCACGATCCCGGGCACCGGGCGCCGGCTCCGCACGGATCTTTCGTGCACCCTTTTCCTCGCGGACCCGGCCGACTACGACGGTGGTGAACTCATCATCGAGGACACCTATGGCTCCAAGAGCGTGCGCCTGCCCGCCGGCCACATGATCCTCTACCCGTCGACCAGCCTCCATCAAGTCACCCCCGTCACCCGTGGCACGCGCCTCTGCTCGTTCTTCTGGCTCCAATCCATGGTCCGCGACGACGGCCGGCGCCGCCTGCTGTTCGACATGGACGTCGCCATCCAGCGCCTCGGCCCGGAAAACGCCACGCACCCTTCCGTGGTCCAACTCACGGGTGTGTATCACAATCTCCTGCGCCAATGGGTCGAGATGTAATCCTCTCCCGGCATTTGCCCTTTCTCTCCCTCCCGTTAACCTCGCCCTCATCATGAAAACCGTCGCCGCTTCGAAGACCAAGTCCGATACCACCGTCGTGAAGGCTCTCAACCTTCTCCTGGCCGATTCCTACGCCCTCATGGCCAACACCCACTACGCCCACTGGAACGTCGAGGGCACAGGCTTCTTCGTTCTCCACCAATCCTTCCAAGCCCATTACGAGAATCTCTTCGAGGCGATCGATGAGATCGCCGAGCGCGTGCGCGCCCTCGACGCCTACGCGCTGGGCGGCCTCCGCAATTTTGCCGCGGAGTCCGGGATGGAGGAGTTCAACACACCACTCGCCGCCAAGGACTACGTCGCCGGCCTGATTGTCGGTCACGAGAAAACCATCGCCGACGCCGTCGCCCTCCGCGATGCCGCCGGCGCCGCCAACGACCTCGAAACCCAGGACCTCGCCATCGGCCGCATCCAGTGGCACCAAAAAACCCTCTGGATGCTCAAGAGCTACCTCAAGTAATCCGCGCCACCCGCGCTCCCGCGCCGGCCCTCACCCTCCGGCGCTTTTTTTCAATTCACGATTGAGAACAGGTATCAGTTTCATGCCCCTTTCCACGCCTCCCTCCTCCGCCACCGCCACCGCGCCCGCCAGCCTGTGTCCCTTTCACGACGGCATCGCCACGCTCGACCTGCTGCTCGCGGGAATCGATCCCCGCGACTCCGCGCTATTCGACGCCGTGCTCGATCTTCGCTCGCTCGCCACCGGCCGCGATGCCGCCGCCTGCCTCGCCCAGCTCTTCCATGTGCGCACGCTCCTCGATGGCCGCCACTACCTCGCGTTCTACCGCGTTCGCTGCTGGGCCCAGCGTACCTTTCGGATCGAAGTTCGCTCCCGCCGCGGTGAGACCGCTCTGGTCCGCGCCCTCCCGCGCGATGGCGCGCGCCTCGACGAGATCGTCAATTCCTCCCTCGCCTGCCTCGCGCAGGATGGGGAGATCCCTCCCGGCGCGCACGTGCGCTTCATCTTTGCCCCCGCCGCCTGAGTGAGCCCCGTCGCGACAGACCCGGCCGACGCCACCCAGGAGCGCGACCTCGCCGTCGCCTGCATGAACCGCGGCCATGCCCTCGCGCTCCAAGGCGACGAGCCCAGCCTGGCTGCAGCCCTCGACGCCTACGACGAGGCGATAACCCGACTGCGCCCCCTCGTCACGTCATCCGCAAACCCTTCCTGGGCCAACAGCCTCGGCGCAGCGCTACTCAACCGCGGGCAGCTTCTGCATCGCCTGCACGGCACCGCCCAAGCCACCGCGGCGCTCGCGGCCTTCGCCGAAGCCGCCGGTCTGCTCCAACCTTGTATCGACGCCCCTCCTGGCGCGCTCGCTTCCTCACCCTGGCCGCGCCGCAATCTCTCGGGCGTCCTGCTGAATCGCGCGAACCTGCTCCTCGATCTCGGTCATTTGCCCGCGGCCCGCGCCGCCGCCACGGAGGCATTCGCGCTGTCCGCCCCGCACGAACGCGTCGACGTGATCGACGCCGACCTTGCGCTCAAGGCCCGCCGCGCCCTCTGCGATGCGATCGGACGCCTCATCGTCACCGAGGGCGCCGATCAGGAAGCCCTCGCCCGCGAGGCCAGTGATCTCGTCGACGCCGGTCTCGCGCTGGCCCGCTACTGGACCAGCCGGGGTGCCGGGCAGCCCCGCGAACTCGCGCTGCGCCTTTTTCATTTCGGCGCCCAGCTCTATCGCTTCCATCAACCTCATTTCCTCGCCGAGTTCATCCGTGAAAACGTGGCCGTCGGCGATGCCCAGCTCCGTACTCTGGCCCTCGCCGCGATCGACGGCGCCCTGGCCGACCGGCCGGCCGAATTCCTCACGATCGGCGATCCCGCTTCGGAACGCCGCCGCGACTCTTGGCGCGAACTCGCCGCCCTCCGCTCTTCCCTCGCATGAAACTGTTTCGTCGAATTCTCTTTTGGACCCACCTCGCCGCCGGCCTGATCGCCGGGCTGTTCATCGGCATCATGTGCTTCACCGGCACGATCCTCGCCTTCGAGCACGAGATCGTGGCCTGGGCCGAGCGCGACGCGCGGCGCGTGACCCCGCCCCCGGCGGAACAGCCGCGACTTCCCCTCACCGAGCTCCAGCGCCGCCTGCGCGAATCCCAGCCGGACTTCCGGCCAACCAGCATGGTGCTGCTCAACGACCCATCGTCCGCCATCACCTTCAGCGCCGGCCGCGACGGGGGATTCCAGGTCAATCCCTACACCGGCGAGGCGCGCCAGCCGGCGTCCACCGCGGTGCACGATTTCATGCACGTCATGGTCGACTGGCATCGCTATCTCGGCCGCGAGGGCGAACAACGCCCCCTCGGCAAACTGATCAATGGCATCTGCAACCTCGCCTTCGCCGCCTTGGCGCTCACCGGCATGTACCTCTGGCTGCCGCGCACGTGGTCGTGGAATGGCGTGAAGGCCATCGCCCTCCTCAACTTCCGCGCCGTCGGCAAGGCCCGCGATTTCAACTGGCACAATGCCATCGGCCTGTGGTCAGCGCCCATCCTCATTGTCCTCACCCTGACGGCCGTCCCCATTTCGTTCCGCTGGGGCGGCGATCTGATTTACCGGCTCACCGGCGAAACGCCTCCGGCGCCTCAAACCCCGGGAGCCGCGGCGCCCTCGCCCCGGGAGGCATCACCCGCGTCCGCCCCTGAGTCGCCACGGCCGGCTCCGGACGCACGCCCCATTGACCACGACGTCGTCCTCAACCGCGTGCAGCAGGATTTTCCCCGCTGGACCCAGATCACCCTCCGCACCGCCCCTCCGCAACGCGCGCCTCGCGCGCCGGCCAGCTCCGTCGCCGCCCCCTCGCCCACGCCGGCTGACGCGTCCCGCGCTCCCTCCGAGTCGAATCGTCCTCGGGCCGGCGCCAACGATCGCGCGGGCGAAAACCGTGCCACCCCTCCACCCCTCACCGTCATCATCCGCGAGGCCGGCACCTGGCCGCGCACCGCCACCACCACGCTGACGATGGATCCGTTCAGCGGGGAAATTCTGAAACGCGAGGGCTACGCCGACCTCACCGCCGCGCGCCAAATTCGCTCGTGGACGCGTTTCCTCCACACCGGCCAGGCACTCGGCTGGCCCGGCCAGCTCGTGGCCGGCCTCGCCTGCCTCGGCGGTTGTTTCCTCGTCTACACCGGCTTCGCCCTCTCCTGGCGCCGCTTCTTCGGCAAGAAATCGTCGGCTCCCCTCTCTTGATTCGACCGGTCGCTCCGGGCCGGCCCAATGCGACCTGCGCGGCGCGGAGATGCGCGCAGAGCGCATGAGAAGGTGCCAAACTCCCGCTACCATCCTCCTGAGGCACAGGAGCAACCGCTGGCGGTTGCATAGTAACCGGCGATAAACGTTGGAGAGTACCAAATATCCCGGCCACCGTCATCCTGAGCCGGAACGATGCAGTTGGATGCAGGGGCGCGGCTCGACCGCACCCTTTTCTCGCTGCGGGAACCGAGGGCGTGGACGAGCCACGCCCCGACAACGTAACCGTTCGACCACGCACGCGGCGGAATTGCATTCCGACTGCATGAACCCGGCTGAGCCGCGAGCAACCGCTGTGCGGTTGGGTGGTAGACGGAGATGAGATTTGCGGAGTACAAAACATGCCCGCCACCGTCATCCTGAGCGGAGCGAAGGATCCAAGGGGCAAAGGGCGGACAAGCGCCGACTCCGCGGATTCCTCACTTCGTCCCGGATGACGGTGGGAGAGTGTTGGGTATTTCTTAACCTTCATCCGATGACTGGGCGCGGGCGTTAGCTGCGCGAGGATCCAAGGGAAAGGACGTGGCCGACCGCTTGGATCCTTCGCTCCGCTCAGGATCACGGCAGCGATGGTATTGAGGTGCATCCCAGCGAAGACGTCACAATGGCTCAAAACCCGTTCAGTTCATCCGCAGCCTGTCGAAGGATCCACGGAGGTGGCGGCCACCCGAGCCGACACCCGTTCAGTTCATCAGCCGCCACGCGAAGCGCCGACGCAAAAAACGGAACGGCGGCGACAAAATCGACTGCACGGCTCGGGCTCGCTCGGCAAATCTCCCGCATGTAATTTTCCGACTACGGACGAATGTCCCTGAGGAATGAGCCCTAGGAAGCCGGGCTGGAACTTGGCGCGCGGCGTGCAATAAATCCGTCCATGCTGCGGCGTTCATTCATGTCGGTTTGGCTCGGGATGACTCTTCTGGCCAGCGTTCATGCCAGCGAATCCGACGAAGCGTGGATCCGCGGCGTCTTCACCGGAGAATCTCCACGACCGGTCGCCATCGCCGAACCCGAAGCCTGGCTGCAGGCCAGCCGAATCGCAGACTACACACCCGGCGCCTTCGTGCTCATGGGCTCCGGTCGTTCCATGCAGCCCCTCTACGCCCCCGGCACCATCATGGTCCTCCGCCAACTTTCGTTCAACGAACTCAAGCGCGGCCAGACCGTCCTCTATCGCAGCAAGCGAAACAAAATTGTCGCGCACGTCCTGGTCGCCAAGGCCCGCGACGGCTGGCGGGTTCGCGGACTCAACAACGGCATCCACGACATGGAACCTGTGCGGTCCGAGAACTTGGTCGGCGTCGTGATCGCAGCATTCAAGCCCACCGTGAGTAAGCGTTCCGCTCATCTGGTCGGATCAACCCGACCCATCCCTACCCCCGTAAACTAAAACGGCACGGGATGAACCGTGCCTTCGAATGGGCTGCCTCAAATGATGAGGGCTCGCGCGCGCACAACGGGCCAGTCAAGCGCACGCGAGCCCCTTTGGTCACCTCTCGCACCCTTTTCAGGGCACGAAAACTCACGGGCGGAAACAATCATAACTGGCTCCCGAACAGGACCTAGTAAAACCACCTAAATTAAGGCGGTTTCGATTCGAACCTAACCACTTCAGATTTGGCCTGCGAGCCAGGGATTCCTCACGCGCTCAAGGCCGCGTCGTCCGACCGGAAACGACCCTCCAGAAGTCTGGCCCTCATTCCAAACCGAAGATCGCTCGCGAATAATCCGCAGCGGAAAATGGCTGCAAGTCCTCCGGCTGCTCGCCCAAGCCGATGAAATAAATCGGAATCTTCAGCTGCCGCCAGATGCCCACGATCGCCCCGCCCCGGCTGGTGCCGTCCAGTTTCGTGACAATCAAGCCCGTCAGGCCGAAACTCTGGTGAAACACCCGGGCTTGCTCGATCGAGTTGGCGCCGAGGCTCCCATCCACCACCAGCCAGCGATGCTGCGGCGCCGCCGCGTCATTCTTCTGCAACACCCGCCGGATCTTCGCGAGTTCGTCCATCAGGTTGCCTTTCGTGTGCAATCGTCCCGCCGTATCCACGATCAGCCAGTCCTTGCCCCTCGATTTGGCCGCCTGCCAGGCATCGAACGCCACCGCGGCCGCGTCCGCCCCGGTGTGGCTCGCCACGATATCCAGCTCCAACCGCGTCGCCCAACTCTTGAGCTGCTCGACCGCGGCCGCGCGAAACGTGTCGCACGCCGCCACCAGCACGCTCTGCCCATCGGCCTTGAACCGGTGCGCCAGCTTCGCCGTGGTCGTGGTCTTGCCGGAACCGTTCACGCCAATCATGGCGATCACCTCGGGATTGCCCGACGGTCCCTTGCCGCCACCCAGGCGTCCCTCGCTTCCCTCCAATACGCGTTGGAGCACGGCTGCGCCAATCTCGGCCGCCTGCCGGCCCTGCAGCGCCGGGTCCTTCCGGTAGGCCGCCTTGATCTCCTCGAGAATCTCCGTGGTGGTCTCGACGCCGAAATCCGCAGTGTAAAGCGCCTCCTCGAGTTCATCGATGGAGGCGGCATCGATCTTTCGCCCGCCAAACAGGCCGTGCGTCTTCGCCGCGATGGCCGACACCGTCTTGGTCAGGCCTTCCTTGAACTTCTTGAAAATCGAAAACATCAGAAAATTTTCCCGCGGATGACGCGGCATGGCCGCGGATGGATTCCACTCTTGTCCGCGTTCATCTGCGACATCCGCGGGGAGGATCGGTTCACTCCGTCGCCGGTTTCCGCGAATCCCGGCCCAGCTTGTCCTTCATCCGGTCGAGAATGCCGTTGATGAACCGCTTCGAGTCCGCCGTGGAATACTGCTTGCTGAGATCAATGGCCTCGTTGATCGACACCACCGGCGGGATGTCCTTCCGATGGAGCATCTCGAACATCGCCAGCCGCAGGATCGCGAGGTCGATCTTCGCCACCCGGTCGAACTCCCAGTTGTGGGCCAGCCCCTTGATGTGCTCGTCGATCTCCGTCACGTGCTCGATCGCGCCATGGATCAATTCCTCGGCAAACGCATAATGATCGCGCGGCTTCTCGAGGTGACCGAAGAACAACTCCAGATCGTTGGCGATGTTGGCCGGCTGGTTGACGCTCCACGCGTAAAGATACTGGAAGGCGGCGGCACGACACTCCCGGCGCTGGGTGAATTGACTGCTCATGATTTTTTCCCGCGTTTGAGGGCCGCCATCTCCAGCGCGGCGCGGGCAAACTCCGCTCCGCGGTTGATCGACCCGACACAACGGGCGCGCGCCTGGGCCAGCGTGTTCGTCACCAGCACCCCGTTGATCACCGGCACGCCGCTGTCCAGCGCCACGCGCTGCAGGGCGTGGGAAACGCTTTGCCCGACCATCTCATGATGATTGGTGTCGCCCCCGATCAGGACCCCCAGGGCCACGATGCAATCGAACGGCCTCCGCGCGAGCCGCGCCGCCGCCCAGGGCACTTCATGCGATCCGGGCACGCGCAGGAGCTTGAGATTGCGGCGCTTCACCCCGCCGGCAACCAGCCCGTTCGTCAGGCGCTCGAGCAGCGTGTCCACCAGTTCCTCGTTGAAACGGGCCGCCACGATCCCGATGCGGAATTTCGGGCCGTCGGTGGGTCGGTGGCTGGGAACGGATAGGCTCATGGCAGGCGCGGGTGTGACTTGTTTCCGGGGAAAGAGGGCGACAGGGAACCTCCCGGAGGTTGGGCAACGCAAGGCCCAATCGGTTCAACTCTGTATTCCAAATCGATCATACCGGCACCTGCTCCACGATCTCCAGGCCATAACCTTCGAGTCCGACCACCCGCCGGGGAGCGTGCTGGAGCAGGCGGATCTTCCGCAGACCGAGCGCCGTCAGGATCTGCGCCCCGGTCCCATAATCCCGGAGGTTCGGCTGGTTGCTGGTCTTCGCCGGGTTCACCAGCGTCTCCTGCATGCGACCCGTCTGCTCCATGTAGAGGATCGCCCCGTGGCCCGCCGCGGCGACCCGCTGCAACGACGCCAGCAACGAACGATGGCTGCCCAGTTCCTTGGCGTGGAAAACATCGCTCAACAGGTTTTCCGTGTGCACCCGCACCAGCGTGGGTGACCCATCCAGCGTCCCCATCGTGAACGCCAGGTGATGGCGGCCATCCACCTTGCTGCGGAAAACGTGCAGCGTGAAATCGCCATACTCCGACGCGAAGGGCCGCTGCGACACCCGCTCGACCAGCTGCTCCCGGCGATGCCGGTACTCGATCAGGGCCGAGATGGAGATGATCGGCAGCCCGTGCTGGCGCTTGAATTCCAAAAGTTCCGGCAACCGCGCCATCGTGCCGTCCTCATTCAGGACTTCGCATATCACGCTCACCGGCCGCAGCCCCGCGAGGGCCGCGAGGTCCACCCCCGCCTCGGTGTGGCCCGCGCGCTCCAACACGCCGCCGGGACGCGCGCACAATGGAAATACGTGGCCGGGCTGCACGAGCTCGTCGGAGCGCGTGGCCGGGTTCGCCAGCAGCGAGATCGTCCGCGCCCGGTCGAACGCGCTGATGCCCGTCGTGATCCCCTCGGCCGCGTCGACCGACACCGTGAAGGCCGTGCGCATCACCTCGCGATTCTGCTGCACCATCGGGTTGATCCCCAGCCGCTTCAACTGCGGCTCCGTCATCGGCACGCAAATCAACCCGCGGGCGTGGCGGATCATGAGGTTGACCAGCGCCGGCGTCGCCTTTTCCGCGGCCATCACCAGGTCGCCTTCGTTCTCGCGCCCCTCGTCATCGGTCACGATCACAACGCCGCCGGCCGCAATCGCCTGGATCGCGGTCTCTACTGAGTCAAAGGGCGTGGTGCTGGACATGCCGAAAGGGCCCCAGCATCCCTGCTGCGCCGAATGCTGTCAAATCCCCGCTCGATCAGCCCCGAAAATCGACCGTGTAAGTCTCAACACCCTTCGCCTCGTTGCCCTCCCCCTGGAGCAGCGTGATGAACAATTTGAAGGCATGCGGTCCGCGCACGAATTGCGCGCCCTGGAGGTAAGTGCCGTCCCCGGCAGGATTGAGAATCGAACGATTGTCCCCCGGGCCATGCAGGTTCGGCCAGCGCGCCACGGCGCGCGTGACATCCACCTTCATCGGTTTCCTCGCCTTGTCGTAGAAGGCCAGCTTGTACTTGCCGTCGGCCAGCGTGAGGCCGAGAAAGGTGCCATTGGGCCGGTTGATCACCGTGCCCTCGATCTTCGGCGCCGCCTCCTCCTTCTTGCCCGCCGGCGCGACCTTCGACGGCGCACTGGGCTTCGTCCCCTGCGCATGCATGGCCGGCAACGCAATCAACAGGGCAAGTCCGGCGACGATCGTTTTCATGCCGTCACGATGGCTCGCGCCCCTTGCCCGCGCAAGCCCGCGCTCCCGGCCCCGCTTTCAACCACCGGCTTTCGCACGCATTTCACGCCAGCGCGCGAGCCGTTCGGCGATCTTCGCCTCCCACCCGGCGCCCTTCGGCGTGTAGAGCGTGAGCGGCTTTTCCAAGTGCGCCTGCCCGGTGATGTTCTCGGGATAATCATGCGCGTAACGGTAACCCTTGCCATGCCCGGCGCGCTTGCTCGCCTGCCCGCCCTTGTCCCGCAACGGCATGGGCACCGGCTGCACCGGCTGCTCCTTCAGCACCCGGTGCGCCTCGCCGAGCGCGAGCGTCGCCGAGTTGCTCTTGGGCGCGGTGGCGATGTAAAGCGTCGCATGCGCAAGCGTGAGCTCCGCCTCGGGCAGGCCGATGAAATCGCACGCATGGTGCGCGGCCACCGTGAGCGGCAGGGCCTGCGGATCGGCGAGCCCCACGTCCTCGCTGGCCAGGATCACCAGCCGCCGCGCAATGAACCGCGGGTCCTCCCCACCGGCGAGCATCTTGGCCAGCCAGTACATCGCCGCGTCCGGGTCGCTGCCGCGGCAGCTTTTGATATAGGCTGAAATCGTGTCGTAGTGCTCATCCTCGTCCGCGTCGTACCGGATGCGACGCTCGCGCGCAAAGAGCTCCAGCTCCTTTTCCCCGATCTCCGCCTGCTCGGGCAGGCTCAGCGCGATGACTTCCAGCGCGTTCAACGCGCGGCGCAGGTCGCCGTCGCACAACACCGCCAGGTCGCTCAGCACCTTGTCCGCCGCGCCATGCCCGCGCCGCCCCAACCCGCGCTCCGCGTCCTGCAAGGCCTGGCGCAACACCGCCGCCACGTCCTCGGTGGCGAGCGGTTCCAGCCGGAAAAGATGGCTGCGACTGAGCAGCGGTGGGTTCACATAGAATCCCGGGTTGTGCGTAGTCGCCCCGATCAGCCGCACGTTCCCTTCCTCGACGTCCGGCAGGAGCAGGTCCTGCTGGGATTTGTTGAACCGGTGGAGTTCGTCGATGAACAGGATCGTGGCCGCCTCCGGTTGGCGCCGCGCTGCCGCGAGGATCTCCCGCAACTCGGCCACGTTCGACATGACCGCATTCACGCGCACGAACCGGCTGCCGGTCTCATGGGCGATGACCTCCGCCAGGCTCGTCTTGCCGCAACCCGGCGGCCCATAAAAGAGCAGGCTGCCGAACCGGTTGCTCTCGATCAGGCGCGGCAACAGGTTTCCTGCCCCGACAATGTGCCGCTGCCCCACGATCTCCGCGAGTCGCCGGGGACGCATCCGCGCCGCCAAGGGCTGCGCGGCGGCCGGCTTGGCCGGGTTGCGACCAACCGCCCGCGGCGCGTCGTCGCCAAAGAGCGAACCCGTGTCTTCTGTTGTGCGCGCGGCCATGGTCCCACTGTGCGTCGCACCGGGGAAGAAACAAGTTTGAAGGCGGCGCCCAATCGGTTTGGCTGGCTCCGCTGATTCGACCCGGGCCGGGGCGCAGTTCCCCCGATGCCATCGCCCGCCCTGACCGTCCGCGCTCCTCTCCTGTGGCTGCTGCTGCCCTTGATGGCCGGCCTGTCGGCCGCGAAGGCCTGGCCGGTGCCGGCGTTCGGTCTCGCTCCCCTGCTGGCCGGCGCGGCGATCGCCGCCTCCGTCGCGCTCGGGGCCTTGTGCCTTCACCGCCCGCAGCTGGGCATGACCGCCCTCGTGCTCGCCGGCGGCCTCGCCGGTTTCGCGCTCCTGCACCTCCGACAACCCGCGCTCCATCACTGGGAGACCCGCGCGCCGCGGGAGGTGGCGCTGTCATTCAAGGTCACCGACACGTTTCGCGCCTCACCGGGTGCCCGCAGCCTCTCCGGCCTGGGCATTGTCACCGCCGTCGGCGAACACGACGAAGCATTGGTGGGACAACTCATTTATTTTTCGGCCATTTCCCGCGTCAGCGTCACGCCGCGGCGCTCCGCCATCTATCTCGCGCGCGGTGTGCTCGAGCCGCTGCCCCGCGACACCGCCGATGGCTTCACGGATTATCTGGCCAACCTGGGCGTCCGCCACCGGTTCATTCGCGTCCAGCTGACCCAGGAAACCTCGCCGCCCAGCTGGATCGAAGGGTGCCTTGACCGCACGCGCGATCGATTCGAGACGATTCTCTGGCACGGGCTGGAGGCGCATCCCGGGACCGCTTCGCTCTACGTCGCCATGCTGCTCGGCGAAAAGGCCGCCCTGAACCCGGAGCAGGAGGCCGCCTTCATGCGCAGCGGCACCTTCCACGTCTTTTCCGTGAGCGGCCTGCACGTCGGCGTGATCGCACTGGCCGTCGCGATGCTCCTGCGCGCCATCCGTTTTTCCCCGAGGGCGGCCGCGGTCGTGACGCTCGTCGTCCTCTGGTCCTACGTCCAGATCACGGGCACCGACACCCCGGCCGTGCGCGCATACATCATGATCGCATTCCTCCTTTCCTCGAATGTGTTCCGCCTGCCCGGCAACGCCCTCGCCGCGCTGGCGGCATCGGCATTGGTGGCTCTCCTGCATGACCCCCTGCAACTCTTCAGCACCGGGTTCCAAATGTCGTATTCGGTCGTCGCCGCGCTCATCCTCATGGGCGGGCCCCTCGCCGATCGGTGGCTCGTCCACTGGCAGCCCTTCGCCCTGCGGCCGCGGCCTGAATGGCGGTGGTGGCACGACGCGCTCCAATGGTTCGGACGCAAGGGCATCACCGCACTCGCCGGATGCTGGGCGGCGTTCCTGGCCAGCACGCCGTCCAGCATCGGCTACTTCGACGTTTTCTCTCCCGGATCACTGCTGGCCAATTTGGTCATCCTGCCGCTGACCACCTTTGCGATCATCGCCGGCTTTCTCTCGCTCGTAACCGGCATCGTCGGACTGCTCTCCCTCAGTGCGCTGTTCAATTCAGCCGCCGCCTTGATCATCATCGCCACGGACTGGCTGGTACAGGCGGAGACCGCACTGCCCGGCGCCTACTTTCCCGCCACGTTCCGCGCGGCGTGGCTCGCTCCCGCGGGCATGGCCCTCCTGACCGCCGTTTTCCTGGCCGGCGCGGCCGGCCGTTGGAAGTCGCGCTACGGCGGGTTCTGGCCGCCCGTGATCCTGCTGGCCCTGCTGCTGGCTTGCGGGGTCACCTACACATAAGGCGCCAACCCCCGGCCCGGGCCCGGCCGCATCTCCCGTTCGTGCGGAACCGTTTCCTTTCCCGGCGGCTCTATCCCCTGCCAGGTGATCCCCCCGTCCCCACAGTTTGTCGCCTCCACGGTTTCCCCGGAGGCCAGTAACACCCTGGGCTGCCCGTGGTGCGGGCAATTGCATGCCCGCATCCCCCTCAAGCCCGGCGACTCGGGCAAATGCGTGCGCTGCGATGCCCTCCTCGCCACCGGCCGGGCCTCGAGCTGGCACGCAACCCTCGCCTGGGTGATCACCGGACTCGTCCTGTGGGTTCCCGCCAATGCGCTCCCCATTGTCGCGCTCTCCCAGTTCGGCATCGCCGACGAAAGCCTGCTCGTCACCGGGGCCCTCGGGCTCTGGCAACACGACATGCCGTGGGCCGCCCTCCTCGTCGGGATGTGCGGCATCGTCGCCCCCCTTTTCCTGCTCCTCGCGCTCACGGCCCTGCTGGTGCCGATCGCCCTCAACCGCGCCTCCACCCGCGCCCGCTTTCTGGTCCGCTGGCTCCGCCTGCTCGAGCTGTGGTCGATCCCCGAGGTTTACCTCCTCGCGGTGCTCGTGGCGTTCATCAAGCTTGGCGACGTCGTGCGCGCCACTCCGGGCCCGGGCCTGTGGTGCCATGCCGTGATGGCTCTCGCCCTCTTCATCGCGTGGCGCCGCTTCGATGTCGATGCCGCCGCCGACGCGCTGAACACGCAACCGCAACGACACCCCATCACGTGAGTCCCGCCGACCTTCAGTGTCCCGCCTGTACCCTCACCGTTCCCCGCTCCACGGCAGCGACCTGCCCGCGTTGCGGCGCCACGATGCATCACCGGCAACCTCATGCCCTCGCACGCAGCGCCGCCTTCGCGTCGGCCGGCCTCATCATGCTCGTCCCGGCCAACGTGCTGCCGGTCGTCAGCACCAACCTCATGGGCCAGGCCCGCACCGACACCATCTGGTCGAGCGTCGTCGCCCTCCAGGCGGACGGCCTGTGGGGCATCGCCCTCATCGTCTTCGTCGCCAGCATGGTCGTGCCCGTCTTCAAGCTGGTCGGCCTCGGCCTGCTGCTGCACGCGGCCCGGGGCCCCGCCAGCCCGCGCCGTCGCGGCCTCACCCGCCTCTACGCGTTCGTGAAATTCATCGGACGCTGGTCCATGCTCGACGTCTTCCTCGTCGCCTTCCTCACCGGCGCCGTGCAGTTCGGCGTGTTCGCCACCGTGCGTCCCGAGCCGGGCGTCATCGCCTTCGCCGCCGCCGTCGTGCTGACGGTCCTCGCCACCGAATCCTTCGATTCCCGCCTCCTGTGGGATGACAACCCTCCGCCCGCGCCCGCCCGCGCGCCGTCATCATGAACCAGCCCCCCTCCCCCGTCGTCGTGCGCCGTCGCCGCACCCTGCCGCTCATCTGGATCGTCCCGCTCATCGCCCTGGTCGTCGGCGGGTGGCTCATCACCCGGCATTCGCCGGACCGCGGTCCCGAGATCATGATCCGTTTCCACAACGGCGCGGGCATCGAGGCGGGCCGCACCATGCTGGAACACAAGGGCGTCGCCGTCGGCACCGTCGAGAGCGTCGCCCTCGACGACAAGCTCGACATCGTGCTCGTCAAGGTCCGCCTGGCCAAACACGCCGCCAGCCTCGCCCGCGCTGATTCGGAATTCTGGCTCGTGCGGCCCGAGATCGGCTTTTCGGGGATCAAGGGTCTCGACACGCTCTTCACGGGCACGCGCCTGAAGGTGCGCCCGGGCCACTCAAGCCAGCCCGCCACGGAGTTCACGGCACTGCGGCGCGCCCCGCTGCTCGAAACCTCCGCCCGCGGCCGTTCCTATGTCCTTCGCGCCGATCGCCTCGGTGCCCTGACCTCCGGTGCTCCGGTGTTCTTCCGGGAAATCAAGGTCGGTTTTGTCGAGGCCCACCGGCTCACGCCCGACGCCGACGGCGTGCTCGTCCGCATCCGCGTTCGCACCCCTTACGATCAGCTCATCCGGCCCGACACCCGCTTCTGGAACTCCGGCGGCGTCTCGGTCAAGGTCGGCCTCCTCGGCGCGGAAATCCGCAGCAACTCCCTCGAGTCACTCATCAGCGGTGGCGTCGCTTTTGCCACGCCCGATTCCACCGAGGTCGCGCCGGCGCCCGAAGGCACCGAGTTCCCGCTCGCCGACGAGGTCGACAAGGACTGGCTCAAGTGGAAGCCGAAGATCCCGATCGAAGAGGACATGGATGGTTGGGAAACCAATCCCGAACCCGAACCGACGCGCTGAGCCGCGCGGGGGACACGATCCGCACGCTAACGCGGCTCGGTCTGCGCCTCGAGCTTTTCCAAAAACGCGAGCGCTTCTCCCCGGCCCTCGCCGCACATCGCCGCTTCCGGCCGCAAACCAACGCAGAACGCAGGCCGCTCGGGCCGGCCGAACAGCGCACAGCGCAAATCAGGCATCAGCTGCACGCACGGAATCCCCGCCGGCTTGCCGTGCGGCATGCCCGGAATCGGGGAGGTGATTGAGGGCGCAATGCAACACGCGCCACAGAACGGACGACAATCCATCGCTCCATCCGTAACCACGAATCACCGCGATGCCACGGGTTTTTGCGCGCCGAGCCATTTCCGAAATCCTGCGCCGCCACTTCAGGCCAATGCATCCCGCGGATGAACCGCCGACTGAGCCAAAAGCTGAGGTGGTCCGAGCAAGCATTTTTTTGCGGATTTTAGGCGGCGGTCAGCGGGGCAGATCTGCGTTTGGCGAGGACGGCAAGATAGCGGGCGTCATCGTAGGGGACGTTGTCCTTCC
>JAEZDN010000127.1 GCA_023433275.1 Verrucomicrobiota bacterium
CCGTTGTGGGCGACCCGGGGCCCCGGCCGCCGGCCGCCGGGCCAGCGTCGCAGGCGGTCGCCGCCGGTCAGGATGCCGCGGAGGGCGCACGCGGCGGGCCACGTCTCGTCCATCGTGGCCTCGGCCAGCGGCGTGGGAATGAAGCTGAGGGTGATTTTCCGGTCGCACAGCCATTGCACGAGGCGAGCGGGCGAGAGGCGGACTTCAGGCTCGGGGATATGGATGCTCGCGCCCGCGGACAGGTAGGGCCACAGCTCCCAGACGCACGCGTCGAAGGCGGGACTCGCGATCTGCGTGGCGCGATCCGCGGCGGTGACGGCATAGACCTCCTGGTGCCAGCGGACGAGGTTGGCCAGGCTGCGATGGCTGATCGGCACGCCCTTCGGGACGCCGGTGGAGCCGGAGGTGTAGATGAGATAGGCGGCATCATCGAGTGTCGCCGGCGCCGGGCGCAGAGCAGCCGTCGTGGCTCCCTGGAGGTTTTCGTCGTCCAGACAAATTACGCGGGCAGGGATGCCGGGGAACAGGGCCGCCAGCTTCCGTTCCGTCAGCAGGAGCGGAATCGCGGCATCGCTGATCATGAACGAGAGGCGCTCCGCGGGATAGGCCGGGTCCATCGGCACGTAGGCGGCGCCCGACTTCAGGACGGCGAGCAACGCGACGGGCAGGTTCACGCCGGGCTGGACGCACACGCCGACAAAGCGGCCGGGAGCGGCGCCGAGCGATTGCAGGCGCGCCGCGAGAGCCGTCGCAGTGCGATCCAGTTCCGCGTACGTGAGGGACTCCTGTTCATCCGCCACCGCGAGGGCATTGGGCTCGCGCGCGGCATGGCGGGCGAAGCGGGTGTGCACGGCGGTGAGCTCGCCGAAATCAGCAGGAGTTCCGCTCCAGGCGCCGAGCAAGCGCGCCTCTTCCTCCGGAGTGAGGAGCGGGAGGTTGGCCAGAAAGCGATCCGGGTGGGTGGCCATGCCCTCCAGCAGCGTGATCAGGTGCCCGAGCATTTGCTCGATGCTGGCGGCGCTGAAGCGGGACGGGTGATACGAGATGCGCAGTTGCAGCGTGTCGCCGCCGGCCGCGTCGAGGGCGAGGGGATGATTGAGCTGGTTGCGCACCTCGAAGGTGCGGTTCGACCAGGCACCGCCCCGCGCGGCTAGGGCGGCATCCCAGGAGGGTTCCTGGTAGCTGACGACCGTGTCGAACAAGGGCGTGCCGGCGGCCACACCCGCCAAGGGACGGATGGCGGAGAGCGCCGCGTGTTCATGCGGCCGCATGTCGATCCATTGGCGGCGGAGCCCGCGCAGCCAGTCAGCCACGCGCACACCGGGAGTGAGGGCGACGCGGAGCGGCACGGTGTTGATGAGCGGTCCGACCAGGCGGCTGGCGCTTTCGACCGACCCGTGGCGGCAGGCGCGCACGGCGCCGAACAGCACCTCGGACTCACCCGTGCAGCGACCGAGAAGGAGGGCCCACGCGGCCTGGACCAGGGTGTTCAGCGTGATGTCGTTGGCCCGCGCAAAATCCCGCAGGGCGGATGTCCGGGCGGCATCGAGCACGCGGGTGCGATGGCAGGGACCGTTGGCGTCAGGTTCCGCGCCGGAGATGGAACCGCCGGCAAGCGGCAGCGGGGTGGGATGGCGGAAATCCGCCAGCACCTCGCGCCAGTAGTGGAGGCTGGCAGCGGGATCCTGCGTTTGGAGCCACTGCACGTACTCGTGGTAGGCGGGCGCGGGAGCGCTGGAGGAATCGCGGCCGGCGGCGAGGTCGTCGCAGGCGGCGAACAGGTCGGGCAGGAGCACCAGCAGCGAGCGGGCGTCGATCAGCAGGTGGTGGAAGGTGAAGACAACGCGGTGATCGGCTTCGCCGAGCCGGATGGTCGTGACGCGCCAGAGGGGAGCCACGGCGAGATCGACGCCGCGGGCGCGGTCCTCGGCCAGGAAGCGGGTCCATTGTTCTTCGCGCACGTGGGCCGGAAGGTCGGACCAGTCCTGCCACGCGAACACCGTGTGGACTGCGTCGGCGACGACCTGTTCATGCGCTTCGCCGGCACGGGGCGCCGGGAACGCGGTGCGGAGAATGGAGTGGCGGCGGGCCATCCGAGTCCAGGCCCCGGCGAACACGTCCGGTGACACCGCCTCCGGGAGGTTCATCACGATCTGGACCAGATCCACCCCATCGGCGCGCAGGCCGGAGTGATGCGCGAGCAGCCCCTGCTGCAGCGGCGAGAGTGGATAGGCGCGTTGGGATTCGGCAGCAGGCATTGAATTACTGGTCTCAGGATACGGGGAACGCCCTGATGGCTGAAGTGGGTGAGCACCTGCCCACGTGCGAATTATCACCCCAAGGGAAAATCCTGATGGGTTGATTCCGTCGGTTCAGGAGCAGTGTGGGTCTGGTTAAAGCAGGGGGTCGCCCTATCAGCGCCGGGCCCGCGCGCCGCTATGCTGGAGGGATGTTATCCACTCTCAGCCCTGCCCTTGGTTCCAGTGCCTCCTACCTCCCTGTGCCGGACAAATCCGTGAGGGAACAACGCTGGCCGGTTTGCATCCTCGGCATCCCGGTCGATTCCGTCACGATGGACGAAGCGCTTGACCGAATCGATGAGATGGTCGCGAGCGGTCGTCCGCACTACGTCGTCACGCCCAACGTCGATTTCCTGGTCCAGGCGCAGACGAACCCGGAGCTGCACCGGATCCTATGCGAGGCTGACCTGGTGTTGTGCGACGGCCAGCCGCTGGTGTGGGCTTCGCGCTGGCTGGGCAACCCGCTGCCGGAGCGGGTGGCCGGGGCTGACCTGGCGCCGCGGCTGATTGCCCAGGCGGAACGAAAGGGTCATCGCATCTTCCTTCTGGGCGCGACGCCGGAAGCCAATGAGGCGGCCGCGCGCCGCCTGCGGAAGACGCATCCCCAGCTCCAGCTGGCGGGGCATTATTCGCCGCCGTTCGCCCCGTTGGAGGAAATGGACCATGACGCCCTCGTGTGCCGCATCCGTGCGGCCGAGCCGGACATCCTTTTCGTGGGTTTCGGTTGCCCCAAGCAGGAGCAATGGATCGCCCGCCACTATCGCGCGCTTGGGGTGCCCGTTTGCCTGGGCCTCGGGGCCACGATCGATTTTCTCGCCGGCCGCGTGCGCCGTGCGCCGGAGTGGATGCGCCGCTCGGGGTTGGAATGGACGTACCGGCTGTCGCAGGAGCCGCGTCGTCTTTTCCGCCGCTATTGGACGGACGTGCGCTATTTTGGCGCCGCGATCCTGGCGCAGTGGTGGACTTTCCAGTGGCACGCCCGCGAAGTGGCGGGGGGCGCGGTGCGCATCGTTTCCACGAGCGCGACCTGGCAGCATGTGCGCGCGACGGGGGCGCTGAATCGGTCGCTGCTCGAGCGCGCGGCGGACATCTGCCGACGGGTGGGCGAGGGAGGCACCCGGGATTGCCGGCTCGAGCTCGCCGAGGTGGAGACCATCGACAGCACAGGCGTGGCGGCGCTGACGGTCTGGCAGCGCAAGCTGCGGCGGGCGGGCCGACGGCTGGTGTTGTTCCGGCCCAATGGCCGGGTGCGGCGTCTCCTGCGCGAGGCGGGTCTCAGCCACCTTGAAACCAGTGACGTCGCCGAGAGCGGCCTCAGCGCATGAACATCGGAATTTCCACCTCCGTGGTGCAACGCGGCCGCAGCGGCGTCGCCCAATATGTCTTCGCGCTCCTGCGCGCGCTCCGCCCCGCGGCGAACGAGCATCGCTTCACGCTCTTCGTGCTGGAGGAGGATCGCCCGCTCTTTGCGTTCGCCTCCGACTACATGGAGATCGTGCGCGTGCCGGAACGCTACCGGCCGCCGGTAGCCGACATCGCGTGGCACCAGACCCAGCTACCGTCGTTGTGCGCCCGGCTGGGCCTCGACGTGATCCACGTGCCGAGCTACCGGCGCATGATGTGGCAGGCGCCGTGTGCACGCGTGTCGACGATCCATGATCTCGCGGCGTTCCATGTGTCCGGGAAGTACGACCTGGCCCGCATGTTTTACGGGCGGGTCGTGGCGCGCCAGCTGGCCCGCCGGCAGGAGGGCATCATCGCGGTGAGTCGCACGACGGCCGGGGATCTGGAGCGTTTCTTCCAGCTCGGGCCGGACAAGGTGACGGTGATTGCGAACGGACTCGACCACGACCGCTTCCGGACGGCGCCGGCGGCCCAGGCGTCGGCCTGGGCGGAATCCCACGGCGTGAACCGTCCGTTTTTCCTCTACGTCTCGCGCCTCGAGCATCCGGCCAAGAATCACGTGCGGCTTATCGAGGCGTTCAACCGCTTCAAGGCGGCCACCAAATCCGACTGGCAACTGGTGCTCGGTGGATCCGACTGGCATGGCGCCGAAGTCATCCATCGCAAGGTGGATGAATCGCCGTATGTGGCGGACATTCGCCGCCTGGGCTTCGTCAAGGATGCCGACCTGCCGCGCTGGTACCAGTCTGCGGGGGCGTTCGTGTATCCGTCGTTGTTCGAGGGGTTCGGCTTTCCCCCGCTGGAAGCCATGGCCTGCGGCTGCCCCGTGGCCTGTTCGCCGCGCGGAGCGCTGGCGGAGACGGTCGGCGAGGCGGCGGCGATCTTCGATCCCGAGGACCTGGACGGCCTGCAGTGGGAACTTACCCGCCTGGCCACCGACGGCGAGTGGCGCGCCACGCTCCGTGCGGTCGGCCTGAAGCATGCGGCGAACTACCAATGGACCAAAACAGCCCAGGCGACCGTTGGGGCCTATGCCCGCGCCGCGGAAATCGTGGGGTGCGCGGCCCCCTGATCCGGGTACTCGGGGCCGCCTCTTGCAGGTCTTCACCCCGCTGAATCCCCCGGAGAAAATGCCATATTACTCCCAGCAATAAACACCACTCATGAACAACTATCATCTCTTCCTGATTCGCTCGGACTCCGTGACCCAGATTGCCGCGCATCTGCTGGCCGGGATCATTGCCCTGGTTTTCATCTCGAGCCTGGTCAGCCCGGCGCCCGAGCGCCTGGCGGATGTGCCCGTCGCCTCCCGCACCGCCGCGGCGGTGATCCTGCCCGCCGGTACGACCATGCTGGCGGCCGCCAAATAAACCGCTGCCGTCGGTTTTTTTTCGCGCCACGAATTTATGTTTCCTTCAACTCCCTCCCTCCATCGGCCCGCACAGCGTTGCGGGTCTTTCTCTGGTTGGTTGCTTCGTTTAACAGCGGCCGCGGTCCTGCCCGTGGCGCTCCTGGCCCAGCCGGCCGCCCCCGGCCGGGACCCCGTCGAGGCGCGACCCGCCAAGGCGGCGGAGGATCGTATCATCCTCCGGCTCAAGCCAGGAAAGGACCTGAAAGGCCTGCACAATCAGCTGGGCGGCAAGGCCCGCAAGCTGATGCGCAAGGCTCGTCAGAACCAGGCCGACCTGGAAGTGGTGGAAATCCCGCGCGGGCAGCGCGACAAGGTCCTCGAGGCCTACCGCAAGAGCGGCCTCGTGGAATACGCCGAGCCCGACTACATCCTGGAGGCCCTCGTCGAACCCAATGACTTCCGGTTTTGGGACGGCTCCATGTGGCATCTCAAGAACACGGGCATCTACGGCGGCACGGTTGGCGCCGACATCGATGCGACGGTGGGCTGGGACATTCGCAAGACCGCCTCGGATGTGATCGTGGCGGTGGTCGACACCGGCGTGCGCTACACGCATGAGGACCTGGCGCCCAACATGTGGGTGAACCCGGGCGAATCGGGCCTCGACGCCAACGGGCTCAACAAGCGCACCAACGGCATCGACGATGATGGCAACGGCTACGTCGACGACGTGCACGGCATCAACGTGCTGACGCACACGGGCAACCCGGATGACGACTTCGGCCACGGCACGCACGTCGCGGCCATCATCGGCGCAGCCACCAACAACAGCGTGGGCGTTTCCGGTGTGGCCTGGCAGGTCCAGCTGATGGCGCTCAAGTTCCTCAATTACTCGGGTCACGGCACGATCTCCGGTGCGGTGGAATGTCTCGACTACGCGCGGGCCAAGGGCGCGCGCATCATCAACGCCAGCTGGGGATCCAGCGGCTTCACCTCGCAGGCGCTGCGCGACGCGGTCACCAACCTGAACATCGAGGGCATCCTCTTCGTCGCGGCCGCGGGCAACAACAACGGCAACAACGACGTCAGCCCGCTCTATCCCGCCACCTACGAATACGACAACGTGGTCTCGGTGGCGGCCACCACCCGCACCGACAACAAGGCGAATTTCTCGAACTGGGGTCCGACCACGGTCGACCTGGCCGCGCCCGGCGCGCCGATCTTCTCGGCGTGGAAGGGGTCGAACAGCGACTATCGCTACATGGACGGCACGTCCATGGCGGCGCCGCAGGTCGCAGGCGCGGCCGCGCTGATCTGGTCGCTCAATCCCGCGCTCACGCACCAGGAAGTCATCCAGCGCATCATCACCACGACGGACCCGCTCCCGGACTTCGCCGGGAAGACGGTCAGCGGCGGACGCTTGAACATCGCGGCGGCCCTCGCGGCCACCGGCACGCCGCCGCCGCCCTCCGAACGTACCGATATCGTCTGGGTTGAGGATGCCATTCCGATCGGCGCCTGGGGTAGCACGGCCGGCGGTGACACCTGGAACTGGGTGACGGCGTCGCCCGCGCCGTATTCCGGCGCGAAGGCGCATCAGTCCGCCAATGTGGTGGGCTACCATGACCACTCGTTCAACAACGCCACCGTGACGATGCCGGTCGCCGCGGGCGACATCCTCTTCGTCTACGTGTACCTCGATCCGGTCAATCCGCCGCGGGAGATCATGGTCTCCTGGAACAACGGAAACTGGGAACATCGCGCCTACTGGGGCGAGAACCTGATCAATTACGGCACGAACAACACGAATTCCCGGCGCCCGATGGGAGCCCTGCCACCGACGGGCCAATGGGTGCGCCTTGAAGTGCCCGCCAGCCAGGTTGGCCTTGAGGGCACGACGGTGAAATCCATGAGCTTCAGCCTTCACACGGGGCGGGTGACGTGGGATCGCGCCGGCCGAAACACCCTGACCCAACCCTGAAAAATCTCCGGCCAGTAACCAGGCCGGCTTTAGCCACGAGGTGTTCACCCGCCCGCGGGGTGGGTGAACACCTACTGGGCCGATGTGGCCCGCCCCGGTAAGGTGGGGCTGTGGTTACCCCCCGGAAGTCCTATTGCATCATCATCGTCGAGGAAGACGAGAGGGTGTACCGGAAGATCATCACTGCCCTGGAGAAGTCGGGCTGCTCCTACCATGTGCGTCGGGTGACCACGCAGGAGGAACTGGATGAGGAGCTTCTCCAACTCGCGCCGGATTTCGTGATTTGCGATCACTCGCGGTCGCAATGGAACAGCTTCGCGGTGCTGGAGCGGGTGCGCGCCTTCCAGCCGACCATGCCCTTTGCCGTGGTTGCAGGCGGGCTGGACGACGGGCAGTCGGCGGACCTGCTGGCCAGCGGCATCGACGCCTGCGTGGACTGCGATCGCCTGGGCGAATTACTGCCGGCGGTGGAGGGAATGTTGAGCCGGCATGACCAGCGCCAGCGCCTTTGTGTCGAGGAATTGCGCCGCAAGATCCACGAAGAGCCGCCCCGCGCGTGCTCCCGTGGCGGCATCCTGCGCTTCCGCGTCGGTTGAGCCCCACCACCGGGCTCGTTCCGGACGAGTTTTCCGCGGGAGATGGGGCCTGGCGAGGCGACGTTGTGGGTGTTCACCCACTAAGGCGGTCGACCGCAAGAGCCTAAGCTAAGGTGCGGGCCCGGTGGGAAGACACCCATGCCGGTTGCGCCGCTATGAAAAAGGAACTCCAGATTCTGATCGTCGAGGACATGCCCGCAGACGTGGTCTTGATCAACCGCGAGCTGCGCAGGGGCGGACTGTCTTTTCGCGTCCACCTCGCCACCACCGACGCCGAGTTCAAGCGCACGCTGCGCGACGCTCCGCCCGACTTGATCCTGTCCGATCATGATCTACCCGCGTTCGACGGGTTTTCCGCGCTGGCGCTGGCGCAGAAACACTGTCCCGAGACCCCGTTCCTGTTCGTGACCGGATCGATGGGCGAGCAGGTCGCGATCGAGAGCCTCAAGAGCGGCGCCACCGATTACGTGCTGAAGACCCGGCTCGAGACGCTCGTGCCCGCGGTGCTGCGCGCGCTGCGCGTCGCGGAGGAGCGCCGGCGCCGCCGGGAGGCGGAGGAGGCCCTGCGCGAGAGCGAGGACCATTTCCGCACGCTGGTGGAGAGCGTGAAGGACTATGCGATCTTCATGCTCGATGCCGACGGGCATGTGGCGACGTGGAACACCGGCGTGGAGTTCATCATCGGCTACCGCGCGGAGGAGATCCTGGGGCGCTCGTACGCGTGCCTGTTCCCGCCGCAGGACGCGGAGCAAAGGCTGGCGCAGCGCGCGCTCGAGGCCGCCACGAAGCACGGGCGGGTGGAGCAGGAGGGCTGGCGCGTGCGCCAGGATGGTTCGCGCTTCTACGCGCGCACGACGCTCACCGCGCTGCCGCAGACGGGAGGGCCCCTGCGGGGGTTTGCCGTGATCATGCGCGACGAGACCGAGCGCCGCCGCGCGGCCGAGGAGCTGCGGAAGAGCGCGGCCCGGCACACGGCGATCGTCGAATCGGCCATCGACGCGATCATCTCGATCGACCACGAGGGCCTGGTGCGCGAATGGAATTCGGCGGCGGTGCGGCTTTTCCAGTACTCGCGCGAGGACGCGGTGGGCCGCAAGATCGACACCCTGATCGCGGCGCCCGCGCTGATGCAGCTCTACCAGCAGGGGCTCGCCCAGTACCTCATCACGGGCGTCGGCAGCCTCATCGGCCGCCCGATCGAGATGACGGCGCGCCGCGCCGACGGCAGCGAGTTCTCCATCGAGCTGGGCATCTCGCGGATCGCGGGCTCATCGCCGGCGATGTACACGGCCGTCATCCGCGACATCACCGCGCACAAGCTCGCGGCCGCGGAGGTGAACCGGTTGAACGCGGAACTCGAGCAGCGGGTGCGGGACCGCACCGCCGAACTCGAGACGGCGAACCAGGAGCTCGAGTCATTCAGTTACTCGGTCTCGCACGATCTGCGCGCCCCGCTCCGGCACATCACGGGATTCGTGAGCATGCTGAAAGCCAGCAGCGAGAAAAGCCTGAACCCGGAGTCGCGTGATTTGCTGCAGAACATCGCCGCGGCGGCGGACCGGATGACGCGCCTGATCGAGGCGCTGCTGACGTTCTCGCGCACGGGTCGCACGGATCTGCACAAGCAACGCGTGTCGCTGGACCAGCTGGTCCGCTCGGCGCAGGCGGAGCTGCAGGACGATGCCCCGGGGCGGCAGGTCGACTGGCGCATCGAGCCGCTCCCGGACGTCGACGGGGATCCCGATCTGCTGCGCCAAGTCCTGGTCAACCTTCTGTCCAACGCCCTGAAATACACCCGGCCGCGCCCCGTGACGCGCATCGAGATCGGTGCCCGGCGCGAGGGCGGGCAGGTCATCTGCCATGTGCGCGACAACGGGGTGGGCTTCGACGCCCGGTACAAGGACAAGCTGTTTGGCGTGTTCCAACGCCTGCACCGCGCGGCGGAGTTCGAAGGCACCGGCATCGGCCTCGCCACGATCCGGCTGATCATCCAGCGCCATGGCGGCCGTGCGTGGGCGGAGGGCGAGGCGGACAAGGGCGCGACTTTCTATTTCTCCCTTCCCGCGGCGGACGCCGCCCCTCCCCATGAATAAAGAACCTGCCAGCATCCTGGTTGCGGACGACGACGAGAACGACCTGCGGATGATCGAGATGGCACTCGGCCAGATCGACCAGCGCCCGACCGTGCACTATGTCCACGACGGCGGCGAGGCGATCGACTTCCTGTTTGGTCGCGGGCGATTCGCGCAGCAGCGCATCGAGAGCCCGCTGTTCATGCTGCTCGACCTGCACATGCCGCGTGTCGATGGCTGGGAGGTCCTGCGGCAGGTGAAGGCCGATGAGCGGCTGAAGTGCATTCCCGTGATCATTTTCTCCTCATCCGCCCGCGAGGTGGACGTGCGCCATTGCTATGAACTCGGAGCCAATGCGTACGTGGTGAAGCCGATTGATTTCGAGCAGTTCCAGCGCACGATCGCGGCGATCGGCACGTTTTGGAGCGGGTGCAACCACAGCGTGCGGCCCGGGCGCGACAGCCTTTCCCACACCCACCATCCCCATCCGTTATGAAACCGAACCTCCACATCCTCCTGCTGGAGGACGACGTCGCTGACGCCGAACTGATCAAGTATGCCCTCGGCCAGTCCGGGTTGCCGCATCTGCTCGAACGGGTGGACGGGCGGGAGGAATACCTGCAGTGCCTGCAGAAACTGCGGCCGGACCTCATCCTGTCCGACTACCACCTGCCGGGCTTCGACGGCCTCGAGGCATTGGACCTCGCGCGCGAGCATGCGTCCGACACGCCGTTCATCTTCGTCACGGGCACGCTGGGCGAGGAGCGGGCGATCGAGACGCTCAAGCGGGGCGCCAGCGACTACGTGTTGAAGAACAGCCTGACGCAACTGGTGCCCGCGGTGCACCGCGCGCTGCGGGAGTCGGAATCACGGGCGGAGCGGCGGCGCGCCGAGGAGCGACTGCGCGAATCGCACGAGCAATTGCGCGCGCTGTCGGTTTACCTGCAGTACGTCCGCGAGGAGGAACGCACGCGCATTGCGCGCGAGGTGCATGATGAGCTGGGCCAGTCGCTGACGGGCTTGAAACTCGACCTCGCGTGGATTTCCGGGCGCCTGCCGCGGAGCCAGCGGCTCCTGCTCGACAAGCTCCAGACCATGTCGGAGCACGTGGATTCCACCATCCAGTCGATCCGGCGCATCGCGACGGAGTTGCGCCCGGGCATCCTGGACGACCTCGGCCTGGTGGCCGCGCTGGAATGGCAGGCCAACGAATTCCAAAGCCGCACGGGCATCGAGTGCCACGTCACGAGCACGCTCCAGGACACGCAGCTCGATTCCGACCTGAACACCGCGTTCTTCCGGATATTCCAGGAGACGCTGACCAACATCATGCGCCACGCGAACGCCACGCGCGTCGATGTCAACTCCACCAAGGATGGCGGCGTAGTCGTCCTGACGGTGCGCGACAACGGGCGGGGCATCCTTCCCGCGGAGATCAAGGATCGCCGCTCGATCGGCCTGCTGGGCATGGAGGAACGGGCGGCCCTGCTGGGCGGCGTTTTTGAAATATCCGGCGAACCCGGCCGGGGAACCCTTGTCACCGTAAGAATTCCCCTGGCCCGCCGCCGCCAGGCTTCACCCTCATTCCATGAAAATCCTGATCGCAGACGACCACGCCGTAGTGAGGCAGGGCTTGAAGCAAATTCTGGCCGATGAGTACCGGCGGGCCACGTTCGGCGAAGCCTCCAATGCCCAGGAGGCGATCGACCGGGTGGCGGCGGATGACTGGGATGTGGTCATCCTGGATGTGACCATGCCTGGCCGGAGCGGGCTGGAGGCGCTGCGGGAAATCCGGAAGACCCGCGCGAGGCTGCCGATCCTGGTGCTGAGCATGCACCCGGAGGACCAGTTTGCCATGCGGGTCCTCAAGTGCGGCGCCTCGGGCTACATGACCAAGGAGAGCGCCCCGGGCGAACTCGTGGGGGCGGTCAAGAAGGTGATGACGGGGGGGCGTTATGTGAGTCCGGGCCTCGCCGAGAAGATGGCGGCGCACCTGACGACGGATTTCCAGGTCACGCCGCATGAGCGCCTCTCGAACCGGGAGTTTCTCGTGCTCCGGCTGATCGCCTCGGGCAAGACCGTCAGCCAGATCGCCGACGAGCTCAGCCTGAGCGTAAAAACCATCAGCACGTACCGGACGCGAATCCTCGAGAAGATGGTCATGCAGAGCAACGCGGAGCTCACCCACTACGCGATCCAGAACAAGCTGATCGAGCAGTCTGGAATGGGGTGAGGGTGCCCGGGAATTGAGGTCATCACCCACTCATCCGGATGGGAGATTCCCGCTAGGTTGGGACCGTGCAGGACAGTGTAGCCAGTGCAGTATTTCCCTCCGCCCCCGACGGGCGGCGGATCCGTCGCCATCCCGGCTCCACCATCCCCCTGCGAAAATCCGACGCATGAAATCCCACGTAGAATCGAATTCCGTTCCCTCCGCCGCTCCCTCCGCCGTGGGCGTGGTCCGAGGGGAGCCTGTTGCCCCGGGGTCGCCGCAATTGGCGGTGGGCCCCTATCGAGCCCGCCGCGTGCCCGCGCCGCCGTCGCCGTCCCCGCAGTGGTGGCAACTTGCCGTCGCCGCCCGGCGGCATTGGCTGTGGCTGGTGCTCGCGGTGGCCCTCGGCGCCGCCGTCGGCGCCGGCGTGGGCCGCGCGATCTGGTCGCCCTCGTACACGGCGACGGCGCAGCTGGTCCGCTACGACACCCCGGACCCGCAACTCTTCCAGCCGCGGCCGATCAATCCCGCCACGCTCGTCGGCATGGTGAACTCCGGTGAATTGCGCGCGCGCGTCGGCGCCCGCATGACGCCGGAGCGCTCCGCCGACCAGGTCGCCGGCATGGCGCGCGTCGCGCCGGTGCCGAACACCGATCTCGTCAACATCGCCATCTCGGCGCCGGATGCCTCGACCGCCACGAACCAGGCCAACCTGTACGCCGGCGAGGCGGTGAAGTTCACGCAGGAAATGCAGGCGCGCGACGCGCGGGATGCCGCGAGCTACCTGCGCCACCAGCTGGCCGAACTCGACAAGGAGATCGCGGCCATCAACGAGCGTTTCAACGTCGCCGGGGCCGCCGCGTTCGGCGCCGCCAGCGCGAACTCCGCGGCGCAGGAGCGGCTCGAAAACGCCCGCAACGAGCTGGCCGACCTCCAGGCGCGCTACACGGACATCCACCCGCTGGTGCAAATGCAACAGGCCCGCGTGAGCGCGATCGAAAAGCAGCTCGGCGGAACCGCGACCGCGGTGGCCGAGGCCTCGGGTTCCACCCCGCCGATGGCGCCGGGTGAGATCGAGGTGTTGCGCGAGAAGTCCCGCACCGTGGAGATCCAGCGCCGCGAGCTCGTCAATCGCCTCCAGATCACGGAGCTGCTCGCCGCCAACCCGGTTGGCCACTATCGCGTGTTCTCGCCGGCCACGGCGGACCGCGTGGTCCTCAACGACCCCGGCATGAAGATCGCGCTCCTCGCCGTGTTCCTCGCCCTGTGCGGGCTCGGCCTCGGCATGGTTGGCGCCGTCACCGAGGAAGCCCTCGATCCGCGCCTGCGCACGCCGGATGACGTGCGTCGCGTCACCCAACTGCCGGTCATCGCTCGCCTCGGGCCGGTGGATCGCATGTCGACGGAAGCGCGCGCAAGCTGGGCGTTCCGCACGTGGACCGCGTTGCAGAGCCGCCTCAGCTCCACGCCCAACCAGGGATTGGTTTGCGGCATCACTTCGTCCTCGTCCGGAGAGGGCCGATCCGTCTGGCTCAAGCTACTGGCCGACGCGGCCACCAAGTGCGGCTTCCGCGTCGTGGTGCTCACGACCCGCCAGCCGGGTGAGGGGAGCACGGAAACGGGGCGCCCGGCCCCGAAGGCCTCGAGTGACGCCGTGCGCTTCCGCACCGGACGCGGCGAGCCAAAGTCGGCCGACGCGGTGGTGGTGGAGGAGACCACGCTTTCCGACGAGTTGCTCAGCGATCCCGCGGAAGCCGCGAACAAGATCTTCACCGACAGCGGCACGTCGTCGATCGTGCACATCCCGCTGCCCGGCTGGGTGTGGGATCTCGAGCATCGCAAGGCGTGGCTCGCCTCACTCAACGCCTGGGGCGCGGACGAGAACGCCGTCGTCCTGGTGGAGCTGCCGCCGGCCTCCGAGCCGGAGGCGATCCTCCTGGCGCAGAACCTGCCGAACGTGCTCTGGCTCTCCGACACGACCAAGGCGACCGCCCTCGAAACCCGCCAGCAGCTGGAAACGCTGCGCCTGGCGCGGTGCAACCTGGTGGGCGCGGTCATGAACCGTAGCAACGGCAAGCACCTCAACGAGCGCTTCGCGCGCTGGGTGCCGTCCCCGTCGCCGGTGCCCGCCATGGCGGCGCTGGCCCTCGCGTGCCTGTTCGCCGCCACGCCCGACGCCTCGGCCCAGTCGGCCGAAGCTCCGGAGGCGTTCTCGATCGTGTCCCCCGCGCAGCGCGCGTCCTGGCAGCAGCGCCTCACGCTCGGCCCGGGCGATGTCCTCCGCATCGGCCTGTACGGCGAGCCCGCCGCCGCCCGTTCCGAGGTGGCCGTGCAGCCGGATGGCCGCATCAACTTCCTCGAGGCGCGTGACGTGGTGGCGAACGGCCTGACGATCGACGAGCTGCGTGCGGAGCTCGACCGCAAGCTCGGCGAGTACCGCCGCTCGGCCCGCACGATGATCAGCCCGGTGGCGTTTCGCAGCAAAAAGTACCACATGCTCGGGCTCGTTTCGCAGAAGGGCTCGTTCACGCTCGACCGCCCGATGACGGTGGTGGAGGCGGTGGCGCGGGCGCGCGGGTTCGAGACCAGCGCGGTGACGGGCGACGTCACCGAGCTGGCGGACCTGTCCCACGCGTTCCTCGTGCGCAACGGCCAGCGCAAGGAGGTCGACTTCTCGCGCCTCTTCAATGACGGCGATCTCTCGCAGAACATCGCGGTGGAGCCGGGCGACTATTTCTATTTCCCGCCCGCGACGCTGCGCGAGGTGTATGTGCTGGGCCAGGTGTTGCACCCGGGGCCGGCGACGCTGGCCGACCAGAGCACCTCGCTGCGTGCGGTGGCCGCGCGCGGTGGTTTCACCGACAAAGCCTGGCGCGACCGGGTGCTGGTGGTGCGCGGATCCCTTTCCCGGCCGCAGACGCTGGTGGTCAATCTCAACGACGTGCTGGATGGGCGCTCGCCCGACGTGGCGCTGGAGCCGCACGACATCGTCTATGTCAGCGCCCGCCCGTGGTGGAAGGCGGAGGACCTGTTGGATGAGGCCGCCTCGGCCTTCACCCAGGCCTTCGTGGTCTACTGGACCAGCGATGAAGTCATCCCCGTCGTTCCCCTCCAATGAATACCAGAAAACTGCTTATCCCCGGTACGCTGGGGCTGGCCGCCATCATCCTGGGCGGCTGTGCGGGTGTGACCCCGCGCCAACCCGTGGCCGCCGCGCCCGTGCCCGTCGCTGAAGCGCGGGGCACGATCGACAGCGCGTGGCTCCAGCCGCCCTCGCAGGAATTCACGCTGGGGCCCGGCGACCGCGTGGCCATTGCGGTCGGCGGCGACGAGACCTCGCGCGTCGAGACCATCGTCGGGCCGGACGGCAAGATCTATTACGAGATGCTCTCGGGCATCGATGTCTGGGGCCAGACGCTCGCGCAGGCGCGCGTGGCGCTGGAGAACGCACTGAAGGAATACTACCGCGACAACCCGCGCGTGGACCTCACGCTGTTGGAAGTCGGCAGCAAGAACGTGTGGGTGCTGGGGCGCCTGGGCGCGCCGGGCGTGTATCCGTTGAACGGGCCCACGACCCTGTTGGACGCGATCTCCGCGGCCGGCGGTCCGGCACCCGGCCAGTCGGTCTCGCAGCTCGCGAACGGCGCCACGGTGACGTTCGCCAACCCCCGGCGCAACGCGAGCGACCTCAACCAGGCCTTTGTGGTCCGGCAGGGGAAGCCGCTGCCGGTGAACGTGAACAAGCTCCTCAGCGAGGGCGACATGAGCCAGAACATCTACCTGCAGCCCGACGACATGATCTACCTGCCGTCGCCGCGCTCGCAGGAGGTTTACGTGCTCGGCGCGGTGGCGCAGGCGCGGGCTGTCCGGCTGCCTGGCCAGCCCACGCTGGTGTCGGCCATCGCGGCGGCAGGCGGGACGGGCGAGAACGCCCACCTGTCGCAGGTGGCCGTCGTGCGGGGTGGGGTGGCGGAGCCGTCGATTGCCGTCTATGACTACAAGGCGATCATCACCGGCAAGGAGCCCAACGTGGTGCTCGAGCCCAACGACATCGTCTATGTGCCGCGCACGCCCTATCACGTGCTGGCGCGTTACCTGGACCTGATCGTGACGACGTTCGTGCGCACGGTGGGGGTCAATGCCGGCGCGCGCGCGGCCGACGTCGACCGCAACATCAACATCTCGGTCCCGCTCGGACCCTGATTCCGTTCGTTTGGCGGGGGCGCACGATCGTGCGCCCCCTTTCTTGGATTGAGCAACCACCTTGGGATCACGCGCGTCGTCGGGGTGGTTTCGCCCGGTGATGCGCGAGGGCGGTGTCCCGCCATAAAGACTTTCCGCGGGCCAACGAAAAGTTTCCCGTGCCCGAACCGCGTTGCGGCTGCGGTGTCGGTGTTGGTGCGCGGTCCTCATTCATGAAATTATCTGCCCAACATCTCAAACGCTATGGGGCCATCGGCCGGCTGCTGTGGAAGTACCGGTCCAACCTCGCCAAGCAGCGCAATGACACGGAGGGGCTGAGTCCCGAGGACCTCGAGGAGGCGGGGAACGGGCCTGATCCCGAGGAATTGGCCCGCGACCTGGAGGCCATGGGTCCCACGTACGTGAAGTTCGGCCAGGTGCTGGCCGGGCGGCCCGACCTCCTGCCGGAGAGTTACATCGCGGCCCTGGCGCGGCTGCAGGACAGCGTGAAACCGTTTTCCGGCGCCGAGGCGATGGCGATCGTCGAGGAGGAGCTCCAGGTGCGGATTTCGAAGGCGTTCAGCCGTTTCGACCCCGAGCCGGTGGCGGCGGCCTCGCTGGGCCAGGTGCATTACGCGGAGTTGCGCGATGGAAAGAAGGTGGTGGTCAAGGTGCAGCGCCCGAACGTGCGCGACCAGGTGCTCAAGGATTTCGAAGCACTCGGCGGCCTCGCCGCCATCCTCGATGCGCGCACGCCCGCGGGCCAGCGGCACCAAATCCGCGACGTGGTGGAGGAATTCAGGAGCGCGCTCACGCGGGAGCTGAATTACGAGCTCGAGGCGCAGAACCTCGTGACGCTCGGGCGCAACCTCGCGGAGTTTCCGAACCTCGTCGTGCCGCAGCCGATCCGGGACTATTGCACGCGCAGCGTCCTCACCATGGATTACGTGGACGGCGCGAAGATCACCGCCCTCAGCCCGGTGGTGCGCCAGGACCTGGAGAGCCGCACGCTGATCGAGGAGTTGTTCAAGGCGTATCTCAAGCAGGTCCTCGTCGACGGCCTGTTTCATGCCGACCCGCACCCGGGAAACATCTTCATCACCCAGGACAACCGCATTGCGCTGATCGACCTGGGCATGGTGGGGCACACCACGCCCTCCATGCAGGAGCACCTCCTGAAGCTCCTGCTCGCCGTGAGCGAGGGCAATGGCGACGAAGCGTCGGAGGTGGTGATCCGCATCAGCGAGAAGATGGACGACTTCGACCAGCCGGAGTTCCGGCGCCAGGTGACGCGCCTGGTGGCGGCCAAGCGCGACCAGGGCCTCGAGCAAATGAACGTGGGCCGATCGTTGTTCGACGTCAGCAGCCGGGCGCGCGCGAGCGGGCTCATGGTGCCCAGCGAGCTGACGCTCCTGGGGAAGACGCTGCTGCAGCTCGACGAGATCGGGCGCCTGCTGGACCCGACGTTCAATCCCACGGAGGCGATCCGCCGTCACGTCTCGGAGCTCCTGTCGCGGCGCGTGCAGAAGGACCTGACGCGCGGCAATATCTTCAGCTCGATCCTCGAGACCAAGGATTTCGTCCAGGCGCTGCCGGGCCGCGTGAACCGCATCCTGGATGCGGTCACGAACTCCGAGCTCGAGGTGAAGGTGAAGGCAGTCGACGCCAAGGTTGTGCTCGATGGCATGCAGAAGATCGCCAACCGCATCACGGCGGGACTGGTGCTGGCCGCGCTGATCGTCGGGGCCTCGCTGCTCATGCGCGTGCATACGCGTTTCCAGCTCTTCGGCTACCCCGGACTCGCCATCCTTTGTTTCATCGCGGCGGCCGGCGGCGCGTTCTGGCTGGTAGTGAATATTTTTGTCCAAGACTACAAGAGCCAGCGGAAGATCCCGCGATGACGAAACCGGTGGCGCGAGCACGGGAGTCCGATGGCGGCCGGGCAAACGGACGAAATCGCCGCGCGAGCAACTCTCCTTTCCATGGATCTTCTTTCCGGCACTCCGTTCTGGCCCGTCAGGAACGGGTTGATCGCCACCTATCCGCCCCTCGAGCATTCGACGGAGTGTGACGTGGCGATCATCGGCGGGGGGATCACCGGCGCGTGTGTCGCCCACGAACTGGCGCTCGCCGGGCATGCGGTGGTGGTGCTGGACCGGCGCGACATCGGCGCCGGCAGCACGGCGGGGAGCACCGGGTTGCTGATGTATGAGCTGGACACATCGCTCCGCGAATTGGCGGCCCGGATCGGCGAGAGGGAGGCGGTGCGATGCTATCGCGTGGTGGCGGAGGGGTTGGAGCGAATTGGCCACTGGGAGGAAGTATTGCCCGTGGCCTGCGGTTTTCGGCGGCGGGAAGCGCTGTATGGCGCATCGACGGCCCGCGATGCGGCGGAATTGAAGGCGGAATACGAGTTGCGCGCTCGTCACGGCTTCGCCGTGCAGTACTGGGACCGGGCGCGAGTCCAGGCCTCCAGCACGTTGCCGTTCAAGGCGGCGATCGTGTCGGCCCCGGCGGCCGAGGTGGATCCCCACGCACTCACGCACGGGCTGTTGAAACTCGCCGTCCAGCGGGGGGCGCGCGTGTTCGACCGGACGACGGTCCATCGCTACAGGGCGACCCGGCATGGCGTGGCGTTGCACACGGATCGGGGCGTCCAGGTGCGCGCGCGGCGGGTGGTGATCGCGTCGGGGTACGAGGCGATGACGTTCATGAGCCTGCCGGGCGTGCGATTGCGCAGCACTTATGCGTTCATCAGCGAACCGTTGGCTGACTTCCCGGGCTGGCCGGACTGGCGGCTGATATGGGAGACGGCCCGGCCGTACGGTTATGCGCGCATCACGGCGGACCGGCGGATCGTCTTCGGCGGCGCGGACGAGCCTTTCAACCGGCCGACGGTGCGGGATGGCATGCTGCCGCGGAAAGTTCGCCTTTTACTGAGGCGCTTTCGGCAGTGGTTTCCGCAGATCCGCATTGAACCGGCGTACGCCTGGGCGGGAACGTTCGCCGAGACGAAGGATGGATTGCCCTACATTGGACCGCACCGGTCCTTCCCCCGGGCGTTTTTCGCGCTCGGTTATGGCGGGAACGGCATCACCTTTGCCGCCGTGGCCGCGCGTCTCATGCGGGATTTTTGCGCCGGAAGGCCAAACGCCGACGCCGCTTTGTTCCGCTTGGAGCGTTGAGGACGCTCGGAGGCGGAACGTGGGCCAGGCGCACGCGCTCGAGCGGTTCGTCGAGGGTGGAAAAATCGCGCCCCCCGCGGCTCAAGGTGGTCACACGCGTGAACTCGGCCCCGAGGAACACGATCTGCGCGGCGTAATAGCACCAGAGCAGCAGGGCCACAAGGGAGCCGGCGGCGCCGTACGCGGAGGTGAGGCGGGCGTGGGACAGATAAAGGCCAAGGGCGAGCTTGCCGACCGTGAAGAGCGCGGCGGTCACCACGGCACCGAGCCAGACATGCCGCCAGGGCACCTTGGTGTCGGGCAGCATCTTGAAAAGAAGAGCGAACAGCACCGTGATCACCGCGAACGAGAGGAAGCTGTTGCTCAGCTCATAGTAGAGGACGGGCAACCCGAGTTCGTCCATCGTACGGTCGGCAAACCAACTCAGACCAGCGCTCAGGATGAGCGATACGAGCAGGAGAAAGCCGGTCGCGAGGACGACCGCCATGGAGGTGAGGCGGTGGCGGACCAGGGCCCACAGGCCCAACCGGGGTGGGCGGGCGCGCCAGATGGAGTTGAGGGCGTCCTGTAGGTGTCGAAACACCCCGAACGCGCCGAACAGGAAGGTGAGGCCACCGATGACGGTGGCGCTGATGCCCTCGGGGCGGGCCAGCGGGTTTTCGATGGATGCCACCGCCTCGGCGGCAGGGCCGCCGATCACATGCCGGATCTCATGCACGACCGTTTCCCGCGCCACGCTTTCGTCGAGAAACATGCCGGCGATCGCCACGCAAAGGACCATCAAGGGCGCGACCGCGATGGTAGTATAGAATGCCAGGGCGGCGCCCAACCGGGTGACGTCGTCCTCGACGAAGGCGATGGCGGTTCGTTGCAGGATGCGCGCGACGCGCAGCCCCATGTTGAGCGGTGCGGCGACGGGCCCGGGGATTCCGGCAAGAACGTGGCGGGATTCGGCCATGGGTCTTTGGAAGGCGGACGAGGGAAGGGAAAGAGGGGTTCCCGCTGTCAACTTGCGACCCGATGCCAGGCGCGGGAGGCTGACAGGGGGAACGCGCGGGCCTCGGCGGGTTCCGGCGAGGCCGGTTCCGGACCAGCGTCCTGAGGTCAACCCGCCCCAGTTTCCCGCATCGACACGGCGCGGAAGAGTTGGAGCCGGCGGCGCCGCAAATGCGCCGCCAGAAATCCCGGTTATCCGACCCGGGGCCGGGAACCGTCGGGGCGGGTCATTGGTCCGCGCGATCCTGCCGGTGCTCGCGTTGTCGGGCGGCGAGCATCTGATCGTGTTGAGCCTCCTCGACCCCCTCGGTGGCGAGGCGTTCGACATCCGCGCCGTCGTTGTCGCCCTCCATATTGGGCACGTGGCGGCCCGAGATCGACAGGGGTTCGCTGGGATCGCGACTCAGCGCGCCGCGGGAGTCCCCGTCCGTATCGCTGGTCTCGGGCAGGAGTTCGCCCTGGAGTTCGGCCCAGGCCTCGGCGCGGTCCTCCTCGGAGGCGTGGCCATCGGGCCGGCCGCGGATCAAAGCGATTTCCCGGGCGCGTTTCTCGACGGTTTCGTCCGTGAGTTCGCCGGCGCCGCGGCCGTGGATGATGATTTTTCTCTGGGGGATCTGGTTCATGGAGCGAGGGGGTTGAGGTGGATGGGTTCGCCGAACCGGTCGACAAAGGCGATGTCGCCGATGCCGAGCCGGCCGGGATGGACGGGTTCGTTGCCGATGCCGCGGCCGACGGCGAGAAGCGCGACCACGGCGGCGTTGTCAGGGAGGGCCACGACCTTGCGCACGGCGCCGGCATCGAAGCCTTCCATCGGCGCGGTGTCCCAGCCCTGGGCCTCGAAGGCGAGCATGAGGTAGGTGAATGCGATCATCACCTGACGATTGAGCCAGGTGTCGCGGGGTAGGGTGTTGATGAAGGCAACGGCGTTCTGCCGGATTTTCGTGGTGTCGGCCATGGTGCGGCCGGAGTGGCGGGCACGCGTCTGCAGGATTTCATCGATTCGGTCCTGCCACGCGTCGTGCTCGGCCCAGGCGATGATGACGAGGGGCGCCTCGGTGATCTTTTCCTGGTTGAAAGCTGCCTGCCGGAGTCGCTCGCGAACGGCGGGGTCGCGCACCAAAATAAACCGCCACGGCTGTATATTGTATCCGGACGGCGCCTCGGCCGCGGTCTTCAGGGCGGCTTCAATGACCTCCCATGGCACTTCGTCGGGTCCGAAATGGGGCGTGGCCCGGCGCTGGCGCACGAGTTCTTCAAAGACCGCCGCGGTGTGGGGCTGCGTGAGGTGGGCCATGGGCGAAGCGGAGGAAGTTAAGTGAAGTGAACGGGTGAAACGGCCGTGGAACGGCGGCGCGTACGCGAGCCCGGCTGGAGGGGGCGGGTCCCCGGAAATGGGCGGTGGCCCAATGGTCGTGATTAGTCGACGGCCATTGGGCGACCGGAAGCAGAGCCGATCAGCGATTGATGTTCTGATTGGTCTTGAGCTGGATGTTGTTGGTCACGTCGCGCACGCCATTGGTGCTGCGAGCGACCTGTTCGGCGCGCGCCTTCTGTTCGGCGCTGTCGACGAAGCCGCTCAGCTGCACGACGCCGCGGAAGGTTTCGACCTGGACGTCCATGGCCTTGACGTTGTCGTCGGAGACGAAGGCGGACTTCACCTTGGCGGTGATGGCCGTGTCATCGATGTATTCGCCAGTGCTCTGGCGGGTGGCGGTTGAACTGCAGGCGGAGGTGAAGGCAATACCGCCCAGCAGGAGAAGGGAGAGCAGACAGGAGGTGAGTTTTTTCATATGAGATATGGCTTCGGGCGGTTGATCCGCCTCCAGCCTGCGTCAGTTTATCCTCGGGCGCGCGCTCCCACAATCGTGCGAGACTCCGGCATCGGCATCGGGTTAACTCCCGGCCCATGGCGTGATTCACCCCGGTTTGGCGCGGTTGCAACCCGCCCCCGCGACGAATCGAACAGGGTCTTTCGGCCCGGAACTGGGGTTAATTCCGGCGCGCGACATTGGAATTAATCCCCTCTGGCCCAATCGTTAAAGAAAATGAATTTTTTTCAAAACGGCCGGCTCCGTTGTCGCGTTGGAGTGTCCATCGGATTGGGCGGAGATTCATTTCGGCAGCGTCGAGTTGATGCGGGGCCGCGATGGACACCCCAAAAGATACCATGCGTGAGGCGAGAAAATCCCCGATTCGTGTACTTGTGGTCGAAGACCACGAGGAGGACTATCGTTTTCTGGCGCACGTGGCGCGCCACGTGCGCACGACGCGCTATGAACTCGAGTGGGCCTCGAGTTTTGAGGAGGGCCTCGCGGCCCTTCGACGCGGGGGCCATGACGTCGGCTTGTTCGACTACAATCTGGGGCAAGGCACGGGCATCGAGCTGCTGCAGGAGGCGCAGGCGATGGGATCCACCATGCCGATCCTGTTGTTGACGGGACATGAATCGCCGGAGGTCGACACGGCGGCCCAGGAGGCGGGCGCGGTGGATTTTCTGCCCAAGGGGCAGTTGAACGAAGTGCAGCTGGAGCGCGCGATCCGCTACGCGCTGCACCATGCCGCGATGCGGGAAAAGCTCCAGCGCAGCCAGCAACAGCTCGACCTGTTCATGCGCAGCGTGCCCTGCGCGGTGGCGATCCGGAACGAGGATGGCACGCTTCTCTTCGAAAACGAGCTGCACGCGAAGTTCTTTGGCGCACACCAGTGGTCGGGCTCGCGGATGCTTCCCGCGCACGAGCCGCAGCCCCATGTGCAGGGCGGGCGGCACTGGCTGGTCAATGCGTTCGACATGGTTGGCTCGGACAAGCGCCGGCTCCACGGCTTCACCGCGCTCGATGTGAGCGAACGCGTGCGCGCCGAGAACGAGCACCGCAAAACGACGCAGCTGCTCGACAGCATCATGCAGAATCTGCCCGTGATCGTGGGCCGGGTCGATTCCACCGGCCGGATCGTCGAGGCGAGCGGGCGCGGGCTGGAGCACGCGGGCATGCAGCCCGACACGCTGCCGGGCCGCGTCTTTGGCGAACTGTTCCCCTCGGCGGCCGACGCGATTCGCGAGGCGACCTCGGGTGGATCGTCGAGCTTCACGCTGTCGGGCCGCAAGCGCGACGCCGAGTGGCACGCGGAGTTCTTCATGATGTTCGACCAGGCCCAGGGGGAGGGGGCGACCTTCTTCGGGCGCGACGTGAGCGCCCGCCGCTGGCTGGAGCGCTGGCTCCTCACCATCAGTGATGCGGAGCAGCAGCGCATCGGTGCGGACCTGCATGACGGCCTGGGCCAGCAACTGACGGGCCTGTCGTTCATGGCGACGGCGCTGCGCGATCGGCTCGATAAGATTCATCCCAAGGAGGCCGAGCAGGCCGAGATCATCTCGCGGCTGGCGAACGAGGCGGTGGCGCAATCGCGCGCGCTCGCGCGCGGCCTCTGCCCGGTGCAGCTCGAGAATGCCGGGTTGCTGGTGGCGCTCGAGGAGCTGGCCGGCCAGGCCCAGACCCTGCACGGCGTGAAATGCCGCTTTGAGGTGAAGGGCGCGCCGCCGACCTGCGACCATCTGACTGCGCTTCACCTTTATCGCATCACGCAGGAAGCGATCCACAATGCCGTGCGACACGGACGGGCGCGGCATGTGCGGATCGCGCTTCTGTCCCGGCGCAACCAGCACCGGCTCGTCATCACCGACGACGGGACGGGCTTCGACACGTCGGCCCACGGGCAGGCGCCGGGCGGCGGGCTGCGGCTCATGAATTACCGGGCCACCATCATTGGCGGCGTGCTTTCCATCGACTCCCGGCCCGGCAACGGCACCCGCATCAATTGCCACTTCACAACCTTCGACAATTCCAATCATGAAACCACTCACACAGGAAAAACCCCCTCTGTCCAAAACCTCCAAGTCGCCGGCTAAGCACCGCATCCTGCTCGTCGACGACCATCCGATCACGCGGCAGGGCGTGGCCGTGCTCATCAACCAAGAACACGACCTCGAGGTCGTGGGCGAGGCGGACAGCGCGCCGGCCGCCATTGCGTTCCTGCAAAAGCAGCCCGCGGACCTGGCGATCATCGACATCACGTTGAAGACGACCAATGGCATCGAGTTGATGAAGCACATTCGCGTGCTCGCCCCCGACATGCCGGTGCTCGTCATGTCCATGCATGACGAGGGCATCTATGCCGAGCGCGCCATGCGCGCCGGTGCGCGGGGTTACATCATGAAGCAGGAGGCGAGCAACCGCGTGCTCACGGCCATCCGCACGGTCCTGGCGGGCGAATTGCACCTGAGCGACCGGATGAAGGAGCGCATGCTCCACCGCCTCGTGAACAACCGGAAGGAGGAGGTGCGTTTCAGCATCGACACCCTGAGTGATCGCGAGATGGAGGTGTTCCAGCTCATCGGCGATGGTTACAGCACGCGCCAGGTAGCCTCGAAGCTGAACCTGAGTGTGAAGACGATCGATTCCTACCGCGAGCACCTGAAGCTCAAGCTCCAGCTCGAGTCCGGCAAGGATCTCGTGCGCTACGCCATCCAGTGGATGAAGGGCGCGGCACCGTCGTCGCAGTGATGGGAAGGATGCGAGTGTCCAGAGGCGGATGGGGCTGATGCCTCGCGACCCGGAAACGGCGCTGAACGGAACTCACCCCTGGTGGGGCGAAACCGTCGCTAACGTCATCCCCAACGCAGCGGAGGATTCACCGAGTCGCCATTCGTCCTTTCCCTTGGATCCTTCGCTCCGCTCAGCATGACGGTGGCGGTCGTATTTGCCAGTTCCAGGGTTCCTCTCCGCCCGCCATGCAACGGGCCAGCGGTTGCTCCCGGTCTCAGCCGCAATCATGCAGTCGGATCCGTGCTTCCCTTTGGAGGCAGCCAAGCTGAAAAGGTGGAACGCGCCGGCCCCAGCGCGTTACGGCGAAGCCGGTCCAATCCAGCCCCCTGAGGTCAAGTCACTCCACCGCCCAATGACTAAGTCCGGCTCAGGAGACGGTGTGGGGGGGTAGATCAAATCCCCCCGCGATCTTCCGCTCACGAGGTAATCGGATGTTCTAGCGAACGGTGAGGACCGCGTAGGAGCGCTTGCCTTTCCGCAGCAGGAGATACTTCCCGAACAACAGGTCAGTGGCGGTGACGAGCCGGGTGTGGTCCGGCACGCGCGTGTTGTTCAGATAAATGCCGCCGGCCTCCAGTGATTTGCGGGCAGCGCCCTTGGAGGTTTCGAGGCCCGAGTGAACGATCAAGTCGGCAATCGGGGCGCCGGGAGCATCGAGTTTGGCTTTCTCGAGGTCCTTCGTGGGGACTTCACCGACGACGTCATTGAAGATGGCCTCGGTCACGCCATCCAGGCTGCCGCCGAAAAGGATCTCGCTCGCCTTGAGGGCGGCGGTGAGGGCGTCGGCCCCGTGGACCAGCGTGGTCATCTCGCGCGCGAGGGCTTTCTGGGCGGATCGGGCGCCCGGGTTGGACTGCAATTCCGTCTCGAGGGAGCTGATTTCCTCGCGCGACAGGAAGGTCAGGGTCTTGAGCAGCTTGACGACGTCGGTGTCGTCGGCGTTGACGAAGAACTGGTAGAAGCGATACGGGCTGGTTTTCCGGGGATCGAGCCAGACGGTGCCGGTGGCGGTCTTGCCGTACTTCGAGCCATCGGACTTGGTGAGGAGCGGAAAGACGAGGCCCCAGACGGTGGCGCCGAGTTTCTTGCGGGTCAGTTCGGTGCCGACGGTGATGTTGCCCCACTGGTCGGTGGCGCCGACCTGGAGCTCGCAGTTGAAGGTGTTCCGGAGGTGGTAGAAATCATAACCCTGCAGGAGCATGTAGCTGAACTCCGTGAAGCTGATGCCCGTGCCGCGGTCCTCCATGCGCGAGCGCACGGAATCCTTGGCGACCATGGAATTCACGGTGATGTACTTGCCGGTGTCGCGGAGGAACTCGAGGAACGTGATGGGACCGATCCAATCGGCATTGTTGACGAGGCGGGCGGGATTGGCGGCGGTGTCGAAATCGAGAAACCGGGTGAGTTGCGCCCGGATGGCAGCGATGTTGTGCGCGACCTGTTCCGGGGTCTGGAGATTGCGTTCGTCGGATTTGCCCGAGGGATCGCCCACCATGCCGGTGGCGCCGCCGGCGAGGGCGATGGGATGATGGCCTGCCAGCTGGAACCGCCGCAGGGCGAGGAGGGGGACCAGGTTGCCGACGTGGAGGGAATCGGCGGTGGGATCGAAGCCGGCGTAGAGCGTGGCCGGACCCGCGGCGAGGCGCGCGGCAAGGGCGTCGCGGTCGGTGCTGTCGGCATAGAGGCCGCGCCAGTCGAGTTCGGAAAGAATGTCGGGCATGGGCCCGCCGTTATTGGAGGCAAGGGGGCGCGTGACAAGGGGAATGGTTGCCCGAGGGCGCAGGGGCGCGGCAAGCGGCGGCAAGCGGACCTAATGGGCGCTTCGGCGAATTCATTAAGGCGCATCATACTTGTCGAAAATGGGTTGCCCGTCGAATGCGGGCGGTTCTACATCTTGCCTTCCTTGGGTCCCTTCCGATGCGGCCTGTCTCAGGTTTCAGGATTCGATCCAAGGGTTTCCCTCCACGACCTCGTCCTCAACCCTTCAATCCTCCCTTACCATGCCACTCGCGATCGGCGCCAAAGCCCCTGATTTCACCCTCAAGACCAAGGCCGCGGACGGCCTGAAGGACATCAAGCTGAGCGATTATGCCGGCAAGCAGGTCGTCCTGTTGTTCTTCCCGCTCGCCTACACCGGCGTGTGCACGCAGGAAATGTGCGACCAGACGGCTGGGTTGGGCGAGTACGAGAAGCTCGGCGCCACGGTCCTCGCGATCAGCGTCGACAGCCCGTTTGCCCAGGAAGCCTGGGCGAAGGCCAACGCGATCAAGGTCACGCTGCTGTCGGATCTCAACAAGACCGTCATCAAGGCGTACGACGTGGTGTTCCCCATGCTCGCCGGGGTGGGCGACACGGCGGCCCGCGCGGCGTTCGTGGTCGGGAAGGATGGCATGATCAAGTACGCGGAGCAGACGCCCACGCCGAAGGATCTGCCGAACTTCGACGCCATCAAGGCGGCGCTCGCGAAGGGCTGAAGGACTGAAAGGCTGAAGACCTCGAAGGAGGACGAGCTCCTCTTCGCCACTCCAGCCTTTCCGGGTCCCAGCCGTTCACGCATTCAGTTTTTCAGTTCTCCAGTCTTTTCTCCCATGTCCCTCCCGAATCCGTTCAACACCCTCCAGACATTTGAAGGCGGCAAGAAGTTCTACTCGCTGCCCGCCCTTGAACAGGCCGGTTTTCCGGTCTCGCGCCTCCCGGTGAGCATCCGTCTCGTGCTCGAGGCGGTGCTGCGCAATTGCGACGGCAAGCGCGTGCTGGAATCCAACATTCGGGAGCTGGCGGCGTGGAAACCCACGGAGGAGCGCACGGCGGAGATCCCGTTCGTGGTCGCGCGCATCGTGCTGCAGGATTTCACGGGCGTGCCGTTGCTGGTGGACCTGGCGGCCATGCGCTCGGCGGTGGCCAAGATGGGCAAGAACCCGAAGATCATCGAGCCCCTCGTGCCCGTGGATCTCGTGGTCGACCACTCGGTGCAGGTCGATTTCGCCGGCTCGGCGCTGGCCATGCAGAAGAACCTGGACCTGGAGTTCACCCGCAATCGCGAACGCTACCAGTTTCTCAAATGGGGCATGCAGGCGTTCGACACGTTCAAGGTCGTGCCGCCGGGCATCGGCATCGTGCACCAGGTGAACCTGGAATACCTGGCGAAGGGCGTGCTGGCGCAGGGGGACGTTTATTATCCCGACACGCTCGTGGGCACCGATTCGCACACCACCATGATCAACGGCCTGGGCATCGTGGGCTGGGGCGTGGGCGGCATCGAGGCCGAGGCCGGCATGCTCGGCCAGCCGGTTTACTTCCTCACCCCGGATGTGGTCGGCGTGTATTTGACCGGTTCGCTGAGGGAGGGCGTCACTGCCACGGACCTCGCGCTCACCGTCACGCAGCTAATGCGCAAGACCAAGGTCGTGGGCAAGTTTGTCGAATTCTTCGGACCGGGCGCCGCGGCGCTGCCGGTGGTGGACCGCGCGACGATCGCCAACATGGCGCCCGAATACGGCGCGACGATGGGCTTCTTCCCGATCGACGGCGAGTGCTCGACCTATTTGCGGGCCACGGGGCGCGACGAGAAGCACGTCGCGACGTATGAGGCTTACTACAAGGCCCAGGGCCTGTGGGGCATCCCGCAGAAGGGAGACATCGATTACTCGCAGGTCGTGGAGCTGGACCTCGGCAGCGTCGTCCCGAGCGTGGCCGGCCCGAAGCGCCCGCAGGACCGGATCGAGTTGAACCGCCTGAAGGAAAGCTTCACGACCGCGTTCTCGAAGCCCGTCACGGAAAATGGCTTTGGCAAGAACGCCGCGGACTTCGCCACGATGGTGGAGCTGGCGGCGGCCCCGCGCGTCGACGTGTTGTCGGGCGGCGGTGCGCAGCAGCCGATTGCGCGTGAGGAGGCCAAGGAGAAGAACACGAGCACCACGACGGAGCGCGAGATGGCGAACAACCGCCCGACGCCCGACGTGATCGTGGCGCCGAGCCCCCGCATCGACGGCCAGGTCGGCCACGGCAGCGTGCTCATCGCGGCCATCACGAGTTGCACGAACACGTCGAACCCGAGCGTGATGCTCGCCGCCGGCCTGCTCGCGAAGAAGGCCGTGGAGAAGGGCCTGAAGGTCAATCCCGTCGTGAAATCCTCGCTCGCCCCGGGTTCACGGGTGGTGACCGACTACCTCGACAAGACGGGTCTCACGCCGTACCTCGACCAACTCGGGTTCCAGACCGTCGGCTACGGTTGCACGACGTGCATCGGCAACTCGGGGCCGTTGCACCCCGTGATCGAGGAGGCCGTGGTGAAGAACGACCTCGTCGCCGCGTCCGTGCTCTCGGGCAATCGCAATTTCGAGGCGCGCGTGCACCAGAACATCAAGGCGAACTTCCTCATGTCACCGCCGCTGGTGGTGGCGTTCGCGCTGGCCGGCCGCGTGGACATCGACCTGTCGAAGGAGGCGATTGGCCAGGGTCGGGACGGGCAGCCGGTGTTCCTGAAGGACATCTGGCCGACGCTGCAGGACGTGCGCGACCAGATGGCGGCGGCGCTCAAGCCGGAGGTTTTCCGGAAGCTGTACGCGGACTTCGCGGCGCAGAATCCGAAGTGGAACGAGATCCCGTCGTCGACGGGCGACGTCTACTCGTTCGACGCGCAGTCGACCTACATCCAGGAGCCGCCGTTCTTCAAGGGCTTCGGCCTGACGCCGGGCAGCATCGCGGGGATCACGGGCGCGCGGGCACTCGGCATCTTCGGCGACTCGGTGACGACCGACCACATCTCGCCGGCCGGTGCGATCAAGAAGAGCTCGCCCGCCGGCAAGTTCCTGCTCGATAGCCGCGTGGCGTTCGAGGACTTCAACTCCTACGGTTCGCGTCGCGGCAATGACCGCATCATGACCCGCGGCACCTTCGCGAACGTTCGCATCAAGAACCTGATGCTGGGCGGCAAGGAAGGCGGCAACACGATCGGGCCCGACGGGCTCGAGACCTCCATCTACGACGCCGCGATGGCGTGGCAGGCGCAGGGTGTCCCACTCATCATCCTGGCCGGCCAGGAATATGGCACCGGCTCGTCGCGTGACTGGGCGGCGAAGGGCACAAACCTGCTCGGCGTGAAGGTCGTGGTCGCGCAGAGCTTCGAGCGCATTCACCGTTCGAACCTCGTCGGCATGGGCGTCCTTCCGCTCCAGTTCAAGGAAGGCGTCACGGCCCAGACGCTGAAGCTCGACGGCTCGGAGGTTTACGATGTCATCGGCCTGACGGCGGCGATCAAGCCGCAGCAGGACCTGACGTTGAGGATCACGCGCAAGGACGGCACGGTCGAGAACGTGGCGGTACGGTGCCGCATCGATACGCCGATTGAGATCGAATATTACCAGCACGGCGGGATTCTCCCGTATGTGCTCCGGCAGATCGTGGCCGCCAGCTGATCCGTTCTTGGAGCCCGTCGGCCCCCCCCCC
>JAEZDN010000135.1 GCA_023433275.1 Verrucomicrobiota bacterium
ACGTGCGACTGGGCGCTGGCCTGGGCGGCGTCGCCTTGGGCGCGGGCGGAGGCGTGGGCGGATTGCGCGGCTTCCTGGTCCGCGCGGGCGCTGGCCTGCTGGGCCTGGGCGGCCTCGGCGGCGGCCTTGGCGTTGGCTTGCGCGGCCTCGGCTTGTTCGGCCTCGGCGCGGGTGGAGGACTGTTCCGCCTCGGTGGCCTCGAGTTCAGCGCGTTTGCTTTCCTCCTCGGCGGTCGCGGCGGCGAGTTTCGCGCGTTCGGCTTCCGCGTTGGCTTGGTCGGCGGCGGCGGTGGCGCGTTTGATTTCCTCCTCGGTGGAATCAGCGGCGGCGATGGCCCGTTTCAGTTCCGCCTCGGCGGCGGCGGCCGCCTCGGTGGCGCGCTCACTCTCCTGCAGGGCCTCGGCGGCGGCGGCGCGGGCGCGCTCGCTTTCCTCGTGGGCCCGGTCGGCTTCCGCGGCGGCGCGCCGGGCCGATTCCGTGGCTTCGGCGAGGAGCGATTGGACCTTCAGGTTGGCTTGATGAACCTCCAGCGCTTCCTGGACGGCGCGTTCGTTGGCGGCGTGGGCTTCCGCGGCTTCGTTGATGGCGCGCTCGGCGGCTTCGTCCGCTTCGGTGGCGCTGGCGCCGGCCAGGCGGCTTGATTCAGAGGCCTCGCGACCGGACTCGGCGGCTTCCTGGGCGTCGCGCAGGGCTTGCTCGGATGCGCGGGCGGCGTCCATGGCCTCCTGCACGGCGCGGGCGGAGGCCTCGGTGATCTGGTTCGCGGCATCTGCGGCCTGATCGGCATCCTGGGAAATTTGCGAGAGGAGCGTCTGGACCCGCAGGTTGGCGTCGTGGGCTTCCTGGGCCTGTTCCTGGGCGCGCTGGCTCGCCTCGAGGGCGGCTTGCGCGTCGGCGAGGGCGCGCTGGTTGGCGACGTCGGCGCTGGCCGCGCTGCCACCGGCGGAAGCGGAGGCCTCGGCCGCTTCCTGGGCCTCGGCGAGGGCGCGGGCCGAGGCGTTCGTGGCGTCCATGGCTTCCTGCAGGGCTCGGCCCGAGGCCTCGGCGGCGGACGCGGCTTGCTGCTGGGCCATGCTGGCGGCGGCGGCGGCCTGATCGGACTGGAAATCGGCCTGGTTGGCGTGGGCCTCGGCGGCGTCCGCGTGGCCCTCGGCGCGGAGGCGGGCGGCTTCGGCGCCGGCGGCACTTTGTTCGGCGGCGGCGGCAGAGGCGGCGGCTTCGGCGGCGGGATCGGGAGTGGGCATGGGACGGTGGGGTTAGATTTTGCCTTGGTTGAAACGCTCGATCCAGGCCGCGAGCCATTGGGCGCGGATGCGCTCGGCGTCCTTGAGGTTGGTTTGCAGGGTGATTATCTGGCTGGCCAGTTGGCGCAGGCGGGTGATCCGCTGGTCCATGGAGCGCGATTGGCCGGCCTGGCGTTTGCGGGTTTCCTCGAGATCGCGCTGACGCTGCTTGTCGAGTTTCTCCACGGCGGCATCGAGCTGCTGCTGCACGCCGCGCTGAACCTTTTGGAGCGTCCCATTGAGCAGGGTCATTTGCTCGCGGTGAAGATCCTGGATCACGCGGCGGAGCTCGGCGAGGACGCCGTCCTGCAGTTTCTCGACCTCCTTCTCGAGGATGAGGGCCTCGCGTTTGCGGAAGCTGACGTAGGTCCAGAGGAAGCCGATGACGAGCATGGGGATCATGAACGCCGCGAGGGTGGTGCGGAGATCCTGACCGCCGCCCTGGTCGCCGGTGAGAACGACGGCGCCGCCGAGGATGGTGCCGAGGATCATCATGCCCATGATTACCTGGCGGGCGGCGTTGAAGCGGGCGCCGAGGGTGGCACGCGGCAGTTCGCCCCGGTATCGAATCTCAGGGCGAGCGAGGCTGGAAATGGTTTCCCACAACGCGCCTTCGTCGGGCAACTCGGCGGCGAGGGCGGGTCGGGCGCCGATGGCGGACTCGATGGCGCGCTTGGCGTCGCGGATCGAGCAATCGACGCCCTCGGACACCTGGCGGAAATCCGTGGCCAGACGCTGGCGGGCGAGGTCGAGCACGGACGCGGTGAGCCGGGCCGCGGCGGCGGGGGCGAGGGTCAGTTTGATCGTGGATTCGCCCTCGACCTGGTCGAGGTCATCGACGGTCACGGAAGCGCAGGTGGCGCGGAGTTGCCGGTTGGTTTCGCCATCGGGTTGAAGGGCGGACTTGGCCTCGCGTTCGGCGGCCTTGAGGAGGCTGTCTAGTTCCTCGGCGAAGCGGGAGCGGATGGCGTCGGCGCTCTTGCGCAAGTCGGATTCGGATTCGGGGCCGGTGAGGCCCTCGCGGGCGAGGTTGAGGCGGTTGCCGAGCTGCCGTTGAACCTGCGCGGTTTCCTCGGCCATCAGGGTAAGGGACATGTCGAGCTGGCGGTGCAGGCGGGACTCGACGAGGTATTGGCGGAGTTCGCTGCCGGGCGCGGTGAGCAAGGCGAGGCGGGTGCGGAGCAGCTCGGTGCCGAGGCGGACGAGGCCGAGGCTCAGCGTCACCTTCCAGTTTTTCCACCACTCGTCGGCGGGACTGGCGGAGCCGGGCGCGGCGGTGGATGGCTGCATGACATTTTGCAGGCCGGTGACGTGGTCGAGGACGAGCTGGATGGTGGCGCGCTGGTCGGGCGTGAGCGCGGTGGTGCTGTCGCCGACGAGGAAGACCCAGTCGGCCTGGTCGGCGAGGGTGGAAAGGAGGGCGGGTTTCCGGTGCAGCGCGTCGAGGCTGTGCGGCACGAGAAGGCAGAGGCCGTTGAGGTGGGCGGGGGCCTTGAGTTTGACGCGCAGCGGCTCGAGGCTGTCGGTGTGGTCGGGCTGGAGGGCGTGGGATTGCTCGAGGGCGGTGAGGAAGGCGCCCGCGTCGTCGAATTCGCGCGAGCCCGCGCCGGTATCGAGGAGGAAGCCGCGTTCCTGCAGGAGGATTTCACTGAAGCCCAAGCGGGAAGGCACGACGACCTTGCAGACATTGTAGTCCTGGCCGATCACCTCGGACAGGAGCGCGGTCAGCACGTCGGGCTGGGCGGCGATGACGGCGGCGCGGACAGGTGGCGTGGGATCGCCGGCGAGCCACGTGAGTTTTTCCTGGAAGGGAGCGACGGCGCGGCCGGCTTCAATTTCGCGAGCGATGTCCAGTGCCGCTTCCGCAATGCGGTGGCGGTGGCGTCGGGTTTCGGCGCAATAATCCATTGAGCGGTTCGGCGGGCGGAGGTGAGCGGGGGCGGCGAGGGGGAGGCGGGCCGCGATGGTGTCAGAAAAGTTTCCGTTGAAGGGGAGGCAACGAGGAATCGTGACGAGGCGGGAAAACTTGAGCGGGTGGCAAGGGATTCCCCTAGGAACAGGGCCAAGTGGCCGGGTTTTCCGGAGACGACGCGCGGGAATGGTGTGCGCGGAGTTTGAAAATCACACGGCGGGGTCGCCGTGGCTCCAGTTTCGGATGGAGCGCGGGCAGCTCGCCTCCGGGAGGCGAAATGCCGGGTGAGGGCACCCGGCCCACAACCGGGAGGCCGCGGGCCCTATACTGTGTGGGCGCTTTATCGGTTGCGGGCATGAAAAAGGCGCCGGGGTGCGGCGCCTTGGGAAGGGTTGCGGGCGGGTCCCCCGCGCGGCAGCTCAGACCAGGAGGAGCGCTGGTTTTTCCAGGAGATCTTTCAACGCGCCGAGATATTGTGCTCCCACTGCGCCGTCGAAGACGCGGTGGTCGCAGCTCAAGGTCATCGTCAGCGTTTGCCCGGGGACGATCTGGCCGTTCTTCACGACGGGTTTCGCGACGGTGGTGCCGACGGCGAGGATCGCGGCGTTGGGCGGGTTGATGATGGCGGTGAAGCGCGGGATGCCCATCATGCCGAGGTTGGAAACGCAGAAGGTGCCGCCGGTGTAGTCGTTCGGGGCGAGCTTCTTGTCCTTGGCCTTCTTGCCGAGCGCCTTCACCTCGGTGCTGATCTGGAACACGCTCTTGAGATGCGCGTCGCGGACGACCGGGGTGATGAGGCCATCCTCGAGCGCGACGGCGAAGGCGACGTGCGCCGCGCCGTGGTGGCGGATGTGCGAGCCTTCCCAGGAGCTGTTGACGGTCGGGACGCGGCGGAGGGCCTCGGCGCTGGCCTTGAGGATGAAGTCGTTGACGGAGAGTTTGACGCCTTGCGATTCGAGGCCGGTGTTGAGCTGGGCGCGGAGGGCGAGCAGAGGCTCGGCGTCGATCTCGATGTCGAGGTAAACGTAAGGGATGGTGGTCGTGGACTCGACCATGCGCTTGGCGATGACGCCGCGCATCGTGGAGACGGGCACGGTGCGGTCTTCCTGGACGGGGCCGCGGGAGGAACCTGAAACCTGAGGGCTGAAACCGGAGGATGCGGCAGACCGCGGCGGGGTCGCCGCAGCTCCAGGGGCGGGCTTCAACTTGGTGGGGTCGGCGACGGCGCCGAGGATGTCGGCCTTGACGATGCGACCGCCGGGGCCGGTGCCGGTGACGCGGGAGGCGTCGAGGCTGTGCTGGGCGGCGACCTTCCTGGCGAGGGGGGAAATCTTGAGGCGACCACCGGCGGCCTCGGAGGGCGCGGGCGGCGGGAGGACATCGGCTTCCTTCTTGTTGCCGCCCTCGGTTTGGGGCTTGGCGGGGGAGGAGGAAACGGACGGCGCGGCGGCCGGGGTGGCCTCGGCTTCGAGTTTCTTTTCGGTGGGGGCGGCGGACGTCGCGGGCGCGGCCTCGCGGGAGCTCGGCCCTCCAGAAGACGGGGCGTCGCCCTTGGGGGCGGAAGCGGCGGGGGCGTCGACGGTTTCGCCGGGTTTGCCGATGGCGCAAAGACCGGCGCCGATGGCGACTTGGGAGCCGGCGGGGGCGAAGATCTTGATCAGCGTGCCGGTGAAGAACGACTCGAGTTCCATGGTCGCCTTGTCGGTCTCGACCTCGGCGAGCATGTCACCGGACTTGACGGCGTCGCCTTCCTTTTTGAGCCATTTGACCAGCGTGCCCACGGTCATGGTGTCGCTGAGTTTGGGCATTTCGATGATGTCGGCCATGGGAGGAGCGCGCCTGCGGCGCGCGGTTAAGAGTTAAGTGTTATTGGTGAATGGATCGGTCAGCGGTCGCGGTTATCGGCATCGTTGGGTCGGTCCTGATAACCGATAACGAATAACCAACAACTCTTTGGTGTCATTTCATGACGCCAAGGGCCGCCTGGTAGATGCGGTCGACGGTGGGGAGCTGGAGTTTTTCGACCGGCGGGGAGTAGATGGCGGGGGCGTCGACGGAGTTCACGCGCATCACCGGGGCATCGAGGTGGTCGAAGGCTTTTTCCTGGATGAGGCAGGCGACCATGGCGCCGACGGAGCAGAAGGGCTTGGCTTCCTCGACGTAGAGGACGCGGTTGGTTTTCCGGACGGAGGCGAGGATGGTTTCCTCGTCGAGCGGGCGGATCGAGCGGAGGTCGACGACCTCGGCGTTGATGTTGTGTTTTTCCTTCAGGAGGTCGGCGGACTTGAGGGCCATCTGGATGGCGCGGCCGTGGCCGATGATGGAGAGGTCGGTGCCCTCGCGCATGACCCTGGCGGAGCCGAGCGGGATCAGGTGCTCGCCGTCGGGCACCTCGCCGGTCTCGCCGTAGAGGAGGGTGTTCTCAAGAAAGATGACAGGATCGTTGTCGCGAATGGCGGACTTGAGCAGGCCCTTGGCGTCGGCGGGGGTGGAGGGGACGACGACCTTGATGCCGGGGTGATAGGCGGCGATGGACTCGGGGGTGTGCGAGTGGGTGGCGCCGACGTTGGTGCCGCCGTTGGCGGGGCCGCGGAGGACGATCGGGCAGTTGATGAGACCGCCGGACATGTAGCGGACGTTGGCCGCGTTGTTGAAGATCTGGTCGAAGGCGACGGAGTAGAAACTGAAGAACATCAGTTCCATGACCGGGCGCATGCCGAGCATGGAGGCGCCCAGGCCGACGCCGATGAAGCCGGCCTCGGAGATGGGGGTGTCGATGATGCGCTTCTCGCCGAATTTCGCGAGGAGGCCCTCGGTGACCTTATAGGCGCCGTTGAACTGCGCGACCTCCTCGCCCATGATGACGACGTTGGGATCGCGTTCGAGTTCCTCGGCCATGGCGTGGCGCAGGGCTTCGCGGTAAGTGATGACGGGCATGGGAAGTGAAGTTATTTGTGATGAGTGATTGGTTATTCGGCGGGGGATGGAGGGGAAGGTCAGGGGACTAATAACCAATAACCTTCATCCAACCGCGCCGCAGGCGCTCAATTGAAGAACAGGGTGCCCTTGGATTTGCGGTCGGCGGGGTTGTCGGCCTCCCAGTAGACATCCTTTTGGATGTCATCGACGGTCGGGTAGGGGCTGGCCTCGGCGAATTGCGCGGAGTTCTCGGCCTCGGCGCGGGCGGATTCGTCGATCTGCGCGATGATCTCCTCGTTGAGCACCTTTTCGGCGAGGAGGGCGTTCTGGCAGAACATGAGGGGGTCGCGGGTGGACTTGTATTCCTCGATCTCCTTCTTGTCGCGGTAGGTGGTATCGGGATCCGCGACGGAGTGACCGCGGTAGCGGTAGGTGCGAATCTCGAGGACGCTGGGGAGGTGTTTGTCACGCGCGAGCTTGAGGGCGCGGTCGACCTTGTCGCGGACTTCGAGGACGTCGTTGCCGTTCTCGATGATGTCCCAATTCATGCCGTAGCCCTCGGCGCGTTGGGCGAGGCTCGGGCCGGCGGAGGAGCGTTGCTGGGAAGTACCCATGGAGTAACCGTTGTTCTCGACGATGAAGACGACGGGCAGGGACCAGAGGGCGGCCAGATTGTAGGATTCGTGGACCGCGCCCTGGTTGACGGCGCCGTCGCCCATGAACGCCATGCAGGCGCCCTTGCGGCCTTGGTATTTGAGGGCGAAGGCGATGCCGGCGCCGAGCGGGATTTGTCCGCCGACGATGCCGTGGCCGCCCCAGAATCGGCGGGAGGGATCGAAGTAATGCATGGAGCCGCCCTTGCCCTTGGAGCAACCGGTGTACTTGCCGTAGTTTTCGGCCATCATCTCGTTCATGCCCATGCCGACGGCGAGGCCGTGGCCGTGGTCGCGATAGGCGGTGATGATATGGTCGTCATCGCCCATGACGGAGACGCAGCCGACGGCGACGGATTCCTGGCCGATGTAGAGGTGCAGGAAGCCGCCGATCTTACCCTGCTGGTAGCTGCGGAGACAGCGTTCCTCGAAGCGGCGGATGCGCACCATGTCGCGGTAAAGGGCGATCAATTCGTCGTGCCCGAGCTTGGCGTTGATGTGGGCCGTGCGGGCATTGTACCCGGCGTCTTCGGCTTTCTTAGGGGAGGGCGATTTCTTGCTCACAGGAAATATTTCGAGTTTAAAGTAATATCTGGACGAGTAATTCCCTCTTTTAGCCAAAGTAGGGGAATGACAAGAGAAACTTTTGGCAGTCGCGGATTTGCCAGAGGGGGTGCAGGGTGCTGATGGGCGGAATGCCGGGTGAGGGCACCCGGCCCACAATCTTGAGACAGGCGAATCTGATGGATGAACAGCCGGGCGCCTCTTCCTCGTTCTCCTAATCTTTCTCGTTCTCTCTCTAGGGTTTCTGATCGTGGCTCTTGGTGGAGCCGGGGCGCCCTCGCCCCGGGCGGACCGGGCCGGGGGCGGGCCGGCTCCAGGGGGCCATAGCTAGAAACGAGAGAAAGATTACGATTAAGAGAAAGAGAACGATTCGGACGGCGAACGGCTGCGATCCGGGAGGTGAGCTCGGGCGGAGGAGCGGTTCGTCCGGCGGACTCGTCCTACCTTTCAGAGCGCGCGGGAGAAGTTCCACCTGACGGCGCAACGATCTGCTCGATCGTGATCCTGATCGGGGAGACGGAGCAGTCGGCGCGGAGGGAAACGAAACCGTCGCGATACTGGTCGAAAATGGGCCAGAGGGCGGCCTGGTCGGTTTCGGGAATGGCCAGTTGTCTGATCGCCTCGCGGGAATGGAACGCGAAGCGGCCTTCGTGAATGTCAGGGGGAAGGGCGTCGAGGGGGACCTTGCAGCGGTAGAGAAACATCAGCCAATGGGTGTCACCCTGGTACGCTTTTTCGGCGATCATGGCGAAGAGGTGCAGGTCTTCCTCGCGCACGGAGAGGCCGGCTTCCTCGGCGGTCTCGCGAATGGCGCACTGGAGGGGGGACTCGCCGGTGGCCATTTCGAGTTTGCCGCCGATGGGGGTCCATACGCCGAGGTTGGGCTGTTTGGCGCGGAGCATGAGCAGCTGCTCGCCGGCGCGGTTTTCGATGAAGACCAGGACACTGATTTTATAGGGAAGTGGGGAGGACATCGGGCGGGAGCGAGCGTGGAAGGTGGCGCGCGCGTCGCAAATCATTCCTCGGATTAATGCCCTTTGACCCGGCGGGGGGAAGGAGGCATCCTGTCGCATGCGTCATCGGATTGCTTGGATCATGTTGCTGGCGGCTTGGGCGGTGGCGGGCCAGTCGGCCCCGCCGGTGCCGGAGGACATGCGCATCCTGAAGGCGGCGGCGGAGACAGGAAGCGCGGAGGCGCAATTCTTGATCGGGCTGCAATACCTCGACGGGCACGGCGTGAAGCGCAACCGGGCTGAAGCGACGAAGTGGTTGCGGGCCGCCGCGGAGGCGGGACACGTCGAAGCGCAATTCGCCTTGGGAGAGGTGTTGTCCGGTTCGAATTCCCCCGGGGAAGGTGTCGACGCGGCGGAAGCGGAGAAATGGTTCAAGGCCGCGGCGGCGCAGGGTCATGCGGGGGCCCGGGCCCGGACGGCGGGAAAGGCCGCGGCCGATAAGGAACCGCCGGATGCCATGCAGTGGCGCCTGTTGTACTCGGGGCTGCGGGGCGCCGATGCCTGGCTGGTGCGGGGATTCCTGCTCGAGCATGGCATCCAGGTAAATCGCGATCCGGCGGCGGCACTCGAATGCTATCGGGAGGCCGCGATGGCCGGCCATGCCCTGGGCGCGTTCCGGGTCGGCTTGATGTATCTGCGGGGGAAAGGGGTGATGTCGGATGTCATCGAAGCGTACGCCTGGTTGAGTCGAGCGGAGGCGCAGGGTTGGGAGGAAGCCGGCGCAGAACTTGCGACGCTGAGGCGGCGACTAACTCCCGAGGAGTTGGAGAAGGCGGACGCGCGCGCGCAGGCCGTGAAAGGGAAGAGCGACGGCGGCTGACGATTCGAGCGGTTGGAAATGGGTTCGTTGTGTCGGGGGCCCTGATGCGACGTCGCGAGCGAGGTCGTTGCAGCGAAATCTCCAAAAAAATCACCCAGGCGAACACGCCTTGATTCAGTGCCCCGGAGAATGCCGCAGAGATAGCCGGTGTCCCGAGCACGGGGCGCGTCACGAAAACGAAAAACCACCTAAAAGCTGGTGGCACTTCGGAATTATTTTCGCGTGACCTTTCGGAGGCGGCGCGCAGAAAAGGCCGAGCGACGGGCCTCACGCGTTTTGTGTCGTCCGTTCACCCCACCTCCCGGATTGTGATTCTCGATTGCGGCGCCAGTCGCACCAGCGTGGGCATTTTCGAGCGGGCGGGCGAAGGGTTGCGGTTGATCGACCACGCGGTGCAGCGGCTCACCGCGGCGGGGTCGGGCCTGGACATCTGGCAGCAGCAGACCGCGGCGGCCCTCGGGGAGTTGCGGCGGCGGGTGAAGCCGACGGGCCGCGTGGTACTCGTCTTGCCGCCGCACCTGACCCTGACCAAGCTCATCCCAGTGCCGCGGGTGAGTGCGTCGAAAGTGGAGCAGATTGTCCGCTTCGAGGCGGCGCAGAGCATCCCGTATCCGCTGGCGGAAGTGACATGGGATACGGCGGTGGCCCATGAGGGGGAGGGGCACCGGGAGTTGTTGCTGGCCGCGGTGCGCCGGGAGGTCGTGGGCACCGTGGCGCGGGCGGCGGCGGAGGCGGGTTTTGCGCCAGCGGCGATCATGCCGGCGGCGGTGGCGACGTGGGGAGCGTGGCGATTGGGCGCGGTCGATACGACGGCGCCCGTGTTGGTCGCCAACCTGGGGGCGCGTTCCGCCGTGCTCCTGATGATTGCGGGAAAGCGTTTCGCAGGCCGGACGCTGGCGGTCGGCGGGCAGGAAGCGGCGGCTTCAGACGGAGCGGCGCGCGTCCCGGCGGGGGAGGTCGGCGGCTTCGAACTGAAGACGGTGGGGTCACGCGGCGCGGCAGAATCCTACGCATCGAGGCTTGCACGGGAGATCACGCGGTCGGTCATGCATTTTGGGCGTCAGGGAGGGTGGGATAAACCGGAAAGCATTTTCGTCAGCGGTGGCGCATCCGGATTGCCGGGGCTGGCCGCGGCGCTGGGAGACCGGCTCCAGTTGCCGGTGCAATCGTTGCCGCTGGGCGCGAAAGTGACGGGCGGTGGTGGGAATCAGGCGGCGGACACTGGCGGCGTGACGGGGGAAATGGCCGACTTGGTTGGCGCGGCGGCGGTTGAGTTGCTTTTCACGGAGGGGAAAATGAACCTGCTGCCCGAAGCCGAAAGAGCGCAGGAAGGCGCGTTCGGGTTCCGGCGGCGGCTGGCGGCGCTGGGCCTCGCCGTCGCCACGCTGTTGCCGCCGATTCTTCATTATGAAAACCTGGCGGACGCGGCGCGTGCGCGGGCGGACGCGATCGAAGCGGAGCTTGCGCCGGTTCGAGAGCAGGAGGCGCGCAATCGGAGCGCACTGGATCGACTGGAGGCATGGCGGGAGGAAGAGGAGGTGTGGCAGGGAATCCACGCGCGTCGCACGGCGTGGCTGGGATTGCTCGCGGATTTCCAAGATCGATTGCTGCGCGTGGGTGACGTGTGGTTCGACACCCTGCGGGCAGTGCCGCCGAACGCGGGGGAGCCGATGAGGCTCATGGTCTCAGGCCGGATGCTGGACCGGACGAACCCGCTCGCGAAGTCCGGCCCCGGGACAGCGCGACGCGTGCAGGGCTTGTTGGGGGAATTGGTGAGTTCGCCATTCGTGACGTCGGTCGAAGGCGAACGGTACGACGCGAGCGAGTCGGGGTTGCTGCGTTTCGATTTGTCCCTGGTACTGGAACCGGGGCATCCGCTTTGACCTGTGCGCCGGCCCGGACACATCCTCCTGTTCTGGGCGCTCGCCGGCGTGGCGACGGTGGGAGGAGAAGTTTGGTTGCTGCAGCGGGCGCGGGCCGAGGCCGTCCGTGAGCTGGCTCGTTTGGAGCAGAAGAAAGCGGAACGCGACTGGCTGGCGCGGCAGTCGCCGGCGCCGACCCCGGAGAGTGGGGCGGCGCTCGCCGCGGAGGTCGAGGCCGCCAGCCGGCGGGTGGAGGCGTTGCGCGATGGTTTGGGTGAGGGCGAAAATGAAACGGCGGCCGCGCCGGTGGCCCAGCCGGCGGAAGTCTATCTCGAGCTTACTGCGATGATCGAGCGGATGCGGGCGGAGGCCGATGCGGCCGGGGTGGTATTGCGGCCGCAGGAGTGTTTCGGATTCGCCGCGCATCTGAATGAGGGACCCCCGCGTGGGGCGATCGATGAAGTCCGCCGGCAGCATCGCGCGATCGAAGACCTGCTCCGAACCTTGTGGGAGGCGCGGCCGGCTGCGTTGATCGCCGTGCGCCGCCAAGCGGAAAAGGACCGCGCCGGAGAGTCGGGCAGCAGAAGCGCCGGTGACGGCTTCGCGCTGGACGCCGGGCTTTCGCTTCGCCGTGACGGCCTCGTGAAGACGGAACCCGTGCAATTTGAATTCACGGGGCACACCCCGGCTTTGCGCGCCTTTCTTTCAGGTGTCGCATCGATGCGCGGCCTGGCCGTGGTCCGCAGCGTGGAGGTGGCGCCGGCGCTCACCGTGGGCGGCGGGCAAAACACCACCGAAACTCGATTATTCGTGCGACCGATGCTTTCGAAGTTTTCCGTCACGGCGGAAATCATCCAGCGCGGTCGGGCCGGGGAACAAGCGCCGCCATGAACCGGAGGCTGATCCTGCAAGGTGAGCGAATCCTGATGGCGGCTGCGTCGACGGCATTCGTGATCGCGTCGGGTTGGGCTTGGGCGCGTCGAGAACAGGTGCGGGCGATCAGGACGGAACCTTCGACGCTCGTTCTCAGGGGAGAGGCGGTGGCGACAGGGGTGGGCGTATCCCTCGAGGCCGTGCACGCGTGGTCCGCGCCCGAGGCGCAACCGGCGGGCAGCGGCTGGCTGTTCGAGTTGTTTACGCCGCCGGAGATTCGCAACGACGGAGGCGTGGGGCTGGTTGCGAGGCCCGCGAGCGGGCGGTCTGGTCAGGCCGAGTCGGCGGACGGGCTGGAACTGGTGGCCGTTGAACGGGCACCGTACCGGGTCCAGCTTGTGGGTTACGCCGGGTCGCCGAGGGATTATCTCGTGGCATTCGCCGATCCGGTGACGCGAGAGGGCTTTTCGGTGCGCGAGGGAACGCGCATCGCATCGAAGGGCGTCGTGTTGAAGCGATTCGAAGTGCGAAAGGTGCGCATGGCGGGTGAGGGGATCGGACCGGTTTACGATGTGGTGGCCGTGGCAGAGCTGTACGACGAGGAATTGAATGAAGAAGTGGTGGTCGACAACCGGTCGCTGAAGCTCACGGAGACGCCGCGGGCGCTCTTGAGGTCATCTGCCGGCAAGGTATGGCCGGTCCGCGAGGGAGAATCGGTCACGGACGGAGATGCCACGTGGCGGGTTGAGCGGATAAGCTTTGAGCCACCGGGGGTAGAAATAGTGCGGAGCGTTGCGGGGACGGCCGCATCCGAACGCCGGAATCTTCGACCGGTTGGGCCGAGTGGCGCGCTGTCGGCGGAAACATCGGGCGTTCCTGCCATCGCCCTGGTCCGTGAGCCGGGCGGGAGTGATTGAAGCCACTGATTTCGCATGAATCTTTGGACCAAAAAAATCGCGTGGGGGCTGATGGTGGGGATGACGGCTGGAGCCGGGGTTCTGCCGGCCAGCACTCGCGAGCTTGTGCATCATGCGAATCCTTTCGCCAGCGTGGGTGTGGGAGGGCGAGGGGATCGGGAACACAGCGGGCGCCGTGGGTCGGCTTGGAATGACGGCCAGAACAAGGGGCCGGCGTGGCGGGGACTGGAGTTGGTGCCGGCGGCGGTCGCGCACCCGCCTGGCGGCTTGGAGCGACAAAGCGCGCGGACTGGGACCCTAGGGGCAGCGCGGCCCGACGCGAAGCAGAGTGAGGCGGGGGTTTTCCGCCCGCTGGCCCAGTCGGGGCGCAGCCTGAGCCGGGATCAACTGATCGGCGAGGTGGATCTGGCATGGCGGCGACCCACTGCCACAACCGCCGTGTCGACCGCCGATGCCGGCGGGGAGGGCGAATCACCGCTGTGGGCACGGCTCAACGCCATCATCTTGCCGGAGGTGAATTTCAGCGGGATGGAACTTGGGCGCGTCGTGAACACCTTGAGCGTGGTTTCCGCGGAATTCGACCGGAGTCCGGAGGAACCGAAAGGGGTAAACATCGTGTTGCTCGATCGCGCGGGTGCGGGCCCGGCGGTGAGCATCACGCTGCGCAATCTGTCGCTCAAACGGGTCCTGGACTTCGTGACCGCGGCCGCCGGTTACCAGTATGAGGTGCAGGCGGACGCGGTGGTGGTGAGGCCAGAGGGCGATCCCGTGGATCTGGACACGCAGTTTTTCCCGGTCTCGCGCCAGACGGTGCGGCGCATGACGGGACGCCCCGCGGAGGTGGCGGGAGGGGAGGCAGGGACGTCCGTGGCGGTGGAAAGCGAAGGTCAGCAGATTCGCGGGTTTCTTCAGTTGGCGGGGGTGGGATTCGACACCGTGCCGGGCAGCACCCTGGCCTTCGACGGCTCGCAAATCATCGTGACGCAGACGCCGCGCAACTTGACGCGCATCCGCAACATTCTGACGCGTTACGGGAACGTGCGGCAGGTGGAGATCGAGGCCAAGTTCATGGAGGTTCAGGAGGGCGCGCTGGAGGAGTTGGGGGTGCAGTGGAACCTGGCGACGCGGGGCGAGAGAAACCCGCGCGTGGAGGTTGTCACTGGCGACGGAATCACACGGTCGCTGGCGGGTGCGTTCAAGAACGCCACCTCCGCCCAGCAGATTTCAATTGCGGGGGAGGGGCAGCCCCCGGGCGGGTTGAACCTGCCGGCGGCGGCGCCGGCGATCCCGGGCGGCGTGTTGCTGGGGACCGGGGCCGGGCCGGTCGCATCCATCACGGGCATCATCGGGGATTTCGACGTCAACGCCATCGTGCGCGCACTCGCGCAGAAGAGCGGGACGGAATTGCTGAGCGCGCCGAAGCTCACGGTGTTGTCGGGCAATCCCGCGACGATCACCGTGGCGCAGGAGCTGCGCTATCCGCAGAGTTACGGGCAGATCCAGTCCCAGGTGGGGACGGGCAGTTTGTCGGGAGGCGGATCGGCGGGCGTTTCCATCACCTCCGGCACGCCGCAGGATTTCACGACGCGCAACGTGGGCGTGGAGCTGCGCGTGACGCCCACGGTGGAGGAGGACGACCGCAGTGTGAGCCTGGACCTGAATCCGCGCGTCACGGAATTCGAGGGATTCGTCGAGTATGGCGGCCCCAGTGTGGCGATTTCCGGCGGCACGACGGTCACGGTGCCCCCGGGATTCTATCAGCCGATCTTTGCGGTGCGCGAGGTGAGCACGCGCGTCACGATCTGGGATGGAGCCACGCTGGTGATGGGGGGATTGACGCGCGAGGATGTGAAGAAGGTGAACGACAAGGTGCCGGTGCTCGGCAGCGTGCCGATCATCGGCCGGCTTTTCCGCAGCCGAGGCGAGAGCACGCAGAAACGGAACCTGTTGATTTTTGTGACGGCGAACCTGGTCAATCCCGGTGGCGGGCTTCGCCGGCCCCAGGAAACCGGAGCGCCGCAGGAAACGATTTTTGTGAACCCGGCGGTGGTGACGCCCAGCGGTGCCGAGAGTCGGGAACGGTGAACGAGGGTGGTTTTGCCCGCACGTTTTTCTGGGGGAGAGTGGTGTCTGGGCTCGCGATCAATGCCGAACTGCGACGCGCCGACAGTGGCGAGGTGGAGCCGGGCCAGTTCCGCGGTGATTGGAGGAATTTGCGTTTACGAATCGGGGGATTGGCGTTTGCGTGACGCATGGCGAAATGGCTCCTGGTTGATGGCTACAACATGGCGTTCCGGGCATTTTATGGGATGCCGGAGTTGACGCGCGGTGACGGGTTTCCCACGGGAGCACTCCATGGCTGGATGAAGACGCTGTGGCGGTTGCAGGATCAGGAGAAGCCGGATGGCATGCTGGTGTTCTTCGACTTGGGCGGATCCACGCACCGGCTGGCGTTGCACCCGGAATACAAGGCGCAGCGCAAGGAAACGCCCGAGCCGTTGGAGAAACAGATGCCGGTTATCAAGGAGCTCACGCGCGCGATGGGTTTGGTCGGCGTGGAGATTGACGGCGTGGAGTCCGACGACCTCGTGGCCGCACAGGCGCGGATGCTGGCCGGGGCGGGGCATGACGTGCTGATCGTCAGCGCGGACAAGGACTTTGCGCAGTGCGTCAACGACCGTATCAGGATCCTGTTGCCGCCGCCCACGGCGAACCCGAAGCTCGGCTGGCGCGTGCTGGACGAAGCGGGGGTGCTGGAAAAGTTTGGGGTTCCGCCGGCGCAGATCGCGGAATACCTGGCTTTGATTGGGGACACGTCGGACAACATTCCCGGGATCGAGGGCGTGGGCCCGAAGACGGCGGCGAAGTGGTTTGGCGAATTCAAGACGCTCGAGGGCATCATCGCCGCGGCGCCGGTGCTGAAACCGGATCGCTTTCGAGACGCGGTGGCGCGCGACGCGGTGCGGCTGCGGATGAATCTCGAGCTCACAACGCTCAGTCGGAAGGTGGCGTTGCCGCAGGTGGGGCCGGGGGAGCCACGGCTGGACGAACTGTGCCGTTTGCTGGAAGCGATGGAGATGAGGTCCACGTTGAAAGAAGCGCAGACGCGCTATGGGAGCGCGGCGAAAGTGGTTCCCTTTCCAGTTTCGCCGCCGCCGGAGCAGGCCGAATTGTTTTAGGTTCGCCTTCGCCCAACTCGAATGAGCATCGTGAGATCGCGGGACGCAGTCGAAACTTGCCAAGGTGCGCGTCGGAACCTACCAAAGGGGCATGAGCAAGTCGGAGCTAAACAAGAAGGAAGCGATGCTCGAAATCGTGGCGAAAGTGGGGAAGGAAAAAGCCATCGACCTGGTGATGCAGTCCTACAACACGGAACTCCTGGCGACCCTGCTGAACCGGCTTGAGGAAGGGAAAACGCGCCAAATCGGCGGTTACAAGCGTCGCGATCATCTCGCGGACGCGTTGCGGCGGGTCGGGGAAGTGTGTGACCTCGCCTGATCGAGGAGGGAGCGCGGCGACCGGCTTGCGGCGGTGGGGCGGATCGAGGGATTCAAGCGCGGCGGTGGCGGTACGCCGGTGAAGCTTGGAAGGCCGGCTGCGGACCGGCCCTGCTCATGCGACGGGCGGCTCGAAGATGTAGCCGATGCCGTGGACGGTCTTGAAGCAGTCGAGGGAGATGCCGTTCTTCGCGAAGGCGGCGCGGACCTTAACGATGTACTGGTCGAGGGATCGGCTGCGAATATCGGCGTGAATGCCCCAGACTGAATGAATGAGTTCCTTGCGGGTGATCACCACGTTGCGGTGGGTGTGGAGGTAGGCGAGGATGCCGAGTTCCTTGCGGCCGGTCTTGAATGAGGTGCCGTTGGGAAACTCGATCTCGAGCCGCTCGGGATGAACCTTAGCGCCCAGGAATTCGAAGGGACCGTCGGTGGTGCGCACGTTCTTGGTGACGTTGAAATCCGTGTGGGCCTCCGTGCGGCGCAGCACGGCGCGGATGCGGGCAATGAGTTCCGTGTAGCTGAAGGGCTTGGTGATGTAGTCGTCGCCGCCCATGTTCAGGCCCTGGATCTTGGCCTCGTCGTGCGTGTTCGCGGTGAGGAAGATGACGGGAGTGGTGATGTCCTGTTCCTTCATCTGTTTCATCAGCTCGAAGCCCGATCCATCGGGCAGGTTGACATCGAGCAGGAGAAGGTTGGCGAAATTATGCTGCAGGAAACGGAGGGCGGGGGCGCACCGTGGGTAGGTCTGCACATTCATGCCCGCTTCCTCCAGATGCTGCGCGATGATCTTGGTGAGTTCGATTTCGTCTTCGACCACAACAATGAGGGGGCGGGGTTCAGCGCACATAGTTCAAAGGAGGTGAAAAAGCAGGGCCGCGGGTGTTTTTACAATTCACGCGGGCTTTGTCAAAGCCTACTTGAGCCAATCTTGGGGTGGAGAGTTCTTGTCATTCCGCGCGTGAGAACTTCGCTGCCCTCATGAAGACAACCATCGGGCTGCTCCAACACGCTTGCTCACGCGATCCGCGCGAAAACCTCAAGAAAACCCTGGCGCTGGCGACCCAGGCCGCGAAGCGGGGCGCCAAGATCATCTGCACCCAGGAACTCTTCCGCTCCCAGTATTTTTGCCAGAGCGAGGACCACGAGAATTTCAAGTTGGCCGAGAGCATCCCCGGTCCCAGCACCGTGGCGTTTCAGAAACTGGCGAAGAAACACCAGGTCGTGATCGTGGCGTCGCTTTTCGAGAAGCGGGCCGGCGGCCTCTACCACAACACGGCGGTGATCATCGACGCCGACGGCAAGCTGCTGGGCGTTTACCGCAAGATGCACATTCCCGACGATCCGCTCTACTATGAGAAGTTCTATTTCACGCCAGGCGACACGGGTTTCCGCGCGTGGCAGACGAAGTACGGGAAGATCGGGGTGCTCATTTGCTGGGATCAGTGGTATCCCGAGGGGGCGCGCCTGACCGCGCTCCAAGGGGCGGAAATCCTGTTCTACCCGACCGCCATTGGCTGGCATCCGAGCGAAAAGAAAAAGTATGGTCCCAACCAACACGGCGCGTGGGAGACGATCCAGCGCGCGCACGGCGTGGCGAACGGGTGTTTTGTCGCCGTGGCGAATCGCATCGGCACGGAAAAGCCGGTGGGCGGAGACGGCATCGAGTTCTGGGGCCAGAGCTTCGTGTCGGGCACCAGTGGTGAAATCCTCGCGAAGGCATCGGTGGCCAAGGAGGAGATCCTGCTCGTCCCGGTCGATCTCGGCAGCGTGGACACCACGCGCACGCACTGGCCGTTCCTGCGTGACCGCCGCATCGACGCATACGGCGAGATCACGAAAAGGTATATCGATTGACTGGAGGGGCCGAGCTTTGCTCGGTCCTTACAACGCCACGTCCCACCCACCGGGCCCAGCAAGCCCGGCCCTTATCCATGCCCCCCAAGTCCATTCAGAAAACCCCCGCCGCTCTCGGCTTTCGCATGCCCGCCGAGTGGGAGCCGCAGGAAGCCATCTGGCTCTCCTGGCCGCACAATCGCGCGACCTGGCCCGGTCAATTCCGGCCCATCCCGTACGTCTTTGCCGAGATCGTGCGCCAGATCAGCCGGTTTGAGGAAGTCAGGATCAATTGTGCGGCGGCGTTGCAGCCGCGCGCGAAACGGCTGTGCGCGAAGGCCGGCGCGGACATGGCGCGGGTCACGTTCCATGATCATCCGACCAACGACACGTGGTGTCGCGACCACGGGCCCATCTTCGTGAAGAACGATCGGACCGGGGAAGTGGCGGTGACCGACTGGGTGCACAACGCCTGGGGTGGCAAGTATCCGCCGTACGACCTCGACAACAAGATCCCGCCGAGGATTGCGCGGAAGTTGAAACTGCGCCGGTTTGAAAACGAAATGGTGCTCGAAGGGGGTTCGATCGACGTGAATGGCGCCGGGCTCCTGCTCACGAGCGAGCAATGTTTGCTGAACCCGAACCGCAACCCGCACCTGACGCGCGACCAGATCGAGCAAAACCTGAAGGACTTCCTGGGCGTGGAACGCGTGCTGTGGGTGGGCGAGGGGATTGTCGGCGACGACACCGACGGCCACATCGACGACATCACGCGTTTCTTCAAGGCCGACGGCCTTGTGACCTGCGTGGAGCCGAACCGCCGGGATCCGAACCACAAGCTCCTCGCGGAGAATCTGGAGCGCCTGCACTCGTTCCGCGCGCCGGGAGGCGGGAAGTTCAAGGTCGTGGAGCTGCCGATGCCGGCGCCGTTTGCATTCCAGGGCCAGCGCGTGCCGGCGAGCTACGCGAACTTTCTCGTGATCAACGATGCCGTGCTCGTGCCCCAGTTTCGCCAGCCGAGGCGCGACGCCGCGGCGCGGGAGATCATCGGCGATTGTTTCAAGGGGCGGGAGATCGTTCCGATCGATTGCTACCACCTGATCTGGGGTCTGGGGACCTTGCATTGCATTTCGCAGCAGCAACCCCGGTAGCCGCGCCCGCGGCGCATCGGCGCAGGAGCGTGCTTGCGGGGAAGCCGAACCATCGCCAACGACGTGATTGTCCGGGCGCGACGAACCAGTCCCCGGGAACCTAAAATATGAAACCGAACTTCTTCGCGGCGATGGTTGGCGTGATCCTTTTCCTCACTGGCTGCGAGAGCATGCCCGATCGCTTCTCGGCCGTGCCGCCCGAGGTTCAGATTCTGGAAGGCGACGTGGAAGCGGTCCATGCTGCGGCGCAGAAGGCGTTTCGCCGGCTGGACCTCAGGATCATCCGGGCGCCCATGGGGCGGGTGGAGGCAGCGAGCGCCATCAACACCAGCGAAACATTTGGCGATTCACGCCAGATCGTGGCGCGGGTGAGAATCGCACCGGCGGAGCCGGGCAAGTCCCGGGTTGAACTGACCGTGACCGAGGAAGTGGGAAGTGTTTCCGTGGGTGGGACGAGGCAGCAAGCGTTGCGCGAGCACAGTCTGTTTGGATTGTATTTCACTACCTTGCAGCAGGTTTTGCGGGAGCGGGCCGCGCCGGGCGCGGCGGACGAAAACTGATTTTTCTCTTGCCGGGGGAAAGCGGTTCAGGGACTTTTTGCCCCTTACGCGGCGTTCTTAGGTCAGGCCGGTGTTGCCGCGGCGCTCCCACCGGCTTGTCAGACAGTCCAACCCTCAACCAGCGGATCCGCAAGGATCCACCCCGGAATGCCGGACGTGCCGGAGCACGCGGCCGACGTTTCGATCAAAGTCATCATGAGTTCGCTAATGCAAGAACTGCTCGCCCAGAGCACCTTCGACAAACTGAAGGCCGGTAGCATCGTCTCGGGCGTCATCACTGAAATCCGCGCCAACGAAGTCGTCGTCGACATCGGCGGCAAAGCGGAAGGCGTCATCCCCGCCAACGAGTTTTCCGATCTCGGTGAACTCCAGATCGGCTCCACCATCGAGGTCATCCTCGAGAAGCTCGAGGACAAGGAGGGCAACCCCATCCTTTCCTACGAGCAGGCGCAGCAGAAGAAGAACTGGGAAAACATCCTCTCGAAGTGCCAGGAGGGCGCCATCGTCCCCGGCCGCGTGAAGACCAAGGTGAAGGGCGGCCTGATCGTCTCGATCGGCGTCGATTCCTTCCTGCCGGCCTCCCACATCGACATCCAGCCCCCCAAGAACCTCGACCAGTACGTCGGCCAGACCTACGACTTCAAGGTTCTCAAAATCAATCACGAGCGGAAGAACATCGTTCTCTCCCGCCGCGAGCTCATCGAGGAGCAGCGCGTCACGAAGCGCCGCGACCTGCTCGAGAAGCTCCAGCCGGGCCAGGTCCGCAAGGGCATCGTCAAGAACATCACCGATTTCGGCGCGTTCATCGACCTCGACGGCATGGACGGCCTGCTGCACATCACCGACATGAGCTGGGGCCGCATCGGCCACCCGTCCGAGCTGCTGAAGCAGGGCGAGGAGATCGAAGTGATGATCATCGACATCAACCGCGAGAAAGAGCGCGTGTCGCTCGGCCTCAAGCAGACCAAGAACAACCCGTGGGACAACATCGACCACAAGTTCCCGGTCGGTTCCAAGATCCACGGCAAGGTCGTCAATCTCGTGCCGTACGGCGCCTTCATCGAGCTCGAGCCCGGTGTCGAAGGCCTCGTGCACATCACCGAGATGTCCTGGACCAAGCGCATCAACAAGCCCTCCGAACTGCTCAAGGTCGGCCAGGAGCTCGATGCGGTTGTCCTCGGCATCCAGAAGGATGAGCAGAAGATCTCGCTCGGCCTCCGCCAGCTGGAGCCGAACCCGTGGGACATGGTCCGCCACAACTACCCGGTGGGCGCCCGCGTCCGCGGCAAGGTGCGCAACATGACCACCTACGGCGCCTTCGTCGAACTCGAGGAAGGCATCGACGGCATGGTGCACGTCTCCGACATGTCCTGGACCCGCAAGATCAACCACCCGTCCGAGATGCTCAAGAAGGGCGACGAAGTGGACGCGATCGTGCTCGACGTGGACGCCGGCCAGCAGCGCATCAGCCTCGGCATGAAGCAGCTCGCCACCGACCCGTGGACCGACATCGACTCGTTCTTCCGCATCGGCGACGTCGTGCAGGGCACGATCTCGAAGGTCACGACCTTCGGCGCCTTCGTGGAGCTCAAGGATGGCATCGATGGCCTCGTGCACATCAGCCAGATCCAGGAAGACCGCGTGGACAAGGTGAAGGACGTGCTCAAGCCCGGCCAGCAGGTGTCCGCCCGCGTCATCAAGATCGATCGCGAGGCGCGCCGCATCGGCCTCTCGATCAAGGCTGCCAACTACTCGGCGGAACAGCTCGCGCAGGAAACTGCGACCTACGAGCAGTTCTCCAAGAGCTCCGGCGCCTCCGACATGACCAACCTCGGCGACATCTTCGACGAGGCGGCCAAGAAGGAATAAGGTCGCTCGAGTCCCAAGACTTCAGAGGCGTCCCGCGCGAGCGGGGCGCCTTTTTTTTGCGGGGCTGGGCCAGGGATATGCGGATCAAGATCCCATGGGAAGGGGGCAACCTCCTTGCAACCGTCGTCTTGAGCGGGACCGCCAAGGATTCGCGGCGTGGGCGCGCACCCGGCCTTGCCCGTGAATCCCTCGCTGCGCCCAGGAGGACGGCGGGGTAGGTGTTGTGTTTCCAAAGCTTTTCCCGGTCCGCACCGCGCAGTTGCTCGAGGACTCCGGGCGACGGGACCACGGACGCATCTCCAGGACGGTAGGCGGTGTCACACGCTCCGGAAACAACCTCAAGAACCGGACAACAGTTCTCAGGTGTCCCGCGCGGCTGGGCTTGAACCCTGCGCCCACTCACGGTGATCTTGGGCAACCCCGAACCCCCATGAGAAAGTTTTTTGTCCTGTGTCTGTGTCTCGTCACGTCCGTCTTCGCCCAGAAATTCGAGGGCCTCGCCCTCACGCCGCCGATGGGCTGGAACACCTGGAACACGTTCGCGAGCAACATCGACGAGTTCATGATCAGGGAGACGGCCGAGGCCATGATCAAAAACGGCATGCGCGACGCCGGCTATGTTTACATCGTGCTCGATGACACCTGGTCCGCGATGGAGCGCGATGCGCAGGGCAATCTCCAGGCCCACCCGGTGAAGTTTCCGAGCGGCATGAAGGCCCTCGGTGACTGGCTTCATGAGCGCGGGTTCAAGTTCGGCATCTATGGCTGTGCCGGCCGGAAGACCTGTGCGGGCTATCCGGGCAGTTGGGGGCATGAGTTCCAGGATGCCCGAAAATTCGCGGAGTGGGGCGTGGATTATCTCAAGTACGACTGGTGCACGGCGGGTGATGCCAACCCCAAGGACGCCTACACGCGCATGCGCGATGCCATCCATGCGGCGGGCCGGCCGATCGTCTTCAGTATCTGCGAATGGGGCGGATCCAAACCGTGGGAATGGGCCAAGGATGTGGGCCATCTATGGCGCACGACGGGCGACATCACTGATTGTTATGACTGCGTGCAACGTTGGGAGCGCGGTTGGAAGGCGATCCTCGACCTGCAGTACTCGCAAGTGCAGCCGGCTGACGGCCAGGGCAACGGCATTGGCGCGCACGCGGGGCCGGGTCATTGGAACGATCCCGACATGTTGGAGGTGGGGAATGCCGGCCTGACCTTCGCCGAGTCGCGCGCGCATTTCAGCTTGTGGGGAATCCTTGCCGCCCCGCTCATGGCTGGAAACGACGTCAGGAAGATGTCACCGGAGATCACAGCCATTTTGACGGACAAGGAGGCGCTGGCCATCGACCAGGATTCACTCGGAAAGCAGGGCTGGCGTTTTCGCGCCGAGCCGGGGCGCGAGATCTGGGTGCGGGAGCTGGCGGGCGGGGATTGGGCCGTGGCTTTGCTCAACACCGGCGACGCGACCGCCGAGTTGGAAATCGATTTCAGCCACGGGTGGTGGTTTCTCAACGCGGCGGAATGCTCCGTGCGCGACATCTGGGACAAGAAGGACGTGGGCACGACGGCCCAGCCTTTCCGAAAACAGCTGGCGTCGCACGATGTGGCGTACCTTCGACTGAAGCCGATCAAGCGGTAATCGGGCATCACGGGCGAGGTTCCTCCGTCGCCAGCCGAAGCCGGAATCATGCAGATGGTGCAGGGGCGCGGCTTGACCGCGTCCGTTTCCTGCTGCGGGAAACAAGGGCGCGGACGAGCCACGCCCCTACAACTGAACCGTTCGACCGTGCACGGAATGGGCCAATAAAAAACGCGCAACCCCGGGGGTTGCGCGTTGCGTGGATGGGTGGCCAGATCAGGCGACGGCTTCGGTCTGGCGGGCGACGAGTCCGCGGATCGCATCGGCGCGTTCCTCGGCGTAGCGCTCCTCCTCGACCTCATCCGCGGTGCGGATGCGGTTGTGGCTTTGCATTTGCCGGCGGATCTTGGCCAGCGCGAGGTACTCGAGCTGGCGGATGCGTTCGCGGGTGACCTTGAACTTCTTGCCGACCTCCTCGAGGGTCAGCTCCTTCTCGCCGTCGAGACCGAAGCGCAGCTTGATGATGCTGGCTTCGCGCGGGTCGAGGGAGTTGACCATGGCGGCGAGGTCCTCGCGGAGGTTCTTGTCGCCGAGGCCCTCGTAGGGACTGACGGCGGCTTCATCGCCGACGAGATCCCCGAGCGTCGCGGAGTCGTTGTCCTCGCCCACGGGCGCATCGAGGGAGGCTGGACGCACGCTGACGGTTTTCAGCAGGGCGACCTTGGCGGTGGGAATCTGGAGTTCCGCCGCGATTTCCTCGTTTTCCGGCTCGCGGCCGAGTTCCTCGGTCAGCTTGGCGATCATCTTCCGCATGCGGGAGATCTTGTCGACCAGGTGAACGGGGAGGCGGATGGTCTTGGACTGGTTGGCGAGTGCGCGCTTCATGGACTGCTTGATCCACCACGCGGCGTAGGTGGAGAGCTTGCCGCCCTTGGCGGGGTCGAAGCGCTCGACGGCCTTGATGAGGCCGAGGTTGCCCTCGCTGATCAGGTCCATCAACGGCAGGCCCATCTGGTTGTAATCGTAGGCGATCTTCACGACGAGGCGAAGGTTGGCCTTGATCATGTGATCGCGCGCGGCCTTGTCGCCCTTCTTGATGCGGGCGGCGAGTTTGATCTCCTCCTGCACAGTGAGCAGGGGAGTCTGGCGGATCTCGTTCAGATAAAGCTGAAGGTTGGAGCGTTCGTCTCGGCGATCGACCGGCGAGGCCTGGTCAAATTGCGACGTGGTGGCGGCGGGGGAAATCTCCGGCTTCACGGTCAGGCCCTCCTCCGGGGACGGGATCGTCAGGTTCGAAAGGTTACGGTCAGTGGCGGGCATCGCAGCGGGCACCCGGTTCGTTTGCTGAGTCTTTTTGCGATTGGGCATGATGAGTATAGTGTGACGACTGAGACAGCCTTTAGGTTACTGGCGTTCTCCTTGCATGTGGGATGCCGGAACAGCCTCGGAAATTCCCGTCGTCCTTACTGACCCACCGCGGGGAAAAATGTGCCCAAAAGAAGCTTAACGAGAGAGGCGATCGGCCAAGCTTATGGCCTTAAACAGGGCTGATGCCTTGTTGATCGTCTCCTGATACTCCGCCGCGGGCACGGAGTCGGCCACGACGCCCGCCCCCGCTTGGATGTGAACGTGCCCATCCTTAACCAATGCGGTCCTGAGGGTTATGCACGAGTCCAAGTTGCCGTCGTAGCTGAAATACCCGAGCGCTCCCGCGTAGCTGCCGCGTTGGGTGCCTTCTTTTTCCGCGATTAGTTGCATGGCGCGAATTTTGGGAGCCCCGCTCACGGTTCCGGCGGGGAAGGTGGCCCGCATCAGGTCGAAGGCGGATCTTTCTGGCGCAAGCTGTCCCTCCACCTGTGACACAATGTGCATCACGTGGGAGTAGCGCTCGATGATCATGAACTCGGGCACCTTCACCGTCCCGTATGCACACACCCGGCCAATGTCATTGCGCGCCAGGTCCACGAGCATGAGGTGTTCGGCCTTTTCCTTTTCGTCGGCGAGGAGCTCCTGCGCGAGGGCGTCATCCTCCGCCGCGTTCCGACCGCGGGGCCGGGTGCCGGCGATCGGGCGGATCTCGACCTTGCGGCCGGTGAGGCGCACGTGGACCTCGGGGGAGGCGCCGACCAGGGAAAAATTCCCCGTGTCCAGGAGGAACATGTACGGCGAGGGATTGACGGTTCGCAAAGCGCGGTAGAGATCGAGCGGGCTCCGGCGAAACTCGCGGCTGAAGCGCTGGGAGAGGACGATCTGGAAAATGTCCCCGGCGCGGATGAACTCCTTCGAGTCGTCCACCATCTTTTCGAAGGCGGCCTTGGTGAAGTTGCCCGCCGGCACCTGGACCGGGCCGGTCTCGCCCAACGTGGCGGGGGCCAGCGGAGTGGGGCGGGCCAGGGCCGCTTGGAGTCGTTGGAGTTCAGCGCAGGCGGCGTCGTACGCGGCGCCCGCGTCGGCGCCGACATGCGCGTTGACGATGAGCCGCATGGTTTGATGGGCGCGGTCAAATGCCACGACCGAATCGCAGAACATGAACCACATCACCGGCACGCCCAGCTCGTCGCGGGCCGCGAGCGGCACGGTGGGTTCGACGCTGTGGATGAACTCGTAGCCGAGATACCCGACGGCGCCGCCGGTGAAGGGCGGCAGGCCGGGCACCTCGACGGGTTTGAATCCCGCGAGTTCGGCCTCGAGGAGCTTCAGCGGATCCGCCTCGCCGGGCTTGGCGGAAATGATCTTCCGGGGATTGCAGCCGATGAAGCTGAAGCGGGAGACGTTTTCCCCGCCCTCGACGGATTCGAGCAGAAAGGCGGGCCCCGTGCCGCGCAATTTCGCGAAGGCGGAGACGGGCGTTTCCAGATCGGCGAGCAAGTCGGCACAAACCGGGATCACATTGCCCTGCCGGCTGAGTTCCAGGAAGGCGGCGCGGGAAGGGGTGACTTGCATGGGCTATTCGACGGTCACCGACTTTGCCAGGTTGCGGGGCTTGTCGACATCCCGTTTCAACGCGTCGGCGATATAATAGCTCAGAAGCTGGACCGGCACAGTCGCCACGATCGGCAGCACAGCCTCGTGGCATTCGGGAATGCGGATGACCTCGTCGGCCAGGCCGTCGGGCAGTTCGCATTTCTCGGTCGCGATGGCGATGATGGGGCCCTTGCGCGCCTTGATCTCCTGCATCGAGGAAATGACCTTGTGGAACATTTCACCCGACGACACGAAGAACACGGACGGGCATTTCTCGCTGATGAGTGCGATGGGCCCGTGCTTCATCTCGGCCGCGGGATAACCCTCAGCGTGGATGTAGGAAATCTCCTTCAGCTTGAGCGCGCCCTCGAGGGCGACGGGGAAGAGCGAGAGGCGGCCGAGGAACAGGAAATCGTGGTGATGCGCGTAGCGTTGCGCGATGGCCTTGATGTGCGGGGCCTGTTCCAGGGCGCGGCGGACGAGGTCGGGGACGCCCTTGAGCGCGTTCACGTATTCGACGCCGTCGCTGAAGCTCATGTCGCGCATGCGGCCCAGGTAAAGCGCCAGCATGGAGCCCAGCAGGATCTGGGAGGTGAAGGCCTTGGTGGAGGCGACGCCGATCTCCGGGCCGACGTGCTGGTAGATGCCGCCGTCCGCCTCGCGGGCGATGGTGGAGCCCACGACGTTGTTCACGGCGAGAACCTGGTAGCCCTTGCGCTTGGCCTCGCGGAGCGCGGCGAGCGTGTCGATGGTCTCGCCCGACTGGCTGAACGTGAAGAACAGCGTGTTGTTGCCGAGCGGCATGTTCCGGTACCGGAATTCCGAAGCGTAGTCGACGTCCACGGCCACGCGGGCGAAGCGCTCGATGAGATGCTCGGCGACGAGGCAGGCGTGCCACGCGCTGCCGCAGGCGAGGAAGTGCAGGCGGTCGACCTGGCGGAGGTCGACGGCGGAGATGTTGAGCCCGCCGAACTGGGCGGTGCTGCCGTCCTCGGAAAACCGGCCGCGCATCGTGTTCTCGAGGGCGGCGGGCTGCTCGAAGATTTCCTTCTCCATGAAATGGGCGTGAACGCCCAACTCGGCATCGGCGATGTTCCAGGTGACCTTGTCGATCACCGGCGAAACGTCCTCGGCGTCGAGCGTGCTGATGGAGAAATTGCGCTGGGTGATGTGCACCACCTCGCCGTCCTTGAGGTAAACGACGTTCTGGGTGCGGCTGATGATCGCGGAGACGTCGCTGGCCAGCATGAACTCGCCATCGCCCACGCCGAGGATCAGCGGGGAACCCTTGCGGGCCGCCACGATTTCCGCCGGGCATTCGCCGCACATGACGGCGATGCCGTAGGTGCCCTGCACGTGGCGGAGTGACTTGCGGACCGACTCCAGGAAACGGCTGCCCTCGGGGGCGGACGGCTCCTTCTGGTAATGGTAGGCGACGAGGTTGCAGAGCACCTCGGTGTCGGTCTCGGACTCGAACGTGTAGCCCTTCGTCAGGAGGAATTTCTTGATGCTCGCGTAATTCTCGATGACGCCGTTGTGGATCAGGGCGATTTTCCGATCGCTGCTGAGGTGGGGGTGGGCGTTGGCGTCGGTGACGCCGCCGTGCGTGGCCCAGCGCGTGTGGCCGATGCCGGTTGTGCCGGCGAGCTTCTGGGCGGGCGTGGCCTTGATCAGCCCGTCCACCCGGCCCGCCTTCTTGGCGAGGTCGAACCTTCCATCGTTCAACACCGCGACGCCGGCGGAATCATACCCGCGGTATTCGAGCCGCTTGAGGCCTTCAAGGATGATGGAGGAGGCCTTTTGCCTGCCGATATAGCCGACGATTCCGCACATAATTGGTTTTGACTGGAGATTTTTGGGCACCTGCCAATCATAGCGCAAGGAATTACAACACCCCAATTTATGGCGGAATCCAAACGAGTCTTATCAGTCATCATGGGCGGCGGCCGGGGCACTCGGCTCTACCCGCTCACGAAGGAACGTTGCAAACCGGCGGTCCCGCTCGCGGGCAAGTATCGCCTCGTGGACATCCCGATCAGCAATTGCCTGAACTCGGGTTACAACCGGATATTCCTGCTGACGCAGTTCCTCACGGCGTCCCTGCACCGGCACATCAACAAGAGCTTTCATTTCGACCCGTTCGGCGCGGGCTTCATCGACCTGCTGTCGGCCGAGCAGACCAACCTCAGCACCTCGTGGTACGAGGGCACGGCCGACGCGGTGCGGCGCAATCTCGAGCATTTCGATGCGCACGAGCACGACCTGATCCTCATCCTGTCGGGCGACCAGCTGTATCGCATGGATTTTCGCCAGATCATCGCGCAGCACGTCGCGACGGGTGCGGACGTGACCCTCGCGGCGATTCCGTTTCCCGTTTCCAAGGTCGAGGGGCTGGGGCTGATGCGCGTGAACGACGACCTCACCATCTCGGAATTCGTCGAGAAGCCCAAGGATCCGGACATCATCAATGGCCTCACGGTGAGCCCGGCGCTCGAAGCCAAGCTCGAGCCCTCGCCGGAGAAGCGCTGTCTGGCCTCGATGGGCATCTACGTTTTCAGTCGCGACGTGCTGAAGCAATCGCTCGCGAACGACATGAAGGACTTCGGCAAGGAAGTCATTCCCGCGCTCCTGGGCACGAAGAAACTCTGCAGCTATATCTTCGAGGGCTATTGGGAGGACATCGGCACCGTACGGGCGTTCTTCGAGGCGAACCTGGCGCTCGCCCAGCCGTTGCCGCCATTCAACTTCTTCGATCGCAGCGCACCCATCTACACGCATGCGCGCTATTTGCCGGCGTCGAAAGTCAACCGGTGCTTCATCGATCACGTCGTCATCGGCGACGGCTGCCTGGTGACGGACTCCACGCTCAAGCACAGTGTCATCGGCATTCGCTCCGTGCTGGGGGAAAATTCCAATCTCGAGGACGTGGTCATGATGGGCTCCGATTATTACCAGACCAAGATCGAGGTTGAGGCCGACAGGGCGAGCGGGCGTCCGGCGATCGGGGTCGGCCGCAACTGCCGGATCAAGCGCGCGATCATCGACAAGAACGCGCGGATCGGCGACGGCGTCATCCTTTCACCCGACGACAAAGCCGATGGTGATTACCCGCACGGAATCGTCATTCGCGATGGCGTCCTGTGCGTGACGAAGGGCGCGGTGATCCCGTCGGGCTTCACGCTTTGACCCGGACCCGGCGGGCAATGATGACCCCGCCGGCGGCGGCCATGAACAGCGAATAGAACATGCCGCGGCTCAGGCCGAGGATGAGGGACGCGTCGGGTTCGCGGAAGGACTCGCAGATGATGCGGGCGATCGCGTAACCCAGAAGGAACTCACCGGTCAGCCGGCCCGGGTGCAGGCGAACGGCCGCGCCGCGCCAGAAACGCCATTGCAGGAAGGCAAACAGGAGGAAGCCCTCGAGAGCGGCCTCATAAAGTTGGGACGGATGCCGCGGCATGTTGCCGCCGCCCGTGTATTTGAAAATCACCGCCCAAGGGACATCGGTGACCTTGCCCCAGAGTTCGCCGTTCAGGAAGTTGGCCAGCCGCCCGAGGCCCAGGCCGAGCGGCGCCGTGCTGATCACCAGGTCGCTGACGTGAAAGAACGGCGTTCGCTGGCGACGCGCGAAGACAAACATCGCCACCATCACGCCGAGGAAGCCGCCATGACTGGCCATGCCTCCCTCCCACACCCGGAAGAGCGAGAGTGGCTCGGTGATGAGCGCCCCCGGTTGATAGAGGAGGAAATAGCCCACGCGTCCGCCGACGAGCACGCCCACGATGATGTAGGTCATCAGGTCGCTGATCGCGTTCAGGCCGAAGGGTGAGCGTCCCGCGCGGTGGTAGCGAAGGAGCAGCCACGCGGTTGCCGCGAAGCCGAGCAGGTAGGCCAATCCATAGTAGCGGATGCCCATCGTTTCGCTAAAACGGATCAGGAAGGGGTGGGGGATGTGTTCCCAATAAGCGAGCAGGTTCCAGCCGGGCATGAGGCAAGGTAAGAGATGTCACCGATGGATGAAGACAAACTCTTTCAGGGGCGGAACACGCAGCGCGCGAGGTGCGCGGGCCAGTGTTTCCTTGCGGCCGGTTCCGCAGGATGCCCTGCTAGGCTCATGAGCGCCTTGAAAACAACGCCCTTGAACGCGTTTCACCGCCGTCACGGGGGACGCATGGTGGATTTTGCCGGCTGGGACATGCCGGTGCAGTACCGCAGCATCCTCGAGGAGCACAAGGCGGTGCGCCAGCACGCGGGTTTGTTCGATGTGAGCCATATGGGCGAAGCGGACGTCAAGGGACCCGGGGCGCTGGCGTTTCTCCAACACCTGGTGACGAACGACTGCAGCAAGCTGTTTCCCGGTCGCGTCCTTTATACGGTGATGTGCCATCCCCATGGAGGAGTGGTCGACGACTTGCTCGTGTCCATGCGCGGGCCGGAGGATTATTTCCTGTGCATCAACGCGGGCAATATCGAGAAGGACATCGCCTGGATGCGCGAGCAGGCAAAGGGCTTCGATTGCACGGTCGAGGACCGGTCGGCGGACTATGGCCAGCTGGCGTTGCAGGGGCCGAAGGCATTGGAAATCGCGCAGGGTCTCACGGCCGTGAACCTGACCGATATCGGGTACTATCATTTTTCCACCGGGTTGGTCGCGGGCATCTCGTGCCTGATCAGCCGCACTGGTTATACCGGCGAAGACGGGCTGGAGTTGTATTGCGCGGCGACTGAGGTGGAGCGACTGGCCGAGGCCATCCATGGCGCGGGCGTTCCCCAAGGCTTGGAGCTGGCGGGGTTGGGCGCGCGGGACTCGTTGCGGCTTGAAGCGGGTTTTCCCCTCTATGGGCACGAGATCACCGACACGATCAGCCCCCTGGCAGCCGGGCTCGGTTGGGTGGTAAAGCTGGACAAGGGCGCATTCGTGGGTTCCGAGGCCTTGCGGGCCGAGAAAGCGCAGGGGCCGGTCAAGCGCGTCGTGTTTTTCCGCACTGGCGATCGCCGGATTGTCCGGTCCGGCGCTGTCGTGATGGACGAGGCGGGCAACCCGGTGGGACAGGTGGTTTCGGGAACGCTTTCGCCCATTCTGAATGAAGCGATCGGCTCGGCGCTGATCGACGCGACGGCGGCACGGCAGTCGCTGGTGACTGACATCCGCGGCGCGAAACTGAATTTGCAACTCGTCAAGCCGCCGTTCGTCCCGCTAAAGAAACACTGAGTCACACATGAGCAACATTCCTTCCGATTTGAAGTACGCCAAGTCCCACGAATGGGTGAAGATCGCCGCGGATGGAACCGCGCTGGTGGGCATCACCGATTACGCCCAGAACAGCCTGGGCGACATCACCTTTATTCAGCTCCCGAAAGTGGGGGCATCCCTTAGAGCCGGGGAGACTTTCGGCGTCGTTGAATCGGTTAAGGCGGCGTCCGATGTCTACGCTCCGATCTCCGGCGTGGTGCTCGAGTTGAATCCCGCTTTGGACGCCAATCCCGAGAAGGTGAACGCTTCTCCTTACGGCGAGGGCTGGATGCTCAAGCTGAAGATCGCCGACGGGGCGCTGCCCGACCTGCTTGACGCGGCCGGATACGGCGCAGCGATCGCGTGAGTTTGAGGCATCCGGGCCTGCGTTCCCTCCCTCAAAGCGGGGCGTGCGGGCGGAGTTTCGTAACCTAAGCCGGGCGAGGCCGTCATCACGGCCATGTTGGATTTCATTCGAGTCAGGGACACCTCATTGTCACTTGCGCACGCGGGCATTATGGGAAAAGTGGGGCCCGCATGAGGTCTGCCCCCCTGTTTTTACTCCTCTCCCTTGCCGTGTGCCTTGGTGGCTGCGGCCGAAAATCAGCCGCTTCCGCCGCGCCGGCCTCCGGTGCCCAGGCGCAACCGGTCGAAGTGGCGCCGGTCATGCGGCGCGACATGGCCGAGATGCTTTCGCTGGTCGGTTCACTTGCGCCGAACGAGACGGCGCAGATCCGCGCGGAGATCTCCGGTCAGGTTCGCGCGGTCTTGTTCGAGGAAGGCCACGCGGTCGTGAAGGACCAGGTGTTGATCCGCATTGATGACGCCGAGTTGCGCGCCCAACTGGCCCAGGCCGAGGCCCGCTTTCGCCTCGCCGAGCTCAATTTCAAGCGGAGCGAGGACCTGACGCAGGCGCGATCCATGTCCCAAGCCGAGGCGGATCGCACGCGTTCGGAGTTCGCCTCGGCTGAGGCGGAATTGCAGCTGCTGCGCGTCCGTCTCGGAAAAATGGAAATCAAGGCGCCCTTCGCCGGCATCGCCGGGGCGCGGTCCATTTCGCCCGGCGACTACGTCACCGCGGCGACCATCATCACCACGATCGACGACTTGAGCCGGCTGAAGGTGGACTTTCAGGTGCCCGAACGCTTTCTCGAAAGGATCAAGCCGGGATCGAAATTCATATTGCGCGCTCAAACGCCTTCCGGCGTGGTCCGCGCGGATGGTGAAGTTTATTTTGCCTCGTCCGTCATCGAGCGCGCGTCGCGCTCGAGCCAGGTGAAAGGCTGGCTGGCCGGCGAGGTTCCGGCCTTGAAACCCGGCATGTTCGCAAACATCGACATCGAATTGCAGCGGCGGCAGGGCGCGCTCACCGTGCCCGAGGGGGCCATCCTCGCCAAACCCGACGGCGTTTATGTCGTGGCCGTGCGTCAGCGGGACGGAGCGAGCGTGGCCGAGGAGGTGCAGGTGCAGCTTGGCTTGCGCGAGCGCGGGATGGTGGAAGTGCAGCCGACCCGCGAAGGGACCCTGGCGGAGGACCAGCCCGTAGTGGCGTCCGGGGTGGGCGCGTTGATTTTGTACCCGGGCATGAAGTTGTTGCCGCGGCCCCTTCGGGCGGAGTTTCGCGTGGGGGGCTGAGCCATGGTCCTCTCCGACGTCTCCATTCGCCGCCCGGTCGTCGCGCTGGTCGCCTCGATCCTGGTGGTGCTCATCGGCCTGTTGAGTTTCGGGCGATTGCCGGTGCGCGAGTATCCGTTGATCGATTCGCCGGTGGTCACGGTGCAGACCTCCTATCGCGGCGCATCCGCCGAAGTCGTCGAGGCGCGGATCACCGAGCCGCTCGAACGCGAGGTGGCATCCATCGACGGCATCCGTGTGATCCGGTCGGAATCTCAGGAAGAGCAGTCCCGGATCACGGTCGAATTCAACCTGGATCGCGACGTGGACGAGGCGGCGAACGACGTGCGCGACCGCGTGAGCCGCGCGCGCGGGCGTTTGCCCGATGAGATCGACGAACCCGTCATCACCAAGGCGGACGCCGACTCGTCGCCGGTCATCACGCTCGCCTTCAATTCCGACACCTATTCCCGGGTCGAGCTGGTGGAGTTCGTCGAGCGGGTGGCCATCCAGCGGATCCAGACCATCGCGGGGGTGGGCTCGGTTAACATCCGCGGCCCGCGTTATGCAATGCGGCTGTGGGTGGACAGCGACCGGCTCGCCGCGCACCAGCTGACCGTGGCCGACATCGAAGCCGCGCTTCGCCAGCAGAACATCGAGATTCCCGGCGGGCGCATCGAGTCATTGTCGCGCGAGTTCCCGGTGCGGATCGAAGGCCGCATGACCCAGGTGTCCGAGTTCGAGAACCTGGTCCTGGCGACGCGCGGGGTGCACCAGATCAAATTTTCCGATGTGGGCCGGGTGGAGTTGGGTTCGGAGGAATACCGATCGGAATCCTATTTCAAAGGGAGGCCGACGGTTGGCGTGCAGGTGCTGCGCCAGGCGCAGGCCAACGTTCTCGACGTGGCGCGGGATGTGAAGGCGATGATCCCGCTGATCAAGGCGGACCTGCCGGACGGCATCGAGCTGAACATCGGCTTCGACAGCTCGGTCTTCGTCGAGCGGTCCGTGAACGAAGTGTACAAGACGCTGTGGGAGGCGTGTGTCCTCGTCGTGTTGATGATCTTCCTTTTCCTGCGCGACTCGCGGGCGACGCTGGTGCCGCTGGTGGCGATCCCGGTGTCCATTGTCGGAACCTTCGCGGTGATGGCCGCCCTGGGGTTCTCCATCAACACGCTCACCCTCCTCGCGCTGGTCCTGGCGGTGGGCCTCGTGGTGGATGACGCCATCGTGATGCTCGAGAACATCTATCGCCGGATCGAGGAAGGGGAGGCTCCGATCCACGCGGCGATCTTCGGCGCGCGCCAGGTGGCGTTCGCCATCATCGCGACGACGCTGACGCTCGCGGCCGTGTTCCTGCCGGTCGCGTTCCAGTCGGGCCAGACAGGCCGGCTGTTTCGCGAATTCGGCCTGACCCTGGCGGTGGCGGTGCTGGTCTCGGCCTTCGTGGCCCTGACGCTTACGCCCATGCTGTGCTCGCGGATGCTCAAGTCGAAGGTCGTCGCAGGCCGGGCCGCGCACGGATGGTTCTATGACAAGACCGAGCCCTTCTTTGTGTGGCTCAATAACGCCTTTGCGCGGGCCCTGCAGGCGTCGATGCGCTGGCGGGCGCTGGTGCTCGTGGCGGCGATGATCTTCACCGTCGGCGGGCTCGCGCTCTACACGAAATTGCAGCGCGAGCTGACCCCGATCGAGGACCGGGGCATCTTCATGGCCAACCTCGTGGCGCCCATCGGCGCGACCCCCGAGTATTTGCGGCTGTATTCGTACGACATGGAGCAGATGATCCTGAAGATCCCGGAGATCGACCGGACGTTTCACCGGACGGGGGACGGCGGCCGCGCCTTCGTGTTCGCGACGCTCAAGCCGTGGGAGGACCGGGAACGGAAGACCCAGGAGATCACCGCGGACATCCGGCGCCAGTTCCAGGCGGACGTGACGGGCGGGCAGGCGGTCGCCAATCCCATCCGGCCGTTCGGCCGGGGGCGCAGCACCGGCATCAACATGGTTCTCCTCGGCAGCGACTTCAGCGAGCTCCAGAAGCAAGGCGCCGATTTCCTGGTCGCCATGCGCGAGAGCGGCATGTTCGTGCAGCCGCGCGTGGACCCGTCGCCCACCAAGCCGCAACTCGACGTGAACATCGACCGGGCCAAGGCGGCGGACCTCAAGGTCCCCGTCAGCACCATCGCCTCGACCCTGGAATCGCTCCTCGGCGGGCGCCGGGTCACCGAGTTCCAGCGCGGCAACCAGCAGTATTACGTGATGGTGCAGGTGACCGACGAGAACCGGGCCACCCCGAACGACCTGGCGCGGCTTTACGTGCGCTCGACCGAGGGCGTGCTGATCCAGCTCAGCAACCTGGTGAGCTGGTCGGAGGACACGGTGCCCGAGAGTTACCCGCACTTCAACCGCCTGCGGGCGGTGTCGCTCACCGCGCAACTGGTGGAAGGCAAGACCATCGGTGACGGCGTTGAGTTTCTCACGGACTTGGCGAATGAGAAGCTGCCCGCGGGCTACACCTTCGCGTGGGATGGTGAAACGCGCGAGTTTGTGGAGAGCGGCAACGACACGCTGATGCTCTTTGCCCTGGCGCTGCTCTTCACATTCCTGATCCTGGCGGCGCAGTTCGAATCGTGGATTCATCCGATGACGATTTTCACCGGCGTGTTCATCGCCGTGGCGGGCGGGCTGCTGGTGCTTTATTGCACGCGTTTCTGGGGGCCGGCCATGACGGACAATTTGTTCTCCCGCTTCGGCCTGATCATGTTGATCGGGCTGGTGGCCAAGAACGGCATCCTGATCGTCGAATTCGCGAACCAGCTCCAGGTGGAGAAGGGGATAGGCGCGGCGGAAGCGGCGCTGGAGTCGGCCACCATCCGTTTCCGGCCGATCATCATGACGTCGATCGCGACGGTGCTGGGGGCCGTGCCGATCGCGTTCGCCTCGGGCGCCGGGGCGGAAAGCCGCAACGCGATGGGCATAGTCGTGGTTGGCGGCCTCACGCTGGCCACGGTCATCACCCTCTTCGTGATTCCGATCGTTTATGTGTTGATGGACCGGTTGTGCGTGAAGTTCACGGGCAACACGAGCGCCCATGGCCTGAAGAAGGCCGCGGAAATCGAGCGGGAAACCTCCACGGTGCCGGTGGGGGCCCACTAACCCGGCCGGTTCATGGCGATGGCCCCGACCCGCGGATTCCTCGGCGCAAAGTTCTGGCCGGCGAGCGTGGCCGCCCTGGCCCTGTCCGCGCTGGTAACTTTTGCCAGCGACGCCGCGTCGGCCGCCGAGGAGCGACTCGCGGAATTGCGCCAGCGTTATGGGGACAATCATCCGCAGGTGGCCGCGCAACGGGCCCGGTTAGTTGAGCATCAGAAACTCGCGGGCAGCGGCGAGCCAGAAGTGCTGGTGAACGCCCGGGTCGAGCTGGCGGCTCTCCGCGTGCGTTATGGGGAGCGCCATCCGCGGCTGCAGGAACAGGTGAGCCGGGTCGCTCGGATGAATGAAAAATTTAAGCTCAACCCGAAAATGCCGCCCGAACTGCTCGAAGCCTGGGGAGACCTGGCAGCGGCGGAATTGCGCTACGGGGACAGGAATGTCCGGGTGGTGACGGCCCGCGTACGGGTTCAGGCGCTGGAGCGGCACTTGCCGGGTGCCGGGGACGAGGCGCGGGAGTTGCGGCTGGCCCGCGCGGAAGTGGACACGCTGCTCGTTCGATACGGGGAACAGCACCCCAAGGTGATCGCGGCGCGCCAGCAGGTGTCAAAGCTGGCCGGGGCGCCCGGGAATACCGGCAAATAAAAGACCCGCCGCCGGGGGGCGAGCGGGTCGGAGGAAGGAAGCGAGGTCTCCTTACTTGGCCGCCTTGGCGGCCTTCATGCGGGCGGCATTGTTGAGGATCCGCTTGCGGAGGCGGAGGCTCTTGGGCGTGACCTCGACGAGTTCGTCGGCGGCGATGTACTCGATCGAGCGCTCGAGGGAGAGCTTGGTCGCGGGCGTGAGCCCGGCGGCCACACCTTCGCCCTGGGAGCGGAAGTTGGTGAGCTTCTTTTCGCGGACGGCGTTGATGGCGATGTCCTCGTTGCGGGGATTCTCGCCGACGATCATGCCTTCGTAAACCTGCTCACCGGGATTGACGAAGAGCTTGCCGCGTTCCTGACACATCACCAGGGCGTAGGCGGTGGTCTCGCCGGCCTCGGTGGCGATGAGGGTGCCGGTGATGCGGGTGAGCACGTCGCCCGCGAGCGGGCCGTATTCCTTGAACAAGTGGCTGAGCACGCCGCGACCGCTGGTGGCGTTGACGACGTCGATCTCCATGCCGATCAGGCCGCGGGTGGTGATGACGGCCTCGAGCATGGTGGAGTGGGAGAGCTTCTCCATGTTGGTCAGGCGACCCTTGCGGTTGGCCAGGTTCTGCATGATGGCGCCGACGCACTCGTCGGGGACCTCGATCCAGACGGTCTCATAGGGCTCCTGGCGCTCGCCGTCCGGACCAATCTTCTCGATGACGGTCGGGCGGGAGACGAGGAGTTCGAAACCCTCGCGGCGCATCGTCTCGACGAGCACGGCCACCTGCATGGCGCCGCGGGCCTTGACGTTGAACACGCCGGCCTTGTCGGAGTCCTCGATGTGGATGGAGACGTTGGTCTTCAGCTCGCGCATCAGGCGCTCGCGGAGCTGGCGGGAGGTGACGAGCTTGCCTTCCTGGCCGACGAGCGGGCCGTCGTTGACGCAGAACTGCATCTCCAGGGTGGGGGGATCGATCTGGGTAAAGGGGAGGGCGTGGGCGGCGTCGCGCACGTCAAGGGTATCGCCGATGTCGACGTCCTCAAAGCCGGAGAGCCCGACGATGTTGCCCGCGGCGGCCGATTCGACCTCGCGCTGGCCGAGGCCGGTGAACTCAAAGATCTTGGTGATCTTGGCGCGGACCTTCTTGCCAGCCTCCGCGTGGCGGATGACGAAGACGGGGTCGCCGACCTTGACCACGCCGCCGAGGATCTTGCCGACGGCGATACGGCCGACGTAGTCGCTCCAATCGATGTTGGAAACGAGCATGTGGAACGGCTCGTCGGGCTTGGCGAACGGGGGTGGGACGTGCTCGATGATGGTTTCGAAGAGCGGCGTCATGTCCTTCTTCTCGTCGCCGAGGTGATACATCATGTAGCCGTCGCGGCCGGAACCATAGACGACCGGGGCGTCGAACTGCTCCTCGGTGGCGTTGAGTTCCATGAGGAGTTCCAGCACCTTGTCGTACATCTTGGCCGGATCGGCGTTGTCGCGATCGATCTTGTTGATGACGATGACGACCTTGAGGCCGTGGGCCAGGGCCTTGCGGAGCACGAAACGGGTTTGGGCCTGGGGACCGTCGTAGGCGTCGATGACGAGGAGCACGCCGTCGACCATGCGGAGCGCGCGTTCGACCTCGCCGCCGAAGTCGGCGTGGCCGGGGGTGTCGAGAATGTTGACGATCTTGTCCTTCCAGTGGACGGAGGTGTTCTTCGCCTTGATCGTAATACCCTTCTCCTTCTCAAGGTCCATGGAGTCCATGGCGCGTTCCTCGACGCGTTGGTTGGCGCGGTAAACGCCGCCCTCCTGTAAGAGCTTGTCGACGAGGGTGGTTTTGCCGTGGTCGACGTGGGCGATGATGGCGATGTTGCGGATGTTCTGGTTCATGTTCGGGCGGACCTGTTTAAAATGGGAAAACGGTCACGGTGCGTTCCGGCCTTGGGCTTGGCAAGGCTGAACCTGAAATCCGACTGAGCGCATGGGGAGCCCGGGCGGTCCCGTCGCTTCTTGGGTGGGAGGCCGGGCGAAGAAGGCGGCCGGGTCCCACGAGGGCCGATGCGGCCGTCGGGCACGGCGAAGCCGGGGCTTGATCATGTATCTCCCTTTTAATCAGCGCGCCGGGCCCGGGCTAAAGCCGAGGTTCCGGGCAAAAGGGGAGGCCCGGCGCACTGAAAAGGGATGACCTATAAAGATAGAGGCCCGGGGGGGGGGGGGGGGGGGGGGGGGGGCCGGGGGGGG
>JAEZDN010000017.1 GCA_023433275.1 Verrucomicrobiota bacterium
CTACCGGGATGGGGGATTGATTTTTGGGGGGAGCGCGAACGAGGTGGGCAGCGGTGATTTTCCGCAGCGGGGTCGCTGCGGCTCCAGGGGGGACGAGAAACCGTGGCGGGGGCGCCCCGGCTCCAGGGGGATGGACGGCGTGGCGGGGGCGTGGCGAGCCGTCGCTCCGCGGCGCCCCTCTTCATAGAGGGGAATCAGGGCATCGGAATCGGTGGGCCCGTCGGGAGTCGGAACCATGCAGTCGGAATGCGATGCAGCAGCGTGCGCGGTTCAACGGTTCGGTTGTCGGGGCGTGGTTCGTCCACGTCCTGGGTTTCCGCAGCGACAAACGGACGCGGTCGAGCCGCGCCCCTACATGGAGGGGAGTCAGGGCATATCGAGGCGAGGACCGAGCGAGGTCGGCCCCGACCGATGCGGGATTGGGCACCGCGCGGTTGACCGGATGCGGAGCAGCTGCACATTCAAGGGCATGAATTACCCCCGTTTGTTGCTGGCGGTGCTGGCGTTGGTGAGCGCGGCGGTTGCGCAGGAGAGACCGAGGATCACGGCGGTCGAGCGCTCGCAGGGATGGCGTTTCCTTTTCGATGGCGGGTCGCTGGCGGATTGGCGCGGTTATGGGCAAAACAAGATTCCCAAGAACTGGAGCGTGGCGGACGGCTGGCTCACCACGAGTGGCGGGACGGCGCTGGTGTCGGAGGGCGAGTATCGCGATTTCGAATTATTGTTCGACTGGAAGGCGGACGAGGACGGTGTGTGCCAGGTTTACCTGCGGGCGGATGAGGATCGTCCGGCGGAGGAATCCGGCCTGCTCGTGGACCTGGCCGGAGGCGCCGGGATGGGCGGCAATGGCGGGCTCACGGAATTGTGGCGAACGATCACGCCGCAGCCTGGGTTATGGCACCGGAGCAAGGTGTCGGTTTATGGCAACCAAGTGGAGCACTGGATCGACGGCGACCGCGTGATGACGTACATGATCGATTCGCCGGGCTGGCGGGAGGCGGTGGGCAGCAGCCGGTTCAAGGATGTGCCGGATTACGGCGTGCATGGCGAAGGACGCATCGTGTTGTTCGGGAAGAACGCGTCGTTTCGGAATATCAAGATTCGGCCGTTGTGATGGGGGAAGCGATAAGCGGGAAGCGGGAAGCGGAAAGCGGGAAGCGGTCAGCGGTCAGCTTTCAGCGGTCAGCGATCAGCGATCAGCGGTCAGCGGTCAGCGATCAGCGAGATGCGGAAAGTGGAGAGAGGAGAGGGGAAGCGGGAAGCGGAGAGCGGAGAGCGGAATGCGGAAAGCGATAAGCGGAAAGCGATAGGCGATCAGCGATCAGCGGTCAGCTTTCAGCTAGAACGGGTCTGCGAGATGATTGATCGCGGGAGGGGCGCGGACTTGCGGGGGGCTTCCGTTTGTTCGCGGTGCATGCCTCAGGGCGCAGCAAGACTGCGCCCCTACACACACTACCGAGGTGTTTTCCTGTTGTTACCGAATCGGGCTGATGGCTGATCGCTAAGAGCTGGGCCGGACTCACGCAGTTTAACCGCAGATGAACGCAGATTCACACGGATGGATAGGGAGTTGAGGAATTTTGCATTCCGTTTGTTCGCGGTGCATGCTTCAGGGCGCAGCAAGACTGCGCCCCTACACACACTGCCGAGGGGTTTTGCTGTCGTAACTGGATTGGGCTGATGGCTGACCGCTAAAGGCTGGGCGCTGTCGTTATCTCGGGACGTCGAGCGTGATGTTCAGTTTCTCGAGCGTGAGGCCGAGCTGGCGGTCGTATTCGGCGAGGGCCTTGTGATAATCGGACATGGCGGCGGCCTCGCGGACTTCGGCGATGGAGAGGAGTTCCTGCTGTTGGGCGACGAAGAACGTGCTGCTTTGGCCGGCGCGCAGGCGCTTCACTTCGGCGTCGAGGGTGGCTTGGGCGAGTTCGCGGGCCTCGCGGTCGGCCTGGATGCGCTTCTGGGCGGTTTCGATCTGGCCGGCGGCGTTGCCGACGAGGACAACGATGGCCTGCTCGATTTCCTCGAGGCGGGTGGAGGCCTGTTGTTGCTGGAGGCGGGCGGCGCGGTAGCGGCCGCGCTCGGTGGTGAAAGTGAGGGGAAGCGAGACGACGACGCCCCAGCTGTAGGCGCGGTAGTCCTTGTCCTGGATTTGGCGACGGCTCGCCGAGCGGTCGGGGTCGAGACCGCTGTAGCCGTAGCTGCCGACGAGATCCACGCGGGGGAGGAGCTGGTTGCGCTGGAGGCGGGCGTTGATGCCGGTGAGCTTGGTGGCGAGTTGGGCCTGCTGGTAGTCGGGGCGTTTTTCGAGCGCGACGCGGAAGTCGGCGACGGGGTCGACGATCACGATCGGCGCGGGCGCGGGCGGCTCGATGGCGAGGCGGCGGCTGAGGAGCGCGGGCGTGCGCTCGTCGGAGATGAGTTGCTTGAGGTAGTTCTCGGCGTCGAGCAGGCGGCGCTCGGCGGAGAGGACGTTTTCCTCGCGGCCCGCCACGCGGGCGCGGGCGGCGGTGACGTCGTATTCGGACATCGAGCCGACGCCGAAGCGCTTTTCGTTTTCCGCGAGGAGCTCGCTGGCGAGGTCGCGGGAGCGGGCGGCGGAGCGGAGGGCGGCGTAGGCGAAGTTGAGATCGTGGTAGGCGAAGGTGACGCGCGTGATGGTGTCGATCACGGACTGGCGGAACTGCCATTCGCCAATGTCGCGGTTGGTGCGGGCGATGCGGATGGAGGCGAGCGTCGGCCCGAAACCGAAGTCGCGGAGAAGCGGCAGGGTGCCGGAGGCGCCGGCGAAGGAATCGAAATTATCGGCGTAGTTATTGAAGGTGCCGCGCGCATTCGTCGTGCTGGCGCCCAACCGGTAGGTCATGCCCCAGGGCAGGAGGCCGCTGACGCCGGCGTCGTAGCTGTCGGCCTGGTCGTACGTCGTGTTGCGCAGGCCGGAGGTCGGGTCGAAGGAGAGCAGGGGATTGCGGCTGCCGGAGGTGGAGTACGAGCCGCTGAGGACGGGGTCGAATTTGCCGAGCGACTCGGTGACGCGGGCGGACGCGATGGCGGCGTCGTAGCCCTCGACCTTGATCGAGAAGTTTTGGGCGAGCGCGAGTTCGATGGCGCGGCTGAGCGACAAGGGCTCAAAGACGGGCGCGGGTGCGGCATCGGCGGCCAGGGAGGTGGACGCGGCGAGGGCGAGGGAAAGGGTGGAAACGAGGCTCCGGAAGTTCAGCATCTGGGATGGGGATGCCTGAGCTTTGCAACCGGTGTGCCAGCCGACAGAGGAAATGTATATGACGGAGGAGTAGATGGTTAGAACGCAGTAGTGAAAGATCGAAGATCATGGCATCGCCGTCGGCGGGATTGGGCGATCCCGATAATGGGAACGTCGCGGCGGTCGGGGCGCGGGACCGGGCGAAGTTGGGAGACCGGGGCGGGTTGGACGACCGGGGCGAGGGCGCCCCGGCTCCACTTGGGCGAGGGCGCGGGTGGGGCGCGTGGACGGGCGGAGAGAAACGGTCCGTGCGGCAGGGATCGACCAAGGTCGACCCCTACGGACTTACATGTTTCGCATCAGGACGAGGGCGAAGGGGCGGACTTCGACGGTCATGACGCCGCCGACGACGGCGGGATCGCTTTCGGCGAAGGCTTGGGCGGCTTCGGCGTTCTCGGCTTCGAAGATCACGATGCCGAAAGTCTTGTCGCCGGGTTCCAGCGTGCGGCCGACGACGATGGCCTGGCCTTGTTCGGTGGCGGCCTTGAGGTGGCGGAAATGGCGTCCGATCGTTTCCTCGTCGGCCTTGGTCCAACCGGCGTCGGCGTGGAGACGCTCGACGAGGCGGAGGACGTAGATGAATCGCGGCTTTTGGGCGGGCGGGTTTTCCGCGGCGGGGGCGGAGGGCGCGAACGCGAGGGCGAGGAGGACGAGGAGCAGGGTAGACAGGCGGGCTTGAGGTGAGGTCATGGGGAAAGCGGGGAGGCAGGAAAGGACCTGGGAGCTCGGCGTCGGCTCAGTCGCATTTCTGCGGGGACGGGCTGATGGCGGGAGGGCGCAGCAAGACTGCGCCCCTACACGAGCGATTGGGATGGGGGGAAGTTATTTCGTCCACAGGCGGGCGGCGGCGTAGAGGAGGAAGACCGCGAAAGCGCGTTTTGCGTAGAGCGCGGGGATTTTCTGAATGAAAAGCGAACCGAGGATGGCGCCGGCGGCGCCGGCGAGCGCGCAGGCCCAGAAGACATTCCAATTGATTTTGCCGAGGCTGAATTGGGTGGCGCTGCCGGCGAGGGAGATGGGGATGATGAGGGCGAGGGACGTGCCGACGGCGACGTGGTAGTCGATTTTGAAAGCGAGCATCAGGATCGGGACGATGATGATGCCGCCGCCGATGCCGAAACAGCCGCTGGCGAAACCCGCGGCGAGGCCTAGCGCAATGTAGCCCAGGGTGGGGTTCATGGCGCCGGAACGTGGAGAAACGGAAGCGGCGCGACAAGCGGGATGAGGCAGGAAGGAGGAATCGACGGGCGAATGGCGGAGACG
>JAEZDN010000072.1 GCA_023433275.1 Verrucomicrobiota bacterium
CGCCCGGACGGGGTGCCAGCGGCGTGGACGAGACCTCGCTCGCGCTCACACCGGCCGCGCCACTGGCCAGCAAAACGACCGTCGCCGTCAGCCGGCGGGACTTGATCAGCAGGGATCTCACAGGTGAACGGGGACGTGGGGCAGCAACGCCGGAATCTTGATTCGGGCCGGGCGTCCGGGTCAAGCAGCCCAATCCGGGGGTGATGCGCGTCCCTTCGCTCGCCGTGCTTCGCCGGCCGCCATCGACCCGAACCGCTCTTGCCAGCTTCGCCGGAGTGTCCGTAATTTCCCGTGTACTCGCGCCGCGCCCTGATGAACCGATTTTTCCGCCCCCCTTCCCTCCCATGGCTGGCTCTGACGGTGGGAGCGACGCTCTTTGTTCTTTGGGGCACCAGCCAGCGGGTGGCCGAATTTGAGCGCGTGAGCGAGCTGGCTCCCGGCATGCCGCCGGACGACGTCTCCCCCACCGGCTATTTCCGGGGCACGCGCAACTTGATCCTGCCCGAGCGCACGCCCTCAGGCCTGCCTTGGATCATGGATGCGCAAGCGGCGCAAGCGAGTGACACACCACTCACACGCGTGGAGTACGACAACGCGCCCGAGGGCCGCCCCATTCATGGAGCCTCTGCTTATCGCGCCTGGATCCGGTTCCTCGCCACCGTTCAAGGCAGCTGGCAGGACCTGCCCGCCCGCGCGATCGAACGAGCCGCCCTCCACGCCAACCCGATGCTGCAGGTGCTGCTGTGCCTCGGTGCCGGACTTTTCGTGATGGCCCGCTTCGGCCCGGCGACCGGCGGTCTCGTCTCCCTCGGCATCGCCGTGCTCTTTCCGATCACCGCGGTGTTCGCCCCGGGCCAGCCTGATGATCACGCGTTATTTCTCAGCGCCAACGTCGGCGCCATGTTGCTCCTGGTCGCGGGCACCCGCGCGACTCTGGGTCGTGCCCGGCGAATTCAATTTGTTCTCGGCGGGGCATGCGCCGGGCTCGGCCTGTGGCTGGACGGTGGCACCCAGTTGATCGCCCTCACCGCCGTGTGGTTCGGCGGGATGCTGGCGGCGTGGTTCGTTCCGCGCGACACGCCCGGCTCGACCCCGTCCATGCCTCTTCCCTGGCGCTGGTGGGCCGCCGGCGGCGCGATCGTGGCGCTGGCGGGATGGCTGGTTGAAGGCCGGCCCGGTGGAGCGCTGGGCGTGACTATCGATGTCAATCATCCGTTGCTGGTGGCGGCGTGGCTCGCCGGTGCCGAGGCGTTGGTACGCCTGACCAAATGGCGGCAGGAGGCAGGGCGCCGCGATCTCTTCGGGCTGGTGATCGCAACCGCGATTCTGGTGCTGGTGACCGCCTGGCTCCTGTACCACGGGGGCCGGCCAATGTCCTTTGGGCCCGCCGGCTCAGCGCTGGCCAATTACACGGGGGCAGAAAGCATCGCCGGATGGATCCGGTCCGACGGATTGGGGCTGCCGCTTGTGGCCAGCGCCCTGCCGCTTCTGCTGGTCGCCTTGGCCCTCCGCCAACTGGTGAAAACCGACCAGGCCGGCCGGCGAAACCTGCTCGTCGTCACCGGTGCGGCGATATTCCTGATCGTGCTCTGCGTGGTGCAAGTGCGTTGGTGGGGCATCCTGGATGCCGTCCTGCTGGGTTTGCTTCCGGTGGTGGTCACCGGCCTCCCCGTGGGTTTCGCCCAACTGGCCTGGCGCTCGGCGGTCGCCCTGCTTTTCCTGCCAGCCTTCGTGCTCTCTTGGCCTCGCACCCAGGTCGCGGAGGAACTCACGCCCACGCAGGCACGCGCGCTCATCGAACGCGATCTCGCCCACTGGTTGTCCGCCCGCTCTGAGCCGGGCGCCATTACTCTGGCTCCCCCGGCGCTCTCCGGCTCGCTCGCCTATTACGGCGGCCTCCCCGTGATCGCGTCGCCCTTCGCCGGCAATCAGGATGGCCTCACCCTCGCAGTACGCATCGCGGCCACGACGTCGGCCGATGAGGCGCAGGCGCTGCTGATGCGCCGGGGCGTCCAGTATGTGGTCGTGCCGTCATGGGACACGGTGCTCGACGAGTTGGCTCGGCTTGGCCCGGACGCATCCGACCGCTCACTGATCGCCTTGCTGCGGCAATGGCTTCCTCCGCGTTGGCTCCGGCCCGTGCCGTATCAGATGCCGATGATCAACGGACTCGCGGGCGACTCGGTCGCAGTTTTTGAGGTCGTCGAACCACAGGAGAACGCCATCGCCCTGAGCCGCCTCGCCGAATACTTCGTGGAAACGGGCCGTCTGGATCTGGCCGTGGCGGTGAGCGACTCGCTGGAGCAGGCCTTCGCCAACGATGCCGGCGCCATGATCGCCCGCGCCCAGGTGGCGATTGCCCGCGGCGAAAGCCGGACCCTGGCCCGGGTGGTGCCTCTCCTCCTCCCGGCGGTGGCGGACGGGAAGGATGAGGATCTTTCGTGGGAGCGCCGGGCCAATCTCGCCATTGTGCTCGCGCAGGTGAAACGCCCTGATCTCGCCCGCCCCCAAGTCGAGTTCTGCCTGGAGGAAGCCGATGCCGAGCGGCTCCGGTCACTCGGCACCATCAGCCTCTATCGTCTGCTCGCGCTCGCCCGGGGCTACGGCCTGGCCTTCGCCGACCCGACGCTGCACGCGGTCGCCCTGGGGCTTCTGCCGCCGGAGTTCCGCCAACAGCTGCCTCAATAATCCGTGTCGACCTCGTCCCGCCATCCTGTCGTGAAAATCACGATCACCGCGGCCGTCTTGATTGGCGCCGGCCTCCTCCTTTGGACGCTGGTTCGCCCCCCCGTTGCCCCCGCACTTTCTTCCCGGGTCCGCAGCGCGGCGCCGGGCGCGGCGTTTCCACCGCTCGCCTATGAGCCGACGCCGATTGGCTCGCCGGTCGGCCCGGACGACCGACCCTTGGTGACGAATCTTCAAATCGCGGACTTGGATCAGGACGGGCTTCCCGACGTCATTTATGCCGAAGCCCGGGCCAACACCGTGCGATGGATCCGTCAGGCGCCGCGCGGCGTGTTCACCGAATCGATCATTGCCAGCGATATTCCCGCCCCAGCGAGCGTGTGGGCCGCCGACACGCAGGGAAGCGGACGCCTCGATGTGCTGGTGGGCAGCATGGGCCAATTGTTGCCCAACAATGACCGGATCGGCGCGGTTGTGGTGCTTGAAAACCTGGACAACCGCCGCTTCCGGCCCCGCACATTGCTCGAAAACACCGCGCGAGTCACCGACGTCCGCGCGGCGGATCTGAATGGGGACGGCAGGCTCGACCTCGTCGTGGGCCAGTTCGGTTACGCCCAAGGTGAGATCCGCTGGATGGAGAACAAAGGCGACTGGCGATTCGAGAGCCACATTGTCAACCGCCAGTCCGGCACCGTGCACACCCCGGTGGCCGACTTCAACGGCGACGGACGCCCGGATTTCGCGGCGCTCGTTTCCCAGGAGTGGGAGGAGGTCCACCTCTTCGTCGATGGCAACGGCCAAGGTCTCAAGGACACGCTCGTGTGGGGCTCCACCAATGAGGATTATGGCAGCAGCGGCTTGGCCGTGGCCGACGTCAATCGCGACGGACGCCCGGATTTGATCTACACCAACGGCGACGGGTTTGACTACGCAGTGCGCGGGCACCGTCCCTGGCACGGCATGCAGTGGCTGGAGAACACCGGGCAGGGAACATTCCGGTTTCACCGCGTGGGAAACTTTCCCGGAGCCTATGCCCCCTGCGCCGCGGATCTGAATGGCGACGGTCACACCGACCTTCTCGCGGTGAGCGGCTTTGCCGACTGGGATGACCCGCAATCCGTGTCCATGATGGCGTGGTTGAATGACGGACGGGAAAACTTCACGCCGATGCCAATCGCCCGTCATCCGATCAAGCTCGTGACCGCGGCGGTGGGCGACCTCGACGGAAACGGTGTTCCCGTGATCGTAACCGGGGCGTTGAACGCGTTTCCGCCCTACGAGAACATGAGCAATATCACGCTGTGGCGCCGGAAGTGAATAAAGTGGGAGTCAACCAGCCGACGGAGCTTCGACGACGCCCGTGGCGCCACTTCGTTGTCGTGCTGGTCCTCGTCGCGGCGTGCGCGCTCGGCGGCTACTTGAAAATTCGCGCGGACCGAACCGCCGCCGTGCGTTCCGCGTTGCCCGCAGCACCGGCCGTCACGCCGAATTCCACCGTGCGGGAGCTGATCGACCAGGCTCGGATGAAGGCGGCCCACACCGCGGACGCACCGGAAGTGGCCGAATTGGGCCGTCTCCTCCATGCGAACGGATACAATGAGGAAGCGGAGAACTGCTGGAGGATCTTGATCCGACTCCAGCCCGATGATCCGCGTTGGCACCGTTACCTCGCCGACCTTCATCGCGCAGCGGGCGACTACGAGGCCGCCGAGGCGGCATGGCAGGCGGCGGTCCGGGCGGATCCATCGGCGGCGGTGCCGTGGCTCCACCTGGCGGAACTGAAATTCAAGTCGGGACGCCTGGCCGAAGCCGAGGCCGATTACCGGCGCCGGCTCGCGCTATTGCCCGACGATCCCTATTCCGAACTCGGATTGGCGCGGCTGGCGCAGCACCAGGGCCGAACGGAGGAAACCCTCGGCCGCCTGGAACGGGTGTTGAAAAACCACCCCAAGTTCTCCGCCGCTCATAATCTCTACGCCGAGTTGCAGGCCGCCGCCGGCCGCGAGGAGCTGGCGGATCATCACCGCTGGCTGGGGCGCGAGGCCGGACGCTTTCGCGAGGCGGATGATCCTTGGATGGATCAACTGAACGCGCGCTGTCACGAGCCGAGACGACTCTGCCATCTCGGCACGATCGCGTATCAAACCGGACGGGGGGACTTGGGCCGCGCCCAGTTCGAAAAGGCCATCGCGGTCGCCCCGGACGAGCCCCTCGCCTACCAGCTCTTGGGCGAATTGATGCTCGAGCAGGAATCCCCGGAGGCCGCGCACGATTTTCTCTCGCGTGGCATCAGCCTTGCCAAGACCACGCGGCCAACGCCCCGGCATTACCTCAAGCTGAGCGAGGCGCATCAGGCTTTGGAGCGCATGACGGAAGCGCGGCGCGCACTGGAGGACGGTTTGGGCCTCTATCCGGGCGCCGCGGAGCTTCACGCCGGATTGGGATACCTGCTGAAGGCCGAGGGACGGGACAATGAAGCGATCGCCGCTCACCACCGGGCCTTGGCGCTGAATCCGGCGCTCGCCGAATCCGATTTCGCCCTGGCCCTCGCCCTGATGGAACGTGGCCGCCGGGATGAGGCCGTGCAACGGCTGCACCATGCCCTGGAGTCGCAGCCAACTTTTCCGAAGGCGCTCCTGCTGCTGGGGCGATTGGAGATGGACGCGGGTCGGATTGAGGACGCCGGCCGTTATTTGCTTCCCCTGCTCAAGGCCAATCCCGGCGCGCCGGAGGTTCGCGAGATCTTGGCCACCTGGCGCCTGCGCGCCGGCCGGGCCATCGAGCAGCGGGATCCGGCGACCGCGGAAAAACACTATCGCGCGGGACTACTTCTGCGGCCGGAACATCCCGAACTGAATGCCAGTCTCGGAGTGCGCCTGTTGATCACCAATCGCGTCGCCGCGGCCGTTCCTTTGCTCGAATCCTACCAACGCGCCCAACCGGAGAATCCCGAAGCCGCCCTTTTCCTTGGCCAGGCTTATGCCCGCACCGGACGAATTCCGGACGCCCGGCGAATCCTAACCGAGGGTCTCCGTCGAGCGGAACTTTCGGGGCAGACCACCACCGCAGGACACTTCCGCGAGATACTCTCTGTTCTGCGCTGATTGCCGGTCGTTTCACCTGGCCCGGAGTACCGGATGGCCCGAGCCGGGACGATGCCGATGGAGCGAACTGCCCCGTGCGCGCAGTCGAACTATTCCGTAGCCGGAAAAGGGCGCGGTTAAGCCACGCGCCTCCATAATCTGCATGATTCCGGCTGAGTAGCGGGGAACGCTGCCCCCTTCAGGGTTGCGCCGCGGAGCCGGCGCTTTCCAATGTCTGCCGCCATGCCCCAGCCTCTTTCCCGCCGGCACTTGCTCCAATGGCTCGGCCCTTGCGCAATCCTGCTCGCCTGTCTGCTGTGCTATGGACCCGCCCTGAACGGAGATGTGTTGTGGGATGATCCGGCTCACCTCACCAGCGCGGAACTCCGCGCCCCGGGCGGATTGATTCGAATCTGGACCGACTTGAAGGCCACTCAGCAGTTCTACCCCGTGCTGCACACCGCGTTCTGGCTGGAACACAAACTCTGGGGCGATGCTGTCCGGGGATATCATCTGATCAACGTCCTGCAGCACGCCCTGGCCTGCTGCCTGTTGGCGTTGGTGCTGGAACGCCTGCGCGCGCCGAACGCCGCGGCGTCGATGGAGATCCCGGCGAAACGCGGCGCGAGCCCGCGCAGCCCCGCTCAGCCCGCTCCGGTTGGACCGGCTCCACGCGTTGACTGGTTCGCCTGGGGTGGCGCGCTCATGGTTGCGGTGCACCCCGTTTGCGTGGAATCCGTGGCGTGGATTTCCGAGCAGAAGAATACCCTTTCGACCTTCTTCTACTTCGCCGCGGCCCTGGCCTGGCTCCGATTTACGGAGAAGCGCACGGCAACCGCGTACGTGGCCTCCAGCCTCTGCTTCCTGCTCGCGGTGGGCAGCAAGACCGTTACCTGCACCCTGCCCGCCGCGCTGCTGGTGATACAGTGGTGGCGGCATGGGCGGCTCGAATGGCGGCGCGACGTTCTCCCGCTGTTGCCGTGGTTCGGTTTCGCCCTCGCTGCTGGCTTGGGCACCGTCTGGATCGAACGCAACCTGATCGGCGCCGAGGGGACCGACTATGCCCTCACTTTCGTGCAACGCCTGTTGCTCGCCGGACGCATCGTTTGGTTTTATGTTGGTTCGGTCGTGTGGCCAATGGACCTGGCGTTCTTCTATACCCGCTGGGACGTCGCGGCGCTGGCTCCGGGCTGGTGGCCATTTCTCGTCGCAGCGCTGGCGATCACGATTGCGTGTTGGTCCGTGCGTCGGCGTACCCGCGGACCCTTGGCCACGTGGCTGCTCTGGGTCGGCACCTTGTTTCCCGCGCTCGGCTTCTTCAATGTGTTCCCCTTCGCCTTCTCGTATGTGGCCGATCACTTCCAGTACCTCGCGACCTTCGGTTTGATCGGCGCCGCCGCGATCGGGGTCGCCACCTGGTGTGAACGTTCCCCGGTCCGGCTGCGTAGTGGGACCATCGGGGCATTGGCGGGGGCGCTATGCGTGGCTTTTGCCGCGCTCAGCCGGGCGGAGAGCCGCCATTATCAAAGCAACCTGGCTCTTTTCTCGGCCTCGGTAGCCCGCGTGCCGGAAAACTGGATGGCTCAGCGATGCCTCGGATGGGCTTGGTCCAAAATCGAAGGCCGCCGCGCCGATGCGATCCGCCACTACACCGAATCCCTTCGGTTGAACCCCAACTCTCCCGACACCTGCTACGACCTTGCCAGCGTCCTGTTGACTGATCCCGATCGCATCGCGGAGGCCACCGACTTGCTGCGCCGCTCGATCGAAATGCGGCCTCATTTTGCGGAACCTCATGTTGCCTTGGCCCACCTGCTGCGCGATCAGCCCGACCATTCGGAGGAAATGATTGCCCACCTGCGGATCGCGCTGGAGACCAAGCCCCGTTTCGCGGACGCCCACCGTTTGCTTGCCGATGCGCTTTCCCGCCTGCCGGGTCGCGAGGCCGAGGCATTGAGTCATTACCGGGAGGCGCTGCGCTGGAACGAGACCCTTGTTGCGGCGCATGTGGGTCTCGGGAGGCTGCAATTGCGGCAGCCGGGTGGCCAGGCCGAAGCCGCCGCCCGTTTTCGGCAGGCCTTGGCCCTGGACCCTCAACACGCCGCCGCGCATTTCGAGCTGGCGAATCTGCTCGCGCGGCGCCCGGAAACGGCCCCCGCCGCGGAACAGCATTATGTCACCTTGCTGCGGCTCCAGCCGGGTTTCCCCGCAGCCCATTTCAACTACGCCAATCTCCTCGCCCGCATCCCCGGTCGGGCTCACGACGCCCTGCCCCACTACGAAGCCGCCTTGGCGCTGGAACCAAACTCGCCCGACATTCATGGAAATTTGGGCAACGCCTATAGCCAACTCGGCCGCACTAGCGACGCCATCGCCAGCTACCGGCGCGCCTTGGCCCTCGCGTCCCATCTGCCGTGGGTTCACCAGAATCTTGCCTTGGCCTTGGCGCCGCTGCCCGGCGAGTCGGCGCAGGCGCTTCGCCACGCCACGGAAGCGGTGCGGCTCGCACCCGCGAATCCGATTTCGCACAATATCCTGGCCATGGTTCATGCCCAACGGGGCTCGCTCATCGAGGCCCGAGATGCCTGGCTGAAGGTTCTCGAACTCGACCCGCAGTTCGCTCCCGCCCGAGAAAACCTCGCGCGCGTAAACGAGATGTTGAACCGCTGATCGCTTGACGCGCGAGCGGCGCAGTCCCGGCACGCACCAAGTTCTCCGGTTCGCGGCCAGGGCCGGATCTGGAGCGCGGGCGAAACTCGCTGGCGATGCTCCGATTCCGCGGCGATTTGGGGGCGAATCCGTTCATCGCGTTTGGCTAATCCGGATCGTTGCAATAGGAGGTGGGGCGACTTGACCTCAAGGCGCTGGATCCGGGCGGCTTCGCCGCTACGCGGTGGGGTCACGGCGTTCCACCTTTCAGTACCTTGATTGCAGAGGGAATTCGTGGTCCAACCGGAGGTTCCGGGTAAGCAGTGCTCCAGCCACCCACCACACTCATACTGACAGAGGAACGCGGGTGTGACCTTTCCTGACGAACCGGGGCCCTCGTCTTTGGCGCGCAAAAAAAGCGCCTCTCCTTTCGGAGAGGCGCGAGAGTTTCTGAAACTTCGGTCCGCTTAGAAGCGGAACGTGTTCGACAGCGACCAGTACTGTCTCGGAGCGATACGGTAGCCGGCGGGGGTTCCGTCGGGCTGGACCGTGATCGGGATCAGATCGTTGCCCTTGCCCACGCTACGAACGTTGAGCTGGATGCGCCAATCGATCTTCTCGGACAGCTTGCGGCCGTAGCCCACCCAGAGGTCGACGTCGGTCTCAGCCGGTCCCTTGTAGGGATTGGCGATGTCGAAGACGTAAACCGGATAGGAGACGGACGTGTCGGGGTTCGGGATCGGGGGATAACCGATCACGACATCGCTCTGCCAGCGAACGGCGGCACCCAGGTTGAAGCCCTTGAGGCGACCTTCGGTGAAGTCGTAGTTGCTGATGGCGTTGACGCGCCATTCGCGCAGTTCCGGCACGTTGGTGCCTTCCTGCAGCGCGCGGCCGAGGTAGTTCGAACCGACGTTGAGGTTCCACTGATAGAGCGCGGTTTCGTTACCGGCGCCGCCCCACCAGATGCGGAGGTCACCGCCCGGACGGAACGTCTGGCCGTTGACATCCACCGCGGTGGCATTGAGGAACGTCTCATAAGCCTGAACGAACTCGGCAAGGTTCGCGCCACCGATGTTCTTACGGGTGGCGAACGTCTTGCTGGCGTTCAGCGTCAGGCGCCAGTTGCGGGTCGGCTGGGCGTTGAGCTCGATTTCATAACCCTTGGAGAAGCTGTCCTCCGTGATGGCGAAACCGGCGGGCGTCGTGCTGCCGAGACCGGAGCTCCGGTTCGTCACGTCGATATTCCAAGCCGAGTTCAACTTCTGGGCCACCGGGCTGGTCTGCCACTGACGCCAGGCAGCAATCGCCGCGGCCTCGCGGTCGGGCGCGTCCTGCCAGTTGTAGCGGCTGTTGGTGGGATCGGTTCCGACCGTGCCGGAGTTGTCACCCATCCAGTTCAGCTCGAAGATATTGACCCAGTTGCCGGCCCACTGCTGGGAGGCACCGATGAACCAGCTGCCGCCGAGGCCGCTGCTGTTGGCGTTCTTCACCGAGGTCTCGTACTTGTTCAGCTTGAGCGAGTACTTGCCATCCTTGGTTTCAAGGAGGATACCGAGGTCCTTGGTGTTGCCGTTCGGGAGGGCGATGTCCTCGCCGTAGACGTCACGACGACCAGCGAAGGGCTGGAAGTTTTCGGCCTTGTTGTAGAACAGGGTGACACGAACCGGGAGCTTCTCCGCGAAGTTCTTGATCGCGGGGAGTTCATCCAAGTGCGCCACGATCGAGTAGCTGCGGGAGGTGCCGCTGACTTCGCTCCAGGTGGCGTTGTTCAGATTGTAGAAGCTCGGGTCCCAGTTCAGGAAGCCAGGAGCCGGACGGTTGCTCGCATTCTGCGAGAACTCGGAGGCACCAGCGGTGTCTTCGCGATAGCCGTAGGTACCGACGAGACCGCCGTCGAAGAGGTGAGCCTGCCAGACGAAGGCCTTGGAATCCGTCTTGTTCTTACGGAGACGGGCGTTCGTCGTGAGGGCATCACGATTCTGCGGGGAAGCCTCGGAATCGGTGATCTGGAACGGAGCGTTGATCCAGCCACGGTAGTTGGCGGAGTTCTCCGACTGGAACGAGTTGCGGCGCGTATCGCCCACCGGATAGTAGGCGTTTTCCCACGGAGCGGCCGGGTTCACACCCGTCGCGACCCAGGTCGAGTCGAAGAAGCGGATCGTGCCGCTCGGGGCGCTGTTGACGTTCTGCAGACGCGGCAGGTAGGCGCCGGAGGCGCTGGCGCGGCTGGACAGGCTGTCACCGAGGTAAATCACCCGGTTGACCGCAAAGGCGTTGTCCGTGAAACGGATGCCGTTGCCGCCGTCAAACAAGGTCCAGTAGTTCATGTCGAGAACGGCATAGCGCTGCCAGCTGCGGTCTTCGCGGTCGAGCTTGTCCTCAGCCCACAGACCCGTGAAGGTGTGGCGGCCGAGGAAGTTCGCGAGGGCACCGTCGCCCTTCTTCGTGAAGTCGTGGGTGAAGAAGGCCGTGGCGCGAGCGGACTCACGCTTGGACTCGTAGCTGCGATTGCCACCTTGACCGCTGTCGGTCACGAAGGCGCGGCCGACGTTGGGATTGGCCGTACCGTTCTGGAAGTTGACACCATTCGTGCCCGCCGACGTGCCGTCGGAATAGACACTCATCATGTCAATGTAGATGGCCTGGCGCTCGCCATCGAGGAGGGCGATCTGACCGTTGCTGTAGTTCTGCTCGTTATAAACCACTTCGAAGCCGAGCTTGTCGTCCAGGAAGGTCTGGGCGATGGAGGCGTTGAAGGAGTCGAAGTCAGACCACTCACGCTTGTTCGGGCCGTCGAGCAACTGGTTGTAGAAGTCGAACACCGAGGCGTCACTGAGGTTGAAGTTCTTATAAACTTCGGCGTAGGGGAGCTGCGCGCTCTTGGCAAACTGCGCCATGTTCGCGATGCCGACCGGGCGATGGAAGGCGAATTCGCCCACGCCGTTGTCGTCCGCGCCCAGGGAGTTGATGCCGCGGGTGGCGCGGATTTCCCAGATCCAGTAGCTCGGAACGCCGCCATCAGTGCCGAAGAAGGCGTTCGGGCCACCGAACTGCTGGCCGTAGTTGCCCAGCCAGGGCTGGTAGTACGGGCTCAGGCGGCCGCTGTTGGCGCCGCCGTTGATCTTCGGACGGGCCTGACCATGATCCGGGAGACCGGAGTTGTCGTCCATCACGATGTGAGGATTGAAGGTCTGCTTGTTCAGGTTGTTGAACGTGCGGGGACCGCCCTTGGTGTAAGGCGTAGCGGTGCCGGCAATGTGGGTCGCCGGATCATCGCTCGGGAACCGGCCCTGGAAGGTGCCGGTGTAGAACCAAGGCGAGATCAGGTCGAGCGGGGGCAGGGTGCGGGGGCGGTTGCTGTCGATCTCGCCCTTCTCGAAGGAGGCCTTCAGGATGGTGCGAGCGCTGCCCTTGCGGAGGAACTTGGGTTCCCAGCGAACGGCGCCCATGAAGCGATTGTCTTCTTCAAAGGCCGGGTCCTGCTGGAACTTTTCCTTCTCGCGGACCGCCATGACGCGCACCGCGAGCTCGTCCTTGAGGAGCACGCGATTGAAGTCGGCGGTGATGCGGGTGGAGCCCCACTGGTCGATCTGGAAGGCAACCTCGTTCGCATTGCGATAGGAGGCCTGCTTCAGACCGACGTTGATGATGCCGGCCGGGCTGCCCTGGCCGAACAGGATCGAGTTCGGTCCGCGCTGGAGGTCAACGCGGTCAACGTTGAAGCCGTCCCACGGAATGTCGGAGAGGAAGTAATCGCGGGTATTGTCAGCCTCAGCCAGACCGCGAACGCGCGTGTTCTGGTTGGGGTTAACGAACCGGCTCGACTCGTCGAGGAAGGCGCCGTCGCCGGTGCCGGCGAAGTTACCGCCGACGTTACCAACTTCGGTACCGACGGTGTACTGCAGGAGGGACGAGTTGTCCGTCGCCGCAATGTCCCGAAGGAACTGGCTGTTGATGACCGTGACCGCGTTACCGATGTCGCGCAGTTCCGTGTTCAAACGGTTGCCCGCCAGGGTGGTCGCGGTCGCGTATCCGGTGTCTTCATCTGCCGAGACTTCGAACGGCGAAAGGACAAGCACGTCTTCTTCTTCCTGAGCTTGTGCCGCCGGTTGTGCTGCTGTCTGTGCATATCCCCACGTGGAGGAAAGCACGAGGGTGCCGAGCATGGATAGCCCGCACCGTAGTGTGCGTTTCTTGGTGTTCATACGAGGTAACGAGGTAAGGTTCAGGGTATAGTTGACCGGGAGGTCGAGAACCTAGGGTGAAATACCTGAACCAGACCGGTTGGGGGAATCAAAGGCGAGGTCGGTCTAACTGTAGCGCGATTGTAAACTAGCGTTCCGAAGACTGATCCGCTCAAATTTACTTCCGCTTTAGCACCCTCCCCCCTCCTTTTATTTACATAACCCCGACCCCTCCATGTCCCTCTTCATCGGCATCGATAGCGGCACCCAAAGCACCAAGGCCGTGGCCCTGGACCTGCAACAGCGCAAGATAGTGGCGGAGGCGCGCGCCCCGCACTCCCTCATCGCCGGCCTGCCCCCCGGCCACATGGAGCAGCACCCCCAGGAATGGACCGCCGCCCTCGACTCCGTGATCATGCAGGTCGCCGCCAAGATCGACGGCTCCCGCGTGCGCGGTATTGGTGTGTCGGGCCAGCAGCACGGTTTTGTCCCATTGGACGCGAACGGGGATGTGATTCGTCCGGCCAAACTGTGGTGCGACACGAGCACCATCGCGGAATGCGACTTGCTGACGAAAAAACTCGGCGGGACCAAGGCGGCCATCCGCACCGCGGGCTTGGCCTTCCTGCCCGGCTTCACCGCGCCCAAGATTCTCTGGCTCAAACGCCATGAGCCCGCGAATTACAAGCGCCTGCGCCACGTCCTGCTGCCGCACGACTACCTGAATTTTCACCTTACGGGGAATTACTTCATGGAGCACGGCGATGCCTCCGGCACCGCGCTGATGGACGTTCGCAAGCGCACCTGGTCGCAACCCGTCATCAAGGCCATCGACAAGAACCTCGCCGACTGGCTACCCGCCCTCTCCGACTCCAGTCAGGCCGCCGGCACCCTCCGACCCGCTCTGGCCCAGAAATACGGTTTCTCCTCCGACGTGATCGTGAGCGCCGGCGGCGGCGACAACATGATGGGCGCCATTGGCACGGGCAACGTGTCACCCGGCGTCGTCTCGGCCAGTCTCGGCACAAGCGGCACGATTTACGCCTATAGCAGCAAGCCGGTGGTGGACCCCAACGGCGAGATCGCCGCCTTCTGCTCCTCGACCGGCGGCTGGCTGCCGCTCCTCTGCACCATGAACGTGACCCTGGTCACCGAGCAGTTCCGCGCCCTCTTCAACTGGGACCATGCCCAACTCGAACAGGCGGTCGCCAGCACCCCCGCCGGTGCCGGCGGTCTCGCCCTTCTCCCCTATTTCGCCGGCGAGCGCACGCCCAACCTGCCCAAGAGCTCCGGCGTCTTCACCGGCCTGAATCTCACGACCCTGAGCCCGGGACACCTCGCACGCGCCGCCATGGAAGGCGTCACCATGAACATGAATTATGGCCTCCGCCGCCTCACCGCCCTCGGCATGAAGCCGCGCGAGATTCGCGTCACCGGCGGCGGTTCGCGCTCGGCCTACTGGCGGCAAATGATGGCCGACATTTTCGGCGTCCCCGTGGTGGCGATGGTGGAGGACGAGGGCGCCGCGCTCGGCGGCGCCCTGCAAGCCGCCTGGTGCGAGGCTCTCCTTCAGAGCAAGAAGGCCAAGCTTACCGACTTCACCAACGGCATCGTTGCCATCAACGAAGCCACGCGCTGCACCCCCGATGCGCGTCGCAAATCCTTCTATCGCGAGCTCCAGCAGAAACACGAGTCCCTCAGCCAGGCCATGCGCCCCCTTTTCGTCTGAGTCGGCGCCTCGCCGGCTTATTGGATAAATGAGGGTTGATTCGCGCGAAATGGCTCTCAACCCTCGCCCCTCGTTTCGGACGCTTAGCTCAGTTGGTTAGAGCACCTGCTTCACACGCAGGGGGTCACTGGTTCGAGTCCAGTAGCGTCCACCATCCCTTCCGGCAGCCGCCTTCTCTGAGAGGCGGCTTTTTCGTGGATCGAACCCGCCTCGGGTGACAACAAGGCAACAACCGCGCATCCCAGCTCACACGCCGGTCAATTGCGTGGCGAAAGGCGGCGCCGAACCCAGTTCCGCCGCCAGCACGCCCAACAAGTCCTCCTCCGCATATGGCTTGTTGAGAAATGTGTGGATTCCCAGCGTCCTCAGGTCTTCGGCCATCTCCCCGTCCGCCTCTTCCGTCAGCATGCCCGTCGAGATGATGATCGGGAGCCGCGGATCCAGTTGCCGCAATGCCCGCGTCAAATCCGCGCCACTCATGCCGGGCATCATCATGTCGACGATCGCCGCCGCATATCCCGCGGGCGCTTCCCCGAATTGCCGCAATGCATCCGCTCCATCCACCGCCGGCACCGCCGTGAAACCGCGACGCTTCAGGAGCTGCATCAACACCCGGCGGATCGGCTCCTCGTCATCCACCACCAGCACGCGCCGATCCCGGCCCTGGACCGTTGAGCGTGCTCGCTCCTTGTCCCCGGCCACCTCCGCCGTGGGCACCGCAGGCAAAAGGACATCAAAGGTTGTTCCCCGCCCAAGCTCGGTGCGAACTTCGACGACGCCGCCGTGACTCCGCACGATCCCATACACGGTGGAAAGCCCCAGCCCCGTCCCCTTGCCCCTCGGCTTCGTCGTGTAGAAGGGCTCGAAGATATGCTCCAGCACGTCCGCCGTGATGCCCGTGCCCGTGTCCGCGATCGACACCACCACGTGCGGTCCCGGCAATATCCCCGGTCGCGCCGCGTCCTCTTCAGCGATCCACACGTTGCGAGCGGTCAAACCCAGCACGCCCCCATCTGGCATCGCATCGCGCGCGTTTACCGCCAGATTCAGCACCACTTGGTGCAGCTGCGTCAGGTCACCCATCACTGCCCGCACATCCCGGGGCAGGTCCAATTCGATGCGAATGTTCCGGGGAAAGGTCTCCTCGATCAACTGGTTAACATCCTTCAGCAGGTAGCGCGGCTGGACTTCGGTGCGCTCGCCCCCATCGATCCCGCGGGCAAACGTCAGCACCTGTCGCACGATCCCCGCCCCGCGATGGGCCGCCGTTTCGACGGTCTCGAGATACCGGCATGCATCCGCGGCGGGAAACTTCGCCTTCAACAATTCCACGGAGAGCAGGATCGGCGTGAGCACGTTGTTCAGGTCGTGCGCAATGCCGCTGGCCAGCAGGCCGATGCTCTCCAGCCGCTGCGTGCGGGTGATCTGCTGCTCGAGCTGCTTTCGCTCCGTCACATCCTCCTTGATCGCGACATAATGCCGGATGACCCCGCCGGCATCCCGCACCGGGGCCACCGTCATGTGCTCGTCATAGTGACCGCCATCCTTGCGCCGGTTGCAGATCTCGCCTTCCCACACTTCGCCCCGGCTGATCGTTTCCCACAGGCGACGATAGAACGCGGCATCGTGACGCCCGCTCCGCAGGAACCGTGGCGTTTGCCCCGCGACCTCCGCCAGCGTGTAGCCCGTCAGACGCGTGAACGCCGGGTTCACCCATTCGATCACGCCGTGGGCGTCGGTGATCACCCAGGTGGACGGTGCCGCCTGCAGGGCCGCATGCATCAGGTTGAGCTCGTCCGCCGACCGCCGCCGCGCTGTTTCGTCACTGACCACCAGCAGCAAATGTCGTCCACCTGCATGATCAAACGGCACAAAATGCGCATCCACCCAGAACGCGCGCCCAAACGTCGTGCGCAGTTCCCCCTCAAAAGCGCTCTCGTTGCCCCACGCCAGCGCCTGCTCCGCCGCCGCCAGCATGCCGCTGCGCCGCCAGGAATCCAATTCCCGAAAATTCTGCCGGAGCAGCGCGTCGACGTCCGCGCCCACGATGCGCGCGGCCGATTCGTTCGCCCGGATCGCCCGGCCATCCGGTCCGTAGGCAATGATGCCCGCCGGTGATGCCCGCAACACGGCCTCCACCAACGCCAGCGCCTCGGTCGTGCGCGCCTCGTTGATCTTCCGTTGGGTGATGTCCGTGTGCGTTCCAAACGCCTGCGAGGGCCGGCCGTCGGGCAAATGGCTCACCACCAAACCCCGTGCGAGCATCCAGCGATAACTGCCATCGCGGGTCCGCATCCGGTATTCGCACTCATAGGAAGGCGTCTCCCCGGACCGGTGCCGGCTCATTTCCCGGACGACCTGACCCACATCATCCGGATGAATCCGCTCGAGCCACTCTTCCTTGCGGTTGGCAATCTCGTGCTCGGCGTACCCCAGCATCGCCTTCCACTGGCTGGAGAAAACCATTTCACCGGTCACCTCATTCCACTCCCACGTGCCCGTGCCGGCGCTGCGCAGCGCAAACTGCCACCTTTCCTCTTTTTCGCGCAATGCCCGCTCCATGGCCAGGTGCCCGCCGATCAGGCGTCTCGAAAGCAAGAAGAGCACCCCACCCGTGATCACCAGAAACACCATGCCCTTGGCCGAACTCGTCCACCACGGAAGATTCCACGTCCCCGCCACCTTCGCCACCACGAGGTCGCTGCCGAGGATCCAAACCGCCCCAAATAGTGCATACGCCAGTGTGAGGCGGAGAGGAGAGTCGATGCGATAGGTGGACATGGCGCAGAACGTTCATCGGAACGATGCCGCCCCACCCTAACTCATGCACTTTGCATTAGTGCGCAGAAATTGCCGGTCAACATGCGCCGACTCGTTATTTTACGATTGGACCGTCAAAACCGTGAGCACGACGATGCCGGCAAGGCTCAACCCCTGCCAGTCCTGGCCGGCGACGCCCGGCCCGGAAACAGCGTCCGGCAGATCTCGCACCGCGTGCCGTCGCAGCCCCGCGCCGTGCAATGCTCGCGCCCATAAAAGATGATCCGCAGGTGCAACTGGTTCCAGTGCGCCTCGGGAAACAGCCGCTTCAAGTCCCTCTCGGTCTGCACCACGCTGCTCCCATCGCTCAGTTTCCAGCGATGCGCGAGCCGGTGGATGTGCGTGTCCACGGGAAACGCCGGCACCCCGAAGGCCTGGCTCATCACGACCGACGCCGTCTTGTGCCCCACGCCGGGCAACGCCTCCAATTCCTCGAACGTCCGTGGCACGGCGCCGCCATGCCGCTCGACGAGCAGCCGCGAAAGCTCGGCGATGGCCTTCGCCTTCTGCGGCGACAAACCCACCGGCCGGATGATCTCCCGGATTTTCTCCACCGGCACCTTCGCCATCTGCGCCGGCTCCGCCGCGAGCGACCACAGCGAAGGTGTCACCTTGTTGACGCCCACATCGGTCGATTGCGCCGACAGCACCACCGCGACCAACAGCGTGTAGGGATCGCGATGATCCAGCGGGACGGGCGTCTCGGGATAGAGCTCCGCCAGACGACGGTCGACATAGGCGGCGCGTTCGCGACGGGTCATCGTGCCGTTTCGCGGCCGTTCATTTTCCCCTGGCCCCGGCCAACAGGGCATCGAGCAACGCCCGGTCCGGCTTCCACGTCGTCTGCTTCGGGTCGCGCCACTCGTAGAGGCCGAAGTCGCCCTTGTATTCCCAATTGGCCCACGCCATCCCGTTGGCCTCCATCACGGCCACGATATCGCGGTAATAAGCCAGCCGGTCCTTGCGCGGCACTGTCGGCAGGCAGCCAAATTCCCCGCAGTAAAGCTGAAGCCCGAGCTCACGGGCCCGCTGGATCGCCGGCGCCAGTTCCTGGGCGAGCCTCTCCGGTCCCCAGTTGTCCCGGGCGCTACCGATCAACTCCTTCAACTCGCCTTTCGTGTCCGCCTTGGCCAGCTCGGCGAACTCCTGCTCCGTCACCACCGGTCCGGGATAGCCCACGTTGCCCTTGTAGATCTTCACCGGGGTCCAGTTGGCCGTGTAATGGGTCAGCAGAAACGGCGAGTACGTGTGGGTGCTGAGAATGATGTTCCGATCGCCGGCCGGGACCTTGAGGAAGGGCAGCGTGGAAGGGATCTGCCAGCGGTTGGAGCCAATGATGAGCACGCGGTCCGGCTCCACGCGCCGGATGACCGCATGCGCGCCCGCGACCAGCCGGTTCCATTGCTCGTGATCGTCCGCCACCGGCTCGTTCATGATCTCGTACGCCACGGCATCCACCGGCTGCGACCTCAGCCGCTCCGAAAGCTGCCGCCACAGGTCGAAGAACGCCTCCTGCGCCCTGGGATCCGTGAAGAGCGTGTTGTGCCCGCCCTCGTTGGCGGCGTTGAAATGATGGGTGCGGATCGTGTGCAGGTCGACAATCACCCGCAGGTTGTGCGCCCGCGCCCAGCCAATCGCCTTCAGCATGAGGTCGAAGGCCGCCTGATTCTGCGCACCGTCCTCCCCCCACATCTCCTTCTCGTCAATCGGCAGGCGGACGTGATCGAAACCCTCGTTCGCAATGAACTGAAAATCCTTCTCCGTGATCCATTGCGAACGCGGCTGCCAGCCGAAGTCCTGCGAGAGCCAGTGGCTGAGATTGGTGCCGCGACGGATGACAAATCCCGAGGGATTGGTCGGAACGGGATCGGCGGCGAGGACTGAGCCAGGGATCGACAAGAGGGCAACGAGCCCGAGACAAAGCCGTGAAAAAACCGGGGTAAGCTTCATGCCGTTGGACTAATCGAGCGTCCTCGCATGGCAACGCCCGAAGCCCCCAACCGGAGTCAACGTTGATGTAATTACCGGAGGTATTCGGTCAAAGAAGCACCACTCGGCCCCAAGCCTATTTCACGCTTCCACGCCAACCCAACCCGGACGGCCCGCGTGCGCCGAGTAAACTGGAGCCACGGCGACCTCGCCGTGGGTTTGCTTCCTGACCCCCGCCTTCCCGGTAGGGGCCGAGCTTGCTCGGTCCGCGGGATATCAAGCGCACTCTATCATCGCGCACCCCGCGCTTGATCGCTTCCGACCCCGCCCGCAGAGCGTGCCGACCGCGATGAGTCGCTGCCGCTTCATCCGAGTGAATGGTTTCGGCTTAGCAGCCTCCCTTCCCATCCCGAAAACGCCCGTAATGGCTCGGACGCCGCCCAAAACTCAGTTGCACGGCCTCCGCGGCGCGGCCTACCGTCAGGCCATGGTTCCGTCCCGCGATCTTCTCGCTCCCCTCGACTCCTTTGAACGCCGCCACACCGGCTCGCCCGCCGCCGAGGTCGCCGAGATGCTCCGCGTCGTGGGTCAGCCCACCGTCGAGTCCCTGGCCGACGCCGCCGTGCCGGCCCAGATCCGTCTCCCCCGTCCGCTCCAGCTGCCCGCCGCCCTGGGCGAATCCGCCGCGCTGGCCGAACTCCGCGCCATCGCCGCCCAAAACCACGTCTATCGCAGCTTCATCGGCCAAGGCTACTACGACTGCATCACTCCGGGCGTCATCCAGCGCAACATCCTCGAAAACCCGGGCTGGTACACCGCCTACACCCCCTACCAAGCCGAGATTTCCCAAGGCCGCCTCGAGGCCCTCCTGAATTTCCAAACCCTCGTCACCGACCTCACCGGCCTCCATATCGCCAACGCCTCCATGCTCGACGAGGGCACCGCCGCCGCCGAGGCCATGATGCTCGCCCACCGCGTGAAACTGGGCGACCGCCACGACGCCTCCGTTTTCTTCGTCTCCGACAAATGCCACCCGCAGACGATCGACATCGTCCGCACCCGCGCGAAACCCCTCGGTGTCACCGTCGTCACCGGCGACCATCGGTCCTACGAATTCGCCGGCCAGGTCTTCGGCGTGCTCGTGCAATACCCCGACACTTCCGGCAGCATCCACGACTTCGCCGCGTTTTTCGAGAAGGCGCACGCCGCCGGTGCGCTCTGCGTGGTCGCGACCGACCTGCTCGCCCTCACCTTGCTCCGCGCTCCGGGTGAATTCGGCGCCGATGTCGCCGTCGGATCCGCCCAGCGCTTCGGCGTGCCCATGGGCTTCGGCGGCCCCCACGCCGGCTTCCTCGCCACCAAGGACGAATTCAAGCGCCAGATGCCCGGCCGCCTCGTGGGCGTCTCCAAGGACGCCCATGGCAACCCCGCCATGCGCCTGGCCCTCGGCACGCGCGAGCAACACATCCGTCGCGACAAGGCCACCTCCAACATCTGCACGGCCCAGGTCCTCCTCGCCGTCATGGCATCGATGTACGCCGTCTATCACGGCCCCGCCGGCCTGAAACGCATCGCCCAGCGCACCCGTCTCCTCACCCAGCTGCTCGCCGCCGGCCTCAAGTCCGCCGGCGCCACCGTCAACGCCGAGCCGGTCTTCGATACCCTCACGGTTGGCAATGTCGCCGCCGTGCGCGTCCACGCCGCCACCCAGGCCAAGCGCATGAACGTCCGCCCCGTCGACGACTACACCGTGGCCGTCTCCCTCGACGAGACCACCACGCTCGAGGACGTGCGCACCCTGCTCGCCTGCTTCAGCGAATCCGCCGCTATTCCCGCCGCTTTCCCCGGAGCCGCGACCCCGGACCCCATCGCCCAATTCGAGCGCACCTCCAGCTTCCTCACCGCCGCGGTCTTCCAGCGCTATCACACCGAGCACGAGATGCTCCGCTACATCCGCCGCCTCGAGGCGAAGGACCTCTCGCTGTGCCACTCCATGATCTCGCTCGGCTCGTGCACCATGAAGCTCAACGCCACGAGCGAGATGTTCCCCGTCACCTGGCCCGAGTTCGGCAAACTGCACCCCTTCGCTCCCTCCGAGCAAACCCGCGGATATGCCCGCCTGTTCGCCGACCTCGAGAAATGGCTCTCGGAAATCACGGGCTTCGCCGCCGTCTCCCTCCAGCCCAACGCCGGCTCGCAGGGCGAATACGCCGGCCTCCTCGTCATCCGCGCCTATCACGAGTCGCGCGGCGAGGGTCACCGCAACATCTGCCTCATTCCCACCAGCGCGCACGGCACCAATCCCGCCAGCGCCGCGATGTGCAACTTCAAGGTCGTCCCCGTCGCCTGTGACGCGAGCGGCAACATCGACGTCGCCGACCTCAAGGCCAAGGCCGCCGAGCACGCCGCGCATCTCGCCGCGCTCATGGTCACCTACCCGTCCACCCACGGCGTGTTCGAGACCTCCATCCGCGAGATCTGCGAGGTCATCCACGCCCACGGCGGCCAGGTCTACATGGACGGCGCCAACATGAACGCGCAGGTCGGCCTGACATCCCCCGGACACATCGGCGCCGACGTCTGCCACCTGAACCTCCACAAGACCTTCTGCATTCCCCACGGCGGCGGCGGCCCCGGCATGGGCCCCATCGGCGTCGCGAAACAACTCGTCCCCTTCCTCCCCGGCCACGTTTCCCTCCCGGACCCCAATACCCAGAACCCGGACCCTCGCGCCCGCGTCGGCGCCGTGTCAGCAGCGCCGTGGGGCTCCGCCTCCATCCTCGTCATTTCCTGGATGTACATCCGCATGATGGGACCCGACGGCCTCACCCGCGCCACCCAGTTCGCCCTCCTCAACGCCAACTACGTCGCGCGTCGCCTCGACCCCTATTTCCCTGTGCTGTACCGCGGGGCCGGCGGACACGTCGCCCACGAGTGCATCCTGGAATTTCGCCCCTGGAAAAAACACGGCCTCGAGGTCGAGGACGTCGCCAAGCGACTCATGGACTACGGCTATCACGCGCCCACCATGTCCTTCCCCGTCCCGGGCACGCTCATGATCGAGCCGACCGAGAGCGAAACGAAAGCCGAGCTCGATCGCTTCTGCGACGCCCTCATCGCCATCCACGGCGAAATGAGCGCCGTCGCCAGTGGCGAGAGCGACAAGCTCAACAACCCGCTCAAGCACGCTCCGCACACCGCCGCCGCCGTGTGCGGCACCGAGTGGCCGCATCCCTATTCCCGCGAAACCGCCGCCTTCCCCGACGCGCACACCCGGAACTCCAAGTTCTGGCCCGCCGTCGGCCGCGTCGACAACGTCTACGGCGACCGCAACCTGGTGTGTTCCTGCGTCGGCATGGAAGCGTACGCCACCCCCAGCGCGGCGAGTTAAGGGCTTATCGGTTACCGTCGGCGATCGGTTACCGTCCCTCGTCTACAGTCTGCCGTCTACCGCCCACCGGCTCGTGGTCACCGTCTACTGGTGCTGATGATCGTGGAGGGCCCATCTCCAGCTGGGCCGCATTGCATGCCACAATCGCAAACCCTCGCACTGTGGAGGCCGGTCTCCGCACCGGCCCCTTCGCCATCTGCACCTCCTCAACTTGCGGCGTACGCCAGCCCCAGCTCGCTCGCCGCCCGGGCCAGTGCCCGATCCCGCGTCCAAAGCCTCAGCCCGTCGATCCGCGCCGCCGCCAGCAATTGCACGTCCCCCCACGACAGGCCCCGGCCGATGAGCGCGTGCTCGTCCAACAGATGCAACCCCTCCTCCAGATCGATCTCGTCCGCCCGCGGAAGTTTCTGCAGATGCCGCAAGATCTCGACCCGCTGCTTCAACCGGCCCGCCGCCAGTTCGCCAATCACCACCGTGTGAGTCCACACCGCGCCCGCCAGCAGGCACGCCTGCAACCGTGGATCGGCGCGGTGAAAATGGTCGATCCAGATGGAGCTGTCGACCAGGACCCTCACGGCCGGACCGGAGCCTTGCGCCGCGGCGCCGCGGCTGCCTTGGCGTCCTTGCCACCGAGCGCGGCGAGC
>JAEZDN010000141.1 GCA_023433275.1 Verrucomicrobiota bacterium
CCGCCCCCCCCCCCCCCCCCCCCCCCCCCCCCCCCCCCCCCCCCCCCCCCCCCCCCCCCCCCCCCCCCCGGGCTTGCTTGGTCCTTGAGTTGCGAAGTGATTCTCTGAGTCGGACTCATGCAGTCGGAATGCAATTCCGCAGCGTGCACGGTCTACGGTCCAGCTGTAGGGGCGTGGCTCGTCCACGCCCTCGGTTTCCGCAGCGAGAAAAGGGCGCGGTCAAGCCGCGCCCCTACATTCAACTGCATCGTTCCGGCTCATGATCGGGCAAGTTCGACCTGCGGGTGCAGTAGGGGCAATCCGATCGACCCGGGGGCGGGCCGGATTCAGGAGCGGGAGGCCGCTTGAAGGATCGAGCAAGCTCGACCCCTACCGGACCGGACAGGATCGAGCGGCCGCGCCTGTGGAATAAACCCTTGCGGGGCCGGGGGCGTTTTCGTTTCGTGTCCGTTCCACGGACGCTTAGCTCAGTTGGTTAGAGCACCTCGCTTACACCGAGGGTGTCGGGGGTTCGAGTCCCTCAGCGTCCACCATTGTGATAGTGAATCGGTTGCGGATTTTATCTGAAAAGATATGATCTGGATTAGCATGGCGCCACGTTAAATACACCCTGCCCATTGGGTCGGAGTGTTTTGGTTCCGCCATCGTCAGCTCTTGGGGAAAAAGCCATGGAACGGAGCGTAGTAGCCAAGCCGACCAGCGGACAACTGAGATGAACCGCGGGTGGAACCTGAACCATCCGCGAAGTCTATGAAATGCGATATCGAATAAACCTGCTCCCCGTTTTCAGTCCTCGTATCGCCTCTCACGGTGATTTCTTGAGGGCCCTTTCCGAAATATCCGAATCGTGTTCCCAGGACCGCCTTGAATTCGCGGCTCTCGATCTCTGGAAACATCTGCACGAAAATCGAATTTCTCAATGCCTCCCCTTCGATAGGATAGGCGGGAATCGCAATCTTAACCTCGTCGCCGTATTTACTCACGCTGGCAATGGTAGCCTCATACATGGTTTGTGACAACCGGAGGACCGCCAGGCGATTCGCAAGGGCAACGACGCGTTCCGGTGGCAGATTTTTGGTCAGGGACTCCCATTCGAGCATTCGCAAAAACGAACGCTCAAGTATAGCCAGGGGCTGCGCATAGTTTGGATTCGTGCCATCAATGATTGGGATCGCGGAGGCAGTCACGACCGTCGTCGAAGCGCCGTCACGTATCGCGGATTCAGATGTCCGTTCCGCGGCCGATGATGAAGGATTGGTCCGCGGCGTAATGTCAGGCGCGATTCCAGATGCCGGGATCTCCTTTGCGTCGCGTTTGCTGAAATAGGCGATTTGGAACCCCGCAACGAGAACAGCAAACAATAGGAAGTAGAGATACTTTCTCATCATCAGTTCTCCCAAATAAAAACCGTTTCGCCTAATTCTACCATGAAGTTCCTCATACTCTGGTACCACCCGGCACCGCCCCCCAACGCTTGGTGCCTTTTGTAGGCGGCACGCAACAACACGTTCGCGGAGTTCGGATCTATTCTTTCGGTTAAGGTGTCCCATGCGGTATCGTACGGCGGACGTTCCAGCATCTCGGTGGTAACCTCTATTTCCGTCGTGCTTGCACCGCCCGGAAAACAATAGGTTATGTATAGCTTGATGACCTTTTTGCCGTTAACTGTCACGATTTTGTACAGCCAACCTACGCCCCGTAGTATAACCCCGGGAGCGGGCCGGCGATTAGGATCCGGAGAACAGCAGGGAAGGCAGGAAATTGAGTGTCCTTCCCACGGTTTAGTGGTTTCAGTCTTCCGGACATGAAGATCATCCTCGCCACCCGGAAAAGCCCGTTGGCCCTCACGCAGACCGAGATGGTCATGGCGCGATTGCGCGCGGTGATCCCCGGGGTGGAATGTGAACTCCTGAAAATCGTGACCACGGGCGACAAGCAGGCGGAGTGGTCGCTGGCGGCGAAGGGCGGGAAAGGCCTCTTCACGGCGGAGCTCGAGCAGGCGCTGTTGCGCGGCGAGGCGGATGTCGCCGTCCATAGCTGCAAGGATCTCCCGGGCGAGAACCCGCCGGGCCTGGTCGTGGCGGGGTTTCTGCCGCGCGAGGTCACGCATGACGTCCTCATCCTGCGGGAAGGCGTGACCGTGCCGGCCACCCTCGGCACGAGCAGCCCGCGCCGGCAGCAACAGATCGCGAAGCTCTATCCCCAGGCGACGTTCACGCAAATCCGCGGCAACGTGGACACGCGATTGAAGAAGATCGCGGCGGGCGACGCCGACGCCACGATCCTGGCGGGCGCCGGCTTGAAGCGGCTGGGCATCGCCAGCTGGCCCGGGGTGGTTTTCCGTCCGCTCACGTTTGCCCAGAGCGTGCCGGCGGTCGGGCAGGGCGCCATTGCGTTGCAATGCCGGGCGGGCGACGAGGGCAAGTTCGCGCCGGCCCTCGATGCCGCCACCGCGCGTTGCGTGAACCTTGAGCGGGCGTTCCAGGCCCGGGTGGGCGCCGGGTGCCAGATCGCGTTTGCGGCGCACGCCGAGAACGGGACCCTGCACTTCTATCACGAGTCGACCGGCATCCGGACGCTACCGCTGAGTGAAGCAGATTTCGCCGAGCCGATTGCGGCCGCGGAGCGGATTTTGGGGCAGCTGGGGTTTCGGATGTGAAAGTGCGCCGTTGGTTTCATCTCCGCCTTCATCCGCGCCCATCCGCGTCCTCCGCGGGAGATCGTTCTCTTGCTTGTAATCTTTCTCTTTCTCTCCACCGATCTGCTGCCGGATCCCTGTGCCTCTGTGCGCCAATTCTCTTTCCGCGATCCTCCACCAGCCAATCCCTATTTTCGCACAGAGACACAGAGACACGGAGCCCGCCTTCATCCGCGCCCATCCGCGGGGAGTTCGTTAGCGGTGCCGTGAATAATCCAGGCTTTCACTCGTCACATCTGCCCGCTTGGATCCTTCGCTGCGTTCAGGATGACGGGGCGGATGGCTCGCCCTTCCCACGAGCGCGGAGCAAGTTTCGTCGTCACTAATCAGTCCCATGTCTGACAAAAAACCACTTTCCGGTCGCCGCATTGTCATCACTCGCCCCGCGGGTTCGTCCGCCGACTGGCGCGCGCGCCTCGAGGCGCAAGGCGCGGAAGTCGTCGAGCTGCCGCTCATCAAGGTGAGCCGGGACGTGCACGAGGAGACGCTCACCGAGGTGTTCGAGGAACTCAGCCAGTACGAGTGGATCGTGTTCACCAGCGTCAACGGCGTGCGGTTTTTCTTCGACGAGTTTCACCGGGTGTTTGATGACATCCGCTCCATCGGGTTGGTGCGCATCGCGGCCGTGGGCGAGGCGACGGCGGCGGCGGTGCGCGAGCAGCACCTGCGCGTGGACCTGCAGCCCAAGAAGGTTTCCGGCGAGGAACTGGCCTACGAATTGATCGAGCGCGAGGCGATGGACAGCGCGAAGGTCCTGGTGGTGACGGGCAATCGCAATCGCGAGGTGTTGGTGGAGAAACTGCACGAGGCCGGCTCGATCGTCGACACGCTGCCGGTATACAAGACCGAGGAGACCGACCTGGCGGCCGATCCCGTGGCCGGCGATTTTCGCGCGAAGGGCGCGGACGCGATCCTGTTCGCCAGTCCCTCGGCGGTGCAGTCGTTTTTCGACCAGGCGCCGGCGTTGAAGCTCGCGGCCAAGGCGCGCAAGCCGCTCGCCGGGAGCATCGGGCCGACGACGACGGCGGCGATGAAGCAATTGGGCCTGCCGGTCGATTTCGAGGCGGCGGAGCCGGGCCTGGATTCGCTGGTGGCGGCGTTGACGAAGAAACTTTGAGGGCAGGAAAGGGTTGGGATCGGGTGGAGCATCTGTGAAGGGGGTGTTCCGGCCGATCTTCGGATGCGAGGTCGCGCCAAGGTGCGCCTCCCAGCAAGGGCGCGCCGCATGATGTCGGTGGTCCACGTGCGACGGTCGCGGAGTTGGATCCTTCGCTCCGCCGCGATGAACTGAACGAGTTTTGAGTCTGTGAGCCGCCGCCGCATTGGAAATACCTGAAGCTCCGTCACCTTCATCCTGAACGGAGTGAAGGATCCACGGAGTCGGCGCACTCTGTCCTTTCCCTTGGATCCTTCGCTCTGCCAGGATGACGGTGGCGGGGATTTCTCAGGATAACGTGGCGGGGATATCTCAGATGACGGTGGCGGGGATATTTCAGGATGACGGTGGCGGGGATATTTCGTACTCTCAGCCTTCACCTCCGCTCACCATGCAACCGCCCAGTGGTTGCTCGCGGTCTCAGGATGGCGGATGGGGAGAGGATGGGCGCGGTCTGATAGGCGGGTGTTGTCTTGTCTAATCCGCGGGCATCCGCGTAATCCGCGGAACATCCGCATGAAAGTCCCCTTTCTTGATTTGAAACTCCAGCACGCGCCGCTGCGCGCCGAGGTGCTGGCGGCGCTGGCCGAAACGTACGATAACACGCGCTTCTGTCTCGGTCGGGACGTCGAGCAGTTCGAGCAGGCGTTCAGCGCGGCCCTGGGGTACCCGCGGACGCTGGGCATGAACAGCGGCACGTCGCCCTTGCATGTGGCGTCGATCGCCGGCGGCTTCGGGCCGGGTGACGAGGTGATCACGACGCCGTTCACCTTCGCGTCGAGTTGCTGGGGCATCAGTTATGTTGGGGCCACGCCGGTGTTCGTGGACATCGAGCCGGACACGTGGTGCATCAGTCCGGAGGCGATCGCGAAGGCGGTGACGCCGCGGACGAAGGGCATCGTGGTGGTGCATATCTTCGGTCAGCCGGCGCGCATGGACGAGATCATGGCGATCGCGCGCGAGCACCGGTTGTTCGTGGTCGAGGACTGCGCGCAGGCCGTGGGCGCCCGTTACAAGGGTCAGCCGGTCGGAGTGATCGGCGATTGCGGCACGTTTAGCTTCTACCCGACCAAGAACCTCGGCGCTTGCGGCGAGGGCGGCGCGTTCGTGTCGAAGCACGCGGCCGTGATGGACAAGGCGCAGCTCCTGCGGGTGCATGGTTCGCCGCGGCGCTACGCGCACAGCGAGGTGGGTTTTAATTTCCGCATGGACGGCTTTCAGGGCGCGGTCCTGAGCATCAAGTTGAAACATTTGGCGGGTTGGACGGCCCGGCGTCGCGCGATTGCCGCCAGGTATCTCAAGGGCATCACGCAGCCGGAGGTGCAGCTACCCGTCGTGCCGGCCCATGGCGAGAGCGTGTGGCACCAGTTCACGCTGCTCCATCCGCGGCGCGATGCGTTGCGCGCGCACTTGGAGAAGAACGGCGTCGGCACCGAGATCATTTATCCGGGACCGATGCACCGCCAGGAGTGCTACGCCTCGCTGGGATACCCCGCTGGCAGCCTGCCTGTCGCGGAGAAGACCAGCGCCACATGCGTGAGTCTGCCGATCTTCCCCGAGCTGACCGACGAGCAGGTGGATCACGTGATCCGGACCATTAATGCACTTTAGACACAGAGTTCAGGGAGGTTGCACAGAGACCACAGGGAGTGCTTCGTCTCTGTGAACTCTGGTATTTCTCCGTGATCTCTGTGACAAAAAATCCGGACTTATGATCAACGGCGTCAGGCTCAAGGTTTGTGGGCTCACCTCGCTGGTGGATGCCGATGCGGCCGATGCGGTCGGCGCGGATTACCTGGGGTTCATTTTCTATCCGAAGTCGCCCCGCGGGATCACGCTGACGCAGTACGCGGCGATGAAGGACCGGTTGCCACCGCGCAAGCGGGTGGCGGTGTGCGTGGAGCCGGGCGAGGCGGAGTTGGCGGCGCTGGCGGCGGAGGATTTCGATCGGTTCCAGATTCATTTCAACGTGGCGACCCCGTTGCCGGTGGTCGCGGCGTGGTCGCAGCGCGTTGGCGCGGAGCGGCTCTGGCTCGCCCCGAAGCTGCCGCCCAGCGAGGACGTAAGGCCGGAGTGGCTTGGGCTCGCCGGCAGTTTCCTGCTCGATACCTTTCATGCCGACAAATACGGCGGCACGGGCGAGACGGGCGACTGGGGGAAGTTCAAGCGGCACCGTGACGCGCACGGGGCAAAGACGTGGATTCTTTCGGGCGGGTTGAAACCCGACAACGTCGCCGCCGCGGTCGGCGCGACGGGAGCCAAGTTCCTCGATGTGAACAGCGGCGTGGAGATGGCCCCCGGGGTGAAGGATCCCGCGAAGCTCAAGGCCCTCGTGCTCGCGCTGCACAACGCGACGAAGCAGGACAATCCGGCGTACGGGTAACTGCGTTTTGGGCGCAGGAGTGAGTGCAAAGTGCGGAGCCATGTTTGACGTGGATCCCATGCGATCCTGCTGATGAATTGAACGAGCTCCGAGCCCCGCCAGCCCCTTCCTCTTGGCCGGAACCACGCAGTTGGAATTCGATTCCGCAGCGCGGTCGAACTGATCCGTTGGAGGGGCGTGGCTCGTCCACGCCCTTGGTTTCCGCAGCGAGGAAAGGGCGCGGTCAAGCCGCGCCCCTACACCCGACTGCCTGTTTCCGACTTAGAAATACCTAAAACCTCCGCCACCGTCATCCTGAACGCACTGAAGGATCCACGGAGTCATGCAGTTGGAATTCGATCCCGCGGCGTGCGCGGTCGAACTGATCCGTTGGAGGGGAGTGGCGCGTCCACGCCCCCTTGGTTCCCGCAGCGAGGAAAGGGCGCCGTCAAGCCGCGCCCCTACACCCGACTGCCTGTTTCCGGCTTAGAAATACCTATCACCTCCCTCTCCGTCATCCTGAACGCAGTGAAGGATCCACGGAGTTATGCAGTTGAAATTCTATTCCGCAGCGTGAGCGGTCGAACTGATCCGTTGGAGGGGCGTGGCTCGTCCACGCCCTTGTTTCCGCGGCGAGCAAAGGGCGCGGTCAAGCCGCGCCCCTACACCCGACTGCCTGTTTCCGGCTTAGAAATACCTAAAACCTCCGGCCACCGTCATCCTGAGCGCAGTGAAGGATCCACGGAGTCATGCAGGTGGAATTTGATTCCGCAGCGTGAGCGGTCGAACTGATCCGTTGGAGGGGCGCGGCGCGGCCACGCCTCGGGTGCCCGCAGCGAGGAAAGGGCGCGGTCGAGCCGCGCCCCTACACCCGACTGCCTGTTTCCGGCTTGGAAATACCTAAAACCTCCGGCCGTCATCCTGAACGCAGTGAAGGATCCACGGAGTCGGCGCACGTTCGTTCTTTCCCTTGGATCCTTCGCTTCGCTCAGGATGACGGTGGCGGATGACGGCAAGGATTGGGCGTGCGCGTCTTCGAGACCCGTCCCCTCGCCACCGCCGCGTGCCGCGCCGGGAAGGTCATGATCGGCGACCTCGAGGCCAAGCCCGGCCGCGACGTCCACCACGGAGGTGGGGAGTCATTACCGCGATCGCCGCGCTTTCTTCGAGTGCGCGCCGCCCTTCACCAGCCACCAGACGCTGCCGATGATCAGGATCAGCCCGGCGCCGTAGTGCCAGTGGTGGGTGAGGACGCGGGTTTTGCCGTCGATGCCCGTCTTGAGGTAAACGAGGCCGGTCTCGGTCTTGCCGGCCAGCGAGACCTCGCGCTCATAACCGCCATAACAAAGCCACAAACCGGCTGAGAGCGCGGCGAGGGCGAGGAGAAGCTGGATGAATCTGTTCAAAGCGGGTGGGACAGGGAATTTCCTAGGGGAGGGGCGCGTTTATAGGCGATTCGGAAGTTTTGCGGAGTCAGGGAAATCCTCATCGCCTTAAACAGGCTCCTGCCTCCGAACATTGAAACAGAGCGAGCTTGCCGGAACAGACAGGGTGCGGAAAGTCATCGGGCAATAACGTCACCATGCTGAATTCCATCCGTCACCTTCCGACTCGCTCCGTGTTGGTTCTTCTCGTCGTGGTCTTCGCGAGCGCGAGTGTTGCGGCGCAGACCAAGGCTGAGCTCGAGCAACGGCTCGCCGCGGCGAACCAGCGGTTTGAGGCGGGCGACTTCAACGCGGCGATCCAGGGCTATGACCAGATCATTGAAGTCGAGCCGAAGGCGGTGACGGTCTGGGTGCTCCGGGCGCTCGCCAAATGGAACCTGAAGGATCACGGCGGCGCCCGCGTGGATATCGACCATGCGCTGACGCTCAATCCCCGGAACGCGGACGCCTATCGCATCCGTGCGAGCATTCGCCTGGAGGAGGATGAATTCTATGAGGCTTACACCGACATTGAAAAGGCGATCGAATTGCGACCGAACGATGCGGAATTGCTGACGGTGCGGGCCGAGATCCAGAACGCGCAATTCGATCTCGAGGCGGTCCTGCGCGATACCACCCGAGCCATCGAACTCCAGCCGGACTACCTCCCAGCGTATTTCCTGCGGGCGCGCGCCAACGAGGAGATGGGAAACCAGGGGGCCGCCCTGGCGGACTTCGGGCGCGCGATCGAAATGTCGCCGGGCAACGTCGAGGCGTTGGAACGGCGTGCGAGAATCCATTTCCAGCTGGGCAACTGGTCCGGGGTAATCGAGGATGCGAGGAGCGCGCTCGAGGTCAGGCCGGAGCGGATGACGGCGCGACGCCTGCTGGGTTTTGCGCTCTTCGGCGAAGGGAATTACGCGGAGGCGGTGCGCGAGCTGGGCGAAGCGGCGGAGCGCGCCAAGGATGATGTTCGGAACGGCGCCTATCCGTTGTTCGTTCGGGAGCTGGCGCTCGAGCGCGTGGGAGAGCGCGACGATCGCCTGGCGCGCGCGCTGGCGGCCTGGCCGGCGGATTCGTGGTCGCGCGCCCTGGGCGGATTCCTCGCTGGCACGCTGACGGAAGAGTCGCTCGATGAGATGGCGCTGGCCCCGGAGGATGACATCGAGCGGACGGAGCGGAGTTGCGAGGCCGATTTCTACATCGGCATGCGCCGCCTGGCCGCGGGCGATCGATCCACCGCGCGGCTGCGCTTTCAGTCGTGCCTGTCGACGGAGCTGAAGAATTTCACGGAATACGTGCTCGCTGATGCCGAGCTAAAACGCCTGCGGAATCCGCGAGTTTCTCAGTGAGGTAGTTCGGTTTCCCTGGGTGGATCGGATCGGCCATAAAGGCGAAAAAGGCGAGAAGGAGCGGGGAAGTTCACCCTCTTGACCACATCAGGATAGGACGAGTCTTCCCGACGAGCCGCCGGTGCGGGAAGGGGGTGGAACAACGAAAATGCACCCAGCTCGCGAAGAGGGACGGGAGCCGCCCGATCGCGTTCCATCCTCAGGTTTCACACTCTCAAACCCTCACATCCTTGGCGTTCAGAACGGCATGCCGCCGCGGCCCTTCATTTGCTGCATCTGGCGCATGAGCTTCTGCTGGTTGCCGCCCTTCATCATCTTCATGAGCTTCTGCATTTGCTCGAACTGCTTGATGAGCTGGTTGACCTCGAGCACCTTCACGCCGGCGCCGTTGGCGATGCGGATGCGGCGGTTGCCGTTCAGGATGCCGGGCTTCCGGCGCTCCTGAATGGTCATCGACTGGATGATGGCCTCGGTGCGCTTCATCTGTTTCTCCGCGTCGCCGGGGAGTTGCACGCCGCTCATGCCGGGCATCATGCCCATGATCGACTGCATGGAGCCCATCTTCTTCACCTGTTGCATTTGCGCCAGGAAGTCCTCGAGGTTGAAATCCGCCTTGCGCAACTTCTCCGCCATGCGCTCGGCCTCCTTCTGGTCGATGGTCTCCTGCGCCTTTTCGACGAGGGAGACGACGTCGCCCATGCCGAGGATGCGGGAGGCGAGGCGGTCGGGATAAAACGGCTCGAAGTCGGCGGTCTTCTCGCCGGTGCCGATGAACTTGATGGGGACGCCGGTGACCGACTTGATCGAGAGCGCCGCGCCACCGCGGGTGTCGCCGTCGAGCTTGGTGAGGATGAGGCCGGTGAGCCCGAGCGCGTCGTGGAAGGCCTTGGCGACATTGACGGCCTCCTGGCCGAGCGCGCCGTCGGCGACGAGGATGATCTCGTCGGGCACCACGGCGGCCTTGAGGTTCTTCACTTCCTCGATCAGGTCGGTGTCGATCTGGAGGCGTCCGGCGGTGTCGAAGAGGATGACATCAGCATGCTGCGCGAGCGCGGTCTCGAGCGCTTTCCGGCCGATGGCGGGGACGTCCTTGGAGGTGCGGTCCGCGTGGAAGCCGAGTTCCTCCTGTTTCGCGAGAATCTCGAGCTGGTCGATGGCGGCCGGGCGGTAGACGTCGCAGGCGACGACGAACGGGCGCGCGCCCTTCTTTTTGAGCAGTTTGCCGAGTTTGGCGGTGGACGTCGTCTTGCCGGAGCCGTGGAGACCGACCATGAGGACCTTTAGGGGGCGCTTGGCGGAGAGTTCGGTGGTGCCCTCGCCGAGGAGCTTCACGAGCTCGTCGTTGATGATCTTGACGACCTGCTGGCCGGGGGAAACGGACTTGAGGACGGCCTGGCCGACGCAGGCGGCCTGGACGCGGTCGATGAAATCACGGGCGACCTTGAAATGGACGTCGGCCGAGAGGAGGGCGGCGCGGACCTCCTTGAGGGCGTCGGCCATGTTGGCCTCGGACAGGGTGCCGACGCCGCGCAGGTTGCGCAGGGCGCCGGTCAGTTTTTCGGTCAGGGATTCGAACATGGGAAGCCCGGACTGAAGCCACTAATGCGTGCGAATAAACACTAAACTTGGGGTGGAATCGGATTGGCCACCTAAGGCGCAAAAAGCGCAAAAAATGGAATCGTCCCGCACGGGCCGAGGTTTGCTCGGTCCGCGCCTCGCGCGGGCGTCTTGTGAAGCTCAGGCACGGGGACTGGATACTTCGATTTCATCATCGGGATCGGCGCTCGCTGAATAAGAGATTGAAAACCGACCGCTCCGCCTTCCTGCTCGCGTCACGGGCCATCCTAGGCGTGGGCATTTCGCCGGCGCCGAATAACACTTTTCGGCAGGAGGAGAAGCATGACTGGTCGACCGTTCCCTTGGCAGAAGGTGCTCCCGTAATCCATGCTGACTGGCTCGATTCGACGATGCGCTTGAAAAAGCTATTTATGCTGATGGTGATCGGGAGCATTTTGGCGATTTGGCTGACGCGGCCAACCGGGTGGGCGGCGTTTGAAGTTCAAGATGTCACGATGCCGAGCGAGGGGATGGCGACCGCTCCCTGGTGGCCATCACGAACGGGTGCGTTTCATGTTGTGGTCAAAGGCGAGTTGGACGGCGACGGGCGACTGCACATCTATTCAAATCACGGTCGGGACCATGCAACATTACGCCTGAGGGCGGGACAAATCCACGAAAGCGTGGGTGAAGCAGAGGCGTGGGTGGATGACCTTCGGGTCGTTTATGAGCCGATCAACGCGAAAAACGGGAGATTGCGCGTCGAGCTGTCCTGTGGTCGGAGCCGAGAATGAAGAAAAGTGCGAAGATGAACTTTGAGAGTAGGATCATGGAATCAGCTGAGCCGAAGTCTGGGGGATGCCCGGCGTTCGTCTTTTAAAAGCGGATTCGAGGATATTGCTGGTTTGTCGGAAGAGCAGCTGGCCGAGTTCGCCTGCATGATGGGCGGTCCGGTTCGCAAGGGGCTTCGTTATTTATAAAGAGGGTCGACCGGTATTCATCGTTCGATCATTGGATCAGTAGTGCAGTACCCCTTCTCCCATGCCTAAAGCCATCACCTGTTCTTCCTGCAAAGTAGCGCTGGCCTATGCCGGAACAAAGAAGTTTCACGAGGGGACCCGCTGGGGACTGTTGGGCGATCTCGGCGAGCTGTTCGTGAACAAGGAGAAGTTCGACGTCTATTTTTGTCCGCGATGCGGGAAGGTGGAGTTCTACGTTGATGGCGTGGGGGAGGAGCTTCGGCCGAATTAGGCGTGGCGAGGACCGAGCGAGCTCGGCGCCTACTGGGGCTGGACGCGGGAAACCGGGGCGGGGGCGCCCCGGCTCCAGGGGAGGGGCGAGCGCGAGGGATGACGGCGGATGGCAGGTGCGAGGGGGACTGGGGCGACGGGCGCTACGCTTTTGGCGGCGGGCGGGGCGAGGCAGGACCGAGCAAGCTCGGCGCCTACTGGGGATGAACGAGGGAAACCGGGGCGGGGGCGCCCCGGCTCCAGGGGGCGCCTCGGCTCCTTGGGGGATGGAGGGGGGTGAGGCAGATTGCCGGGGCCACTAAGTGGCCGGTCGGAGACCGGCCCACCTTCTAGGCGGCGCGGGTTTCGGCGATTTGGCGGAGCTTGTCGGCGATCACTTTCTCGGACCAGGGCTTCACGATGTAGTGCTTGGCGCCGAGGGCGATGACCCGGGTGATCGTCTCGCGGTCGTTCCGGGCGGTGCAGATGATCGGCTCGACCGAGCGGTGCAGCGGGGATTCGCGGAGGCGCTGGAGCACGTCGAGACCGCCCCACTTGGGCATGTTCAAGTCGAGGATCACGACGTCGAACCACCGCTTCGGGTCGTCGAGTTGGGCCCACGCTTCCTGGCCGTCCTCCACGAGGGTCACCTGGTGTTCCGGCCACTTGGCAAAGAGATGCTTGAGCAGGTCGCGGTGATGCGGCTCGTCGTCGGCAATGAGGATGTGCATGGTGCGTGGCGCGGCGTCATGCATCGGCCCCGCGGCGTCGAACTTTAGCCTCCGCCTGCGCAAACGGCTCCGGAAGTATGCCTTGCAAGCCGGTGGCGCGGCAGGATAGCTCGGGGGATGCAGAATACGTCGCGCACCGTCGCCATTGTCGGCCGCCCCAATGTGGGCAAGAGCCGCCTGTTCAACCGGCTCGCGCGCAAACGCATTTCGATCGTGCACGACATGCCCGGGGTGACGCGCGACGTGGTGACGGCCGAGGTGGAGGACGGGGCCTATACGCTGCTCGACACGGGCGGGCTGGGGCTGACGGGAAGCGACACGCCCGCGCGGATCACGAAGGCCTCGGAATTGCAGGTGAGCTTCGCGATCGAGGCGGCGACGGTGATCCTCTTTGTGATCGATGCGCGGGAGGGGGTGACGGCGCTCGACGAGCGGATCGCGACCCTGTTGCGCAAGCGCAAGAAACAGGTGCTGCTCGTGGCCAACAAGGCGGACAGCGGCAAGGAGAAGATCGCGGAAATCGCGGAGTTCTACCGGCTAGGGTTCGGCGAGCCGTTCTATATTTCAGCCGAGCATGGCAATGGCGAGGCGGAGGTGCGCAACGCGGTCCTGGCCAAACTCGGCCCGGTGCCGGAGGAGGATGCGCGCGAGCACGAGCGGCTGCACGTGTGCTTTGTCGGGCGCCCGAATGTCGGTAAGTCGTCGTTGAGCAACCGGCTGTTGAAGAGCGACCGCCTGATCGTGAGCGACGTGCCGGGCACGACGCGCGACGCGGTGGAACTGGACTTCACCTACACGAGCCGGGAGGGCAAGCCGTGGCTGTTCCGCCTGGTCGACACGGCCGGAATTCGCGCGGCGCCCAAGCTCTCGTCGTCGGTGGAATATTTCTCCCGCCTGCGCTCGCTCGAGGCCATTCATGGCGCGGACGTGGCGTTCATGGTGGTGGATGCGATGGACGGCATCACGCAGCAGGACAAGGCGATCGCCGGGGAGATCATCAAGGCGCAGAAGCCGATCGTGATCGTGGTGAACAAGTGGGACCTGGTGCACGCCGCGTTTCGCAAGAACGCGCTGCCCAAATTCAAGAACGAGCGGGATTTTCGCGAGAAGTTCGAGAAGGCGCTGTTCAGCCAGTTGTTCTTCACTCCCGGCGCGCCGGTGATGTTCGTGTCGGCGCTCACGGGCCACGAGATCGAGCGCATGCTGCGCAACGCCCGGGCGCTGAACCGGCGACTCGACACGAAGATCCCGACGGCGAAGCTCAATGCCGCGATCATCAAGCTCGCCGATCGCACGCCGCCGCACGCGATCGGCGGCCAGCGATTCAAGATCTACTACGCCACGCAGACCTCGACGCGCCCGTTTCGCATCAAGGTGTTTTGCAATCAGGAACGCAGCCTGACGGAATCCTATCGGCGTTACCTCGAGGCAGGCCTGGTGAAGGAGTTCGAGCTCGATGGCTGTCCAATCCATTTCGATCTCGTGGGCAAGAAGAAGATGCCGATCGAGCAGCGCCTCGCTTATCGCAAGGCCCGCGCCGACGCGGACGGGGGGAAGGAGGCGGTGGGGGACGGCGACGATTTCGATCCGAGTTTGCTCGATGATTGAGGTGCGCGGGTGCGAAGGCAGACCACACGAATGGCACGCATGAGCACGGATTTTGGCCTGAGCCCTTTCGAGGCGGGTCCTGATAGTCGCGTTTCACACCCCGTGGGAGGAGCGGCTCCTCGTCCGGCAGCGGGGGCGCGGCAAGCCTGCGCCCCTGCGTTCGATCGTGAGGGCGGAGCAGGGCGCGGACACGCCATCACTTGCCTGGTTTACCATGCTTAGAATTGTCTTCATGGGTTCGGACGCGATCGCGCTGCCGGCGCTGGATTGGATCGCGGACAGCGGGATCGCGCAGGTCGTGGGGGTTTTCACGCAACCCGATCGCGCGGCGGGGCGCGGACAGAAGGTCCAGGCGAATGCGATCAAACTCTGGGCGGAGGCGAAGGGGCTGCCGGTGTTCCAGCCGGTGAAGCCGGGCGAGACCGAGCGGGCGCAGTTGGCCGCCCTGCAGCCGGACCTGACGCTCGTGATGGCTTACGGGCATATCCTGAGGCAGGAGATGATCGACGTGCCGCGGCTCGGCACCGTAAACCTCCACACGTCGATCCTGCCGAAATACCGCGGCGCCTCGCCGATCCAGACGGCGACCGCGAGCGGCGAGGTTGAGACGGGCGTGACGTTGATGAAGCTGGTCTTGCAACTCGATGCCGGCCCCGTGGCGGAGGTCGAAAAAGTCGCGATCGGACGGCTCGACACGGCGGCGTCAGTGGAGGCGAAGCTGGCCCGCGCGACGGTGCCGTTGTTGCAGCGGTGTCTGCCCGCGATCGCGCGCGGCACGCAGGAATTCACGCCGCAGGACGCGGCGGCCGCGACGTTTTGTCGGCGACTGGAAAAGTCCGACGGGGTGCTCGACTTCTCGCAGCCGGCGAGAGTCCTGGCCGCGCGGGTCAATGGCTTGAACCCGTGGCCCGGATGCTCGGTGGCAATCAACGGGCAGATCGTGAAGCTCGGTTTGGCGGATGTGGGCGAGGTGGGGCAGGCGTCGGTGGCGGCCGAGCCTGGCACGGTGTTGGGTCAGGATGCGGAAGGATTACGTGTGGCCGCGGGGCAGGGGTTGTTGCGCTTGCGCAAGCTTCAAAGGCCCGGGGGGAAACTGCTGGAGGCGTCGGAGTTTTTGCGGGGTTGGCCGGTGGCGGCGGGTACGGTTTTGCCGTCGCAGGCCATGCCGCCGCTGGTGGGGGCGGTGCCGTTTCCGTATCGGCGGGGGTGAACGGCGGGCGGGATCCGGTTGTGGGCCGGGTGCCATCACCCGGCATCTCGCCGTGCGTCGGGCACGACCTGCGGGGTGGGGGCACCCCGCCCACAGCTTTGATTCTCGGACGCAATCCGTACTGCCGGGTGAGGGCAGGCCGGCCACAGCGCCGATCTCTCAGGCGCAGTCGGGGACGAACTGCGGGGTGAGGGCACCCCGCCCACAACGAATTGCGGGGAGAGGGCAACCGGCCCACAGCGAACTGCGGGGTGAGGGTAACCGGCCCACCGCGAATTGCCGGGTGAGGGCAACCCACAGGGGACGCGACGGTGGGCGGCGGGAAACTGAGATGCGCGCGGAGGCCGGGTGCTCTGGGGGCTTGTTTTCGGCGGTGAATTTCCCAACCTGACCGCATGCGATTTTCTCTCTCGCGCTGCGGCGCCCTCTTTTCGCTCCTGGCGGTGGCGGCGGCCGCCCAGATGGATCCCCGGGCCGAATTGGCCGCGCTCCGGCAGGATGTCATGCTTTTGAACCAGCGGGTTGGCGAGCTCACGCTTTCCGTCGAGCAGCTGACGCGGGACAACAATGCCCTCCAGGACAAGGCCAACCGGAGCTATGCGACCGTGGAGCAGTTGAACAAGGCCATCGCCGACGTGAATCGCACACTGCAGTCGGAGCTCAACGACCAGAAGCGCGAGATCCTGGGCCAGGTGTCGAGCCAGCTCGAGAAGCTCGGGCGGCAAACGAACGCCGCGCTCGATGCGCTGGCGAAAAACCAGGCGGCGCGGCCGACGGTGCAGACGACCTTCAGCGAGAATTTCCCGAAGCAGGGCATCAACTACACGGTGCAGGCCGGCGACACGCTGGCCGTCATCGCCCGCAAGAACGGCGCCAAGCTTCAGGACATCATCAACGCCAACAAGATTTCGGATCCGACCCGCATTCAGGTTGGACAGACCCTGTTTATCCCGCAGGCAAACTAACCATGGCCAAGCCCACTCCTTCACGTCTCGGCCGCGGCCTGGGCGCCCTGATCACCAGCGCAACGGCTGCGCCCAAGCCCGCGACCGTCGCGACTCCTGCGGCCGTGCCTGCGCCGGCTCCCGCGCCCGTGGCCGAGGGCATGCCCGGGTATCGCGAGATCGCGGTCGCGCAGGTCGAGCCCAACCCCTATCAGCCGCGCAAGGAATTTTCCGACGAGGCGCTGGCCGAGTTGGTCGAGAGCATCCGGGCCGAGGGGTTGCTGCAGCCGATCGTGGTCCGCCCGGTGGGCGACCGTTTCCAGCTCATCGCCGGCGAGCGCCGCTGGCGCGCGTTTCAAAAATTGGGCATCAAGACGGTCCCGGCGCGGATCATGACCTCGAGTGACGCCTCGTCGGCCTCGCTCGCCTTGATCGAAAATCTCCAGCGCGCGGATCTGAACCCGATCGAGGAGGCGCATGGTTATGCGAGCTTGATCCGGGATTTCGACCTGACGCAGGAAGGTGCGGCGCAACGCGTGGGCAAGGGGCGGGCATCGGTGGCCAATTCCCTGCGCCTGCTCGGGTTGGATGCCGAGTTGCAGGGTTACGTCGGCAAGGGGCTGTTGAGCGTCGGCCACGCCAAGGTGTTGCTGGGCGTCGAGGGATCCGCGGAGCGGCTCGTCCTCGCCCGGCGGGCGCTGGAGCAAGGGTTGAGCGTTCGCGCCCTCGAGGAGTTGCTGCGCCACCACCCGGGCGGAGGCAAAGCCGGCAAGAAGCGCCGGATGCCGGGGGCCACGGCCACGGCGCTGGCGGACATCGAGAAGAAGCTGACCTCGCATCTCGGAGCCCGGACCACGCTCCGGCATTCGGAAAAGAACGGACGCATCATCATCGAATACGCGGGCAACGAGGATTTGGAGCGGGTGCTGGGGAAGATGGGGATTACGTTGTAGGCAGCGACGGCGGTCGCCGCCGGTTATTGGTTAGGGGTTAGGGCGGGTTAGGGGTATTTGGCGGCGGATTGGGCGCGAAAGGGTTAGGGCGTGGGCGCTGAGCATCGCCTGTAAACAGGCTCCTACAGACGGAGGAGGCGGGGCGCGGCTTGTGCGCCGGTGGGTACGCGGCGGGACAAGGGCGTGGTCAAGCCACGCCCCTACAGGGGAACGGAGCGCGCGGTGAATTTCCAGATGCGCGCCCGGGTGTACGCGGCGGGACAAGGCGTGGTCAAGCCGCGCCCCTACATCGAGATCGACGGAACTTTGGTTGACAAAGGGGGGCGCGGTCAGCTTCTTCTGCCTCCTTATGAGTCTCGTTATCGGCGTCCTTACTTTCATCCTGGTCCTCACCTCGCTGTTCCTGGTGATGATCGTCCTCATGCAGCGGGCCAAGACCGACGGCGGCATCGGTGCCGCGATGGCTGGCGGGGCCACGGAATCGGCCTTCGGCGCCGAGACCAACAACGTGCTCAGCGGCGCGACCATCAAGGCCGCCATCGTGTTTTTTGTCCTCAGCTTCGGCCTGTTCCTGGCCAACATCTACCAAGCCAAGAATCGCGCCGCTGAAGACGGCACGCTCCCCACGGTGACGGCCCCGGCGACGGCGCCCGCCAGCTCGGCCCCTGCGCTCGAGGTGCCGCTCACGACGCAACCCGCAGCCGCGCAACCGGGTGAAGCCAAGCCCTGACGTTTCAAGCCCGGTTCGCCACCGGGCTTTCTTATTTGTGCTGGCCGCGCTGGTCGCGGGTCCGGTGTGGGCGCAGGCCGACAAGTTTGGCCAGCCCACGGATCGCGCCGCTTCGGGCAAGGCCGACCAGGCGGAGGGGGCGCGGATATTCCGCGAGTTTCGCCAGGCAGCGATTGCCGGCGATTACTGGCTTTCCTTTGAGTTGCGGGTGATGCCCCGCAAGGGCGCCGAGCGCACGGTGCGGGGCGCCCTGCTCGGGCGGCAGGGTGAATCAGGTCCGCTTTCCCGCGTGTTGCTCGGCGAGGAGCGCTGGCTGATTGAATCAGGGTCGCGGCCGGCCGCCTGGACGTTGCAAGACGGCCGTGCGGTCGCTGCCGCACCGGACCAGGGGTTGGGCGGGACCGGCGTGACGGTCTTCGACCTGCAGATGCCGTTCCTGTACTGGACGGATTTCTTGTACGAAGGGCAGGCGCGGCTGCGCGGGCGGCCCACCTATAGTTTTGTTGTCCGGCCGCCGGCTGATTCGTCCGCCACCGCGCCCGGGCTCACCGGCGTGCGGCTGATGATCGACACGCAGTTCCAGGCGATGGTGCAGGCGGAGCTGCTCGGCGCGAAAAACGAGGTGTTGAAAACCATCTCCTTGCTGGACCTGAAGAAAGTCGGCGAACGCTGGCTGGTGAAGTCGGTGGACGTGCGGGACACCCGCACGCGGGACAAGACCCGGCTCACGTTCACCGCTGCCGCGCTCGATTTGTCGTGGCCCGGGGAAATCTTCACGCCGAAGGGGCTGGCGACCGAGCCGCCCCCTGTGCCGGGCGAGAAAGTCGTCCGCTTCTGAGCATGCCCGACAAGGGAGCCAGGCCGTTTCCCGTGCAGCTCGAGGTCGAATTCCTCGACCGGTTGAGCGAGCCCGTGCGCGAAGGCCGGGCTAAGTCGGTCAGCGAGATCATCCGCACCGCCCTCGAGCGTTATGATTTTGCCAACATCATCGTGATGCGACCGTCCACGCTCCAGATCTCGGTGCGGCTGCCCGCGGCGATCCGCCAGAATCTGAAGCGCATCTCGCGATCGAAGCACACGAGTGTCGGGCAGTTGGTGCGCGCCGCGGTGGAGGCCTATTTGCCGCAGTTGGAGACGGGCGCGGTGGCGCAGCTGGAAATTCCCGCGGTGCCGGCGGCCCAGGCGGCGGAATCGGTGTTGGCGCCGCCACGGCCAACACGGCGGAAGAAAAAGAGCGCGCGGAAACCCGCTCCGAAGAAGAAGCCGGGAGCGAGGAAGCGTCCGGCAGGCAAGCAGCGGAAGTAGCGGCGCGCCTCATTTTCGTTCGGGGATTCGGCTCGTCCGGAGGACGTGCCCCACATGGCGGCCTGCGGCGCGTCCGGAGGACGTGCGGCCTTGGCCGGTCGGGGCGATACCGTTTTGGGTATGACAGCCGGCTCGGCAACGGTCGGCTTGCGTTCGATTCTGCCGGCCCTTTAGTCGCGACTCACCACCTTCATGAGCACACCGCATCCGCTGTCTGTTTGGGCCCGCAACGTTTCGCCATCGCCGACCCTGGCCATTGACGCCAAAGCCAAGGCCCTCGCCGCCGCCGGCGAGGATGTGTGCGGATTCGCCGCCGGTGAGCCGGATTTCGACACGCCGGAGCACATCAAGGAGGCGTGTGTCGCCGCGCTGAAGGGCGGCAAGACGAAGTACGCGCCGACGCCCGGCATCGAGCCGTTGCGCCAGGCCATCGCCGATCGCTACGGCGTCGAGTACGGCCTGAAGGTCGTGCCCGCGCAGGTCGTGGTGTCGCCGGGCGGAAAGTTTTCCTGTCACCTTGCCGTGCTCGCCACGTGTTCGCCGGGTGACGAGGTGATCGTGCCGGCGCCGTTCTGGGTGAGTTACCCGGAGATGGTGAAGCTGGCCGGTGCCACGCCGAAGTTCGTGCTCTGTGACGACCGGGCCGGGTTCAAGCTCACGCCTGCGCAGCTCGAGGCGGCGATCACGCCAAAGACGCGCCTGCTGATCCTGAATTCCCCGTCGAACCCGACGGGTGCGGTCTATACCCGCGCCGAGCTCGAGGCGCTCGCGGCGATCGCCTTGAAGCACAACCTCTACATCCTGTCCGATGAGATGTACGAGCACCTCGTGTATGATGGCGTGACGCCGACCTGCGTGGCCACGTTCAGCAAGGAGATCGAGGCGCGCACGATCGTGGTGGCGGGTTTCTCCAAGACTTACTCGATGACGGGTTGGCGCATCGGCACGCTGGTGGCGCCGCTGCCCATCGCGAAGGCGATCGCGGAAATCCAGAGCCAGATGTCGTCGAACGTCACGACTTTCGCCCAGTACGGAGCGCTGGCGGCGCTGAAGGAGAAGGAAAAGACGACGGCCGCGCTCAAGGAGATGCTGGTGGCGTTTGACCGCCGCCGGAAGTTCCTGCACGCCGAGCTGAACAAGATCCCGGGCGTGTCGTGCCTGCTCTCGCAGGGCGCGTTCTATCTTTTTCCGAACATCAGCAGCTTCGGGCTCAAGGACGCGGAGTTCTGCGCCCAGTTGCTCGAGAAGGAGCGCGTCGCCGCGGTCCCCGGCTCGGCGTTCGGCGCCGAAGGTTATTTGCGCCTGAGCTACGCGACGAGCGACGCCGTGATCCAGAAGGGCGTCGAGCGCCTGGCGCGCTTTTGCGCGACGTTGAAGTGAGTCGCGCTGGTGTGCGACGCCGGGTGAGGGCACCCGGCCCACCGGGTTTGCGGTGCGGCGAAGGCGGCCGGTCCGGGGGCGGGCCGGCTCAAGGGAGAGGGTCGGTGCCCTCCCGTCGCGGATGATGAATTGAACGGGTTTCGGGACCCAAGGGCCGAGGATGACAGCGGAAAAGGAAACAGCGGAATAGGACGAACCCTCGCTGGCGTCATCCTGAGCGCAGCGAAGGAGCCACGGGGCGCTGGGCATTCCTCCTTATCCTTGGATCCTTCGCATCGCTCAGGATGGCGGGGGTGGGATGGTTTGATTTATCTGGAGGTCATCATCCCCGCTGATTTTCGGCATGACGTCGGCCTTCGCTGTGGCGACGGTCCGGGAGTGTCGCCGCTGCGGGGGGATGGCGGGTGAGGGCACCCGCCCCACAAGGGGGAGGGATGGCGGGTGAGGGCGCCCGCCCCACACGGGGGAGGGATGGCGGGTGGGGGCACCCGCCCCACACGGGGGATGGCGGGTGGGGGTACCCGCGTCATACGGAGGGATGACAGGGTTGGGGATCGCTAGAGCGCGGGGACTTCGCTGCGCTGGAGCATGCGGGTGAGGTAGGCTTGCTCGGGGCCGACGTGGGCGAGTTTCAGGGCGCGGCGGAAGCTCATGGCGGCGGACACCGGGTCGCCGATGCGCCAGTGCAATTCGCCTTCCACGGCGTGCAGGAGGTAATGGGATTCCAGTTTCTCGCGCTGGGGAATCGCGGCCAGCGCCTCGAGTCCGGCCTGCGGGCCGCTCAGGTTGGCGATGGCGACGGCGCGGTTGAGGGCCACCACGGGCGAAGGCTTGAGGCGGTGCAATTCGTCGTAATGACGCAGGATCAGCGACCAGTTGGTTGAAAGGTAATCGGGCGCCATGCAGTGCGTGGCGGCGATGCCGGCCTGGAGGTGGTATTCGCTCAGGGAGTCGCCTTGGGCGGCCTCGGCCAGATGGACCAGGCCGCGCTCGATGAGCGGCTGGCTCCATTTGCTGCGGTCCTGCTCGTCGAGCCGGAGCATCTGCCCGCGCTCGTCGAGGCGCGACGGGAAGCGCGCGATCGTGAGGAACATGAGGGCCAGCAGCGCGTGGCTGCGCGGGGTGCGGCCGACCGGGTGGGCGACCAGCAGCAGGCCGAGGCGGATGGCTTCCTGGCAGAGATCCTCGCGAAGAAGGTGATCGCCGGAGGAGGCCTTGTAACCCTCGTTGAAGAGGAGGTAGATCGCAGCGAGCACGCCGTCGAGGCGAGGCGCGAGATCCTCGCCCGCGGGGAGTTCGAAGCCGATGCCGGCGTCGGCGATGCGTTGCTTGGTGCGGGTGAGTTGTTTCTCGATCGCCGACTCCGTGGCGAGAAACGCGCGCGCGATCTCGGAGGTGCTGAAGCCGCAGAGTATCTTGAGGGCGAGGATCACCTGCGCGTCGGGAGCGATCGCCGGATGCGCGCAGACGAACATCAGGCGCAGCGCGTCATCGCGAATGACGGGCTCGGAATCGAGGGCCGTGGCGGGCGGCGCGATCGTCTGCTCGTGGTGGGTGATGAGCGCCGATTCCTTGCCGGTGGCCATCTTGCGGTGACGCAGGGCGTCGCGCGCGAGGTTCATGGCGACCTGCGTGATCCAGGCCGAGGGGTTCGCGGGCAGGCCGCCCATGGACCAGGAGCGCAGGGCGCGGAGCATCGCCTCCTGGGCGACGTCCTCGGCGAGGGACAAATTGTGGACACCGAGGAGGCGGATGAGCGCGCCGTGGAGGCGGCCCTTCTCGTGGCGAAAGAAATGCTCGACCAGTTGGGCGGGCTGGGCGGTTTGCGGGGTTGCGGCGGTTGCTGGTCGGTGAGCGGGGTTCCCGGAGGACGGAGCAAGGTCGGTCCCGATCTGTTGTTCTTCCGGCATGAGCGGAGCGGAATCAGGCCGTCGCGGGGACGGAGCGGGTGTTCACACCGAGATGACAGTGGGCGGTCATTTCGCGCACCTCGATGATCATGCCATACTCGAGGCCGGGGTGCCGCTGGGCGATTGCGGTGGCCTCGTCCAGGTCGCGGACCTGCAGGGTGACGAATCCGCCAACGGCTTCCTTGGCCTCGGCGAAGGGGCCATCGACCACGCGCGTGCCTCCGGGACCGGAAACGATGCGGGTTTCATCCTCGAGGGGCTGGCCGATGGTGGCCTTGCCCTGGGCAACAAGGCCCTCGAACCAGGCGTTCCAGCGGCCGACGAGTTCCTGTTGCTGGGCGGCGGAGAGATGGCGGTAGTTTTCCGCGCCGGTGTTGCGGAAGAGGAGCATGTATGGCCGGGAAGCGGGGGCGGGGGATTCATTCATGGCGTGGGGAAGTTGGGTGTTCATACTTGTACGACGAAGAAGGCATGGCCGAAAGGACAAGTTGTGGGGAATGTTCGTGGTGACGGGCCGCGGGCAAAAAAATGGGGAAACGGTGTCCGGAACCGGCGGAGTCGTTCGTTGGGACTTTGAACAGACAACATTCAACCCAAGGAGTCATTCATCATGTCCGCCTATGTCGACGGTTTCGTCATTCCCATACCCCGCAACAAGCTTGCCGCCTACCAGCGGATCGCGGCCAAGGCCGCCGTCGTGTGGCGCGAGCATGGCGCCCTCGATTACAAGGAGTGCGCGGGTGAGGATCTCCAGGCCAAGTTCGCGCTGCCGTTTCCGAAGGGCATCCGGGCGAAGCGGGGTGAAACGGTGGTTTTCTCGTGGATCGCGTTCAAGTCGCGCGCGCATCGGGATCGCGTGAATGCGAAGGTCATGAAGGATCCGCGCATTGCCGCGATGTGCGGGACTGAAGGCATGCCCTTCGACTGCGGCCGCATGCTGTATGGCGGATTCAAGGTCATCGTTTCCAGCTGAGGCGGATTCATGCAGTTGAACCACCGATGAACACGGATAAACCCGAATGGGGACGCGAGGTCGCGTCATCCGTGAACCCAAACTTCATTGCTCTGATCGGTGAAACAAACCGCGCGCCCTTAACCGCGGTAAGCCATTCTGATCTGTGCGTATCGGTGTCTATCTGTGGTTTCCCCCTGAATTGTTCCAGCTGAAGCCATGACCAGCGTGATGCCGGAGGCGTCGGTGTCGGCGCAACTCGACGCCCTCAGGGCGGAGTTGGCCGACCTCGCGTACGAGTTGGAGTGCCAGGGTCGGCGCGAGGCCGCGGATGTGGCGATGATGCTGCGGGCGCGGCTGGGGGAGATTGTGGGGGAGGGGAGCGGCGGGGGTAGCAGCGGGTGCATGCCGGGTGAGGGCACCCGACCCACATCGCCGGGGCGCCCTCGCCCCGGTGGGCTGACGGCTCCTCGTGGTTAGCCGGGTGAGGGCACCGGGCCCACAATCCAGAGCGGGCGATGTGACGGCGCGCTAGGAGAGCCGCGCGTAGGTCGCTTTTTGCGGGGCGTGCTCGGGGCGGTGGCAGATCATCACCTGGGTCCATTCGGCGAGGCGCCGGCCGAGGCGGCGGCAGGATTCGCGATCGGCCTCGTCGCGGGGATTTCCGGCGCAGATGGCGCCGTAATGCAGGGTGCGGCCGGGGGCGACGTAGTCGGGGACGCCGAAGACGAGGAGCCCGTAATTCATGAGGATGGTGAGCATCGTCTGGCAGGTGAGCTCGCCGCCGCCCGAGAGGCCGCCGGAAGAAGAGAAGGCGCAGCCGAGCTTGCCCTCGATTTCAAACCAAAGGGGCTGGGCCACGACATCCCACCACCGTTTCATTTCCCACGCGACGGTGCCCATGTGGGTGGGGGAGCCAACGGCGATGCCATCGCACCACAGCAGGTCGGCCGCGGTGGCTTCGTCGGTGTTGAGCAGACGAACCTCGGTGTCGGGCACGCTGAGCGCGCCTTCCTGGACGAGACCGGCCATGAGCTGGGTGTGGCCGCCGCTGCTGTGGTACAGCACCAGGATGCGGGCGGTGCGGGATGGGAGTGAGGCCATGGAGGCAAGATGGATTCGCCGGGACGGGAAGGAAGTCTGTTTTGGCCGGTCTGTCCGAAACCCGGACGGGGCTCACGTTCGGCAAGCCGGGCCAACGCTGGCGAAATGGCGGGATCGGATTATAGGACACGGATGCAAATCGGCGTGGACAGCTTTGTGGCGACGGCGAACCCCGCAGGGGACGCGCGGCGCGTGCGGGAATTGCTCGAGGAAATCGAGCTCGCCGACCAGGTCGGGCTCGATGTGTTCGGCCTCGGCGAGCACCACCGGCCCGATTACCTGTCGTCGTCCCCGGCGGTGTTGCTGGCGGCCGCGGCGGCGCGCACGAAGCGGATCCGGCTGGCGAGCGCGGTGACGGTGTTGAGTTCAGACGACCCGGTGCGCGTATTCCAGCAGTTCGCGACGGTGGACCTGATTTCGGAGGGACGCGCGGAGATCATCGTGGGGCGCGGATCGTTCATCGAATCCTACCCCCTCTTTGGCTATGATCTCGACGACTACGACGAACTCGCCGCGGAGAAGCTCGACCTGTTGTTGACGCTGCGCGACCAGGTGCGGGTGCACTGGACGGGGCGGCATCGAGCGGCGTTGACGGGGCAGGGCGTGTATCCGCGCCCCGTCCAGAATCCACTGCCGGTTTGGATCGGCGTGGGTGGAACGCCGCAGTCGGTCATCCGGGCCGGGAGGCTGGGGCTGCCGCTGATGGTGGCGATCATTGGCGGCGAGACGGCGCAATTTCGCCGGCTGGTGGACCTCTACTGGCAGGCCGCGGCGGAGGCGGGTCATGATCGCAGCACACTCAAGGTGGGCATTCACCACATCGGGTTCATCGCGGACAGCACGCCCGGCGCGCTGGACACGTTTTGGCCGGCCTACCGGGAGACCTTTGGCAAGCTGGGGAAGGAGCGAGGTTGGGCGCCGCCGACGCGTTCGCATTTCGACGCGCAGTGCGGGCCACGGGGGGCGTTGCTGGTGGGGGATCCGGAAAGCGTGGCGGCGAAGATTTTGTCGGATCATGACGCGCTCGGAGGGTTTTCGCGGATGACGGTGTTGATCGACAACGCCGTGTTGACGCATGCCGAGATCATGCGGGCGATCGAGTTGTTGGGCACGCGCGTGGCGCCGATGGTGAGGAAGGAATTGGCGGGGCGGGGTGAATCCTAGGGAAGAAAGACCGGGGCGGGGGCGCCCGGCTCCAGGAGGGAAGCAGTCGAGAAGGGGTGCGGCTCGCGGCTTGTCATGGGGGCGGGGAGTTGTCTCCTTGGGCGTTCTCATCGTGGATCCCCGTCGCCGCTCCTTTCTGCTGCTCCTCGTCATTTACCTGGGCTATATCAGCCTCGGATTGCCCGACGGCACCCTCGGCACGGCGTGGCCGGCGATGTATCCGGAGCTCGCGTTGCCGCTGGGGTTGGCAGGTACGTTCTACACGGTGGGGACACTGCTGACGGGCATCGCGGGATTTTCGAGCGGGTGGATCGTCGCGCGGTTTCGCACGGGACCGGTCGTGTTTGTGAGTGGGTTGCTGACGGCGGGCGGCATGCTGATCCTCTCGCAGGCGCAGGGGGCGCTGTGGCTTTATGCGGCGGCCGTGCCGCTCGGGTTGGGGGCGGGGGCGGTGGATGCCGCGTTGAACGGGTATGTGGCGCGGCACTACAGCGGCCGGCACATGAACTGGCTGCATGCGTGCTGGGGGATCGGGGCCACGAGCGGACCGTTCATCATCGGCTGGGCGCTGGGCACGGGCCACGGCTGGCGCGGCGGCTACCTGCTCATCAGTGCCGCCCAAGCCGGGCTGGCTCTGTTGTTTTTATTCACACTGCGATTGTGGACCAAGGTGCCCGAACGCCGACCGGAGGAACATGCCGACGCGGAAGGCCGCGCGCCCACCATGATGGCTGACTCGTTCGCCGGCTGGCTTTCGCCGGTGATCTTCGCGCTGTATGTGGCTGCGGAGGGCACGACAGGGCTGTGGGCGGGCACGGTGCTGGTGGTCCGACGCGGGTTTGCCCCGGAGACGGCGGCGCTGTGCGTCGCGGGATTCTTTGGCGCGTTGACGGTGGGACGCATCGCGGTGGGATTTGTTTCGGAACGATGGGGCAACCGGCGGCTCGTGTCGGGCGGCGCCTGGATGGCGGCGGCGGGCTTGCTGGCGTTTGCGGTTTTGCCTGGTCCGGCCGCGGCGATTGCCAGCCTGATCGTGGCGGGCGCGGGAATGGCGCCGATTTATCCGGCGTTGATGCATGAGGTGCCGCGGCGATTCGCGCCGGCGGCGGTGCAAACGGTGATCGGACGCCAGTCGGGCGGCGCGGCATTTGGTGCCGCGGTGGTGCCGGCCGTGGCGGGTTGGGTGGCGCAGTACTCGTTGCCCGCGGTGCCATGGATCGCGCTGGCCGTGCTCGGGTTGATGATGGCGGGCGTGCGGTGGTTGAACCGGATTACGTAGGAAGGGGGCATGGACGGACGTCTGGGCGCGGGGGTGGGTTGGTGTGACGTTGGACGGGCTGGTTGCGGGGTTTCTGATCGCCTGTAAACAGGCTCCTACTTCCGGATCTGATCGGCTTGGGGGTGGTCGATTGATCGGATGGCGTGCCCGATGGCGGCGGACGGAAGGCATCGCCTGTAAACAGGCTCCTACAAGGGGGCGGACCGGCGCCGGGTCCGGTCGCCCGGCCACTCAGGCTTTCTTCACGAAGCAGGCCTTGAGGCCGTAGGCGATGCCGTCGATCTTGCAGTCGATCTCGTGGTCGCCGTCGACCAGGCGGATGCTCTTCGCCTTGGAACCGGCCTTCAGGACTTGGGAGCCGCCAAGTTTCAAATCCTTGATCACGGTGATGGCGTCGCCGTCCTGGAGAACGTTGCCGTTGGCGTCCTTGACGACGCGCGCCGCTTCGGGCGCGGCTTCCTTGGGCCACTCGTGGCCGCAGGTCGCGCATTCCCAGTGGTCGGGGTGCGAGAGGACATCTTCGAGGGTGCAGGCGGGACACGCGGGATTCGACATGGGAGAGAAAACAGAGGAGCGCGCGCGAAGGTGGAAGACTAAAGTAGGGCGCAGATGGGCGTGATTTTTTCCGAGTACCATTCAAACGCTTCGATGCCGAATCGCACACGCCGGCGCCATTCGCCGCCCCTCTTCATCTGGAATCATTCAGTTGGTTGCAGGGGCCCGGCTTGACCGCTCCCTTTGCTCGCTGCGCGAACCGAGGGCGTGGACGAGCCACGCCCCTACAGCTGAAGAGCTCGACCGCGCACGTTGCGGGACCGCATTCGGTGTGGGCTAGCCACGCCCCTACACCTGAAGAGCTCGACCGCGCACGTTGCGGGATTCGGACTGCATCGTGCCGGTTTCATAGAGAGGAGTTGGGCATCTGATGGGGAATCCCCTCGGGACAGGGGCGAACGGCGGGCGCCCCCATGCTCTAATGTCATGGGGATTTTTGTTGGGACATTTCCCTCGCGCGGGGTTTGGCTCGGGCCGCCCCATGAAAACACTCGCCGTTTCCATTGCCTTGATCTTGTCCGCCACCGCCGCCCTGGCCGCCGACGCCCCGGCGCATCCGCCGCATGCCATCGCCAACTCGCAGTTGCGCGTCCTGCCGGTCAACGCGGCCGGGCGTCACTATCAACTGCATGTGGGCCTGCCGGCGAACTACCAGCGCGACGCGGACCGGCGTTATCCGGTGGTTTATGTGACGGATGCCTACTGGGACTTCGAGAAGTTCCACGCCATCCGGGGTGGGCTGACCTTCGACAAAGTGGTGCCTGATTTCATCATCGTCGGTCTCGGCTACGCGGGGGAGAACCTGAACTATGGCAGCCTGCGGTCCTGGGAGTTGTCGCCGGTGCAGCGCGATGGGAATCCCAACACCGGGCACGCCGAGGAGTTTTTGAAGACGATCGAGACGGCGATCATTCCGTTCATTGACCGGGAATATCGCACCGATCCCGCGCATCGCGTGCTGGCCGGCGCCTCGCTGGGCGGGCTGTTCACGTTGTATTCAATGTATTCCAAGCCCGACCTCTTCCATGGTTGGATCGCCGTCACGCCGGCGGTCGTGGTGGGCAACGACTGGTTGCTGGGCTACGAGGAAAGGTTCGCGCAGGCGGGCGGGAAGCTCAAGGGACGGCTCCATGTGAGCATGGGTGAGAACGAGGGCCCGGGGTTTCTCGGTGGTATCCTGCGGTACAATGCGCGAGTCTCGTCGCGCAAATATCCCGACCTCGCCTATGAGTTTCGCATCGTCGACGGCGAGCGCCATTCGGGCATGCAGCTGGAAGCGTATAATCGCGGCGTGCGTTTCATTTTCCGACCGAAGGCGCCGGAGACGGGGCCGGCGGGATTTCCGTAAAGGGCAGGTTCGTGCGCTTGCGCCGCGGAGTGAGGGCACTCCGCCTACCAGCGAGCCCACGCGACGCGGCGCGGCGAAGTCCGGGCGGGCGCATGCCAGTCTGACGTGATAGCTCAGCGGCGCAGGGGCGCCCCGACTCCATGGAGAGAGCGGGGATTTGTACGGGCAAGGGTGCGGGGATGCCGGGTGGGGGCACCCGGCCCACATCACGATTAGACTAGGCCGTCAGGGATCGAGCCGGTCGGCCGGCCTCGATGCGGGGGAAGCGTCTAGTTGGCCACGTTGGCGGCGAGGGGGCCGCCGCCGGTGAGCATGAAGTGGACGCCGCCGACGCTGGCGATGTCGCCGGCACGCAGGGCCACGACGTTGTTGCCGGGATTGCTGAGGCGGGCGACATCGGTCCAAACGGGAAGGCCGATGATGGTGCGGACTTCATTGGCGACGGGAAGTGACAGGCGCTGCGTCTGGAGGAAACGGCTGTTGACCGCGATGGAGGGGACGCCGGTGGTGACCATGAGACCGGGCTGGTTGCGGACGGCCCAGTTTTCGATCGCGCCGACCAGGAGCGTGTAGGGCAGCGCGCCGAACGGTTTCCAATACGCATATTCCTCCTCATAGGCGCCGCGGTTGATCACGAGGCGGTAGGCGCGGTCGATGACCTGGCGATGCTCATCAGGGTGGCTGGCCAGCCAATCGGTCATTTGCCTCATGAGGTCCGTGTAGGTCGTGGCCTGGCTCGCGGACAAGTGAGCGCGTTCCGCCTCGGTGGGGATGCGACCGAAAGCGTCCCTGAAGGCGACCGTGATGACTTCATGTCGGGCGTTGGCATCATTCGAAAGCCGGGTGCGGTGCGCGTTGAGCAGGTCGTTGACGTGCGCCTTGGCGTCGCCGGTTTCGACCGTGGCCGCCGGGCGGCCGAAGGCGAGCAGCTGAGCCGCGGCGGCGCGCTCGCGGGACTCATCGGACTGGGCAAACGACGATACGGCGGTGACGAGCAAGGCCAGGGCAAGGCGGAGGGGTAAGCGGTGTTTCATCAGATGGGGGCAAGCTGTGCGTACGGGGTCCGGGTGCAAACGCGCTTCCGGTCAAACAATGGCCTCGGGCTCCAGAATGGGATGGCGTTGGCGGGAAATTGGCCGAAGATGGGGGCAACCCCCGCCATGAAAGCGTTTCCTTGGCAATTGCGCGGCCTGTTTATCCTGGTGTTTCTGGGCTGGTCGACGATCAGCAGGGCCGAGCGCGAACTTCACCTCACCGGGAGTTATGAAGACGCGGGCACGATCGTGACGGCCGCGCCCGATCAATCGACGGTCGTGTCCCTGCACGCGATGCTCAGCCTCGAATTTGTTCCCGGCCTGGCGCGCATCCTCCATGACCGCACCGCGGAGGTGCGGCTCTTTCATGAGGTCGGGGCGCTGCGGGTGGAGGTGGTTGACCGCGATGACGAGGTCATCTGGCGCGCGACGTGGAAACAGGGCGAGGGGTTTTCCCTGCGGGACGGGCGCGCCGTGCTTCATTTCAAGCCGGGACGGTTCGGCAATGACGAGTATGTGGTGGTGCTGTCGACCGTGACGGAACATCGCCTGCTCCAACTCGAGATGCGGCGCATGAAGCCAACATTTTTCGGGCCGGTGTTTGAGCCGATGGGCACGTATTTGTTTCACCGGTTGTGAAGGGGTAGCCGGGACGCGAGTTGCGGGGACGGCGCGCGGAAGCGTCCGCTGGTGGTTTTTTAAGGGCATGGCTCGTCCACGCCCCCGGTTTCCGCAGCGAGAAAAGGGCGCGGTCAAGCCGCGCCCCTCCAACCAAATGCATGAGTGCAGCTCAGTGCGGCGGTCTGGTCCGGTCGGAGACCGGACCTACTTGGCCGCGGGCGCCGGAGGCGGGGACGGAGGACGCAGCGAGCGCGGCTGGCGCTCGAGGTGGGCGGCGACGTCCTTGGCAGCCTGGGTGACGACGCCGGGCTTGTTGAGGAAGCCGAGGTCGCGGAACCAGTCGAGGAAGCGCGCGGACCAGGTGCCGAAGGGAATGCCGCCCATGTTGCTGATGCTGCCGGTGGCGGGTGGCTCGTCGGGGCCGGTCTTGTCGCCGGGATGGCGGCCGCGGGCGTAGAGCATCATCTCGATGTTGGGCACGCCATCCATGAGCATGGCCTCGTAGAAATTGACGGCCCAGAGGGCGTGGATCCAGTCGCCCTGGCCGGCGCAGGCGAGGAAAGTCGGCGGCATGGCGCGGGGGATGGCGGGCGGGTTGTCATTGCGGAAGAAGAGCGAGGGTCCGGGATAGATGCTGCCGATGAAATCGGGGCGGGAGGAAACTTTCGCGAGCGGGTTCGAGGGCACGTCGTTGACGCGGTCGAATTCCTCCCAGAGCAGGCCGGCGTTCATGGCGAGCTCGGCGCCTGCGGAGAAGCCCATGATGCCGATCCTGGCGGGATCGAGTTTCCATTCCTTCGCGTAGGCGCGCACGAGCTTGATGGCCTGGAGGGCATCGTTCACGCCGTCGGTTTTCGGTTCGTAGCCATCGCTGCGCAGGCGATTGCGAAGGATGATGGTGCTGACGCCGTGGTGGCCGAGGAATTGGACCAGCGGCGAGGCCTCGCCGACGTTGAGGCTGCGATGGCCGCCGCCGCCCGCGAGGATCACGGCCGCGCCGGTGTTGAGCTGGCCGTTGCCCGCGTGGAATTCAATGGAGGGATTGTGGATGCTCGTGACGGCGCCGACGAGAGCGGGGCCCCAGAGCTGGTAGATTTCCGGCTCCTTGATTTTGTCGGCCTTGAGGTAGGAGGAATCAGGAGGATAGAGCGGGATGACAATGCCGCCGGGAAGGACGGCTTGCGGAGCGTAGGGCGCGTCGGTCCTCGGGCCCGGCGCCGGCACGCGTTGCGGGGCGGGCAGCGGCGGGAGCGCGGCCTCCGCG
>JAEZDN010000143.1 GCA_023433275.1 Verrucomicrobiota bacterium
GGGGGGCGGGCGGGAGGCAATCCCGGCCTCGCGGAGCTCGGCCCTCGGTTAGCACATCAGTGCGCGGCGGGGGCGTGGCGTTCGAGGGCTTGGGCGGCGGCGCGACGGCTGAAATGGAAGAAGACGAGGGGGCGGAGGAAGAATTCGAGCAGGGTCGAGGAAACCAGGCCGCCGACGATGACGACGGCGACGGGGTGGAGGATTTCCTTGCCGGGTTGATCGGCGGCGAGGACGAACGGGACCAGCGCGATGCCGGCGGCGAGCGCGGTCATGAGGACCGGCGCCAGGCGCTCGAGCGTACCGCGCTCAACCATCGCGCGGGTGAAGCCCTCGCCCTCGTGGCGCATGAGGTGCAGGTAGTGCGAGAGCATCATGATGCCGTTGCGGGCGGCCACGCCGCCGACGGCGATGAAGCCGACGAGCGTCGCGATACTGATGTTGTCCAGGGCCAGCCATGTATAAACCAGCCCGCCGGCCAGGGAGAGCGGGATGCTGAGCAGGACCTGCAGCGCGAGCCAGAGGCTGCGGAAGTAGGCGGAGAGGAGGAAGACCACGACCAGCAACACGGCGGCGCTGGCGAGGAGGATACGGCGGGTGGCGTCCTGTTGCGCCTGGAACTCGCCCTCGTAGGAAATGAAATAGCCCTCGGGAAGTTTCACCTGCGCGGCGACCTTCTCGCGCAACTCCGTCACGCGGGCGCCGACGTCGCGGACCGTGGGGCGGATGGCGACGGTGAAGCGGCGCGAGCTGTTTTCGCGGAAGATGACGTTGGGGCCACGCGCCTCGCGGACGTCGGCGACGAGGGAAAGCGGCACGCGGCGGCCGTCGCCGATTTCGATGGGCAGGCGCGCGATTTGCTCGGGGGAATCCCGCCAGGCTTCGGGCAGGCGGATGACGAGGTCGACGATGCGCTGACCGTCACGCAGCTCGGCGATGTGGCGTCCGCCGATGAGCGTGGCGGCTTGTTCGTTGAGCGCTCCCGGCGTCACAGCGTAGGCGGCGGCGCGTTCGCGGTCAGCCTCGATGCGGAGTTGGGGAATGGTGGCCTGTTGGTCGAGTTTGGCGTCGGCGAAGCCGGGGATGGTGCGGGCGACAGCCTGTACTTCGCCGCCGAGGCGGCGGAGCGTGTCGAGATCGGGGCCGAAGATCTTCACGGCGACGGGAGCGGAGACGCCGCTGAGCATGTGGCCGATGCGGTCGGCCAGGGGGCCGCTTGTGGCGGCGAAGATGCCGGGGATGGTGCGGATGCGTTGTTGGATATCGGCGAGGATTTCATCGCGCGGGCGGCCGGACGCGGGATCGAAATCGACGTCGAATTCCGCCGTGGAGACGGGGACGACGTGGTCGCCGCGCTCGGCGCGGCCGAGGCGACGGCCGACCTGGCGGACGCCAGACACGGCGAGAATCTGGCGTTCGACGGCGTCGGCGAGGCGGTTCATTTCCGTCAGGGATGTGCCGGGGGCCGCGGTCGTGGCGATGAGGGCGGTCTCCTCGCGGAAGGCGGGCAGGAAATCCTTGGCCATTTTCGGGTAGAGCGAAAGCGCCGCGGCGGTGGCGAGGCCGATGACGGCCAGGACGAGAACGGGGTGGTTGAGCGCGACGCGCAGGGCGGTGGCGCGGACGATGCGTTTCAGGCCGCGGAGGAGCGGACCGTCGCCGTGCGCGGCGTCCTTGGCGGGGCGGAGCAGGAAGGAGCACAGCACGGGGATGAGCGTGAGCGAGACGATGAAGGACGCGCCCATGCTGATGATGGTGGCGAGGGCGATGGGGGCGAACAGGCGGCCCTCGACGCCGTCGAGGCCGAGCAGAGGCAGGAAGGCCAGCACGACGAGCACGGTGGCGTAGAGGATCGAGTTGCGCACCTCGCCGGAGGCGGCGGCGATGACGGGGAGGCGGGGGCGGGGTTCGCCGCTGGCGGCGTTTTCGCGGAGGCGGCGGAAAACGTTTTCGACGTCCACGATGGCGTCGTCGACCACCATGCCGATGGCGACGGCGAGGCCGCCGAGGGTCATGGCGTTCACCGTGAGGCCGGCCCAGCGGAAGACGAGCAGCGAGATGGCAAAGCTGAGCGGCAGGGCCATGAGCGTGATGAACGTGGTGCGAATGTTCAGGAGGAAGAGGAACAGCACGATCGTGACCATGATGGCGCCGTCGCGGATGGCGTCGCGGAGATTGCCGATGGCGTGGTCGATGAAGTCCTTCTGCTGGAAGAGGAGCGTGGTCTCGACGCCGGGCGGGAGGGCGGGGCGCAGTTCCTCGAGCGCGGCGGCGATTTGTCGCGTGAGTGCGCGGGTGTCGAAGCCCGGCGACTTGGTAATGGACATGATGACGCCGTAGGTCGGCTCCTTCTCGGGCACTCGGCTGACGGTGGCGTCCCCGCGCATGGGCTCGAGCCCCCAAGTCACGGTGGCGACATCGCTGATCAGCACGGGGCGCTGGTCCACGGCCTTGATCACGGTGCGGGCGAGATCGCCGGGGTCGGTGGTCATCGCGAGTTGGCGCACCATGATTTCCTTTGCACCGGAGGCGAGGAAGCCGCCGGTGGTGGTGCTGGCGGCGCGGGCGACGGCGGTTTCCAATTCGGCGAGGGTGACGCCGTGGGCCTCGAGCTTGAACGGGTCGGGTTGAACCTCGAGGCGCTTCACGCCGCCGCCCATGTTGAGGATTTCGGCGATGCCGGGGATGGCTTGGAGGCGGCGCCGGATCGTCCAGTCGGCAATGGCGCGGACCTCGCTCGCAGGAAGATAGTTGGCCTGGTCTGGCGGAAGGGTGGAGCGCACGCCCACGAGGAGGATTTCGCCCATGAGTGAGGCGACGGGAGTCATGAAGGGTTGGACGTCGGCGGGCAGTTGTCCGCGCGAGGCTTGCAGGCGTTCCTGCACGAGCACGCGGGCGTGTTGGAGATCGGTGCCCCAGTCGAACTCGGCGTAGATGAGGGAGAGGGCGACGTCGGAGTTGGAGCGCAGGCGCGTGAGGCCGGCGACGCCGAGGAGCGAACTTTCGAGCGGTTGCGTGACGCGGGTCTCAACCTCCTCGGGGGCGAGGCCGGGCGCCTCGGTGAGGATGGTGACGGTGGGCTTGGTGAGGTCGGGCAGCACCTCGACGGGGAGGCGCAGGCCGACGTGCAAGCCGAAGGCGAGGGTCAGCAGCGAGAGCCCGAGCACGGCGGCGCGGTTGGCGAGCGACCAGGCGATGAGGCGGTTGAGCATGGTCAGATCCCCGGGGTTGAGGGCGAGCGGGAGGACGCTTTCCGGAGTCTTGCGCTGACGAACAGCAAGGCGGCGAGAAGGACGCCGCTGACGATCATCCACACTCGCTCGTGCGAATGGTTTTCTGTCGCATGATCGTGGTCGGAATCGTGATCGTGCGAGTCGGCGATCTCGGAACCGTCGGCGTTGTGCTCGTGACCGTGGGCGGCGTCGAGGGACTCCTTGAGCGAGACGCTGCCGCTGCCGGCGAAGGCCAGCGAGTAGGCGCCGCGGGCGACCACTTCGTCGGCAGGGCGAAGACCGTCGACAATCTCGACGAGGCGGTCGTTCGTGCGGCCGATGACGACGGGGGTCTTGAGAAAGGCATGGGGGAGTTCGGAATCCTTGACGTAGACGAAGCGGCTGGCGCCGTCGCCCTGGACGGCCGAGCGCGGCACGGTGGTGACGCCGGTGTGGCGGGCCACGATGACGGCGAATTCAACGCGCATGCCGGGACGGAGAAAGTGGGTGGGGTTCTTGACCCGAAACGCGGCCTCGATGGTGCCGTTGTCGGCATCGGCGGTGACGCCAAGGTGCTCGAGCACGGCCTCGAAGTCGCGGCCCGGAGCGGCGGCGGTCGTGATGCGCGCCTTCTGTCCGCGCTGCAGGCGGCCCGCGAGATGGTCCGGCACGCGCGCGAGGGCATAAACCTCGTCGAGGTCGAGGATCTCGACAAGGATGTCGGAGGGTTCGATGGGCTGGCCGGGGACGACATGGGTGGCGCTGACGATGCCCGCGATGGGCGCGGTCAGCTCGATGCGGGGCGGCGGCTCGCCGAATTGGCGGCTTTCAACCACGACGGCGACCTCGCCCTCGTCGATGTCGTGGTCGTGGCGGGCGCGGACCTCGAGGGCGCGGCCCGCGATGCGGCTGCTGACGACTGCGCGGTGGCCGGGCAGCACGTCGATGCGGCCGAGCGCGAAGATCGTTTCCTCGAATTCGGCGGAGGTGGCCGGGGCGGTGGTGAGGCCGAGGTTCCTCACGGCGGAGTCGTCGAGGATGACGAGGTTGGCGCGCCGGTTGGCATCGGTGTCCGACCCGGCGGCGGAGAGCGAGCTGAGGTGGAGGGCCAGCAGGAGAAGGGGAAGCGATTTCATGGCGTGGAAAGCAGTTGGCGGGTGAGGGGAAGGGTGGGATCGACGAGGGATTCCGTGCGGACGAGGGTGGCGGCGTAGGCGGCCTCCTGGTCGAGAAGCTCGCGGCGCAGCAGGTGCCGGGTCCGTTCGGCCTCGAGGACCTCGAGCGGCGTGGCCTCACCGGCGGCATAGGCGCGGCGGAGCAGGGCCGCGGCCGCGTCGGCGGCGGGCAGGGCTGATTCGCGCAGGTGAAGGACGGCAGCGTGGAGGGCGACGAGGTCGTGCGCCGCGGCGGTGACTTCAGCGCGCAGGTCGCGCGCGACGGCCTGGGCTTCCAACTCGGCGCCGGCGAGGGTCTCGCGTGAGGCGCGGATGGCGCCCTGGTTGCGATGGCGGACGGGAAGCGGGACCGAAACGCTGGCGACGAGTGCGGCATCCGAGCCCTGGCGCAGGTAGCGGATGCCCCCGCCCACGCTGATGTCCTGGGTCGCGTTGGCCTGTTCCAAGGCGAAGGCCGCGCGGCGGGCGGCCGTGCGGCTTTGTTCCACCGCAAGGCGTGGGTTGGCGGGGAGTTGGTCGAGCCAGTCGGCGGGACGCGGAGGGGCGGCGGGAAAGCGGAGCGTTGTGGCGGACGGCATGGCTTCGGCGGGGTCGCCGGCCCAGTGGGAGGCGAGCGCGGCGCGCGCGGCGTGGAGGGCCGCGTTGG
>JAEZDN010000159.1 GCA_023433275.1 Verrucomicrobiota bacterium
CCCCCCCCCCCCCGATTCCTGCTGCGGGAAACAAGGGCGTGGACGAGCCACGCCCCCTACAACGGATCCGTTCGACCGCGCACGCTGCGGAATTGCACTCCGACTGCCTGAGTCCGTCTTAGGTCCAAGCCACCCGCCGAAAGCCGGGCGCTCGCCCGACGATGCGTCGCCTCCGCATCCGCGCACTGGAGCCGGGGCGACCTCGCCCCGGTGGGCCGACGCCATCGCGCCTCACTTCCGCCGCACGATCTTCAAGCCGTCATTGTCCGCGTGCAATTGATGCACCGTGGACGTCAGCTTGTGCGCCGCGAACGCCGCGGCCATCGCCCGCCCCACCTTCGCCGTGTCCTTCGGCCGCGCCACGCACAACACGCTCGAGCCGCTCCCGCTCAGCCAGCCGGTCAGCGCCCCCGCCGCCATGCCGGCCTCAATCGCCGCCTTCGCCCCGGGGATCAACGGCAGCCGGTACGGCTCGTGCAGGAAATCCTTCACCGCATGCCGCAGGCGGTCGTACTCGCCCGACAAAAACGCCGCGACCACGTAGGTCGCGCTGTTCACGCTCTTCACCGCGTCGAAATACGGCAGTTCCTTCGGCAGGATGCCCCGCGCCTTCTTGGTCTCGAGCTCCTGGTTCGGCGACGCCACGACAAAGCCCAGCTCCCGCCCGATCGGCTTGCGCAACACGCCGAGCAACTCGCCCGTGCTGGCATCGCACCGCGCCACGCAGAAGCCCCCGATGACCGCCGGGGTCGCATTGTCCGGATGCCCCTCGAGCTGGGTCACCAGCGAACACAGGTCGTCCTTCGAAAGTTTCGCCCCCGTCAACGCGTTCAACCCGGCCACGACCCCCGCGCGCAGCGTCACGCTCGAGCCCAGGCCGCGCGACATCGGCACGTCGCCCCGGATCGCGAGCGTGTAGCCAATCTCCTCCACGCCCGCCCGCACGAAAAACAGGCTCGCGGCCTCGTCCGCCATGTCCAGCCCATGCGTGTCGCTGGCCGCGGCGGGCCGCGACCCGCGCCAGTCGCCGCGCGTGAGCGTGATCTCGTTGTACACGCTCAACGCCATGCCCAGGGAATCAAAGCCGGCGCCGCAATTGGAGGTGCTGCCCGGGACACGCACAGTGACTTCCTGGGGCAGGCGGCGGGAGCGGAGGACGGGTATCTTCATCGGCGGGTATGGAGGGCGCGGCGCGCTTCGAGGTTCAGTTCGCGTTTCTTGAGGTCCGCGCGCTTGTCGAACTGCTTCTTGCCGGTGGCCGTGGCAATCTCAACTTTCACGAGCGCTTCCTTGAAATACATGCGCAGCGCCACGATCTGGCGCCCCGCCGTCTCGACTTCCTGCACCAGCTTGCGGATCTCCGAGGCCCGCAACAGCAGCTTGCGCGGCCGCCGCGGCGCGTGCTGCGAGATGCCCGCGTGCGAATACTCCTCGATGTACGCGTTGTGCAGCCACAGCTCGCCGCGGTCGATCCGGGCAAACGCGTCGGTGATCTGCGCCTTGCCGGCCCGGATCGATTTCACCTCCGTGCCCGACAACTTCACCCCCGCCTCGAACTTGTCGTGCACAAAATAGTCCCGCAGCGCCTTGGCATTGCGCATCTCGGTGTAGCGGGTCGGGTCGTGCTTCTGGGCGGACATGGGACAGGATCACGATGCGCCGGTGGCGCGGGGCGGCAAACAAAGAAGCGAGGCCTGGGCCTCGCTTCGAAAGGGTGTGCGCGTTGACCTCAACGCGCTTCGGCGGGGAACTCAGGCCGTGTGCAACTCGTAGCTGATCTTGCCCTCGGCCACCTCGCGCAACGCGATGTCCTCGGGGCTCAGCTTTTCGAGCGACTCCACCAGGGGACGGCTGCCGCGGCGAAGCTGCTTCACGCGGCGCGAAACCACGTTGATCAGGACGTTCGGGTCATTGATGACTTTCTGGGCTTCGCGGATGTATTCGTCTCTCATGGGTCGGAAAAAGTGAAGGGACATAGCTAGGTCGGCCCCCCGGAGCGTCAAGGGCTTAATTCGATTCCTCAGGCAGGGAGAGTCGTCCGGACCGCCCGCGCCCACGCGCAACGTCCGCCCGGCCGCGTCCCATTTTCCCTTTGCGGAAATCCCGGTGACGGTGAAACTTCCGGCATGTTCGTCGCCTGGACCACCACCGAACACCGCGCCGACGCCGATCGCCTGGCCCGCGGCGCCGTGGAGGCCCGCCTCGCCGTCTGCGCCCAGGTCGAGGGTCCCCTCACCTCCCATTACCACTGGGAGGGAAAACTGACCCAATCCGAGGAATTCCGCGTCATCTTCAAGTACCTGCCGGGCACCGCCATCCCCCTCAGCGCGTGGGTCCACCGCCACCATCCCTACGCCGTTCCCCAATGGATCGAGCTCAACGCCGAAAACGTGGGAGAAAAATACTTGTCATGGGCTATGGCGAACTCTACTTCCCTCCCCTTCCAGCCGACAAAATCACCTTAAATCACTCTCCCTTTATGTCCCAACATCCCAGTCTCAAGGCCCCCGGCGGCGGCGTCATCGTCAAACGCAATGTCCTCAAGCGCTTCGAGCGCGTAGCCCTGCTCAAGAAGCGCGGCCAGTGGAAGGACGGCGACCGCGTCCAGGGTCTCCGCAAGACCAAGGCTGACGTCTAACCGGTCTCCCAACTCACCCTCTGGGGCAGGCTCGCTCGCGACCTGCCCTTTTTGTTGTCCCACTCCCCAAGTCGCTCATGTCCCCAGCCGACCAGCCTTCCGGTCAACACGAAGCCCTCGGCGCCCAGATCCAACGCGCCATCGCCTCGCTGCCCGAGGGGGAAATCAGCCTCGGCCGGATGCTGCTTCATTTCGGTCCGCAAGGTCTCCTGGTCCTGACGGTCCTCCTCACGCTCGTGTTCATGATTCCGGTCTCGATTCCCGGCGTGAGCACCGTGTTCGGCGCCGCGATCCTGCTGATCGGCATCAGCCGTCTCCTCGGCAAACCGCTCTGGCTCCCCACGCGCCTGCGCGATCGCCCCCTGCCCTCCGATCGCCTCCGCGCCGCGCTCCAGGGCGGCATGCGCTGGGTGCAGCGTCTGGCCCGGATCAGCAAGCCTCACCGCCTTTCCAGCTTCGTGGACGGCCGCCTTCCGGAACTGATCAACAATCTCGCATTCATCCTCGCGGCGTTGCTCCTGATGGCGCCATTCGGGTTCATCCCTTTCAGCAACACCCTGCCGGGCCTCGCGCTGCTGTGCTTCGCCGTCGGATTGCTTCAACGCGATGGCGTCGCCATCATCGCCGCTCACGTCGCCAACGTCGCGACCATCGTCTACTTCGCCATCCTGCTGGGCGGCGGTGGCCTCGTGATCAAGGAACTGCTCGAACGCTACTGGCCCGCCGGATGAGCGACGGCCGACGTCCGCCGACCCGGACCAGGATCTTCTTCGGAACGTGACCCGCTTCCCCGGCCCACGGGCACTCAATCCCCTAGACTGACGTGGGTGATTTTTCTGCCGGCCCGCGACACAACTGTTTCTTGCCAGTCGTTGGCAAAGGTCTTTCATCGGGAAACTAAACCATGGCCACCCCGAAGATTCTGGTCGTCGATGACCAGCCCATCAACGTCCAGCTGCTGAAGCGAAAACTGGAGCGCGAGGGAATGAATGTGGCCACCGCCTACTCCGGCCAGGAAGCCCTCAACCTGGTCGCCTCCGACAAACCCGACCTGATCCTCCTCGATGTCATGATGCCCGAGATGGACGGCATCGAGGTGTGCTCCCGCCTCCAGGCCAGCGACGACACGAAGTCCATCCCCGTCATCTTCATCACCGCCCGCACGTCCAAGGAGGGCAAGATCGAGGGCCTCGGCGTCGGCGCCGTCGACTACATCACCAAGCCCATCGACCTCGACGAGACCCTCGCGCGCGTCCAAACCCAGCTGCGCTTCGTCCAGATCAACCGCGAACTCGTCGACCTGCAACGCCGCCTCGGCGACTCCCGCCGCACCGCCACCATCGGCGCCGTCACCCAGGGCATCGCGCATAATCTCAACAACCTCCTCGGCGTCGTCATCGGTTACGTCGACCTCATCAAGGCCTACCACGACAAGCCCGAGCTCGTCCGCAAGAACTCCCAGCACCTCGAGGACGCCGTCAACCGCATCGTCGGCATCATCAAGCAACTCACCAGCCTCGTGGTAAAGAACCGCCCGCCGCTCATCCGCGCCAGCCTCGCGCGCATGGTCGACAGCGGCATCCGCCGCTACCAGATCGAGCACAAGATCGACCAACCCGTCACCGTCACCAACGGCGCCGGTGAAATCCTCATCGACACCAACGTCGAGGTCTTCGAGGAAATCCTCTCCAAGGCCCTCATCAACGCCTGGGAAAGCTATGGCGACGCGCCCGACGAGCAGCGTGCCATCACCATTCGCACCGAGATCGTCGACAAGCCCGAGGAGGGCCGCTTCGCCCTCATCCACGTCGAGGACCGCGGCCGCGGCATCGATCCCGAGATCCGCGAGCACGCCTTCGAGCCTTTCACCAGCACCAAGCACACCGTCGGCGTCGGTATGGGACTCACCGTGGCCCGCCACTCCATGCGCAACATGGGCGGCGAGGTGACCCTAATCGACCGACCCGGCGGCGGCGCGACCTGCACCATCCGCCACCCGCTGGAACGCCGGAACAAGTAGTCCGCGATTCACGCCACCGTCTTTCGCGCCGGCGCCCGCCAGGCCGTGGTCCTTCCCGTAGGGGCGCAGACTTGCTGCGCCCTGCTTTTCGCCCGGAACTGTTGGGCAGAGTTTTTCAAGCTCCCCTGCCCTTGCGATGCGCGTGCGAATCGGCATCGGAGCACCATCGACCTAACCCGCAAACCCACTCTCGGTTCTTGCGCTTTCCACCTGCCATTTCAGGTTTCAAGTTTCAGGTCTCTTCCTCCCCCCATGCCTTCCCCCCACATCGCCTTCCTCGGCGCCGGCAATCTCGCTTCCGCCATCGTCCGCGGCCTGCTCGCCGAGAAAGTCTGCGCGCCGACCGACATCACCTGCACCAGCAAGGGCGGTGAATCCGCCCGCCGGCTCGCCGCCGAAACCGGCATCGCCCACACGTCCGACCTCGCCCAGCTCCTCGACGGCGCTGACTTGGTCGTCGTCGCGTTCAAGCCGCAATCCCTCGCCTCCTCCGACCCGCGCCTCGCCGAACTCACCCGCGGCAAGCTGGTCCTGTCCGTCCTCGCCGGCAAAAAACTGACCACCCTCGCCCGCACCTTCCCGCACGCGCGCGCCCTCGTGCGCACCATGCCCAACACCCCCGCCGCCATCGGCGCCGCCTTCACGCCCTACTGCAGCCTCGCGCCCCTCGGCCTCGAGGACCGCACCCACGTCGGCCGGCTCCTCAACGCCCTCGGCCAGTACGTCGCCCTCGACGAGCAATACTTCGACGCCCTCACCGCCGTCGGCGGCAGCGGCCCCGCCTTCCTCTTCGAGTTCGTCGCCGGCCTGCGCGACGCGGGTCTCGCCGCCGGACTGCCCGAAGAGGTCGCTTACCGCGCCGCCCTCGAGACGACCCTCGGCGCCGCCCGCCTCCTCTCGCGCCAGGGCCAGCCTCCCGAGGTCCTCCGCGACAAGGTCACGTCCCCCAACGGCACCACCTTCGCGGGCCTCCAAGTCCTCGAGCAACGCCAGTTTCGCGACACCCTGAAGGCCACCATCGCCGCCGCCACCCGCCGCGCCGCCGAGCTGTCGAAGGATTAGAGCTTCCTCGATCGAGCGTGGCCGCGCGCCACGTGCTCTTTTGGGACGAGCACGGACCTTGGTCCGCCCTCGCCCCCGACAGTTGTCACGAGCAGCGAGCCTGCAAAATGCACCCCGTCAATCCGGAGGCCGGGCGCAAACGGATTGGAAGAACACTCTCCGATATCCTGAATCAATACCCACCCTGCTCACTCGCCCTTACCCTCACGGCCGGGCAAACGTTCCCTTTGGTATCGCCACGTTCGCCTTCATGTCGTCGATCACCATCACATAAATCAACCGGCCGTTCGCCGTCGTCTCCACGCGGTGCGGCTGGAGCACTCCGGCCACCGGACGAAAATCCTTGAAGAACGTCTCAATCGTCACGCGCCCCTCCCGGTTCGCCTTGTACACGGTTCGCTTCACCACCTCGTGGTTCTCCGCGTCAACCCACAGGAAGAAGATGGCATCGCCCGGGCTCATCATCAGCAGCTTGTACGCCCGCCGGCCGTCGAGGACATCCTCGCCCGCGTAATCCGCCGAGAATCCCTTCTCCGCAAAGTTGACCAGGGGGCCGTCGAAATCCGCATTGGCCACAAAATCCGCCGCGTCTGCGGCTGGCATGTCCTGCGCCGCGCCCCCTTTGTGCTCCGAATGGCTGAGCCATGGCGGGTTCTCCCCGTCATACCCTTGAATCACCCGGCGCACCGCGGAAAAACTCTCCACTTTCAACCGGTTCGGCCGCTCGGCCGTCATCGTGAACGGCACCATCTCTCCGCTGATGAAAGTCCGTCCTTCCGCGCGGAGACTCTTCAGCGCCGCCAGCTTCGCCCCCGCCCGCTCCGCGTGCCGCTGCGCGATCTCATGCCCCAGCTGCGCCGGTCCCGGGACCGCCAGCAGCAACCCCACGAGCACACCCATGATTTTCTTTCGAACGCCCATGTCGCCCACACTGGGACGCGAGCCCCGCGTGGCAAGTAACTGCTTGCGCCCGCCCCCTCGGCTGTGGGCGGGGTGCCCTCACCCCGCGAGGCATGCGCCCCGCACCCTCTCACCACTTGGCATTTGCCACCGGCCTCCCTTCCCACCCTCCTTGCCCCATGGGCATGGAATTCGGTTGGTGGGACAAGGATGACGAAGGCAAGAAATGGCACATCAAGGTGCGGTTTCATGGCGGCCACGTCGTGTTCAATCGGAAGCACGGCCATCACACCTCGTGGGAACTCTTCGAACCCTCCGACGAGCATTGGGACCGCCTCCTGAGCGAGGCCGAACGCCGCCTTCCCCGCCGCCTGATGAGCACGAAGGAATTCAACCAGCTCAAGGGTCAGAGGCCACAATGAGCGGTAAGCTTTGAGCACCGAGCCCCATGCCACGCTTCGTGTCTGTGCCCACTACCTCCGCTGAGAGCTTAAGCTTATCGCTTAAAGCTTGTTCCTCACCAACGGCCACAAGTACGCCAGCGCCGGCGCAATCTCATCCGGGCGCTCCGCCAGCCAGCGATCCACTTCCGCCGGCGTGAACCAGTCGCCCCGCTCGATCTCGTCGGCCTGCAACGTGAACGGGCCTTCCGCCTCCACGCGATAAACCCACACGAATTCCTGCCCGGTCTCCTCGCGCGCCTCGATCTTGAACAACGGCTGCGGCGGCCGTTCCGGCCGGCAGCCCAGCTCCTCCTCCAATTCGCGCACCGCCGTGCCCGCGTAATCCTCCCCGGCGCCCACATGCCCCGCCGCCGAGGAATCCCAATAGCCCGGAAATAAATCCTTCTGCATCGATCGCTGGTGCAGGAACACCTTGCCCGCCCGGTTGAACACGAGCAGGTGCACCGCCCGATGCCGCAACTTCAACCGATGCACGTCCCGCCGCGCGCGCTGGCCCACGACACGGTCGTGTTCATCCACCACATCGAATAGCTCATCCAAATTCTGCCCCATCCCGCGACCCTGCCTGCCCCCGCTCCCGCGTCAATCTCCCCTCTTTCCTCGAAACAAATCCTTCCCTCTCGTCGCGCGGCTCGCCCCCCCCTCATCCCGTCCTTGTGGGCGGGGTGCCCTCACCCCGCGATGCGCGCCCGCCAAGCCTGCCTCTGAGCGATCCGGTCCGCAACCGCGGCCCGTGCGCCGCTCTGTAGGGGCGCAGACTTGCTGCGCCCGCTCGCTCGCTCGCGGCGCATGCCTCGAGGTCGCAGCAAGACTGCGCCCCTACGAGTCACCAAGGGCGCTCCGCGTCAATCTCCCCTCTTTCCTCGAACCAAACCTTCCCTGTCGTCGCGCGGCTCGCCCGCCGTTCTTGTGGGCGGGGTGCCCTCACCCCGCGAGGCCCTCCCTGGGCTCACTTCACCGCCCTCCGCAACCCCAGCCCCTTACCCTCCCCTCCACGCCCTTTCCTCTTCGCCTTCCCGCTGCCCCCTTGACCTTCCCCGCCCGCTGGGGTCCTCCCCCGCCCCAATTGCCGGGGAACCCGCCCCCCTCTCGCGCTGTTAAGAATGTCATGAGCAATCCCTTTCCCCCCACCCACAAGGACATCGCCCGCCAGGCCCGCCAACTCTGGCAAGACCGCGGCTGCCCCGATGGCAAGGACATGGAACTCTGGCTCGAGGCCGAACGCATGCTCAACGCGGGCGAGAACCAGGCATTCACCGAACGCGCCAAGGCCGAAACCGCCGCCCAAAGCGTGGTGGAATATCAGATCTCTCCGCCCATCCCGCAAAACGAGGCCATCAAGGCGGCGCTGCCTCAGAAGCCCGCTCCCGCCAAACGTCCGTCCCGCGACACCTTGAAAAACCCGCCGGCCGCTCCCGGCAACACCATCAAAACCGGCCCCTACTCCGCCTGACTGCGCCCAACCCCCGCGCCCCCATTCCCTGCATTGTTTGGTGGGCGGGATGACCGCACCCCGCGACGCACGCGCCCGCCCCTTCCTGCGCCCTCCATGCCGATGGCCATCCACGTCGGTTGCTCCGGCTGGTTCTACTCGCACTGGCGCGGCATCTTTTACCCCAAGCAGGAGGTCACGACGAAGAAATGGTTCGCCTACTACGCGAACGTCTTCCGCACCGTCGAACTCAACGCGCCTTTCTACCACTGGCCCAAACCCCTGACCGTCCGCCGCTGGAAACGCGAGGCGCCGCCCGGCTTCATCTACACCGTGAAGGTGAACCGCAAGATCACCCATGAGAAACGGATGAGGGGCACGCAGAAACTGGTCGCCCTCTACTACGACATCGCCGCGACGCTCGGCGAGAAGATGGGCTGCTTCCTCTGGCAATTCCCGCCCAGCTTCAAGTACACGCCGGCCAATCTGAAGAACATCGTCACTCAGCTCGACCCCGCCCACCGCAACGCCGTCGAATTCCGCCACAAGAGCTGGTGGCGCGTGGCCGTCTATCGCGCCCTGGCCAAACGAGGGATCACCTTTTGCGCCGTGAGCGCTCCGCGCATGCCCGACACCTTTCCTCCCGGGCAGGATCTGCTCTACGTCCGCTTCAGCGGCGTGAAACGCTGGTACCGCCACGATTACACCCCGACCGAACTCGCCACTTGGGCCGAACGCATCCGCACTTCCGGCGCCCGCGAGGCGTGGATCTACTTCAACAACGACCGCGACGGCCACGCCATCAAGAACGCCCTCTTCCTCCGCCGCCTCCTCCGCTCCCCTGCGACGGCTCTCCCTGCAATTCCCTAGAGGAGGAGCTCGCTTGATCTTCTTTATACTGGAGCCACGGCGACCCCGCCGTGGATTTATCAACCGATCGGGCACGCGTCATCCGATCGCCTACCGATCGCCTACCCCGACCGCTCCTGTCTCCCCACGCGTGCCGATTCGTCTCCGTCACATCATGGGGCCGGGCTCGCCCGGTTCTCCCGCCACGAGCCCGCCCCCGATCCCGAATGCCGTCCTCGTTCTGAAACTCAGTGATGACGATGCCGGCGGAACAGCAGGCGGTACACGAGGAGCAACGCCATCGCGCCGAGCACCGAGGCCAGGAATCCAACCGGCTCGTTGTAGCCATACCAGCCCGCCGAACGACCGACATAGCCGGCCAGGAACGCGCCGGCGATGCCGAGCAGAATGGTGATGATGATTCCACCCGGGTCATTCCCAGGCATGACAAACTTCGCGACAATCCCGACGATCAAACCGATGATGATGGTAGTGAGCATGATTTTCCTTGGTTGAGTTGCTGACGATACTCTAGCGAACCCGCGCAAATCGTACCATCAGGCCTCCCCCCGTCCGAACTCTCCGGTCCCCGCTCTCGGGTCATCGCTGCCCAATGAACTTAGCTTGCTCGCTGAAATAGCACTCCTGTGGGACGGGTGCCCTCACCCGTCACCAACCCAACCAGTACCCTGTGGGACGGGTGCCCTCACCCGTCATCAACCCAACAAGTACTCTGTGGGACGGGTGCCCTCACCCGTCATCAACCCATCCCTTTCCCGCAACGCGCGCGCCCGCACACCGACTGTTGATCTCCACCGCCCCAGTAAATCCAAAATCCCCACCCGCAACTTCCCCGCCTCAGGTCCGCTCCCCCGCCGTTTCAGGTCCCTACCCCAGGCACCCTCGACCCCGCCGGGAGTCGATGAATGCGAACCTTACCATATTATGAATAAATCCTTCAAACTCACCCGCCTCAGCTCCATCGCCCTGCTTTCGTTCCTCCTCGGCGCGCTCGCCCTCACCGGCTGCCGCACCATGGAAGGCGCCGGCAAGGACATCGAGCGCGCGGGCGAAAAGATTCAGGACAACTCGAAGTAATCGGACGCCGTGTCACGCTGGGGCGGCTCCTCTGGATCCACCCGCGATCGCACGGTGATTCCCTTTCGAAGTCCTCTGGCAAGGGCGCACCTCGGTGCGCCCTTCCTATTTGTGCCCCCGCGGATCAGCGAACACAGCAGGAAATCCGGTCGCTCCAACCACGCATTAAGCGCCACCTCCACCAGCAGGGCTCTGAACCCGCTTTAAACTGCAGCCTCACCCTGACGGGAGATGAACTCTGGCGAATGCAAAAAATACCCGCCGCCGTCATCCTGAGCGGAGCGAAGGATCCAAGGGGAAAAGACGGACGCACGCCGACTCCGTGGCATTCACCCCGGCTCATGGCCGCGCGCCTTGTTGCCCTCGGCCTGCCACCCCTCAATCGGGACGGCCGACCGTCTTCACGATCTCATCATTGAACGCCTTGCCCGCTCCCAGGAGCGCCTCCTTCAGGGCGGCCTGGTCCACGTCGCACACATAAAGCCCCTTCTTCGCGTTGATCGAGCCCAGGCCGGTCGCCATGCCCAGCGCCGCCGACAATGCATTCGCCACCCCCGGCGAGACATCCGCCGCCTTCTTCACTTCACCGATGCTGCCGTCGACCGCCACCGGCTTCTTCAGCCGGATGACACCCGGATAGGTTTTCGCCGTAAGCAACGACGCCTGCGCGTGCACCAGGGCCAGCTTCGCCTCGGCATTCGTGCTCGCCGTGTTGCTCGCGATGCCATGACGCCCCTTCGCCTCCAGGGCCACCGGGTCAAACCGGTACGTCGTCTCCATCGCGCTGAAATTCTGCTGCTTCAACAGCCCCCGCAGTCCGAACAAGGGCATCGTCATGCCGGGGTCGATCACCGGCATCCCCTCCGGCGCCGCGATCGTGTAATGCATCTTCTGCTTGCCCAAGCTCACCTTTCTCACGGGTGCCCCGAGCTTCTGGTCCACCGGCTCCTGGCTCACGCCCTGCATCACCTTCTCACCCGCCACCTCGGCGTGCGTGATCACTTCCCATCCGCTGGCCCGCAGCTTTCCGGCCAGGTCCTCATAAAGTTCACCGGCCACCGAGCGCAGCATCTCCACGTCCGACGGGACGACGATCTCCAGCGTGGACCGCGCCGTGCTGTTGTTGGCGCCGCCGAGCGTCTGCAGCGCCGAGGTCTGCGTCACGCTCGTGATCTTTCCCCAGTTCATCACCTCCACATAGACCGTGGGCAGGAAGATCCGATTCGACTGCTTGATCTGCTTGATGCCCTGCAAATCGAGATCCTTCGGACCGATGCCGAGCGACGCCGCCCCCGAGACGGAGAGCGAGGCAAACAGAGCGACAAATGGAATCAGGGGACGGAAGTTCATGACACGTGAGAGGATTGGGTTTCCAAAAACCGCCCGCATCGGCCGGCGGCGCGCGCACAATGCGCCGCGCCAAAATCCCCTGTCAAGAAACCCACCCAGCCCTACGTGGACTTACGTACCCTCTCCCCCGGTAGGAACCGAACTCGCTCGATCCTCCTTCGCCCTCGACCGCCACGCACCGTTCACCTCCCACCCTTTTCTCGACTCCCCCGGTAGGGGCGGGCCGAGCTCGCTCGGTCGTCCTCTCGCCGACTCACCACTACCCGCCCTCCCCTCACCGCCCCTCCACCCTCACGGCCGCTTTCGCCACTTCCACATCCTTGGCCACCTCCTCGCGTACCAACGCCCAATGAAACAAATTATCCGGGTTCGTATGGAAGAAATTGTGGTTATAGTGCGTCAGCGGCATGTCGCGGTACAGCGGCCGCGTGATCTTCACCAACTCGTCCCAGTGCCCCACCGCCTGCTCGAGCCGCGCGATCGCCTCCCGCTTGTCCGCTTCCGGTCCACCCAGCCGATAGCGCAGCAACGCCTCGCCGCCCCGCAGCTTGGCCGCCAGGTGCAAACCCAGCTGCGCCCATGCCTGCACGTCGGCGACCTCATAACGCAACGTGGCATTGCCGGCGGTATCGATGCCCGACACCAGGGCGAGCGCCTCCCGACAATCCCGCTCGAGCGCCTCGGCCAGCGCCGGCGGCGTCACGCGCTCTGGCCCGAACGTCTCTCCCCGCGCCGTCGCTTCCACGTATTCCTTCACCGACACATAAGCCGGATCCATCACCGGCGACTCGATCAGTCGGTCGATGCCGATGTACTTCGTGTACTGCCCCTGCAGCGCGAGGAACCCCTCGCCATAAAGCGTGAAGTCCCACCGTGAGTCGTACAGCGACCCCAGCCGCATCTGCGTGTTCGAGGCCAGCGCATACGCCCGCAGCAGGTTGTCACCTTTCGCCCCGTAGCGCCGGTTGAACTCCCCTTGGAATACGGAGTCGGGCGTCGCGGGATCGTACATCAACCGCCCCCACAACTGGTAGAACAGCCATTGCCGCTGAAACGCCCATTTCCAATCCACCGGATCCTTAACCGCCGTGAAATAATCGAGCGCGGGGATGTAGCACTCGGATCCGATGAAGTACCCCCCCACGTAATCCTCGCCCGCGTTCAACGCGATGTGCTGGCGCACGAACTCCGGCACGCCCCACCGCAACGCGAAGAAATCCTCGTTCCGAATCATCCAGGTCACCTTGTAGTTGCTGGGCGTCGGCTTGAAATACGTGTCACCCAGCTTGCCGCCGTGCACCTTCACCAGCTTCGGCGTCGACTGCGGGTGCGACCAATTGAACTTCATCTCCACCCAGATCGGTCCGTCAAAACGATCCCCCAGCTTCTCCATCGCCGCGCGCGTCACCTGCTCCACCTCGGAACTCGTGCCGCCGGCCGATGACAACCCCGACGAGAACGGCACGCGATGGATCAACTTCACCTTGCGGTTCGCGTCCAGCATGCCGGCCACGATCACGTCATCCATCCACTTCTGCCGCTCGAGCGGCGTCATGCCCGCCATGCCCTCGCCATGCGACAACCCAATGCCGTCGAGATCGGGGTACTCGTTCAACACCTGCGTCACGCTCTCGCGGATGTAACGGCGCACGATTTCCGACGTGTCCCCGTCGACGTAGTAATGCGGGTAGAAATTCTTCTTCGCCACGCCATGCGCGTCCGCCAGCTCCTTGCTCACGAAGATGCTCCAGTGGACAATGTACGTGTCGAGGCCGCGCTCCTTCGCCAGGCGGAAGATCCCGCGATAAAGCTGACGCCATTTCTCCTGCTCCCGCTCCGACCACGGGCTCGCCTCCGGGAAATTCCTCGGCCGGACCATGAACGTGAAAGGGTGCATGTTCCAAAGGCTCACGACGTTGAAGCGGTTCTCCACCATCATGTCCAAAAACGCCTCCCAGTACTTGAGATCCTTCGCCGTGGCGATGTGCTGGCTCAGCGCCGAGCTTTCGCGATACGTTTCCCACGGCAGGTTGTACTTGATGCCGCGGAACTGCAGCCGCGGCTTTTCCTCCGCCGCCCGCACTTCCGCCAGCGACGCCCCATTCCGCAACGCATCGGCCAACGCGAGCGTCCCGTAGATCAACCCGCGCCAGTCCCCGCCGTACACCGTGATGACCTTCCCCTCCGGGATGATCTGAAACGCCTCGGCACCCAGCCGCTCCCGGTGCACCCCGAGGCTGATCAGCCGCTCATACCCCGCCCGTTCCGCGAGCACCTCATGCTTTTGGCGCACCAGTTCCTCGCCGAGCTTTCGCGCCGCATACGCCGCCTGCGGCACGTCGGCATCATGAAGAATATAAACCCGCTCCGCCCGAAGCGGAAACGCGTAGCCAATCATGCAGGCGACCAGGACCAGGATGCGGGGTTTCATCGCCCGCCACTGAAATCCCCACCCCCCGATTTAACAAGAAACAGCTTGGGCCAACGATGGACTGCCGCCGCAGCGCGGCAGTGATGCGTCAGACCTGGAGCCACGGCGACCCCGCCGTGGTCGTTTCTGAACCCAATAACCCCCTAACCAATAACCGCGCGGCGGTGCCGCCATCGCGCTCAACAAATCACCATCAACCGCGGCTCCCCCGGAATCGTCGCCGGCGCCCGATGCACGCACGGCGGCACCCGACTTCCCGGCCAGTCCACCGAGATTCGCCACAAATTTCCCACACCAAACGAGTACGGCACTGCGCCCGCCTTCGCCGCATAGTGGAGATCAAAACAATTTTCCCGCAGGAATTCCGCGAAGCCCTCGTCATCCCCTCCGCCATACTGCTGGAGCAATTCCGCCCGCGTGGCCGGCACCTCCACGCGCCGCACCGCGTCCTCGTTGCGCAAGCCCTCGCTCGGCGATCCGTGATACGTGCACAACCAAGTGTCCGCTTCCACCGGCGCGCTGTCCGCATGAAAGGAAAACACATCCGTCGCCACCGCGCCGCCTTCCTCATCCCGCGGATAACCATGAATGCAATTCAACACCGGATCGCGCTCCAGCTCCCGCAGCCGGCGCAAATCATCCAGGATCACCTGGACCGCCACCTGTCCAGCGTGACTCAACGGCAACGCGCGCAACTCATCCTCGTCGACGGTCACGATTCCCTCGCCCGCCCCGAGGCGCCTCACGATTTCCCCAAAATCCCCGGGTAATGTCCGTCCCCAGCACAACGCATTCACGCCTCCTACAAACTGCGCGCCCGCCAGTTCCCCAAACGAGTCCACGCGCCGGATGCCGGCGTATTCGGGAAAAGCGATCTCTGACGACAACGTCATCCCCCCAGCATCCCTAAATCCGGCCGCCGGTCATCCAAAATCGGCCCCTGGAGCGCGGGCGACCTCGCCCGCGTCTTTCAACCAATGAAAAATCGCAGATCGGGTCTGTGTTTTTTCGAACGATTCGGAGGGCCTATTCGACCACGTTTCATTCAAACACTTGGCTCGTCTGCGATGTCCCCACTGTAGCCGAACCCGCGCGCCCCCGCTATCGGAGCGATTCCGGCCGTCCCCTCCGGGAATCCTACTGGGAAGGCACTCTCAACCCTCAGGCATCCGGTTTCAGGTCTCAGGTCTCAGGTCTCAGGTCTCAGGAGGTCTCAGGTCTCTCCGGCGCCGGGTGCCCTCACCCGGCTTGTCGACATGACTGACACAAATCCAACTGGGGCCACCCTCCGGTCCCCCCGAGCGGCAAATCCCGCAGGAACGCCCGCCCGCTCCCGGGCGTCCAATCTCCACCATGAAATCAAACCACAATCTTTCCGGCAAACGCGTCGCCATCCTCGTCGCCGATGGCTTCGAACAAGTCGAACTCGACCAACCCCGCGCCGCCCTCGACGCCGCCGGGGCCAAAACCCAGGTCGTCTCCCCCGCCCAGGGCCAGGTGAAGGGCGTGAACCACGACAAGCCCGCCGCGGGCGCCAAGGTCGACGTCGCGCTCGATTCCGCCAAGGCCGAGGATTACGACGCCCTCCTCCTTCCGGGCGGGGTAATGAACCCCGACACCCTGCGCACCGAGAAGAAAGCCGTCGCTTTCGTCCGCGCCTTCTTCGAGGCCGGCAAACCCGTCGCCGCCATCTGCCACGGTCCCCAGGTTCTTATCGAGGCCGACGTCGTCCGCGGTCGAAAGCTCACCTCGTATCCCTCGGTCAAAACTGACCTCAAAAATGCCGGCGCGGAGTGGGTCGACGAAGTCGTGGTCGTCGACCACGGCCTGGTCACCAGCCGCAAACCCGACGACATCCCCCGCTTCAACGAGAAGATGCTCGAGGAAATCGCCGAGGGCATCCACGCCGAACAGCACGCGTGATCCCTGTTCTGCGCGCCCGCCCGGTCTCCGCGCGGGCGCCCGTCGGGGCAAGGCACGCGGGAACTACAACCGCCCCGACACAGCCCTTGGCCGTAA
>JAEZDN010000062.1 GCA_023433275.1 Verrucomicrobiota bacterium
ACCCAACCCCCAAACTTCGTTCTTCAGGTTTCAGGTTTCAGCTCTCAGGTTTCGCCGCGTGAATCCCGGCATCGCCGCCAACCAACAACGCATCTTCCTCGGCTTCCTCGCCGAGCTGCGCCCGCACGTCCGCCGCGACAGCGCGCTGCCGCGCCGCATCAAGGAACTCCTCGCCCGCCAGCGCGCCATCGGCTCCCGCGATCGCAAACTCTACCGCGAACTCATCTACACCTGGCTGCGCTTCCTGCCGTGGGTCGACCCGCTGCTCGACACCTCCCCCGCGACCGCCGCGAAAATCATCTCGTGGCTCGCCCCCGACCTGAAGCCCACCGCGCCCTACCGCGCCGCCTTCTGCGCCGACTGGCCCGCCGTCCCCGAGTCGCTCGCCGACAAGGCCGCCACGCTCACGCGCCTCATCGGCCCGCTCGAACCGACGGAGATTTCCGACTCGTCCCCCTGCTCCCTCCTCGACGCGCCCGAGTTCATTCCCGCCGCCCTCCTCCCCGCCTGGTTCGCCGAACACTGCCCCGCCGCCTTCACCGCCCCTCACCTCGATGCCCTCAACTCCCGCGCGAACGTCTGGGTCCGCATTCAGTGCAACGACCGCAACCTCGTGCTCGATGAGTTCCGCGCGCGCCAGTGGCCGTTCGAGATCGCACCCGACTTTCCCGACGCCGTGCGCCTCCCGCCCAACGCGGAGGTCGCCGGCTCCGACGCCTATCGCCGCGGCTTCATCGAGATCCAGGACCTCGGCTCGCAACTCGTCCTCGCCACCGCGCCCATCACGCCCGGCGGCCGCTGGCTCGACGCCTGCGCCGGCGCCGGCGGCAAGACCCTCCAGCTCGCGCGCCTGCTCGGCGACACCGGGCACGTCGACGCCACCGACATCCGCCTCGATATTCTCGACGAACTCCGCGACCGCGCCCAACGCGCCCGCCTGACCAATGTTCGTATTACGAACATTCCCGATTCGTCGTACGACGGCGTACTGGTCGATGCCCCCTGCTCCGGCTCCGGCACGTGGCGCCGCCAGCCCCACCTCAAGTGGTACGTGAAACCCGAGACGATCGCGTCCTTCACCAAGACCCAGCTCGAGATCCTCACCGCCCAAGCCCCTCGCGTGAAACCCGGCGGCGTGCTGATCTACGCGACGTGCTCGCTGAGCCATCACGAGAATCACGACGTCGTCGCCGCGTTCCTCAAAGCGCATCCGAACTTCACCCCCGAGCCCGCCGCCGACACCCACGGCGGCGCCTTCGACGGCCTCGGCACGACGCTCCTCCCCGGCACCCGCAACACCGACGGCTTCTACGTCGCCACCCTCCGCTCCACGTAGGCCGAGTCCTCCCGCCGCACCGCCTCTCCCCAACTCCCCTCTATGAAGAGGGGTGCCCAACGGGCGGGGTGTGTAGGTTCCGATCCATCCTTCCCCCTGTGGGCGGGGTGCCCTCACCCCGCTTCCTCCCGCCTCACCCTCCCTCACCTCCATCCTCCATTCCTCCTCACCCAACCCCGGACTTGCGAACCCGCCCCGCCCCGATTGGCTGACCGAATGCCACGCATTCCGCTCGAGGACAATTTCACCGACGTCATCGGCAAGGCCCAACGCGGCAACCAACTCACCGACGACGCCCTCGCCCAAAAAGCCGGCATCTCCCTCGCCGAACTGAAGGCCATCAAAGGCGGCGAAATCCGCGAGCAACCCATCCGCGCCGTCGCCCAGGCCCTCGGCCTCGGCCGCGACAGCCTGCTCGCCCAGGCCCGCCGCGAGTGGTACCCGGAGCAACCCCTCTTCCCCCGCGGCTTCGCGATGTTCAACACGCCGCACGAGGACATGATGGTGAACGCGTATCTCGTCTGGGACGTCAAGACCCGCCAGGCCGCCGCCTTCGACACCGGCGCCACCGCCGAGCCCATGCTCGACACGATCAACGCCGAGGGCCTCAACCTCCGCTACGTTTTCCTCACGCACACGCACGACGACCACATCGCCGACCTGCCGCGCCTCGCCGCCACCGGCGCCGAAGTCTGGGCCAGCGAACTCGAGCCCGCGCCGCACCCCGGCGCGAAAACCTTCCAGGAAAACGCGCACTTCCACCTCGGCGAGATCGCGATCAAGACCCTGCTCACGTGGGGACACTCCCCCGGCCAGACCTCGTTCTTCATCACCGGCCTCGCCTGGCCCCTTGCCATCGTCGGCGATTCCCTCTTCGCCAGTTCCATGGGCGGCGGCCTCGTCTCCTACGACGCCCAATACCGGAACAACAAACAGAAGCTCTTCAAGCTCCCGCTCGACACCGTCTTCGCCCCGGGCCACGGCCCCCTCACCACCCTCAAGCAGGAGAAGAAGCACAACCCGTTCTTCGCCGGATGAGCATACAGGCAAAGGGGTTGGCCACAAAAAGGCACGAGGAGACACAAAAACAATCCCTTACCGTCATCCTGAGCAAAGCGAAGGATCCAAGGATCGGGTGCAGGCTGGATTCTTCACCAGGAGAGACAGGTGCTTCGGCTTTGGTTGATGTGGGCGGGGTGCCCTCACCCCGCGGGTTGCCGGCCTCGCAACGGATTCCTCGCGGGGTGATGGCACCCCACCCACAAAATCTACCAGATCGGTTTTGCTCAAATGCCCCGGAGCTTGCCTTGGAGGTCTGCCTTTTTTGTGCATTATTGCGCCTGTTCGTGGCTAAAACTTCGGTGGTTGCGGTTTGGAAGACCACATGAGCGCCCCCGCCCATGATCCCTACGCCGCGATGCGCTTCTCCGGCTATCGCCGGTTTCTCGCGGGCAATTTCCTTTCGAACATCGGCCGCCAGTCGCTCGGCGTCGCCGCCGCCTGGCAGATCTACCAGTGGACGAACTCCGCCACCGCGCTGGGCCTGGTCGGTCTCGTCAACGTCATCCCGCTCATCGCCTTCGTGCTCCCCGCCGGTGCGCTCGCCGACCGCTTCGACCGCCGCCTGATCATCATGCGCGGCGCCGCCGCGTCCGCGCTGCTGTCGCTTGCGCTCGCCGCCGTATCGATCTGGCACGATCACATTCCGGCCCTGCCGATCCTCGAGCACGCCAACGCCGCCCTGCACCGCATCGCCCTGCTCTTCGAACGCCAGGCCGATCCCGCCGCCCTCCGTTTTCACGATCCCGCGCTGCCGCTGCTCTACCTGATTCTGTTTTTCCAAGCCTGCGTGCGCGTGCTGGCCGGACCGTCCCGCGCCGCCCTCGTGCCCTTGCTGATTCCCAATCGCGCACTGAGCAACGCCGTCAACTGGAGCGCCAGCACCTTCGAGCTTTCCACCGTGGTCGGACCCGCCCTGGGCGGCGTGATCGTGGCCTTCTGGGGCTATTCGTCCGTCTACGTTCTCGATGTCTTTGCCTCCTTCTCGCTCGTCCTCCTGCTCACCGGCGTGAAGCCCGCCCAACCGCCCACCGGAGCCGGCGCGCCCGCGACCGGCGCGCTGGCCGGTGTCGGCTTCATGTGGCGCAACAAGACGATTCTCGCCGCGATGTCGCTCGATCTGTTCGCCGTGGTCCTGGGTGGCGTCACGGCATTGCTGCCGATCTACGCCGACAAGATCCTGCACGTCGGCCCCGCCGGCCTCGGCTGGCTGCGCGCCGCACCCGCCGCCGGCGCGATCGCGATGGCGATGTTCACCGCGCACCGTCCGTCCGCGCGCCGCCCCGGCCTGCTCATGCTCTGGTCGGTCGCCGGCTTCGGCGCCGCGCTGAGCCTGTTCAGCCTCTCGACCGTTTTCTGGATTTCCCTCGTCGCGCTTTTCCTGAGCGGCGCGTTCGACAACTACAGCGTCGTGGTGCGGCACTCGTTGGTGCAGCTCATGACGCCCGACTCCTTGCGCGGCCGCGTGACGGCCGTGAACCAGCTGTTCATCGGTTCGTCGAACGAGATCTCCGCCCTCCGCGCCGGACTGACCGCCGCGCTCTTCGGCCCCGTTGTTGCCGCCGGCATCGGCGGCCTCGGCACGATCGCCGTCACCGCTATCATCGCCTGGCTCGCCCCGTCCCTGAAGCACGTCCCACCCCTCCACCAGATTGAAACCAAACCCGACGAAGACGAAAAGCCGCTCGCCTGAGATCCGCTCCCAAAGCCTGGAGCCACGGCGACCCCGCCGTGGTCATTTGGCACACCCCTCGTCCGATCCGACCTGGCCTGCCAGCCGCAAGACTCGGCGAAGACTGAAGGTGCGGGGCTGGCTAAGCAGGGCACTTATCGGCTTCCGATAAGTGGAGGTGCGGGGCGGAATCGGCGGCCTACGCGGTGATTGCAGCGCCACTGTTGCCACTTCTCAGAGTGAACCAAGCCTAATCTGTCACTACTCTTGAACTGCTTTTTCGTGCTGCTTGGTGTCCGGTGCGGTCGCCGTGGTGGCTGAGCTTGATGGTAGCCTCGTTCTCCGTAATCTCGCCGAAAAATGGGCCACTACCGTTATCGCCGCTACCGCAGGTATTATACGAGTAGAGCTGCCGAGCACGTCGCCGCTCGCCAACGATTGTCTTTGGTATTCGCGGGCATCGATCAGGATATTGAAAAAATATTCTTGAACCTACCATCGCACAAACTGGAAGCCGTGTTTGTGAGATATGGAAAGAGCGCCGGATCCCAAGCGGAGAGTTATGCTAGGGCGACATATCAAAAGTGGAAATCGGGCAGCGTCAAAATGAGCGGTGTCGTTGCTGAGCGTTTGCTGAACTTGGTTCCTCCTGCATTGGATGCATCGGCGCGTTTTGATCTGGTGAGGAAGCTGCGAGCCGCCCATTTCAAAAGGGCGTCGCATCATGTGACGGCATCACCGCAGGATTGGCGTGCGAGATTGATGCCTCTGATAAACGACATAGTGGCGGCTGCCAGTACCTTTAAGTTGCCTCCCGAACTCGTGGATCGGGTTAAGTGGCTAGCTGATGGAGATGCTATAGCAGCGCAAAAACTGTTGTCCGCTGTTGACCAGGAGGAGGCTACTATCCGGGTCGGCTATCTAGATTCCGAGTTCAGACGAATTGAGGCTCTCGTTTCTGCGATTGAACGAACGCCGGAAGTAGTCCACAGAATCACTCTGCCCCAAGGAGACATCACAGTAACTATCGCTGTCCCAAAGAAATCATTCTGGAGCACATTGTTTGGCCTCTAATCTATGAACTCGGACGACAACCAGCTAGTGCGGCGTGAAAATCAACTCCCGATAGCCAAGCCTGGTAATCTGCTCGATGGGGCATTTGCTGGCTTAAGTAAGGATCAGCAGAATAAGTTGGCTGTTCGGGCGGGAGAGGAGCGGATCAAGATCGACGCGTCCGAAAAAGCGGCAGATTTGCGCGACAGGTCGAGCTCTTCGGACATGGTTAAGACCGTTCAAATCGCGAAGGCATTGGATCACACGACCAAGTCCGATCACACGATCCGAGCGCATATCGAAACTGCCAGCGGCCATACATCTATCGAAATAAAGAAGAACAATAACACTGTCATCATCGTGGTCGCAGTGGTTATTGGCCTCATTGTCTTGGTTCTCTTTTCACGCTGATGGCAGTTCAGGTCGAGATTCACTCGACGGCAAAGCGAGCGTTTCTCGTTGTTGGGTTTGCGGTGGCGCTGGCGGGGCTTGCGTTAGGCCTGCGGCACCTACGAGGTTCCCGCGAAGCGCCTCCGCCTGCCAACGTCGTCGCAGTCGCTGAGGCCACGGTGTCGGCTCTCGATTTGACGCCGGTCATCGTTCTGGATTTGCCCGCAGATGGTAAGGAAACCGTATGGTCTACTGAACTCGCGAAGGTGCTAAACGGAAGAACCGAAGCTATCGTTCAGAATGGGCGCGTAGATGTGCTTACGGACCGATATGCCATCGAAGTAGAGCGCTTGGAAAAGTGGCATGAGGGCATTGGCCAGTCGCTTCACTATTCGGATCAAACTGGGAAACTTCCATGTATTGCCTTAATCGTGGCCGACGGTGCCTGGCCTATTGGCGCAAAGGTTCGAGAGGAGATTAAGTTAGTCGAAGATACCGCTCAGAAGCGCGGTATCCGAGTATTTATTCTGCGCAGAAAGTAGTGCTGGTGCTTTGCTCAAGACAGGTCTGTTGCCCTTAAGCAGCGATAGTGCCTAGCTTGCGGCGCAAAGTGGGAAGGCGGCGTTGGCTGGCTTCGTCACCGGGGAGGTGCCCGGGAAGCGACTCGTTAAACGCTGGCGTGGCCAATAGCGTGCGAACGGCGGCGACAGTGTAGGCGCTTAAGGCATCCGGAGCAGCTGCGATCTCAGCGACGATGTTCTCGCGGCCGTCGATGACGGTGATGAAATCCTCCAAGTCGTGGCTGGCGTAATAGTCGCCTTCGCCTCGGTCGAGGAAGGCGACGTATTTCGTGGCGAGGAAGGCCACGGGTGAAATCAGCTTCAATCGAACATGGCCGAAATCGCGCTCGCTGGCGGTGGCGAGCGCCTCGGCAAACCAAGCGGTGTTCAGGCCGAGAAAGGCTCCCTCCGTCGGCATGATGTCCACCGTCAGGTTGCCGAGCACCCAGCGGCAGCGCGGTGCGCCGTCGCGCATGTCATGGTCGAATCCGAGTTCGCGCAGCTTCGCTTCAACATCGGCGTAGCGATTGGCCGTCACGGCTTCGAGGATGACATCGAAATCGTCGGTCGGTCGGGCCGGGGAAAGATCCGGGTGGTCCAGGAGCAGGTTGACGACGGAGCCGCCGACAAAGGCGTAGTCCAGCCCAAGGCTGTCGAGGCGATCAGCGACGGCACGGAGGGCCGCGAGATTAGGCAGCGGCATGATCGATCAGGCGTTGCCCCAGTTCTTTTTCCGCCATGGCCCGTTCCCGTGCCCGGCCCAGGCGAAGGGCATCGACGAGCGCGAGCAGATCGTAGAGCGCCGGGTCGCGGCGGGCCGCATGGGGGACGCTGGAATAGAGCGGCTTCACGGCCGCACCTTGGACCTGGCCGTCAGGGTCCGGCCAGACCGGGGGGATTTGCTCTCCGCTGCTGATTTTCGCCGCCATAGCAGGCGCCGCCCAGGCGGTGGGCAGGCCGCGGGTGACTTCACGACTCCGTGCCGGAAAGGCATAGGGCACGCCGTGGACCAGAAAATTGCGCAGGGCTTCGCGCCGAATCTCCTGCGTCTCGGGATCAAGCAGGCGTGCTTCCCCCAACCGGCGCACGGCGGCGTGGACCTCCGAGGCGCTCATGCCGAGGTCTGCGGCGAGGTCGGCATAGCTGGGGCGCGGGGCCACGGCCAAGGCGAGCTTGAGCGCCACAACGATGTCTTGAGGCTTGGTAAACATAGGAATACGTTATTCGCGAATAGCGAACGGTCAAGCCTCGGCTGGTCTTGGTTTCCCAACTCTCTAACGCCCTCGTTGCCAGCGCCTAACTCAATGTCCTGCAGAAATCTTCCGCTTGTCCTTCGCGGGTGAAACATGGCGGCGCGCAACCCGCGGCGAAATGTTATTATCGGTCCGAGCGACACCCAGTCGGTTGCCCCGCAGGTAGGTCCCGGCATCGCGCACGCTGGCTAGCAGTTCTTGGAAGGCGGCGGTTTTCATGAATAGCAGGTGAACTCGTCGCCAACGTGCGTTTCCGTCGAACAGAGGCGAGGACGAATTCCGATTCACTGGCTCTATGGTCGCTCAAATCTGGCCTGATTCTGGGGCCTTACAGGGCTTGAATAAACGCATGCAACTTCGCCCTCAGAGTCTCGCTGAGATTGCCCGCGAATCGTCCGCGCTGGAGGATTTCGGCCGGCACGTGCGCGATTTCCTGCACGAGTGGAACAGGGCGAAACGGGACGGAAAGGATCTGACGACCATACTTGGAGAAGAGCCGCGCCTTCTGGCGGCAGCGTTCCGTCAAGGAGACGTCTGCGATGCGTTTCTGGCCGCGCTTGGGGAGCATCTCGCAGAACAAGCAGCCATCGCCGTGCCGGCTTGGGTTCGCGGGGCTGACCGGCGTTTGGCCACGCCTTGGTATCCTTCCGAAGGTGAGGCGCTGCGGGAGCACTACCGGCGCGAGGCGCTGCGACCATTTCGCGAACGGAACCTGTTCGTCCCTGCGTCCGCGCTCGCCGTGGTTAGAAGAATCGCTTCACCCGCTGCGAACGTGCCTCGGGTGATCACTGTCCCCATTTTTGAGCCCACTCATCGGCCGTGTCGCAAAGTGCATTGAACCCAGCAACCAGGAATGGGGTTTCCTTTCGATCCCAGCGCTTCGCGACAAAGCTGAATGGATCCGTGCTGAGATTGGCGGTCCCGCGCAACGCCACTACAGCGATGCCTACGCCATAGGCGTCAGAGAGAATGACCCACTCGAAATGTTTCGCGCGAACGAGATGGTCGCCGAGGGCAACACCGACACTATTTAGGACGGAGTTCACTGCCTCGTTTTCGATGGGCGGACGGGCTATGAAACGTCCCCAGTATTCATCCAAGACACTCACCGGTATCGGCGACTCGCCCTCATAACCATGCTCGCGTTGGACCCGACGGGCAAGTTCACGCCGATGGTGTGCAAGCCACTCCTGCTGCGAGGCCGCGAGATCATAGACCAGAAGCTCGTCCCCGTCTCTCGCCTCGTCTGGGTAGTTCATCGCCACGCTACTGATCGACTGCTCGATTGTGGAGCGCAGGCCCACGAGGTCCAACGCCGTTCGATTGGTCTCGAGATAGGCAAGCGTGACAACCAAGCGACGATTGCCAAACCCCACTATCCAGTACTCGTTTCGCGCGGGGCCCGTATCCCAATTCGACGCTTCGCTATAACTATAGTAGCCCAACGACTCAGAAATACGGATGGCCCGCTGGCCCTCTTTGGCCGCATCAGCCTCTACGTCGCGACCGCAGAGATTGCGATCCTTGGTATCCTTGCCGCGAACGGTAATGCCGCTGATACGCAGCTCAAAGAGGTTGGCATCATCCCAAACAACGAGGGCGCCGTTCTCCTCGTAGTCGCGCTTGAAGGCGGTCGGCAATTCCAGGTCAATCAAGAGGTCGCCGACTGCAATTCGTGACCAGTCAGGTCGGCCGCTTTGGTCGCTTCCCCGGGGTGCAGTGGGAGGCTTGTTGCGTCTTAACCACGAAAACATGACCATTGAATGACCAGCCCACGACTGTGATTCAAACCCGGATATGAAGGCAACAGGAGAGCTGGGCCGCCCGCGTCTGCCCGGAGAGGAAGCCTTCTTTTGCTCTCAAGTGACGCTCCTTTCCCGTAGCCGGAGCCACCCCGAGGCGAAACCGAACCGCCGATTTGAGGTCACCGGAAGTACGCTGACTACCGCGATCTGGTAATCCTCAGCTGCATTTAGCCGGGTTGGTTTTCGTGGGTCGTCCGCCCCTTTTTTACTACAGACGCAATACCCTCCCGAGTTCGTGAGGTTCGCGGAGCGCGCTTGTTCGCGCCCCTATTTCTGAAACGTCGATGGCGTTCCATCTTGGTGAGACACCTTACCCCTTGCGACTTTTCGCAACGTTCGGCCGCTTGCGTCCGTTTCGCTTTTTTCGCGGCCCGGTCGAATGACTTACATCCGAACGAACTCGTTAGGGCCTTGCGTCTTTTCACCACAAAGCGGCGCAAGTCGTCCGAACCACCCTGGCAACTAATCGCAGCTGAGGATGCCCGAGCTACGGAACGACGGAGCCACGAGCTACCGATTTCAGGGGAGGACGGTTACCCGGATTTCGGGAGGACCACCGGGTTGTCGCGACGCGGCACCTCGTCGAATGTAGGCGGCAGAAGAAACCCATCTCCGCCATGAGAGACGACCATCATCGCTTCCTGACCCTGCTCGGACAACTCCCGGCCCGCCTGAACGCCGAACAAGCGGCGTGGGTCCTGAACTGCCAGCCGCACGACGTGCCGATCCTCGTTTCGGTCCGGCTGCTCAAGCCCCTCGGCAGTCCCCAGCCGAACAGCGTGAAGTATTTCGCGACGGCGGACGTGCTGGAGCTAACCAAGGACCGCACCTGGCTGGCGAAGATGACGAACGCCGTCAGCCAACATTGGAGGGAAAAGAATCAGTCTAAGAGTAAGCGGCTATTGCGGACCACTACCGCGGAATTTGCGCTCATTTCCTCTGTCTCCTCGTGACTCTTCCGTCGCTATCAAGCGTCGGTGACAACGAGCCGCGCATAAAGGTAACCAAAATCGGCGTAGTGGTTCTCTCTTCCGTTGAACGCGGCATCGTCCGTGTAGGCCACCTCGATCAATAGTTTGCCTGGCGCTGGTTTGACGGCGCTAAGCTCTTGGATGATTGATTCGACTGCACTCGGGAATTCCGCGCCGAAATGCCTGCCCCATCGTGTTACTCGTCGAGGCTCAACCGCGATAATTTGAACATGAGGATGCGGCGGAATCGTTCCCAATGGAACGAGGCCAGCCAACGCCGGAACACCTTTCAGCTTTGCGGTGATGTAGGCAGACACTGCCTTAAGGTTCTCGCTCCGCATCAAAGCACGCTGCCGAAAGTCGTCATCAGTTTCAAAGAAGAGCAGTGTTGCCGGGGGCAGAATGACTTCGATTTTGGTCATGACATCGACTACTTCTTTTCAACGAAAATCGCGGTGGCCGTCATTTTTTGCCCCTCCCAGACCGAGTCATCCATATCACGGATTACAATTCCGTTCGCTCCCATGGCCCCCGCCTTTTCCCGGAGTTTTTCGATACACTGAACCTTGGCTTTGTCCCACGACAAGCTTGCGGTGGAATTCGCCGACACCAAGCCAATCGTTTCCGCAGTGGCGGGTGCATCCGTATAAACCGTCACAAGATGCGACGGAACAGGTGCCCGCGTTGTGCCGGTTACAACGCCCGACCCGCTAACGCATCCTGCGAGAAACAGCGTCAGTGACGCGACAAACACTGAGATTATACTAGAAAGCTTCATAGTCCTGTATTGGTCAGACCACTATTCAGCCAATTTAGACTATGCCTGCAACGTTCAATACCAGCCACGTATTAGTCGGGGGATTCAACCGACGGTTGATACCGGTAGTTGAACGATCGGTGCCTGTGCGGCGTTCTTCTCGTAGTCCTCCAGTGGTGGCAGCGTGACTTTGGCCGCCCTTGCGTAGGCCCGGTGGACGGCCTTGCTGTTGTGGCCCAGGGCGAGCTGGGCGAAGCGCTCGGGGTAGCCGGCGGTTTTGGCCCGTTCGGCCCAGGCGTAGCGGTAGCTGTGGAGGCTGACGCCTTGGATGCCGAGGCCGCGGCAACGCTCGCGGAATTCGTTGGCTCGGTAGCCGGGGAGCCGGCCGCGGAGGTAAGGGAACAACGGGCCTTCCTTGGGCAGGGTGTTGAGGATGTCGGCGACCGATTTCCCGAACCTGATTTGGGGCGGGGTCTGGTTCTCGCGCCATTTCGTCTTCATTCGGACGTAGGTGATGGTGCCGCTCGCCCAGTCCACGTCCTCGGCGTGGAGGTTGGCCAAATCGCCTTGGGAGGCCCCTAGATGCCACGCCAGCTGGTAGAAGGCCTTCCGCTCGGCGTTGCCTTCGCGCTCCACGATGCGGGAGTGCTCTTCCCATGTGATGGCCCGCCTGTCCTTGTGTCGGACTACTGGCCATTGCCGCTTGGGGATCAGTGGCCAAGGCAGCCAGTTCATGTCCACGCAGAAGTTGTGCAGGCGACGCATGTGCTGGTTGGTGGACACGCCGCCCTTGCGCATGACGGCCAGCAATTCCTCTCCCTTGGTCTCCACGAGCGGGCGCGACCATAAGGACGAAAATGCCTTCTCCTTTTGGGCCCGTTGCCAACGCTCCTTGTTCGAACCCAGCTTGGTTTCCGTCAGGGCAATAATGGCATCCCGCCAAGTCCGGCGGGCAACCTCGTCATCGCTTGCAAAGAGGTAGGCCCGGGCGATCTGCAAATTGAGCATCGGCTGCCGCGCCGCTTCGTTTCGGGCATGGAGGAGTATTTGCGCCTCGTGCGGGTCGGAAGTTTTCAGGCTGGTCCGTTTGTTCGTGCGCGTGTCGACACAATAAAACGTACCATTCCTGACGCGGCGCAGAATGAGTCGATAACGTGGCTTCATGGTGGGTGGCGCAACCACGACGATAGCCGAAACCGGAGCCGCAGAGTTAGCGGGTAGCGGGCGAGTTAATTCCCGTTACGTCCAGTTCTCCGGAGTGGAGAAATGGACACCAGTTTTTGGTGTCCGCTCCCGGACCAGCCTCTCCAACATCCATCAGCTAAGCTGCTTGGAATTGGAGGTGCGGGGCGGAATCGAACCGCCGAATAGAGCTTTTGCAGAGCTCGGCCTTACCACTTGGCTACCGCACCGGACCAAACCGGCGCGGAACTTGGGTCAAAGTCCGGGGTTCCGCAAGAACTGAAATTACGGACGGCGTACACGCGGCCCGCGATTTTCTTCAGGGTGATGTAGTCGCCAATTTGCACTGGCGGGCGGGCGCGCATGCGGCTTGGATCGCTGCGCTCCACCACCCCATGGAACGCACCCGTGCTCTGCTTAACTCCCGGCCGCTGCCGCCGCCGGAGTCCTTTTTCCAGGCCATCTGCTGGGACACGTCGCAACACCTCGACGCCGACCAGACCAGCGTCTGGACCTTCGACGCCGACCTCACCCGGATCGAATGCCGCTGCAGCTACGACGCCCTCGCCGAAACTTTCTCGCACGGACAAATCCTCCAGCGGGCCGACTACCCGGTCTACTTCCAAAACATCATCGAGGACGAATGCGTCTGCGCCCCCCAGGCCCAGGTCCAGGTCGCCACCCGCGAGTTCACCGAATCCTATTTCAAGCCGGCCGGCATCGTCTCGCTCCTCGACTTCATCCTGCACGAGAACGCCCGGCCCTACGGTGTCATCTGCTGCGAGAACCGGCGCGACATCCGCCACTGGTCCGACGCCGACCAGGCCTACCTCCGCGCGATGGCCGTCCTCACGTCGTTCCTCTTCATTCCCCGGAGCAAATAGGCCCGGGCGCCGCGCGGCGCAATTCACGCTAGACTACGGCGCACCCTTTCCGGTTAATCGCGCATGGCCTGCACCGTATTCACCATCGCCAACCAAAAGGGCGGCGTCGGCAAGACCACCACCGCGGTCAATCTCGCGGCCGCCCTCGCCGAGCGCAAGGTCCACACCCTCGTGGTCGACCTCGATCCCCAGGCCAACGCCACCAGCGCCCTCGGCATCGAGAAAATCGAGGGCAAGAGCCTCTACGGCCCCCTCCGCGGCGAGGGCAGCGTGTTCGAGATGCTCACGCCCACCGCCTGGCCCCACCTCGCGCTCATCCCGGCCGAGGTCGACCTCGCCGCCATCGAGATCGAACTCGCCCAGCAACAGAACTACCTCATGCGCCTCCGCTCGGTCCTCGACCCGCTGCGCAACTCCGGCGGCTACCGCGCCATCATCATCGATTGCCCCCCCGCCCTCGGCATGCTCTCGATGAATTCCCTCGCCGCCGCCGACCACCTCCTCATCGCCCTCCAGTGCGAATACATGGCCCTCGAGGGTCTCGGCCAGATCCTCAAGGTCGTCGAACGCCTCAAGAGCGCGGGCATCAACCCCGCCCTCGCCGTCGGCGGCATCATCATGACCATGTTCGACAGCCGCACCAACCTCTCCCGCCAGGTCGTCGAGGAAGTCCGCCAGCACCTTTCCAGCAAGCTCTTCGAGACCGTGATCCCGCGGACCGTCCGCCTCAGCGAGGCCCCGAGCTTCGGCAAACCCATCTTCGCCTACGACCCGCACGGCCCCGGCGCCACCGCCTACAAGGCCCTCGGCAAGGAAGTCATCGAACGCTTCGGCCTGGCCGACAACGGGGCGTGAAAGTAGCGAGCATCGAGTAGCGAGCATTGGGGCATTTGCCTTCAACTCCGTTCTGCCTATTCGCTACCTGCGCCATACTCCTAGCTTTCAGCTCTCAGCTTTCAGCTTTCAGCTCTCAGCCCTTTGCTCTCTGCCCTTCGCTCCTAGCTCCTAGCTCTAAGCTCTAAGCTTTCAGCCCTTCGCTCTTAGCCCTTAGCCCTCATCTCTTAGCCCTACGTCCTCAGCCCTTAGCCCTTCGCTCCTAGCTCATAGCTCCTAGCCTACGCCCTTAGCTCCTCGCTCCCCGCTCCTCGCTCGCTCCGCTCGCCTCCGATGCTCGCCACCCTGAACAAATACCGCGCGGCCTTCTCCGTCGGCCTGCAGAGCAATCTCGTTTACCGCGTCAACTTCGCCATCCGCGGCTTCTTCTCGTTCTTCCACCTGATCGTCGTGTTCATCCTGTGGAGCGCCGCCTACGCCGGCGAGTCCCTCATCGGCGGCTTCAACTTCGCGCAGACTTTCACCTACTTCGTCGCGCTCATCGTCGTCCAGTTCATGATCGGCGCCTTCAACGAGGACTACCAGATCAGCGAGGACATCCGCATGGGCCTGATCAACCAGTTCCTGCTGAAGCCGGTCAACTACTTCGCCTACCGCTTCAGCATCTACCTCTCCGCGCGACTCGTCACCGGCCTCCTCATCCTCCTGCCGGTCATCCTCACCTACCCGCTCCTCCGCGAATACCTCGTGCTGCCTACCGAGTCCTGGCGCCTCACGATTGGCCTGCCCGCGCTCTTCATGTCCGCCCTCATCCAGTTCGGCATCGCGTACTGTTTCGGCATGCTGAGCTTCTGGTTCCTCGAGATCCAGGGCCTGGTCATCCTGTCGATGGCGCTGGAGTCGGTCCTCGGCGGACAAATCTTCCCGCTCGATCTCATGCCCGAGTGGCTGTTCCGCATCTCCCAATACCTGCCGTACTACTACCAGATGTATTTCCCGGTCGCGATCTTCACCGGCCGCCTCAACGACCCCACCGCCGCCCTCCACGGCCTCGGCCTCCAGGCCGCGTGGGTAATTATCATTCTCGGGTTCGGACAATTCCTCTGGCGCCGCGGCCTCCGGCTTCACACCGCGGTCGGAGGGTGAGGAAAGTAAGAAGGAAGAAGGAAGCATTAAGAAGTGCCGGAAAAACCCAAATGAGATCCCTGCCCCTCTGCTTACTTCTTCATTCATAATTCATCCTTCTTCCTTCCTATTTCGATGAACCACTACCTCCGCCTCTGGCTCACGTCCGCCCGCTATTGCATCACGCGGACGCTGATGTTCCGCGGCGACTTCTTCATCTGGGCCCTGGTCGAACTTTTCTGGATGACCGTGAACCTGCTGATGATCTCGGTCATCTACCAGCACACCGACTCCGTCGCGGGCTGGAGCAAGTACGAGATGATGCTCCTCGTCGGCACCTCCCTCCTCATCCAGCGCTTCCTGATGGGTTTCTTCTGGAGCAGCATTTTCGAGATGGGCCGCAACATCCGCACCGGCCACTTCGACTTCTTCCTGGCCCAGCCGGGCAACGTCATGTTCATGGCCACCACGCGGAAGATCGATCCCGACAGCCTGATCAATTCCCTCGTGGCGATGTCCGTCGTCGCATACTCGGCCCGCCAGCTCAACCTCGACCCCAGCGCTCTCGACCTCGCGCTCTACGCCTTCCTCGTGTTCTGCGGGGTCATCATCCACTACAGCATGCTGGTCCTGTGCATCACGCCCGCGTTCTGGATCACGAGCGCCCAGGGCATCGAGGGCAGCTACTTCACGCTTAGCGAATTTTCCCGCCTCCCCCGCCAGGCCTTTCGCGGCCTCGCCAACGTCGCCTTCGTCTGGGTCCTGCCTGTCGTCATCGTCAGCAACGCTCCCGCCAGCACCCTCCTCCATGGCTTCGACCTCGGGACCGTCGGCTGGCTCGTCGGCATCACGATCCTCTGGTTCGGCCTCGCCGTGACCATCTTCCACCGCGGCCTGAAACGGTACTCGAGCGCGAGCAGTTAGGACATCGGGCAATCCGCGGGCGAGGTCTCCCGCGCTCCATTTAATCCGTCCAACACGCGACCCCATCGTGGGCGATTTTGGGGATTGTTTGGCGCGGCGGGTTGGGCCTTTCTGATCTCAACCGCCGTGCCCACGAACGATCCCAATTTGAACGAACTCGAAAAGCGCCTCGGCTACCGCTTTGCCAACCGCGCGCTTCTCCTCGAGGCGCTGACCCACGGTTCCTACCTGCAGGACGACCCCAATGCCGGCCCACACAACCAGCGACTCGAGTTCCTCGGCGATTCCGTGCTGCAGTTCGTCCTGACCGACGCCCTCTACCGCGAATTCCCCACCGAGCGCGAGGGCGTCATGAGCCGCTGCCGCGCGATCCTGTCCAAGGGCGGCTTCCTCACCCAGATGGCCCGCGACCTCGGCCTCGATGCCTGCCTGCGCCTCAACTGGAGCGAGGACCAGGCCGGCGGACGCAATCGCGCGTCGATCCTCGAGGACGCCTTCGAGGCGCTCGTCGGCGCCGTTTATCTCGACAGCGATCTCGCCACGATCCGCCAGTTGATCCTCACTTGGTACGGTCCGCTCAAGGAGCGCCTCGCCGTTTCCGAGGATGCCGAGAATCCGAAGGGGCGCCTGCAGGAACTCGTCCAACCCGACCACGGCAACAGTGCCATCCGCTACGAGGTCGCGGCCACCAACGGCCCCCGGCACGCCCGGATCTACGACGTCGACGTCTATCTCCTGGAAAAGAAAATCGGCACCGGCTCCGGCACCTCCAAGAAGAACGCCGAGGAAGCCGCCGCCCGCGTCGCCCTCGCCAGCCTGCGCGCCGCGAAGGGTTAGGCTGCCTCCCTCCGACGGCAGGGGCCGAGCGTGTTCGGTCCTTTCCCCACGCGCGTCGTAACGATCCCGATTATCCGGGAGGCGCCCCTCGCCTGTAAACAGTCTCCTCCATCGACGCGCGCGACGGGTTGCGCTTTGGGTCTAAATGCCCTTCCTAGCCCCTTCCGCGATGGGTTCCATCCCCACGACTTCCCCTTCCCGTGTCAGGCTCACCGGAATTTGTCCGGCAGCGCACCCCCATGCCCTCGCGCAACTGCTCCGCACGCACCCCGCTCCCGCCTGGCTCGTGATTCATGAGGACGCCACGCGCACTGACACGCTCGCCGAGGATATCGCGCTGTTTCACGCCGCCCAAGGCAACGCGTCCCCGCTCGAGATCCTCACCTTCCCCGAAGCGCAGCCCAACCACCGGGAAATGCGCGAGGCCTTCAACGCCGCGAGCGACCGCCTCGCCGTTCTCAGCCAGCTTCGCGCACTCCGCTCGTCCTCCCCCGCCCCCGCGGATTCGTCGCGCCTCCTGATCCTGACGACGCCGGCCGCTCTGCTCCAGGCCGTGCCGCCGCCCGACGATTTCGCCGCGCGCGAAACCACCCTGCAGCGCGGCGAATCCCGTCCGTTCCAAGCCCTGCTCGAACTCCTCCGCACCTTCGACTACGACAGCGAGGCCGTGTGCGAGGCGCCGGGCCAATACGCTGTGCGCGGCGGCATCGTGGATGTCTACCCCATCACGGCGCACCAACCTTACCGCCTCGATTTCTTCGGCGACACCCTCGAGGACATCAAGACTCTCGACCCCGTCACGCAACGCTCGGGCGAAACCGTCGCCACCATCACGCTCACCGCCGCTCCCCGCCAACACAGCACAGGCACCGCCGAGTCCACGTTGCTCCACCATCTGCCGGCGGGAACCCACACCGCGATCATCGAGCCCAAGGCCGTCGAGGAACTGTTCGATCTGCAAAATTCCGGACAGGCGAATCCTCCGGACGAGCCGGAGGTTGGCGGCGGGGGGGGGGGGGGGGGGGG
>JAEZDN010000081.1:0-37500 GCA_023433275.1 Verrucomicrobiota bacterium
CCCCCAAAAAAAACCCGCCCGCCGGGGTGGGGCCCCCGCGAAAGGCAATCGTGTTTGCCGGACGGGTCAGAACTTGAACCGCGCGTCGACGTACAGGACCCGGCCGTGGGTGCCGTAGGTGGCCGTGTCCACGTTGCTGTCGGTCCAGGAGGTGGCCGCCATCGGGGGTTCGCGGTCGAATACGTTGGTGGCGCCGACGCGGATCATGACGCCATCGAAGGCCTTGAAGAAGCCGCTGCCCCGGAACTCATAGCCCGCGAAGAAATCGGTGCGGGTGTGGGACTCGACATGCTGGTCGCGGGTCGGGTCCGTCTGGGTGGGGGAGGCGGTGTCATCGATGACGCTGGGGATGTGGTGCACCGTGAGACCGGCGCGCCACGGGCCGTGGCTGTAGTCGACGTTGAGCGTGCCGGTCCACCGCGGAATCGTGCCGCCGTTGAGGGTGGAACGACCATTGGTGGTGCCGACGTATTCGTCGTCCTCGACGGAGAACTCATCGAACCACATCGCGGTGAGCGTGGTGTTGAACCGGCCGATGCCCTCGTAAGTGCGATCGTACTTGAGGGTGAGATCGAGGCCCTTCTGGCGGGCGGCGACGAGGTTCTCGACGTAGTTGGTGATGTAGATCGAGTTCATTGAACCGAACTGGTCGTAGATCTCGCCGAGCTGGCCGGCGCGTTCGATGGCGGCGCCTTGGAAGCTGCCGATGCGGACACGATTGGCGAATTCGGACGCGGTGCCCTCGTCCTCGACGCTCTGCAGGATATCCAAATGGCTTTCCACGCCGGCAATGCCGACCTGGTCGATTTGGAAGTAGGTGAGCTCGGTCGAGAACCCGCGGAGGGCGCGCGGGGCCCAGACGACGCCGAAGTTATAGATCTTGGCGGTTTCAGGCCCGAGGAGCTGGGTGGCAAAGCCCTGGTCGACGGCGGCGCGGCCGCTCAGCGTGCGGGCTGTGGCCTGGTCGATGTTGGAGGAATCCTGGCCATTGAGGAACTCGAAGCCATCGAGGTCGTTCGAGGCTCCGATGGTGGTGGGCCCGAAGAGCGTGAAGAGGCTGGCCGCGGTGAAGGACTTGGAATAGGTGGCGCGCACCACGAACTCGTCGTTCACCGGCATCCAGCGCAGGGAGACCTTCGGAACCACGGGCGCGTCGGCGTCGCTGTAGGCGTCCTTGCGCACGGCGGCATCGAGCTCGAGCTTCTTGAGACCGGTGATGTTTTGCGCGTCGCCGGTCAGCGGAAGGCGGAACTCGGCGTAGTAGGAGTCGACGGTGCGGGTGACGTCGAACGGGTCGGTCGGCGTGGCGCCGTCCCACGCGGCCGGGTTGCCGTTCAGCGGGTCATTGAGGTCATTGATCGTGTACGAGCCGGCGTCGGGCTCGGCCTTCAGGGTTTCCTTGCGCGTTTCCGCGCCGACGGCGAAGCCGAGCGGGCCGGCGGGCAGGAGGTCGGGGATGGCGCCGACCACGCGGGCGTCGAAGCCGTTGAGCGTGCTCGTGTTTCGGGAGTACGCGGTGCCGAACACCTGGCCCTGTTCGAAGGCGGCCTCGGACTGCTCGCGCGCGAAGAAGTTGATCAGGCCCTGGTCGAGGGCGCGCACGAGGTTGACGCGGTTGATGACGTTTTCATTGCGGTACCATTGCGAGACGCGGTTGAGGTTCGCGGCCACTTCCCACTGGTAGTTCTCGCCGACCTGGCCGCGCAGGCCGAGGAGGCCGCGGAGCGAGTTGGTGTCGTTGAGGTAGCGGCGGGGATGGGTCACGAAGCGGTTGCGCACATAGGCGTACTCGCTCGACGGGTTGCTCGGGTGGTCGGGGGTGGTGAAGCCGATGCCGATGCCCAGGTCGATGATGTCTGCGGCCGTCAGGGGCATGCCGAAGATGGGCTGGGCCGCGATCTGCATGAAGGAGTTGGTTTCCGCGTAGAGCAGGTCGCCGAACGCCTGGACGGTGTCGGTAATCTCGTGCGTGAGGGTCGCGGTCGCGGCGCGGCGCTCGTTGCCAAAGGCGAGCGTGACGTAGGGCGAGATGTTGAAGCCGGCGTTGAAGCTTTCGCCGGGCTGTTCCTTCCGATAGTAGCCCTGGGCGACCAGCTCGTCGAAAGTGAGGCCGGTCTGCATGGGCGGGGTTTTGCCCTCGACCAGCAGGTACACGCCGGGGTTTTCGGAGCCGAGGAAATCGAACGTGGTCAGGACGCCGGGGTAGGCGCTGGTCTTGCCGGTTTGGAGGAACGAGTAGGCCATTTCGTTCTGGTAGAGCGGATCGGTCTTGGTCCATTCGAACGCGACCGTCAGCGCGGTGCGATCGTTGGAGGCGCCGGCGACGGCATAACCACCCCGTTCCTCCCAGGTGCCCGTGAGGGTGTTGGCGAACCGATAGCGGCCGCCGATCTCGGCGCCGGAAAAGTTCTTCTTGAGGATGATGTTGACCACGCCGGAGACGGCGTCGGAGCCGTACAGGGCGGAGGCGCCGTCCTTGAGGACCTCGATGGACTCGACCGCGGCCACCGGGATGGCGTTCACGTCGACGAAGTCGTAGCCGCCGGTGGCCGAGACGGGGGCGAAGGCGGCGCGGCGGCCGTTGACGAGGACGAGGGTGTTCACGTTGCGCAGCGCCAGGCGGGAGCCGCCGTTGGTGGTCCCGCTGCCGATGTTGGAATTTTGCGCACCCACATTGGTGTTGCCGACGAACTGCGGCACCGCCTTGCGGATGACCTCGAGCAGGTCGGTCTCGCCGGTGGCTTGGATGGCGTCTACGCCCACCACCGTGACCGGAACCGCCGGCGCATCGACGGTGTAGGGGATGTACGAGCCGGTGATGACCAACTTTTCGAGCTCTACCGGGGTTCCGTCATTGCCGGTGGAGGCCGGAGCGGAAGTCTGTTGGGCAAAGGCGGCGGTGGCCGCGAAGGCAGAGAGGGTCAGCGCGAATAGCCGCGCCTGACCCCACCCGCGTGGAGTACGTTGTGTGTTCATGCGTTGTTTGGTGTGATAAGCGCGGCAAAACGGCCGGCGCTTATGACACGAGGGTTGGGTGGATGCGACCGGCCTCAATCCCTGTGCGACGGGGCGACAAAGGCGGGCGGTCGGATGCAATTTTCCTCGCTTGAGCACCAACTGGCTGGCGATGAACCGCACCGGGACTGCGTTTGAGCCCCTTGGCCGACCTCGCGGGCAGTCCGGTCGGCGGCCACCCATCCCGCCGGCGCTCCGTTCATCAAATCCGGCTGCAACTTTGCCCCTCGACCGGGTGTGATAAGCCCCATGCCCAGCCTTACCTGCAAACAAACGCCGCTCGCCGCCGTGCCAGTGCGTTTGGCCGCAAAAACCGTTCGCTCCACCGCTCCGTCGTTCACCCAGGAACCGGTCGCCGCAACCTGCTGCTCGTTCGTAGTTATCAGTTGTGTTGCAGGGGGGCCCGCAGGGGCCCCTCTGTGTTTTCCGGCCCGGGACTAAGCGCTGGCCATCTCTCGCCCCTGTCCCTCATTCTAACCGACCAACTGAATCTTATGTCTGCCCCTGCGAACCAAACGACCTCCCCGGCTCCGACCGCCGCTCCCAAGAAGAAATCACGCCGTACCCTGCTGTTCGTCCTGCTCGGTGTCGCCGTGGTCGCCATCGGCGCCGCCGTGGCCATTGCCGCCAAGAAGAAGGACAAGTCCACCGTCGTGACGACGGAAAAGGCCGTGATCAAGTCGATCGTCCAGACCGTCAACGCCACCGGCAAGGTGCAGCCCGAGACGGAAGTGAAGATTGCGCCGGAAGTGTCCGGTGAAATCACCGCGCTCCCTTTTCGCGAGGGCGCCCAGGTCAAGAAGGGTGACCTCCTCGTCCGCATCAAACCCGACAATTACAAGTACCAGCTCGACCAGCGCGAGGCCGCCCTCGCGGCCGCCCGTGCGACCGCCGTCACCGGCAAGGCGCAGCTCCTGAAGGCTGAGGAAGACTTCAAGCGCAGCCAGGATCTCTACGCCAAGCAGCTCATCTCGGATTCGGAAATGACCGCCAGCCGGACCGCGTACGAGCAGGCCCAGGCCAACCTCGACAACTACCTCGCGCAGATCCGCAGCCAGGAGGGTCTCCTCGCCCAGGCGGAGGAGCTCCTGAGCAAGACGGAAATCTATTCGCCCATCGACGGCACCGTCAGTGCCCGCACCAACGAGGTGGGCGAGCGGGTCGCCGCCACGGGTTCCTACGGCGTCGCCGAGGTCATGCGCGTGGCGGACCTCTCGAACATGGAAGTGCGGGTGAACGTCAACGAGAACGACGTCGTCAACGTGAAGATCGGCGACAAGGCCACCATCACCGTCGACGCCTATCCGAACCGTCGTTTCAAGGGTGAGGTGTGGGAAATCGCCTCGACCGCCCGCACGCTGGGCCAGAACACCCAGGAGGAAGTGACCAATTTCGTCGTCAAGATCCGCATCACCGACAAGGACGCCGCTCTCCGTCCGGGCATGAGCGCGAATGCCGACATCGAGACGAAGTCGGTCACCGATGTGGTGGCAGTGCCGATCCAGTCCGTCACCGTGCGCAGCCGCGAGGGATCCAAGACGATCGACCAGCTCGCGCAGGACCGCGAGAAGAAGGCCAAGGAGGCCCAGGGCGACGGGGCCGCCGCGGCGGTGAACGAGAAGCAACAGCGCGACCGGGAACGCGCCGACCGCGAGGCGCTGCAACGCGTGGTCTTCGTGCGCAACGGCGACACCGTCAAGATGGTGAATGTCGAGACCGGCATTGCCGACTCGACCCACATGGAGATCAAGGCCGGGGTGAAGGTGGACGACGAGGTCGTTTCCGGCCCGTTCAGCGTAATCACCCGCCTGCTCAAGGATGGCGACAAGGTCCGCGTCGAGGCGCCCCGCAAGCCCGGCGAAAAGAAGAAATAAAGAGCGGGCGGCATCGCTGAGCCCGTCCTTGTCCACCATGACACCTTCCCCTGCACCTGCCACCGCACGTTCGTTCCGGACGCCCGGGGCGCTCGTCATCCAGATTGACGGCGTCACCAAGCTTTACCGGATGGGCGATGAGACGATCCACGCGCTGCGTGGCGTTGCCCTCCAGATCCGGCGCAACGAATACCTGGCCATCATGGGCCCCTCCGGCTCGGGCAAGTCCACCCTGATGAACATGCTGGGGTGCCTGGATACGCCGACGGCCGGGCACTATGACTTCAACGGCAAGAACGTGGCCACGATGGTGGACGACGAACTGGCCGACATTCGCAACCGTGAGATCGGTTTCGTTTTCCAGACCTTCAACCTTCTTCCGCGCTCCGACGCGCTGCACAATGTCGAGCTGCCACTGATCTACGCCGGCCTGTCCCGCGCGGAGCGGCTGGCACGCGCCGAGCAGGCGCTGATCGATGTCGGCTTGAAGGATCGCATGCACCATCGCCCGAATGAGCTGTCCGGCGGCCAGCGCCAGCGCGTGGCCATCGCCCGCGCGCTCGTCACCCGGCCCTCGATCATCCTCGCCGACGAGCCGACGGGCAACCTGGACTCCCGCACGGGCGTCGAGATCATGGAGCTGTTCGAGCACCTGTACGAGAAGGGCAACACGATCATCGTGGTCACGCACGAGGAGGACATCGCCCAGCACGCGCGCCGGATCGTGCGGCTGCGTGACGGCTTGATCGAGAGTGACCGCAACACGGTTTAACCCATGCGCCGGCTGCTCTACGAATTGACCGAGTCCGTCCGCATCGCGGCGGCGCAAATCCGCGCGAACAAGATGCGCTCGGCGCTCACGGCGCTGGGTGTGATCATCGGCATTGTCGCGGTGACGCTGATGGGCACGGCCATCAAGGGCATCGACGCCGGCGTGGATCGCAGCATGGCGGGTTTCGGGGATGATATCCTCTATGTTTCGAAATGGCCCTGGAGCAACGTGGATGACTGGTGGAATTACCGGAATCGCCGCCCGATCAAGCATTCCTATGGTCCGCAGATCAACGAGTGGATCGCGGCCAATCCCAACAGTGCCCTGAAGGTGGCGGTGCCGACGGGCGAGCGCATGACCACCATCATCCGGGGCGAATACCGGCTGAACAACATCTACACGCTTGGCACAACCGCTGATTATTCGCGCATCACGCGCTCGGACCTCGCCGAGGGTCGCTTCTTCACGGATTTCGAAGGGCAGGCCGGTTCAAATGTCACGGTGATCGGCTATGACGTGGCGGATGCGCTGTTCCCCAACGAGTCGCCCGTGGGCAAGACCATCCGGATACGCGACCAGAATTTCCGCGTGATTGGCGTCGCGTCCAAGCAGGGCAGCTTTCTCGGTCTTTTCAGCTGGGACTCGATGGTGGCCATGCCGCTGACGACCTTCCGCCGGTATTATCGGGTGGGGGAGGGAGGCGAAATCCGGGTCCAAGTTGACAACACGCGCATGGCCGAGGCGCGCGAGGAATTGCAGGGCCTGATGCGCCGCCTGCGCGGGCTCGGACCCGAGCAGCGGGATGATTTCAACATCAACGAGCAAAAGATCATCCGGGAGCAGCTCGACCCGATCAAGAACGGCATCGCCCTGGCGGGCCTCTTCATCACCGGGCTGGCGCTGTTCGTGGGCGCGATCGGCATCATGAACATCACGTACGTCAGCGTGAAGGAGCGCACGAAGGAGATCGGCACGCGCAAGGCGCTCGGGGCGCGGCGCCGCACGATCCTGTTGCAATTCCTGATCGAGGCGGTGGCGATCTGCTTTGTGGGCGGCGTGGCCGGCCTGGCGCTCGCGGGCGGGCTCACCACGGTGGTGGGAATCGTCGCCCCCTCGTTCCCGCTGGTCTTCTCCACCGGCCTGGTGGTGGTCGGGCTCAGCGTGTCGGTCCTGACGGGCATCTTCAGCGGCTTCGCCCCGGCGTGGGCCGCCAGCAAACTCGATCCGGTGGTGGCGTTGCGTTACGAATGAACTATTCCGAAATTCTCCGCCTTGCCTTCGACTCGCTCAAGGCGAACAAGCTCCGCTCCAGCCTCACCATGCTGGGCATCGCCGTCGGGGTGTTTTCCGTCATTGGTGTGATGACGGTCATCTCCGGCCTCAAGGGTTCCATCGAATCGGGTTTGAATGTGCTCGGGGCGAACAGTTTTCAGTTTTCCAAGTATCCCGCCATCAACTTCAGCGATCCGCGCCAGCGCTTCGCCAACCGGCGGGATATCGAGTACCCGCAGGCCGCTCGGTTCAAGGAACTGATGGGCGAGGGCGCGCAGGTCAGCCTCATGCTCCGACGCGGCGGCCGGGTCGCCAGCTACATGGACCGGCGCACGAATCCGAATGTCGCGCTCGGGGGCGCCGATGAGAACCTCATCACCGCGCGGAATTTCGAAATCGCCGCCGGCCGCAACCTTGGGCCCGACGATGTGGCCCTCAGCCGGGCGGTCGCGCTGCTCGGCGACGAGCTGGTGCAGAAACTTTTCCCGAACGAGAATCCCCTCGGCCGGATGGTGCGCGTCGACGGCCAGAACTACACCGTGGTGGGCCTGCTGGCGAAGAAGGGTTCGTCGTTCGGGCAGAGCCAGGACAACTTCGCCATCGTGCCGATCACGAAGTTCCTCGACACCTATGGGCGGCGCGGCCGGTCGGTGAGCATCAACGTGCAGTCGCACACGCAGGAGGACCTCGAGGCGACCAGGGAGGCGGCGGTCGGGGCCATGCGGCTGGTGCGCGGGCTGGATCCCGAGGATCCGAACGATTTCGAGGTGTTCTCCAACGAGTCGCTGGTCGAGGCCTTCAACAACATCGCCAACACGGTCGCGGTCGGGGCGTTTGTGATCAGCGCCATTGCGCTGCTGGCCTCGGGCGTGGGGGTCATGAACATCATGCTCGTCAGCGTCACGGAGCGAACCAAGGAGATTGGCATTCGCAAATCCATCGGCGCGAAGAAACGCAACATTCTCACCCAGTTCCTGATCGAGGCCGTGTTGCTGTCGCTCGTGGGCGGATTGATCGGCATCGCCGTCGGCGTCATCGGCGGCAACCTCGGCGCCATGGCGCTGAACGCCTCGGCGGTGTTTCCGTGGGGCTGGGCGCTCGCCGGCATGCTGGTGTGTTCGGCGATCGGCGTGGGCTTTGGCTACTATCCCGCCTGGAAGGCCGCCTCGCTGGACCCGATCGAGGCACTCCGTTACGAGTAAAGCCCGACGGGGTGGAGGCGGCGGCTGCGTCAGCGGATGGGGTCGCCAGGCTAGGCGAAGGGTGGGGAAACGTCGTGCGAGCTCCGGGATTCTCCCACGAATTGCGGATTGCCGACGCGGAAGCCGTTGCCCTTGATGGCCGCCCATGCGGCTGCAATTCAAGTTCAACCGATCCATGAAGCGCGAACTCGCCCCGGGCGATCGCCGGCGGTGGTTGTTCCGTGCCGTCGCCCTGCGGATTGAGCGCCACCGGAATCCCCTGTGGGTTTTCGAGGTGTATCACCGCCGCTTGCTGGTGGTAGTTGGCTCCATGGCCCTGGCGGGCTATTTGCTCGCCGCGACCGCGCTCTTTTTCTGGCTGGACCGGCAGCCGCACAACCAGGTGGGCTGGCTCGACATTGCGATGCCCTGGCGCTGGAGCGGACTGAAGGCCAAGCGCGGCGACACCGCGATCGAGACCGGCCTGGCGGAACTGCGGCTGCGGAATTACACCGATGCGTTTTACCAGCTCCGCGTCGGCCTGGCCCGGTCGCCCGCGAACATCGAGGGGCGCCTCACGCTGGCCCGCCTGGTCGCGGGCTATGATCCGACGCGTGCGATGACCCTGCTGGAGGACGGCCTCGACCATGCACCGCACGATGAGCAGCTGGTGGGGACCTTGCTTGAATTCTACAACGCCATGCAGGTTCAGGATCGAGCGCTCGCCACGGTCGAGCGGCTGCTGGCGCGCGCGCCGGAGGGCGAACTGCTTTTCCGGCTTCAGCGGGCGCGGACCGCGCTGTTGCTGCAAATGAAACGCTTTGACGAAGCGGAGAGTGCGCTGGCCGGGATCGCGGAGCCGGCCAACGCCGCGGAACAGGGCGCCGTGCAGGCCTTGCGGGTCGAGTTGCTGCTCCGGTCCGGCCGGATGGCGGAAGCCCGGACAATGGCGGAAGGTCTCATGACGGACGGCACCCCCGCGTTGGTCCTGCGCCAGTGCGGGGAAGTCGCGATCGCGGCGGGTGACGCCAACCTCCTCCAAAGCGTGTTGCGCCGCCTGCGGGCCCGTGAACCGGAATCGTCGGGCGTCTACCTGTACGCGATCCATGCCTGGCACCAGATGAAGCGCCTTTCGCTGCGCGAGAGCGCCGAGCGGGAATACTTCCAGCTTTTCCGCAACAGCGATGCCGCGTTGCAGGCGGTGGCGGCACTGGCCGTGAGCTTGAACCTCCCCGACCTGGTCGAGCGGGCGCGCCAAGTGGCGGTTTCCTCCCGACTCAGCCCGTTCGCGTATCGCGTGCACATCACCGAGATTGCGCTGCGGCAGGGCGACACCGACAAGGCGATGCGCACCCTGCGCGACTGGGAAGCCGGCGTGGAAACCCTGAAGCCGCAGCAGCGGTTCTATCCGGAGTTCATCCGGCGGCTGGCGCGCGCGGCGTTTGCCGGCACGCCGGACCAGGTGACCTCGGTGCTGGGCCACCTCGGCGCCAACCGCTTCCAGGCGCGGCTGCAAATTTATGACCTGGCCTGCACGGTGATGGAGAAGGCCGGGCACCTTTCGCAGGCCGAGCAGTTTGCCCGCGCGGGCCTGCAGGTGTATCCCTACTCGGAGCCCTTGCTGGCGGCCGCGCGAGGGATCGAGCAGCGCCTCGCCGCCGCCGCCACGGCCGCGGCCGCGGTGGCCGGAAATGCGGAAGGTGCCAAGATTCCGGGCACGGGTCCGGCGATGCTGCAGCAGCTGGACGCGCATCTCGCGGCCGACGAATTTGCTGCAGCGCGTGACTTGCTGCGCGCGGCGCGAGACCAGAAGCCGGCGTGGCTCCGCACCTTTGAGGGGCAGCTCGCCGAGCGGGATGTGGAACTGGCCTTTCTCGCGCTGGACGCGATCGCCGGGAGAACGGCCACGCGCAACTACCTGGATCGCTATCGCGCCGAGGAGGACGGGCTGCGCCTGGTCGCGCTGGCGGGACGACTTGCGGCCAAGGATCGCATCAAGGATGCGCGGTTGATCCACGATGAGATCGTGGCGTCGGCGTCGGCCAACAGCCGGGTGCTGGCCGCGCTGCGCGCGCTCAACCTGCCGGACGACACCCTCGCGATTTCGGCGACCCAATCGGGCGCGATCGAGGCTTTGGATCGATCCATCGCCGCGGCGGACTGGGCCGAGGCGGACCGGCTGTTGCGGCAACTCCGGGACAAGCCTCCCGAGTGGATGGAGGCGGGAGCGAGCGAGGTGAAGGCGCGAGAAGTCCTGGTGCGCCTAGGGATGGATCAGCGCCCGCTGGCGTTGGCGGCGCTCAAGGAGCTTGTCGTGAAGGGCGGGGTGGCCCGGGGTGTGGCGTTCCGTCTCGTGCGCGAGCTGCTGGCCAGGGAAGAGCAGGACCAAGCGATCATACTGGCGCGCGAAATCCTGAAGCTGCTCCCGGGCGATCCGGCGGCGACGCGTTTGCTGCGGGAGGCGGAGGCGCCGCGGCAGGTGGAGAGTTGAGATCGCCCCCAAGCCTGGCGGCGGTCGCGGTATTTCTATACGGTCGAACCTTGGTTCGGCCCTGCGTCTGAGCCGGATTCATGCAGTCGGAGATCGATTCCGCAGCGTGCGGGGTCGAACCGTTCCCATCGGCGACCCTACAAAAGCCCGAACGCACGCGGCTACACGCGATCTTGTGTGCCCTAACCGCGCCGGATTTCCGAGCCCTTGAAGCGGATGATCGTCCGATAAACCTTCTTCACCCGGCAGGTGATTTTGCCGGTGGTCAGGTCGACGGTTTCGGGGATCTCGATGCGATGGACGTCCACCACCGCGTGGAAGCCGCGTTCGGAAAAGACATCGATGAACATGGCGAGCGCCTCGGGCTCATTGAGCACGGGATCCTCGCTGTTGATGTTGGCGTGGCCCGACAGGGCGTGGCGCATCACGATCGGCATGATCTTCTTTTCGATCAGGTTGACCACGCGCTGGAAGAGTTCCGGCTGGGTGAGCTCGTAGTGATCGAGCCGGCGCACCAACTCCTGGCGGGCGTGGACGACGATCTCGCTGGCGAGCGGCAGGGTGCGCAGGCGATCGTATGTGCTGGGATCCAGCTCGAGGGAGCTCTGGTACTCCAGTTCGCCGACGATGTTTTGCTCGACCTCGGCGATCGGCACCTGGGCGTTGATGAGGTGATAGTGGAAGATGTCCTTGAGCGAGAGCAGGGCGTCCCACGTCTGCTCCTTGAAAACGCGGTAGCGCCGGCGCGCGAGCTTCTCGTCGAAGTCGGTGGCGCGCTCCTCCAGCAGCACGCCGTGGCCGGTGCGGATGACCTCCTCGTTGTGAGCCTTGGTCTCGCGGCCGCGCTTGAGCTGGCGGGCGACGCTTTCCTTTTCGTCGATGAAGAGCACCACGATCTGGATGACCGGGTGCCGGAAATGGATCGCGAGGGGGGTGGCGTAGAACTCGCGCCGGAGCTGCACCATTTTCTCGAAGAGCATCTTCAGGCACTCGACCTGCACGTTGGTGCGGGGAAACCCGTCGAGGATGACGCCATCCCGGTAATCGGGCTTGAGCAACTCGCGCAGGAGGACGGACAGCACCTCACGGTCGCCGATCATGTTTCCGGCGTCCTTGATGCGCTTCATCTCCGGCGTGTCCAGGAGCGCGCTCATCACCACCGGGGCGCAGGTCAGCCCGCGCGTGCGGGCGATGAAGCCCGTGTTGGTGCCCTTGCCGGCGCCGGGGGCGCCGCCGAGGAGGATGATTTCCTTGGGAAAACGCAGGTGCTCCCGGCCATAATGCGCTTCGAGATCCTCCCAGATGGGAGTGAAGATCACCAACGCGTCCTTGATCTCGAGATCATGCGAATTGGAGGAGGTGGCGGCGGCGGCCGGGAGGGAAGTTTTGCCGTTGGGCTGGTCCATGCGGAGGGGAGCAAGCAAAGACGGCGACGGGGCCGAGGCGACCAAAAAGGCGGCAGGTCGGACGATCGGGAGCGGCGCCGGGCGGGGCGCTATCGCTTGCGTCGGATGGGCTGTGAGTCGGTTTCCAGCTGGCCGCGGGTCACTCCGAGCTGGTTGATCAGCTTGAATTCGCGCCAGAGTTCCGCGCCGGATATCTCGCCGCGCAACAGCTGGCGATAGCGGTTCACCGTTTGTTGCAGTTCGTCCGCGCCTTCGTTCAGGAATTCGATGCGGAAGGACCGGGCGCCCAGCGTCAAAAGGCGATCAGCGAACTCGGCGCCGGTCTGGGCCCGGGAGTTGTACACGGTGTTGCGACACCCGGCGTCGGCCTTCAGCGGGTGCTCGGCGCCGACGCGATCCCGCAGGCGCACATCGTGTCGGTCGCAGGGGCGTCCGCAGCTGCGGTAGTCGGTGCCGTCGGAAAGAAACGCGCAGAACACGCAATGCTCCATATGAAACATGGGCATGTGCTGGTGGAGGGTGATGTCGAACCATGCCGGCGGGGCGCCTTGAAGGAGCGCCTCGAGTTGGGCGACGTTCAGGTCGTAGGAGGCGGTCACCCGCTCGAGGCCGTGATGATTGATGAAATACTCCGCCGTGAGGGGATTCGCGACATTCAGGGAGAAGTCCCCGCGGCGGCGCCGTCCCGCGAACCATTGAAGGTGATCATAATTGCGGACGAGGAAACCATCGGCGTCGCACGAAAGCACCTGTTTCAGGATCCAGTCCTCACCCGGCTTGAACACGCGCGGGGCGGCCACCCAGAGGGTGGCGCCGGTTTCGGTTCCGCGCAGCTCGCGGAAGCGGGCGACGGCCTCGCGATACTTCCTGGGGTCCTCGAATTCGCAATAAAGGGTGCGGGCTCCGGCGGACCACGCGGCCTCGAGTTGATGGAGGTGCCGGATGACGACAATCAGCTCGGCAGCCGTGGCCGGGGCCGGGTGCGGTGTTCCCGATGAACCCGGCGAAGCTTCCGATGAATCCCGGGGCGTCAGGGCAATCCTCTCGGCTGGATTCATCGCCCAGCGCTTTGGCGTGGCCCGGAGGGCGTCGATGGCCGCGACGAGGCGCCGGCGGACTTCGTTTAACTCGCTCAGGGCAATGATGACATCGCCTTCGAGATGGTTTTCCAGCATTCCTAATTCGAAGGGGGTTCCGCCCAGGCGGCCGAGCTGGTCACGGAGGCGCTCCAGGCCAAGCGGTTGTTTTTGCGCCACGGAAAGGGGGAGCGTGGATTGCACCTGCGCGACGTGTCCTTCGTCGTCCCGCCCGATCACGGTGAGCGGCGAGCCCGCATGGCCATGCACCGCGACGTGGAGGGGACGGCGGAACCTGACCTGGTCGCCCTCGTAGGACTGGCGCACGCGGCGGTCGAGTTCCGGGTCATTGGTTTTCCAAAGGAACTGGCCTACTTGAATGCGATCGAAATTCAGGTCTCCCTGGCCGAAACGAAGCACGGTCTCGCCCGCGCGGGTTTCGACCTGGTAGACGCGCCCGCCTTCCTCCTTTTCGTCGGGCCGGCCGGCATCGAACACGACGCCATCGCCCGGTTTGAGGGGCGCGGCGAGTTTCAACGCAACGTGGTCGCGACCGACGCGGGAGATCTCGCCGAGAAAGACGCCACGCTTGGTGCCGAAGCGGGCGTGGGCGAGTTCCTGGTTGTTGATTCCGCGAAACCAGCCCGGGTAGAGCCCGCGAGAGAATCCCATTTCCAGATCGTAGCGGGCGGCGACGGGATCGAAGGGAGCCGGGGCAACCGCGTTCCGCTGGGATGAGTCGTTCGAAGCGGGGCGAGGGCGTCCCGCCTCCAGCTCCGCCATCGCGGAGTCGAGCGCCTGGCGGTACACGCGCGTGATGTTGGCGACGTATTCCGGGCTCTTGAGCCGGCCCTCGATCTTGAGCGAGGCCACCCCCGCGCGCACCAGATCGGGGAGGACCTCGAGACCGGACAAATCCTGCGGGCTGAGCAGGTAGCGGCGATCGCCAAGCTCGACCTTCGCGCCATCGGACACGAGTTCGTAGGGCATGCGGCAGGCTTGGGCGCATTCGCCGCGGTTGGCAGAGCGTCCACCGAGGGATTCGCTCGTGAGGCATTGTCCGGAGTAGGCGACGCAAAGGGCGCCGTGGACAAAAACCTCCAGGGGCAGTGCCACAGGGGCGGTCTTCTGGGCCTCGTGGATCGCGGTGATTTCCTTGAGGGAATTCTCGCGCGCGAGCACGACGAGGTTGGCACCGAGTTCGCGGGCGAACTCCACGCCGGCGGCGCTCGTGATCGTCATCTGCGTCGAGGTATGGATGGGGAAATCGGGCGAAATCTGGCGGATGAGCCGGCAGATCCCGATATCCTGCACGATGGCGGCATCGACCCCCGCCGCGATGATCGCTCGCAGGTAGTCCGCCGCCGCGGCCACTTCGTCGGCAAAGACCAGGACATTGAAGGTGACGTAGCCCCGGACCCCGCGCCGGTGCAGGAACGCCATCAGTTGCGGCAGATCGGCGACGGTGAAGTTCCGGGCGCGCATGCGTGCATTGAAGCGTTCCAAGCCAAAATAGACCGCGTCGGCGCCGTTCTCCACCGCCGCGCGCACGCAGTCCCAGTCGCCGGCGGGAGCCAGGATTTCGGGGCGGGTGAATCGGGTGCCCGCGGGCGCCGGTTCAATTTGCGGGGAAGTGGACATGGAGGAAGAGGGTCGGCCCGATTTTCGCGGGGCGCAAACTCAGGATGCGGGCGTGCCCTTGAAGGGGGCGGCGGTGGCGCTGGCGGCGATCGGGCCGACAACGGCGCGGGCCACATCCGCAAAGACCTCCGCGCCCCGGCCCAAATGACGGCGGCGGTGGCGGACCAGAGCGATGTCGCGGGAGGGCTGCACGGGGCCGGTGAATTTGCGGAAAACCAAGCCTTCCGGGTCGGTGGCGCTGCGCGCGCTCCGGGGCAGGACGGTGATTCCCAGACCGAGAGCGGTGAGGGACTTGGCGGTGGCGAGTTGCCCACAACGATGGCTGATCCGGGGTTCGAAATCGTGGTCGCCGCAATAGCGTTGGATTTGAAGGGTCAGGGTGGATGCCTCGCCCAAGAGGATGAAGTTTTCGTCCCGGAGGGATTCGAAGGTGAGATGGGCGGACTGCGCCAGCCGGTGGTTGGCGCTCATTGCCACCCACAGCGGTTCCGAATAGAGCTTTTCGAAGTGAAGCCGGGGTTCGTTGAAGGGGACGGAGATCAGGGACCAGTCGAGGTGACCCTCGAGGACGGCCTCGGCGAGGGGGCGGCGGAAGTCCTCCTGGGTCTCGACCACGAGAGGGATTTCATTGGCGCGACAATGGGCGATGACAGCGGGAAAGAAGAAGGCCGCGACCGTCGGGATGGCGCCGACCCGCACCTTGGGGCCGAGACCGGTGCTCTCCTTGAGTTCCTGCATGGTCTGATCGACTTCCGCGAGGACACGACGGGCGGTTTCGAGCAATTTCAGGCCCGCATCGGTGAGCACCACGCGGCGCGCCAAGCGATGGAAGAGTTGCTGCCCCAGCTCCTCCTCGAGGTTTAGGATTTGCTGACTGAGGGAAGGTTGGGAGACGAAGACGCGCCCAGCGGCTTTCGTAAAATTTCCTGTCTCAGCGACTGCCAAGAAGTAACGCAATTGGTAGAGCTCCATAGATAAATCGAATAGAAATGATAGATACTAAGTATTTTGGCTATTTCAAGAAGTACTGTATAGTCGGCCCACAACAAAAACGGACGATCAATCCAGCAACTCGAACCTAAGAACATTATGAAGACCAACACCATCCAAGTCATCGCCACCACCGCTGCCCTCGCGCTCGCCGCCGGATTTGTGGCCCGGGAAGTGACGGGTAACTATCTCACCGCGACCGCCGTGGCCGTCGCTTACCTGGCGGTCGCCGCCCTCGTGGGCATGGCCGCCGCTGATTACCGCGGCAGCCAGCGCGCCTACACGGCGTAAATCGGATTTCCTTTAAGTAGTCCAAGTGTAACAGAGGCCGGAGGGGCAACCCCCGGCCTCTTTTAATGTCTGGATCCGCCGATTGGCCGGACAGATTCAGACAAATATTCCGTTCCGTGACGCTCTTCAGGAAATCGCCTGAACCCCACCGCATGGAGAGAACCCATGACCAGCGCACTTGGAAGGACTGGATCGACGCCCACGGCCCACGGCTGCTGCTCTGCGCGCGACAATGGACGCGTTCGCTCGCCGATGCCGAGGATGTCCTGCAGGAAGCTTTCGTCCGCTACTGGCGCCATCAACGGGAGTTGCCGGGCGATCCCCAGGCATTGTTGGTCACGTCAATTCGTCGGGCCGCGATCGACCTGGCTCGGCGGGAGGATCGTCGCATCGCGCGGGAGGAGAAAGCGGAAGTCGAGTGCGGGGAGGGCGGGGCATTGTTCACGAAATTGCCCGGCGAGGGCGACGAGCGCCGCCGCGAGATCGAGGCGGCCTTGCGCGTGCTTCCTCCCGAGCAGCGGGAAGTGCTGGTCCTCAAGATCTGGCAGGAATTCACGTTCGACCAGATTGGTGAGACCCTGGGAATTCCCCCCAACACCGCGGCGTCGCGCTACCGCTACGCGTTGATCGCGCTGCGAAAGCAACTGGAGCCCCTTTGCCATGGATGAAAACCTGCAGGAACTCGAAAACGAACTGAGGCGCCTGGCGCCCCGCGCTCCCTCTGTCCGCTTGCGCGCTGCGCTCGAGCGGGACCTCGATGATTCCGTGCGCGACACCCGGATGTGCGATCGCGCGACGTCATCGCGCCCCTGGAAATGGGCGACGTGGCCGCTGGCTGGCGTCGGCGCCCTGGCCGCGGTCGCACTCATGGTGTTGAGCGTGCCCGAGCTTCCTGAAACCGCCCGCGGGGTGCCGCCGGTTGCGACGACACCCTCGGCGCGCGTTCCGGATGGAATTGAAGGTGCGACGGAGCTCGCCGATCGCTATGAGCCGGTCCGCGCCAGTTCGATCCTCTATGATTTGCAGGAAGGTGCCCCTGCCACCTTGCCCGACCGCACCGAAGGCCGCGAGGTGCGGTACCGTTACGTGGACACCTACACGTGGAAGAACCCCGCCACCAACGCCTCGCTGCGCTGGAGCGTGCCGCGCGACGAGGTGCGCCTGGTCCGCGCCAATCTCGACTGATTTCCCCATGAAAAATCCCATCGTTCGAATCATTCCCCTTCTTCTGCTCGCCGGCACCGCGTTCGCCGGCCCGGAGGCGCAGAAGGATGTCATCATCCGCCGCCACGTCACCGCGGGCGAAGGCGCCGGCCCGCGTCACAGTATTCGCCACGAGCGTCGGCATGGTCCGATGGAAATGGAAAAGGTGGCCTACCTGGGCGTGGAGACGGGCCCGGTGGATCCGACCGTCGCGGCCCAGTTGGGCCTGCCCCGCGGCACCGGGGTGGTGGTCCGTCGCGTGGCCGACGGCAGTCCCGCCGCGGCGGTGCTGCAGGAGCATGACATCCTGATGAAGCTGGATGACCAGATCCTCGTCAACATGGCCCAGCTCAGCGTGCTCGTGCGCAATCGGAAGGTCGGGGACGAGGTGAAGGTCACGTACGTGCGCGGGGGCAAGGAAAGCACCGGTACGGCCAAGCTCGGTGAACGCGAGGTGCCCAAGACGGCGTGGGGTTTTGAGCCGGGAGCGCCCCTTCAGGTTTTTGGTCATGCCGTCCCGATGGGCGGCGCGCACGCGGCGCCATTCGCCCAGGCATTCTCGGGCGCCAGCACCTCCGCCTCCCCCGCCTTGCCGCCGGGCGAGGCCGGTGACGTCATGCGCGTCATCGGTGGCGACCGCATGCATTGGTTCGGCCAGCCCCGGGTGCATGTGTTGCGGCGGGCGGGCGAGGCGGGGTCGACCATTCTGGACATGGCGGCCGGCAACCTGGTGTTTTCCGACGACGAAGGCTCCGTGGAGGTGAATGCCTCCGAGGGCAAACGCGAGGTCACGGTGAAGGATCCGTCGGGCAAGGTTACGTTCCAGGGGCCGATCGGCAACCCGGACGAATTGGCCAAGCTTCCGCCCGAGGTGCGGGCGAGGCTGGATGCCATCGGCGGCGCGGAGTTTGGGGGGGACGCGCGAGAGATCGAAATCGAGAACAAGCTCTTCACGCCCGCCACGAACATCAAGTTCGAGCGGGCGCGGTCCATCGACGGGGGCGAACGCAAGGATGATGCCGGGATGCGGACGCTCTAATCATTTCCGGCGCGGCCAATCGCGCCGGTTTGTGTGTCATGCATCGGGGCCGTGCCTGCGGCGCGGCCCCGATTTGTTCAGGCGACCGGAGGCGTCGCGGCTGGCGCAGGGCGTTTGAGGATCGCGGCGAGTATGAGGGAGATGATCGTGCCGAAGATGACCGACATGATGGGCGTCATGACGGCCTGCGCGACCGGCCCCATCATGGCCCGCGTGAAGCCCTCGGCCTGTTCGATTTGCGCGGCGCCCATGCCGGCTTCCTCCCATTTGCCGCGGACGATCTCCATCTGGTAGTCGGCGAATTCTGGGTTCACGAACTTGAAGTGGATGAAGCTGTAGACGGCGCTCATCAAACCGCTGTAGAGCGAGATCAGGACGCCGGTGCCCAGCGCCTTGCCATAGCTGATGGATTTGTCGGGCGCTTCCTCGCGAACGGCTTTGATGCCGAGGGCGAGCACGACGATCATGGCGATAAAGAGAAGCCAACCCAGGTGCTGGCCGACCGCGAGTTTCTCGGTTTGAAAACCCGTGAAGTACAGGAGCAGGTTGAACACCGCTCCGATGATGGTGAGGATCAGCGCGTACGTGAATTTCGTTCCCATGGAGCGCATCTTGGGCAGCGTGGCGGGCGACACAATAGTGGAGTGATGGCTGGTGAAACCGCGGGTTGGGCGGCACGGTCCGGAATTGCAGGCATGCGCGGGTGCGCCCCGGCAAGCCAGGTGAACGGGCTGGCGTCAGAATCCAACCGCGCCGCGATCGTTCGCGTCACCGACCGTGAAGACGGCCACAGATGCCGGCTTAGTGGAGGGCGCCTGGATCAGCTGTTGTCGCCGTCGAGCACGCGGCCGAGACCGCCGAGGACCGAGCCCTCGCCGCGGCCACCGCGACCCGTTTGCGGAGCGGCGGCGATGATGCGGCCGGCGAGGCGGGAGAAGGGCAGCGATTGGAGCCAGACCTTGCCCGGGCCGCGCAGCGTGGCGAAGAAGAGGCCCTCGCCGCCGAAGAGCGCGGTCTTGATGCCACCGACGAACTGGATGTCGTAGGCGACCGTCGGCTGGAAACCAACAATGCAGCCGGTATCCACGCGGAGGGTCTCGCCGGGCGACAAGGTGCGCTCGCAAAGCGTGCCGCCGGCGTGCACGAAGGCCCAGCCGTCGCCGGTGAGGCGCTGCATGATGAAACCTTCGCCGCCGAAAAGACCGGCACCGAGCCGGCGCTGGAACGCGATGCCCACGCTCACGCCCTTGGCCGCGCAGAGGAATGAGTCCTTCTGTACAATGAGTTCGCCGCCCAACTCGGAGAGATGCACCGGCAGGATCTTGCCGGGAAAGGGTGCGCCGAACGCGACCTTCTTCTTCCCGGCGCCCTGATTCTGGAAGACGGTCATGAAAAGCGATTCGCCCGTGAGCAGGCGTTTGCCCGCGCCCAGCAGGGCCCCCATGAAGCCTGAGTTCTGCTGCGAGCCGTCGCCGAAGATCGTTTCCATGGCGATGCCATCATCCATGTACATCATGCCGCCAGCCTCGGCCACGACGGCTTCCTGCGGGTCGAGTTCGACCTCCACGTACTGCATGTCGTCGCCGTGGAGATGATAGTCAATTTCGTGCATTGCGTTCATAGGTGGGGAAAGAACCCGCAGTCTTGCAGAAAAGTCGCGGGGGATCAGCAGGAATTTTCGGAACGAAGTGTAACGATCGTCGCGCCCCAACCGCCGCTCGTTTCGTTGCCAGAAGCGAAGCCCACCACCTGCGGCGAGGACCGCAGCTTCGCGTGCACCAGCGCGCGCAGGGCGCCGGTGCCCTTGCCGTGGATGACGCGCACTTGTTTGAAACCGCGCCGGCGGCATTCGCGAAAATAGTCCTCGAGCAGGGTCGGAACCTCCTGCGCGCGGAAGGTGTGCAGATCCAATTCGTCCGTGATGGGGATCGCCAGGGGTTCATCCGGTTCATCGGGCGTCACGCGCCCATGGTTGGCGGTGTCAGGAGATGGGCGACAAAAAACCCGCCCTCTGCGGGGGCGGGTTTTTGTACGCACACTATACCTGACACGCGTGACTGTATGCAGGCGTGATGCCACTATTTTGATCCGCACGTAACCGGCGTAGTACCAGTCACAAGAATCTAAAATACGTTGATGGGCGTCGTATCTCGCCGGGCCGCTTCGGCCCGGGTGTGGGATTGGGGTTCCCGCCCATGGGACGGCGTGTTGGCCCAGCCGTGCGCGAATTTCGGCTCGAATGCGTCCCCGGCTCCCGGCACCACTGGCGAGCCTGCATGCGCAGGCTTTACCCCCTGAGGCATGCTTACCCTGGATAATCTGACCAAGCGATACGGCGCGTTGACCGCCTTGAATGGAGTGTCGCTGACCATCGAGCCCGGCGAGTTCTTCGGCCTGCTTGGACCCAACGGCGCCGGTAAATCCACGCTGATGTCGCTGGTCGCCGGCCTGCGCGAGAGCGACGAGGGCCGGATCATCCTCGATGGCCATGTGCTGAGCACGGGCGATTCCGCGGCGCGATTGTCGCTCGGGCTCGTGCCGCAACATGTCGCGCTCTATCCCAAACTCAGCGCCGAGCAAAACCTGCGGGTCTTCGGCCAACTCTACGGGCTGCGCGGCGCCATCCTGCGTGAACGCGTGGACGAAGGGCTCGAGGCCATGCAGCTGGCGGACCGGCGGAACGACCTGGTGGGCACGTTTTCCGGCGGCATGCAGCGCCGGTTGAACATCGTGGCGTCGCTCCTGCACCGGCCCAAATTGCTGTTGTGCGACGAGCCGACGGTGGGCGTCGATCCGCAGTCGCGAAATGCGATCTTCGATTTTCTGGAAAAACTGAATCGCGGCGGGCTGACGGTGATTTACTCGACGCATTACATGGAGGAGGCCACGCGGCTTTGCTCGCGGATCGGAATCATCGACCACGGGCGGATTCACGCCCTCGGCACCTTGGACGAACTTCTGCTCAAGTTGCCGTTTGAAGAGGAAATTCGTTTCCCGTGCGGCCCGGAAACGTCCGCGCTGGCTGCCCGGCTGGGAGGCGACGGCGCGGTGGAACGGCTGGATGACATGTATCGGTTCCGTCCGCATGCGGGGTATCCGCTGTCGGCGTTCTATGGCGCGTCCGAATCCTTGAATTTGCCGCCGCGATTGTTCACGAGCCAGCGTCCGTCGTTGGAAGCCGTGTTCCTGCACCTGACGGGCCGAAAGCTTCGCGAGTAAATCCCTCCATGCGCACCGTTCTCGTCCTCGTCCGCAAGGACTTCGCCCTGTTCTTCCGCAACAAGGCGGCGTTGTCCCTGACCTTCCTCGTGCCCTTTGCGCTCATCTGGCTTTTCGGCCTGGTGTTCGGGGTGAATCGCTCCGACTCGGGCCCGAGCGACATCCCGTTGGCGGTGGTGAATGCCAGCGCCGACCCGGGCGCGCAGGGGCTGGTCAAGGCGCTGCAGGCGGAGAAGACCTTCCGCGTGATCACCACGCTCGACACGGGCGGTGGCACGGAACGCCCGCTGGTGGAGGACGACTTGAAGGCGTTGATGCGAGCCAACCGGTTTCGCTTCGCCGTGGTGATTCCGGCGGATCTCATCCGGGAGTCGGCCTTCGGCGTTCATCTCCGGATTTATACGAATCCCCGCAACGAAATCGAAACGCAGTTGGTGAATGGCATTTTGCAGAAGACGATATTCTCGAGCATGCCGCAGCTGCTGGGTCAGTCCCTGCTGGCGCGCGGCCGGGCATCGATCGGCGCGGAGAACCAGGAGCGTTTCAATCGCAACCTGGCCGACAATCTCGCCCGCAGTTATGGCGGCGATCCCGCGGAAATTCTAAAGCGAATCGAACAGGGTGATTTCGGCTTGGGCGACGCGGACGCCGGAGCAGGGGCGGACGCCAACGGCAGCGGCGGGCTGGTGGCCCAGATTCTCCAGGTGGAGACGGTGCAGGTGGCAGGGCAGGACGTGAAGTCCCCGGCGGCCACGCGCATTGTGGGCGGCTGGGCCATGCAGTTCCTGCTCTTCGCCCTCAGCGCCGCGGCCACCGCGCTGTTCTACGAGCGCGACCATGGGATTTTTCACCGGATCCTGGCCGGGCCGGTCAGCCGGTCGCACATCCTCTGGAGCAAGTTTGTGTACGGCATTTCCATCGGCATGGTCCAATTGGTGGTGCTCTTCATCGGCGGACGCATTCTTTATGGAATCGATGTGGAAAACCACTTTGGGATGCTCCTCCTGGTTTGCCTGTTCGCGGCCGCCGCGTGCACGGCGTTTGGGATGTTGCTGGCGGCGGTGAGTTCCTCGCCCGAGGCGGCCAGCGGTCTCGCCACTTTCCTCATTCTTTTGATGTGCGCGATCGGAGGGGCGTGGTTTCCGGTCACGATGATGCCGGCCATCATCCAGCAGTTCAGCAAGCTGACCCTGGTTTACTGGGCGATGGAGGGGTTTTCGCAGGTCCTGTGGTCCAATGCCACGTTGCTCGAACTCTTGCCGACTCTCGGTATTCTCGGGGGCATGACGGCGTTGGTGATGGCCGTCGCGATCTGGGGATTCAACCGCGGGAAGCTTTTCGGCTGAGGCGGCGGCCGATCGGGACGGAGAGGACGCGAGTCGCTCGTGTAGGAGCCTGTTTACAGATTGGAGGGTGCACGCCGTGGGCGTCCTTTCGCCGTCAAACGGGTTCCTACCAGGGGCAGCGGACCACGGCGGTCGCCCTTGAACCAAGCGGCCGCGTTCAGTCGGCGGACGGCGGTGGCGTGGGGGAGACGGGGGCCGCGGGCTCGCCTTGTCCGATGGTGCCGATGGGACGCGGCTTGGGCGGGGGCGGCGGTTCCTCCATGGCGCGCCGAACTTCCTGTTCCACCCCGCTCGTGGCTTTCTTGAACTCGCGGACCGCCCTGCCGAAACCCCGGGCAAGTTCGGGCAGCCGGTTCGCGCCGAAGAGCAGGAGGATCACGAACATGATCATCAGCAGCTCGGGGCCGCCGATGCCTTCGATGAAGGCGAGGGGAAAGGACGAATGCACAGCCATGGACGGAAAAGGTGGGGCAAACCCCGTCAAAATCAACCGAGTGAAACCTCGACGTAGAATTTCTGCGTCTGGCCGGGGGCCACCGAGTGCAAGCCGACCTTGGTTTCGGGCGCGTTGGGCGGCCCCATCCACGGCTCGATGCAATAGAAGGGGGAGTTCTCGTCCGCCGTCCAGGTGACGACGGCGAGCTCCCGGGCGGGACTTCCGGCCATGCTGGTGCGGAAGAAGAGGCGGTTGCCGGTGCCGGTTTCCGTCACGGCAAAGACGTCGCGCTTGAGGCCCGTGTGGATGAGGTCCACGAGATTCTTGTTGTCGAGGGTTTCGCGGGCGTTGACGCGGGGGCCGGCCAGCAGCTCTCCCTTTTCGCCGCGCGCGAGATGTTTCGTCGCGGTGGTCTCGAGGACATAATCGCGGCGCGTGCGGCCGGGACTCCAAGGCAGGGTGAAATAAAAATGATGACCCGCGGACCACGGGATGGGCTGGCTGCCGTGGTTGGTGAGCTGCAGTTCGACGAAGAGGGCCAGCGGGTCGAAGCGGTAGCTCACCACGAATTCGTAATCATACGGGTAAGCGGCCCGGGCCGCGTCATCGGGCACGAATTGGGCGGAGAAACCGCCCTCGTCGAGGCGGGTGATGCGAAACTGCCCCTGGCGCGCGAGGCCGTGCATGGGCATGGGACGGCGCACGCCATCGTCGGCGCGCCAGTGATGGATCTCGCCCTGGTCATAGGATCGCCCGTTGAAGGGAAAAAGGATGGGGTTGCCGCCGCGCACGCTCGCGATGTTGTCCAGGTTCTCGATCTCGGGCCAATAGATGATGTCGCGCACGCTGCCGTCGCCGAGGGTGACGTTCCAGTTCATGAGCCGCGCGCCTTTTTCGGGCAGGGCGAGGAAGGATGAACTGCCCACCTGCCATTTGAAGATCGTGTGCCCGAGATACGGGATGCGTTCCATGACCAGTGGGTAAAACGGAATGCGCCGCGTGTTCCAAGCCTAAGTCGGACAATTTATGCGCGGCGTCGTTGTGGGGCGGGATTCTCGAAACAATTGTCGGAATTGTAAGTTCGCCACGCTTGCTACGCGCGGCGGCGACTCTAGTCTCGCGCCTGGATGTTCAGACCCATGACCATACTCCTGGCCTTGCTCGTTGCCGCCCTGGTGGGCCGGGGCGAGGAAGCGGCGGCGCCCATGCCGGGTTCGAGCCCGACGGTGCCGGTGAAGCCCACGGTGTACGTCATTCCCGTGAAGGATGAGATCAGCACCCCGACGGTGTATATCATCCGGCGCGGCCTCAAGGAGGCGATCGAGCGGAAGGCCGATGTCGTCATGCTGGACATGGACACGCCGGGTGGGGCGCTGGACAAGACCTTTGAGATTATGGAAGCCCTCCAGAAGTTTCCCGGTCTCAAGCTCACTTTCGTGAACAAGGAAGCGATGTCCGCCGGCGCATTCATTTCCGCCGCGACGGACGAGATCTATTTTGCCCCGGATGCCGTGATCGGCGCCGCGGCGCCGGTGCTGGCGACGGGCGGCGAGGTGGACAAGACGATGAAGCAGAAGATCGTCAGTTACCTTCGCGCCCGGGTGCGCGCGACCTCCGAGGGCAAGGGATACCGGGGCCAGGCGGTGGAGGCGATGATCGACGAGGATTTTGAACTCAAGATCGGGGAGCGGGTGGTGAAGGCCAAAGGTGAGTTGCTCTCGCTGACCGCGACGGAGGCCATGGAAACCTTCGGGGATCCGCCGCAACCGTTGCTGGGGTCGGGCAAGGCGGAGACCATCGAGGCCCTGCTCGCGAGCAAGTACGGCCAGGGGAATTATGTGGTCCAGCATTTCGAAGTGACGTGGTCGGAAAAGCTGGCCCAGTACCTCAACGCCCTGACACCGATCCTGATGGGATTGGGCATGCTGGCGCTTTTCGTCGAGTTCAAGACGCCGGGTTTCGGCTGGCCGGGCATTGCGGGGCTGGTGCTGCTCGGTGTGGTTTTCCTCGGTCATTATGTGGCGGGTTTTTCCGGGCACGAGCCGGTGCTGGTCTTTGCCCTCGGCTTGCTGCTGATCGCGGTGGAGTTGTTCTTCTTCCCGGGAATGGTGATCGCGGGCGTCACGGGGGCGGCCTTGGTGCTGGGCTCCCTCCTGTGGGCGATGGCGGACATCTGGCCCCAGGAGCCGATTCGGTTCACCGGAGACGTTTTTATCGGACCGCTGCAGAATCTCGGCCTGGCGCTCGTGATCACCGCGACCCTGGCGGTCGCGTTGCTGCGCTATTTGCCGCGCGCGTGGTTTTGGGATCGGATGGTCCTGGCCGCTGAGGTGGCCGGAACCGCCGGCTCAGCGGTGACGAGCGATCCGTTGCTGGGCGCGGAAGGGGTTACCGTGACGCCGATGTTTCCGAGCGGCGAGGTGGAGATCGCTGGGCGACGCTATGAGGCGAAGCTGGCGCTCGGCCACGTGGCGGCTGGCACCCCCGTGGTGGTGCGAGGCCGGGAGGGATTTGCCCTGATCGTGGAAGCCAAAATCTCATGACGGCGATCATACTCTTCTTTGCCCTGGGCCTGGTCCTGCTCTTCTTCGAGGTCATCGTGCCTGGCGGGGTTCTGGGCATCATCGGCGGCGTACTCATGCTCGTGGGTTGCGGGCTGGCGTTTGCCGCCCATGGATTCGGCGGGGGTGCGCTGGCGGTCCTGATCGCCGCGGCGTTGCTGGGGCTGACCTTCTACATCGAGCTGTACGTTCTGCCCCGAACGAGGCTGGGCCGGAAGATGTTCCTGGATGAATCGGTGCGCGGCGCCAGCCATGCGCCGCCGGCCGTCGCCGCCGAGGTGGTCGGCGAATTCGGGGAAACCTTGACCCCGCTTGCGCCGTCAGGCTTCGTGCTCGTCGGTGGCAAACGCTACGAGGCGGCCTCCCAAAGCGGAATGCTCCCCAAGGGCGCTTCCATCAAGGTGGTCGGCGTGGACACTTTTCGACTTACTGTCACCAAACCCTAAACTCGTTCCCTCATGCAATCCTTCGGTATCGTTGGCATCGTGATCGCGGCTGTCGCGATCCTCGTCCTGATCGGCATATTCTGGTCCTTCTTTGGCGTGTGGATACGCGCCTGGCTGGCGGGAGCGCCGGTCGGCCTGATCACGCTCGTCGCCATGCGGCTGCGGCAGGTGCCGCACGGCTTGATCGTCGATGCGCGCATCACGGCCAAGAAGGCGGGCATCGACATCTCGATCGACGGGATCGAGGCGCATTACCTCGCGGGCGGCAATGTCGTGCCGACCGTGCAGGCGCTGATCGCCGCGCAGAAGGCGGGCATCGAGCTTGATTGGGACCGGGCCTGTGCCATCGACCTCGCGACCAAGGGTTCCGGCAAGAGCGTGGTCGAGGCCGTGCGCACTTCCGTGGATCCGAAGGTGATTGATTGCCCGAATCCCGAGGGTGGTCGCACGACGATCGACGGCGTGGCGAAGGATGGCATCCAGGTGAAGGTGAAGGCGCGGGTGACCGTCCGCACCAACCTCGGCCGGTTCGTCGGCGGCGCCAAGGAGGACACGATCATCGCGCGCGTGGGCGAGGGCATTGTTTCCACCATCGGTTCCTCCGAAAACTACAAGGTGGTTCTCGAGTCCCCTGACAGCATTTCCAAGACCGTGCTGGCGCGCGGCCTCGACGTGGGCACCGCGTTTGAGATTCTTTCGATCGACATCGCCGACGTGGATGTGGGCGAGAACGTGGGCGCCAAGCTTCAGGAAGCGCAGGCGGAGGCGAACAAGAGCATCGCCCAGGCCCAGGCGGAAATCCGTCGCGCGGCCGCGGTGGCCGTGGAACAGGAAATGAAGGCCCGCGTCCAGGAAATGCAGGCGAAGGTGGTCGAGGCTCAGGCGCAGATTCCGCTCGCGATGGCCGAGGCGTTCCGCTCCGGCAAGCTGGGCGTGATGGACTATTATCGGATGGAGAACATCCAATCCGACACCGCGATGCGCGGATCGATTGCCCATCCCGACGGCAAGAAATAATTCGCAGTCGTCCGGGGGGGCCGCGGCCCGCCCGGACGGTTTGACCCCGCACCAGCATACATCATGAAATGGATCCAATGGGCGATCGATAATGCCTGGACCCTGATCATCGTGGGCACGGTTGTCGCCCAGATGCTGCAGGCCATTTTCAAGAAACGGGGAGGCGGCGAGGCGGATGGCGCTGAACCGCCGAAGGAATTTGAGTTCGAGGATCCGGAGCTGGCGGAACGCACGCGCCGCATCCGCGAGGAAATTCAGCGCAAGATCGAGCAGCGGGCGCGCGGCGAGGCGGAACCGCCCCCCTTGGTGCCAGTGCCGGCGCCGGCACCGGTCGTTCATGAGTCAATCGAGCGCCGCGCTTCGCCAGCGCCGGCCGCGGTGTCGAGTGCAGAATCCCGCCGACATGCCGAGCTCCTGGAGCAACAGGCCGTGTGGGAGGAAAAGCTCCGCGAGGCCGAGCGGATGAAGGCGGCGATCCAGAAGCGCACGGCCTTCGAGTCGCTTACGACCGATCATTCGGGAGCGGCAATGGGGGGCGTTCGCGGCAGCGTGGTCGGCGAGTTGCGAGATCCCGAGGCCTTGAGGCGGGCGTTTGTTCTCCGTGAAGTCCTGGGCCCGCCGGTGGCGTTGAGGTAACCCCGCGGGTCTTGCCGGGCCAGCAGTCGTGGTGAAGGCCGGCCGCGGCCGGCTTGTCGCTCAATCGAGGGCGAAGCGGTGATAACCGTCGAGCGGCACCGGGTAGCTGCGTCCGTTGACTTCCATGCGGAGATTTTTCCCTTCCGCGACGGTGATGAAGAGCTTTCCGTGCTTCTTGATGGTTCGCGACTCGCCCTTCGCGAGGGAGACGTTGTCCAGGAGCACGGCGTCGTCGAGTTCCTGCACGACCTTGACGCGGGTGGGTTCGACGGCGGTGAGAATCAGAGTCTGCGCGGCGTCGGCCTGCACCATCGAAGCCGCAGGCTGCGCGGCTTGAGCGGGTTGGGGCGTCGGGTTGGAGAGGACCTTGACCAGGAGAATGATGATGAGGATGGCCCCGATCGCACCGCCGCCCAGCAGGCCGAATTTGACCATCATCGCCTTGTCGTGGGCTGATCGTCCGCCGGAGCCCGTTTCGGGGGCCTCGGCGGCACGTGATTCCGCGGTTCCGAAGTCCACGCGGCCGAGGGCCTCGCGCGGCTCGCGGCGGCCGGGCTTGCCTTCGCGGGCGAGAGCGGCGTCGACGTCGTTCACCAGCCGCTCCGGATCGAGTTCCAGGAAACGGGCGTAGGTGCGAAGGAACCCGCGGATGTAGAGCGCGGGCAGGTCGATGGCGAAGGAGTTGCCCTCAAATTTCTGAAGGTAATCGCTGCGGATCTTGGTCTGCTCGGCCGCCTCGCGGATCGAGATCCCCTTGCGTTTGCGAGCCTCCTCGAGTCGTTCGCCGATGGTCTGCATGATGATTGGTTAGGAAAGGAGGCGGGTCATGTCACCTAGAAACACGTCCGGGCGTTGAAATCGGCAGGAGGTTCGGCCGGCGCGCATGGATTGCGACTCAAGGCTGGAAGGTATCGAGGTCCACGAGGATCTCGCGGGGAGAGGAACCATTCTCCGGGCCGACGATGCCTTTTTGCTCCATGAGATCCATGATTCGGGCGGCGCGGTTGTAACCGATGCGGAGGCGGCGTTGCATCATCGAGGTCGACGCGCGGCGCGTGGACCGGAGGACATCGAAGGCCTGGGCGAACAGGTCGCCGTCATCGCCCATGTCGCCGTCATCGTCGCCGCCCTCGCCGTCCTCATCGTCCTCCCGGGCCGCGCGATCGATCTGCTGCTGGACGGAAAGCGCGTATTGGGGCGGTCCGTTCTTCTTCAGGAATTCCACGATTTCCTGGACTTCCTCGTCGGCGACAAACGCGCCCTGGGCGCGCACGAGGCGGGAGCTGCCCGGGGGTGAGAAGAGCATGTCGCCGCGGCCGATGAGGGTGTCGGCGCCCTTGGTGTCGAGGATGGTGCGGGAGTCGACTTGGGAGGCCACTTGGAACGCGATGCGGGAGGGGAGGTTGGCCTTGATGACGCCGGTGATGACGTTCACCGAGGGGCGTTGGGTGGCGATGATGAGATGGATGCCGGCGGCGCGCGCGAGCTGGGCGAGGCGCGCGATGGAGGTTTCGATCTCGGCCGGCGCGATCATCATGAGATCGGCCAGTTCGTCGATGATGGCGACGATGTAGGGCAGGCGTTCGGGAATCTCGATTTCCTCGGCGACGCCCTCAAGCTCGGCCTGTTGCTCGACCGGGGGAAACTCGCCCTTGGGGTCCTTCTTGCGGTTGTTGAAACCCACGAGATTGCGGACGTTGGCCTTGGCGAAGATCTGGTAGCGCTGCTCCATCTCGCTCAGGAGCCACTTGAGCGCGCCGGGGACCTTCTTGGGCTCGGTCACGACCGGGATGAGCATGTGCGGCAGGGTGTTGAATATTTTGAGTTCAACGACCTTCGGATCCACCATGATCAGGCGCACGTCCTTCGGGCTCTTGGAGTAGAGGATGGAGGCGACGATGGAATTGATGCAGACGGATTTGCCCGAGCCGGTGGCGCCGGCGATCAGGAGGTGGGGCATCTTGGAGAGGTCGGACACCAGCGGTTTGCCGGACACGTCCTTGCCCAAGGCGATGGGAAGCTCGGCCTTGGCGCTGACCCAATCCTCGCTCTCGAGGATTTCGCGCATGCCCACGGGAGTCGATTTTTGGTTGGGCACCTCGACGCCGACGGCGGCCTTGCCGGGAATCGGGGCGAGGATGCGGACGGATTGGGCGCGCATGCCGAGGGCGATGTTCTTGTCGAGGCCGGAGATCTTTTCCACGCGCACGCCGGGGGCGGGGACGACCTCGTAGCGGGTGATGACCGGACCGACGTGAATCTCACCGAGGGTGACCTCAACGCCGAATTCGCCGAGGATGCGCAGCAGGTTTTCCGCGTTCTGACGGTGTTCCTCCTCGCTGTTGAGCGAATCGGATTTGACCTGTTCGCGGAGGAGCTTGAGCGGGGGGAACTGGTAATCCTTGTCGTCGCTTTGGGGGAGGGTGACCTTGGCTTTTTTCGTTTCCTCGGGTTTGACGATCGTGAGTTCGATTTTCCCAGCGGCAGCGGCGAGGGATTTGATGTCGCTCGCGGGGCGGCTCTCGGCGGAGCGGACGGCGGCCCGGGCCGGGGCGGCTTTGGCCGGAGCGGGCTCCTCGGCGGGCTTGATGGGGGGAACGGTGGCGGTCTTGGCGGTTTCGGCGAGAGGATCGGCGCTTTTCGGCACGACCATCTTTTTGGTGGATCCGGAGTTGAGTGCGGGCGCCGAGGCCGCGCTCGCCGCGGCGGCCGCCGCAGCCGAGGCCTGTCGCGCCTTCGCCGCTTCCTCGCGCTGCCGACGGACGTCCTCGGCTCGAGCCCGCTTGAGCGCCGCGCGTTGGTGCCGCCATTCGGCGAAGTTGTGGAAAAGCCGGCTGATCTCCGCCGCGATGTCGCGCGTGAAGATGAACAGCATGCCCACGCAGTAAATGGTGCCCAGGACGAGGGCGGCGCCGAAAATGCCGATGGTGTCCTTCAAGATGCTGATGTAGATAAAGCGTCCGACTACGCCGCCGGGACCTTCGGGAAGAAAATCCGTGTTGGTGAAGAACGTGTCCTGCATGGGCGCCAGGGCTGATAGCGCGAGGATGCAGCAAAGCATGGCCAGCAGGCGCGTGCCGGCCAGGCTGCGGGCGCTCCGGAGGTAGACGTAAGCCATCCAGAGCAGGAAGATCGGGATGAGCCAGGTGGCGATGCCGACCAGGTAATAGGTGCCCCACGAAAACTCGGCGCCGACTTTGCCCACGAGATTGGGTTTCACCCCTGCGGGGACAGGGAGTTGTTGGATCACGCCATTCACGACCTCGGTTTTTCCCGCCGATTGGGTCATGATGCTCTGGCCGGGATGGTAATCGAGCAGGGCTACACCGAGAAGAATGCCGAACACGAGGCACACGAACGCAGCCAGCCAGTGGGGGCGGTGCCGTGGTTCCTCGAATGAGGGGGTGTCCTTGTCTTTGGGCTTTGAACTCTCCGATTTGCGCATTTCTGTCAGTGACCGGATGATTGCAGGTCCATCCCGGGAGGGGGTCAATGTAAAAGCCCTCGCCAAGAATTGCGCAAACCACTTTCCTCCAAGGCATGACGTCACTTCTTCAATTCCAGCCAATCTATCAGGAACGCGTGTGGGGAGGCCGTGGGTTGGAGAGTTTCCTTGGTCGAAAATTGCCCGGCGCGCAGCCAATTGGGGAGAGCTGGGAGTTGGTGGATCGTCCGGAGGCGCAATCCGTGGTGGTGAGTGGTCCATGGGCGGGGGCATCCCTGCGCCAAGTAATGGAGAGGCATGGTGCTGAGATCATGGGCCCGCGCTGGCCAAAGGGACGGGCGTTTCCGATCCTGGTGAAGTGGCTCGATTGTCGCGAGCGTCTGAGTTTGCAGATCCACCCACCTGCCAGCGTGGCGGAATCGCTCGGAGGCGAGCCCAAGACCGAGAATTGGTACATCGCCCACGCTGAAGCCGGTGCGGCCGTGCTTGCCGGGTTGAAGCCCGGCGTCGATGTGAAGGCGTTTCGCGCGGCGTTGGAAAACAACACCGCCGAGTCGCTGGTTCATCGTCTGCCCACTCAAGCGGGGGACTCGCTGCTGATTCACAGCGGCGTGATGCATGCGATCGATGGCGGGAACATCATCCTCGAGATCCAACAGAACTCGGACACCACCTACCGGGTGTATGACTGGGGTCGGATGGGCCTCGATGGGAAACCGCGGGCGATGCACGTGGAGCAATCGATGGTTTCGCTGCAGGCCAACACGGCTGCCACGCCGTCGCTGGTGCGCGCGGGGGAGCAAGAAGGAGTTTTAGCGCATTGCCGGGAGTTTCGGATTACCCGTCGTCGCCTGCGGCAAGGTGAAGCGTTGACCTTCGCGGCGGGGGAAGAGGCGCGGATCGTTTCCGTGGTGGAGGGAAGCCTGGCGTCGGGGGAAGCGCGATTGCACATGGGCGACAACGGATTGCTGCCGTTTTCGAGCGAAGCTTTCCTGCGGGCGGAGAAGGACAGTGTGATATTGGTCACGGATGGATTCAGCTCGCTTGAAATTCAGAAACCATGAGGTAATTTCCGCCCCCTTCATGAGCGAACCGAACCCGACTGAAACGACCAACACGAATCCCGCGGAGACGCCGGAGCCGGCCGCCACGACGCCCAATCCCGCGATTCCGGCACCAGACGAGCAGCTGGCTGCAGCGAAGAAGGAGGCGGCCGCCAACTATGACCGTTACATGCGGGCGGTGGCGGACCTCGAGAATTTCCGCAAGCGGACCGCGCGGGAGAAGGACGAGCTCCGGCAATTCGCGGCGTCCGGGGTGGTCGAGGACATCATCCCCATCCTGGATAGCCTCGGCCTGGGGCTGGCGGCCGCGAAGCAACAGTCCGACGTGAAATCGATCGTGGAAGGTGTCGGCTTCGTGTTGGAACAGCTCAAGGCGACGCTCGGCCGGCATGGCATGAAGGAGATCAATCCGCTCGGCCAGGCGTTCGATCACAATTTGCACGAATGCATTTCCCATCAACCCAGTCCCGATGTGCCCGCCGAGACGGTCAGCCAGGTGGTGCGTTTGGGCTACACTTTGAACGGCCGGCTGGTGCGGCCGGCCTCGGTGGTGGTTTCCAGTGGACCGGCGGAGCCGGGGGAGGCTAAGAACTGACCATGGCCGCAGGCAAAAAGCAGGACTACTATGAGTTGCTTGGCGTGGCGAAGGGCGCGAGCGAAGAAGAGTTGAAGAAGGCTTACCGCAAGAAGGCGGTTCAGTACCATCCGGACAAGAACCCTGGCAACAAGGAGGCGGAGGAGATGTTCAAGAAAGTCTCCGAAGCCTACGAGGTGTTGAAGGATGCGGACAAGCGCGCGGCGTATGATCGCTACGGGCATGCGGCGTTTGAGCAGGCCGGGGCCGGCCCGCGGGGTGGCGCGGGGGGCGGGGGTTTTCACGATCCGTTCGATATTTTCCGCGAGGTTTTCGGCCAGGGCGGTGGCGGCGGCGGGGGGATATTCGACCAGTTTTTTGGCGGCGAAGGGAATGGCGGTGGCGCCGGCCGCGGTTCCGATCTGCGCTATGATCTCGAGATCACGCTCGAAGAGGCGGCGCGGGGCGTTGAAAAGGAGATTTCCTTCCGCAAGCTCGGCGAGTGTCGGCATTGCAGTGGTTCCGGCGCCGAGCCGGGGTCGAAGAAATCCACGTGTCCGACCTGCCGCGGAGCGGGCCAGGTCACGACCTCGCGGGGGTTTTTCCATGTGCGGCAGGCGTGTCCGTCGTGTCATGGTTCCGGCTCGCGGTTCGAAAAAGTTTGCGGGAAGTGTTCGGGCGAAGGCCGGGTCAACGAGACGGCCAAGATCAATGTGCGCATTCCCCCGGGCGTGGATACCGGTTCGAAGCTTCGCTCCTCGGGGAATGGCGAGGCCGGCGTGATGGGCGGCTCCGCGGGCGACCTTTACATCGTGATTCACGTGAAGGAACACGAGATGTTCGAGCGGCAGGGGGACGACTTGTTTTGCGAGATGCCGATCAAATTCACCCTGGCGACACTCGGTGGCACCATCCAAGTGCCCACGATGGAGGGCAAGGCGACCTTGAAGATCCCGGCGGGAACCCAATCGGGGACCACCTTTCGGCTCAAGGGGCGCGGCATGCCGCAGCTTCGCGGCGGCGAGCATGGCGATCAATTGATCCGCGTGCAGGTGGAGGTGCCAACGTCGCTCAGTTCCGAGCAGAGGAAGAAGCTGGAGGAATTTGCACAGGCTTGCGGCGATGCGGAAGAGCCCGTGTCGAAGAGCTTTTTCGAGAAGGCGAAGAAGTTTTTCTAGACTGCGTCCCGCGCGGGCGCGTCCGCGCGCGCGCTCAATCGCCGAAAAAGGGCCAGCAGCCGCTTCAACGCGAGGTGATAGATCGCAAGGACGAGCAACATACCGGCCAGCGCATAGATCGCGCCCTCGATTGTGACGGGGACGGCGGGCTTGAACATGGCGCTCGCGGCACGCGCAATCTCCAGGTCGACGTGCCGCATGAAAACGAAGGGCCGTTGCCAGAGGGCGCTTTGGTGCAAGGCGTCATGGGCGGACTGCAGCGCCGAAACCCGCTCGGCGGCCTGGTTCATGACGCCGCCGAGGCGAGCCACGGCGGGATCGGCATTGGCGGACGTCTGGGTTATGAATTGCCCGAAGGAAAGCCCGGCGTCAGAGGCGGTTTTTTGGAAAATGGTTAGCTGCCGGCGGGCCTCATCGAGATGTCCGCCGAGACGCTGCAGGTACTGCTGCATGAATTCAGGCGCCTGGGAAAAGAGGATCGCACCGACCACGCATAGGATGCGGTCGAGCAGGCTGTCGAAAACATGCAGGACGCCCCGGCCGGATTTCATGACGGCAGCGTGGAAGGGAATGGAGGCAACGCAAGCCGGTCATCGGGTGATCAGCGGTAGAAATAGTGCGTGCCTCCGGGCGCAGGGGTGACCTAACTGGCTCAATGCGAGTTGTGATCATGGGTTCGGGAAGGGGTTCCAATGCCGAGGCGATTTTGCGGGCGCAGGAGGCGGGACGGCTGGGCCGGGCGCGGGTGGTGGAGATCCTCTCTGACAAGCCCGATGCGGGAATTTTGGCCCTGGGACCGCGCTTTGGCGTGCCGGCAAGGTTCGTGGATCCCGCGCCCTTCAAGACCAAATTGGAAGGCGAAGGGGAACTCCGGTTTATCGCGGCCGTGCAGGAGGCAGAGGCCGAGTTGGTGGTGCTGGCGGGCTTCATGCGCGTGCTGAAAGCAGGGTTCCTTAATGCGTTTGCGGGCCAGATCATCAATCTTCACCCAAGCTTGCTGCCGGCGTTTCCCGGGCTTGACGGGATTGGGCAGGCATTTCGCGCCGGCGTGAAGGAGACCGGGTGTACTGTGCATTACGTCACACCCGAAGTGGATGCGGGGCAGGTCATCGAGCAAGCAAGGGTTCCAATTGCGGCAGGTGACACTCTGGAGCTGCTCACGTCGCGCGTGCACGCGGCGGAGCATGAATTATTGCCCGCCGTGATTCGCAGGCTTAGTGAAACGGGAAAATAATTCCATGGCGGTATTTGAATTCAAAATGGAGGTAACGCCCAGCGCGGTGCCCGAGATTGAGGAACGTCTCGGAGAGCGAGAAGAACAGCATTTGATGGTGCTGGAGGACAAACCGTCGGGCCGCGCGTGGTTGACGGGTTATTTTGATTCTGAGTCTTCGGCGAAAGCCGGTTGGGCCGAGTTTGGCGCATCGTTCCAGTCCGCATGGCAGGTGGGTGAGTCGAGCATCAGCGAACTGGCCGATAAGGATTGGAAAGAAAGCTACAAGGAACATTTCAGAGCGTGGAAATTCGGGCGGCTCCACTGGGTGCCGGTTTGGGAGCGGGGGACTTTTGCTGCCCCGCCAGGGGATGAAGTGCTCTGGCTGGATCCGGGCATGGCGTTCGGAACGGGCAACCACGAGACGACGCGATTGGTGGTGGAGCGCTTGGTGGAGCTGACGGCGGAGAAAGGTGTGGCGGGGCGCGTGATCGACGCGGGCTGCGGCTCGGGCATTCTTGCCTTGTCGGCGGTCAAGCTGGGCTACCGGCAGGTGGCCGCGTTCGACAATGACCCGCTGGCGGTGGACGTGAGCCGGGAGAATGCCGAGCTCAACGGCTTGGCGAGCCGGGTGGAGTTCTACGTTGGAGATTTGGTAACCGGCTTGGCGGGTCGGCAGGCCGAGCTGGTGCTGGCCAACATCCAGGCCGATGTGTTGATGGCGTTTGCCCCGCAGTTGCTGGGCGCGGTGGCGCCCGGCGGCGTGTTGGTGTTGAGCGGCATTCTTGCCATCGAGCTGGCAAAGGTCCGCGAAGCGTTCGCCGAGCAGGGGCCAGGATGGCGCGCGGAAACGCACACGTTGGGTGAATGGAGCGAACTTACGTTGGCGAGGCCGGCGTCTTGAGCGGAGTCGGCCGGCGACGTGCGCCAGTAGCGGTTCCAGTCGGAGGGCGTCCTGGATGTGGGGCTCACCTTCGTTCGCCCGGCCCCGTTCGGGCCGGGCCAGTGCGAACACGAACCGGGCTTTGGCCGACCAAGCAATCCAGCCGGCTAAACTAACACACACCCATTCTTAACGGGTTACACATGGAGCAGCCCGCGGAGTGAAAGGCTGCTAGAAGAGATCGGTCGGAGTGCGCGACAGGAAGTCCTCCATGTAGGCTGTCGTGGCCTTCCCTTCGATGAAGACGGGATCGCTCATGATGGCTTTGTGGAGGGGAATCGTGGTCTTGATACCGCGGACCAGATATTCGCTCAGGGCGCGGTAGGATCGCTGCAGGGCCATTTTTCGAGTCGATCCGAAGCAAATGAGCTTCCCGATCATCGAGTCGTAGTAGGGCGGGATCGTGTATCCGCTATAAACGTGGGAATCGACCCGTACGCCGTGTCCGCCGGGGGCGTAGTACAGCGAGATGGTGCCGGGTGAAGGGGTGAAATTGCGGGCCGGGTCCTCGGCATTGATGCGGCACTCGATCGCGTGTTTTTCGAATTTGATGTCGCTCTGGTCGAATTCGAGCTTCTCGCCGTTGGCGACGCGAATCTGTTGTTTGATGAGATCGATGCCGGTGACTTCCTCGGTAACGGGATGCTCCACCTGGATGCGGGTATTCATCTCGATGAAGTAGTAATTGCCCTTGGCGTCCACGAGGAACTCGATGGTGCCGGCGTTCTGGTACTCGGCGGCTTCGGCGGCCTTGACGGCGGCCTTGCCCATCTTCTTGCGCAGGTCGGCAGTGAGGAAAGGGGAGGGGGATTCCTCGATCAGCTTCTGGTGTCGGCGTTGGACCGAACAATCGCGTTCCCCGAGATGGATCACCTTGCCGTGGCTATCCGCCAGGATCTGGAACTCGATGTGACGGGGTTTCTCGATGTATTTCTCGATGTAGACCGCGCCGTTGCCGAAGGCCTTTTCGGCTTCATTTCTGGCCACGTGGAATTCCTTGGCGAAGGAAACGTCGTTGTGAGCGATACGCATGCCGCGACCGCCGCCGCCGGCGACAGCCTTGATGATGACGGGATAGCCGATTTTGCGCGCGATCTTTACCGCTTCCGTCTCGTTTTCGATGGGACCGTCCGAGCCCGGCACGGTAATCACACCTGCTTTGCGTACCGTA
>JAEZDN010000081.1:42500-43861 GCA_023433275.1 Verrucomicrobiota bacterium
AAGGTCCCAAAACATAGCTCAGTGTAAAAGGATGTGATTTTGCTTAGACAATGGGGATGTTGGCTTAGAGGCAGCCATCATTTAAACAGTGCGTAACAGCTGACCCATCGAGCGAAATTGCGCCGAAAATGATCGGGACTTAAGCTATGTACCGAAGCCATGGATTCACCGCAAGGTGAGTGGTAGGAAAGCGTTCTAAGTGCAGCGAAGGAGGAGGGGTAACCGACTCTGGAGCGCTTAGAAGTGAGAATGCAGACATAAGTAACGATAAAGCCGGTTTAAATCCGGCTCGCCTCAATTCCAAGGATTCCTGGGGAAGGTTCGTCCTCCCAGGGTTAGTCGGGAGCTAAGACGAGGCCGTAAGGAGTAGTCGATGCACAGCTGGTTTAATATTCCAGCACCACCTTATTAGAGTTCGATGCCAAGGAGTGACGGAGAAAGCTAACACGAGCGAGGCGCTGATTCTCGTTCAAGTGCGTAGGTTGCCTGGGGTTTAAATACCGGGCGTATCTGAAACACGATGAAAAGCGGAGGCTTCGGCCGAAGCAATTTGTGTGATGCTCAGCTTCCAGGAAAAGCTTCGTGGCTATTTGATAGGGTGCCCGTACCGTAAACCGACACAGGTGGAATAGATGAGTATTCTAAGGCGCGTGGGTTAAATCTCTCTAAGGAACTCGGCAAACTGACCCCGTATGTTAGCTAAAAGGGGTGCCTCGCAAGAGGCCACAGATAAGAGTGTCAACCGACTGTTTAGCAAAAACACAGCTCTCTGCTAAGTCGCAAGACGACGTATAGGGAGTGACTTGTGACCAATGCGGAAAGGTGAAAGCGTGAGGTGCAAGCTTCGCGTCTAAGCCCCCGTGAATGTCGGCCGTAACTATAACGGTCCTAAGGTAGCGAAATTCCTTGTCGGGTAAGTTCCGACCCGCACGAATCAAGTAACGAGTTGACAACTGTCTCGGAGAGATGCCCAGTGAAATTGTAGTGGCGGTGAAGATGCCGCCTACCCGCAGCAGGACGGAAAGACCCTATGCACCTTTACTGTAAGCTGTTATTGTCGCTTGATTTTTAATACGTAGAATAGCTGGGAGACTGTGAGGCCCTTCTTCAGGGAAGGGCGGAGTCAAAATATGAAATACCAGTTTTTAATTGTTAGGCGTCTAACCTCGACCCATCATCTGGGCGTGGGACAGTGATAGCAGGTCAGTTTTTCTGGGGCGGAATCCTCCCAAAGAGTAACGGAGGATTACGAAGGTTCCCTCAGCCCGGTCGGTAATCGGGCTATAGAGCGCATGAGTATAAGGGAGCTTTACTGTGAGACCAACAAGTCGAGCAGTTGCGAAAGCAGGTTCAAGTGATCC
>JAEZDN010000150.1 GCA_023433275.1 Verrucomicrobiota bacterium
GGGGGCTGAGCCGGAGTCGTGCAGGTGAGATGGGATTACGTGGGCGGTCGATCTGTTCGGTGGTGGGGGCGTGGCTCGTCCACGTCCTCGGCTCCCGCAGCGAGCAAAGGGCGCGGTCGAGCCGCGCCCCTACAGTGCATCATTCCGGCTAGGAGGCAGGGACTCCTTCCGCTGAATGGTGGAACGCGCTGACTTCGGCGCGTTGCGGCGAAGTCCGTCTTGAACCAGCGCCTTGGGGGCAAGTCGCTCCAGCAGGCGGCCCGCCGGGACGCGGGCCTCCAGGTTTCTGTCGGTTTATCTCGGGCCGTGATGGCGAAACGAGATTTCGCGCGTGGCTCGCGGTATCAGAGCGCCTGCTTGATGGCGGCGACGAGTGCGGCGGGAGGCTGGCTGATGTCCAGGCGGAGGGCGTCGGCCGGGGGCTCGAGGAGCTCGAGCTGGCTGTCGAGCATGGACGGTTTCATGTAATGGCTCCGGCGATTCTGGAGTCGGGAGAGCAGCAGGTCGCGGTCCCCGCTGAGATGGACGAGGAGGACGCCAGGCAGTTGGTCGAGCAGGACGCAGCGGTAGCGTTCCTTGAGGGCGGAGCAGGTGAACACGGCGGGTTGTCCGTCGGCGCGGGCGGCTTCCATGGCGGCGCGGATGGCGGCGAGCCAGGGGGCGCGGTCGGTGTCGTCGAGCGGGATGCCGTTGCCCATCTTCTCCTTGTTGGCGGCCGAGTGAAAATCGTCGGCCTCGTGATAAGCCCAACCGAGGTCCGCGGCGAGGAGCTGGCCGACGGTGCTCTTGCCGGAGCCGGCGACGCCCATGATCAGGACGAGGGGAGAGAGGGGCATGAGGAGAGGAGGATGCGAAACCTGAAACCTGAAACCTGAAAGCTGAAAGCTGGATTTCGGGGGGCGCGGTTGTCCTAATAGCGCGTAGCGCTCAACCGATAGCGGCGGCGCGCGCTACGGCGTGACGCGGCGGTAGGTTTGGCCGAAGAGGAAGATGCCGTCGGGATCGCGGACGAGCAGCACGTAGGGATCGGCGGTGGCGATCGCGGGCTTGTCGTCCTGCAGCGCGCCGCGGGCGGTGCGGGTGACTTCCTCGGTGATGGCCTGGGCGGCCCCGTATTTGGCGATCCGCACGTTGCCGTCGGCTTCGATGATCAAGCGGCGGTCGCCCTCGCCGGTGCCGGTGCGGTATTCGCCGGCGAGGCGGGCGAGGAGCAAGGTGGAGTCGGGCGCGTTCATGTAGGTGAAGCGCGGCGCGAGGGTGCGCGCGGGGCGGACCAGCATCCAGATGCCGGCGCCGAGGCAGCCGCAGATGAGCAGGAGGAGAACGGCAAGCTTGAGCCAGGGCGCGGACGGGGAGGAAGCCTCGCTTGGTGCGGGTGAGGCGCTGGCGGGGCGCTCGTAGGCGCGTGGCGTCTCGGGCGGCTTCGGCACCTGGGCGGCGACGCCGGTGACCGTGCTCAGGATGAATGGAATGGTGTGCTGTTCGCCGCGGAGCAGGGCCTCGCGGCCCACGAAGCAGAGCTGGCGGTAGCGGGTGCGGACGACGAAGACCTCGCGATCGGTCTTGATGCGGATCTCGGGAGTCGACGGCTCGTAGATGGTGAGGCGGGCGGCGAGCATCTCGAGCGCGAGGAGCAGCTCGGCGAGCTGGTCGGGGGTGACGGCGGCCAGCTGTTCGTCCGGGTACACCAAGCCGGCCTCGGTCGCGCCCGGAGCGAGGTGGTGCAGGGTTACCTGGTAAGTGGGCGCGGCCATTACGGTTCGAGGATGAAGAGCGGGCAGTCGCCGAAGCCGGCGCGGAAGTTGCCGGTGGAGAGGTCGCCGTCGTCGAGCGCCTCGTCGATGGTTTCCATCAGGTCGGCGTCGACGACGAAGGCGGAGTCCGGCGTGGTATTGATGGCAATCGCCGCGCGCCAGCGGCCGCCGGGGCTGGTGCCGCCGGGGTGGGTCTGGTTGCTTTCCCAGTCGAATTTTCCGCCCATGGGCGTGGGGCGCGTCCAGACGTCGACCTGGAGATCGCGCGTATCGAGGCCGGTGGGCAGGACGCCCGCGGCGGCCTCGGCGGGCCAGGAGCCGCGCTCGTGCGCGTAGGCTTGGAACACGGCGCCGAAGACGCGGAGATCGTTGGCGATCGCGGTGGCGCGCGCCTTGCGCTGGATTTGCTGGTAGGTGGGGACCGCCGCGAGAAACAGGATGCTGATGATGAGGACCACCGTCATCAGTTCCACCAAGCTGATCACGCCCGTGGCCGAGCGCGGGAGGCGCTGGCGGCCGATCACACGGTTGGCGCGGGGCAGGGCGGGCATCCGCGGCATTTCGTCTCAGGGGTGCGTGGGTGGCAAGCACCCAGTGGCGGGGGGCGAGAGCGAGGAGCGAGGAGCTGAGGAGCTAAGGGCTAAGGGCGAAGGGATGAGAGCTAAGGGCTGGGAGCTAAGGGCGAGGTGTTTAGGGCGAAGGGCTGGGGGCGAAGAGCGAGGGGCGAAGGGCTGAAGGGCGAAGGGCGAAGGGGTAGGAGCTGAGAGCTCAGCCGGAACCATGCAGTTGGAGCTCGATTCCGCGGCGTGCGCGGCCGAACTGTTCCGCTGTCGGGGCGTGGCTCGTCCACGCCCTTGGTTTCCGCAGCGAGGGAAGGGCGCGGTCAAGCCGCGCCCCTACATCCGACTGCCTATTTTCCGGCTGAAGTCTGACAGCTAAGAGCTAAGAGCTAAGAGCTGAGAGCTGAAAGCTGAAAGCTGAGAGCTGAGAGCTGAGAGCTGAAAGCTGAAAGCTGAAAGCTGAAAGCTGAAAGCTGAAAGCTGAAAGCTGAAAGCTGAAAGCTGAAATGGTGGCGACTACCTCGGAATGAAGAATGGCTCGAGGTCTTCTTTCAGGTTTCAGGTCTCAAGTCCCAGGTTTCTCCTGGATGAACCCGCTGCCCGGGGTCCGAGAATTAGATTTGCGTCCTAATTCACCCCTAACCCTGGACCCCGGACAACGAGAGTGTTCAGCGCTGGTAGGCGCCCGGTTGATAGGCGTCCTGCTTGGGCCAGCCGAGCAACTCGGCGACGGCGGCGGGCAGGGGGGCCTTGACGGGCAGCGGCTGGGCGGGCGCGTAGTTGTGGAGCTCGGGGCTTTGCACGACGGCGTTGGGCGCGAGCGGGAGCAGGACGCTGCCGGCCTCGAACTGCGGGAGTTTCTTCTGCAGTTCGGCCGGGGACGTGAGCATGAATTGGTTGGTGTCGCCCGCGCCGGGACTCCAGGCGATGAGGGCGGGAGCGGCGGTGCCGGCGGGGCGGGCGTAGACGTTGTGGTCCACGGCGTCGAAGGCGGGCTTGGTGAGCTTGTCCTTGAGGGCGGGGGCCTGGTCGGCGCGGAGCAGGGGCTTCAGGAAGCGCGCGTCGCTGATGAGGAGGTTGCCGGTGAAGACGTGGCGGTCGCGCTCGTGCACGTCGGGACCGGTGGAGGGATGCCAGCCGAAGTGGTCGCCCTGGGCGCTGCGCGTGTCGCGTTCGAAGGACGCGGGGGCGTTGATGAAGGTGTTGTTGTAGACCTTGGCGCCGGAGGAATTGAGGATGCGGATGCCCTTGTCGCAATTGATGAAGACGTTGCCGGCGACGGTGACGTCCTTGGAGATTTCCCAGAAGAATCCGTCGATGGCGTTCTCGACCCAGTTGTTCACGAACACGCCGTCGACGTTGCCGACGTCGTACCACAGGCCGTTGGAGTGCGGGTTGTCGATGATGAGGTTGTCGCGGCAGACGACGCGGTAGGACTGGTTGAAGATCTTCACCGCGGATGGGTAATAGCCGGTGATCTGCTCGACGTTGTTGCGGGTGAAGATGTTTTTCTCGAGGAGGCAGTCGGACGAATCGATGAGGTAGATGCCCTCGGTGCTGGTGTCGCTGATCAGGCAGTGGCGGAAGGTGGTGCGGTTGCCGCGGAAGTAGCCGGCGACGCGGGAGCAGTGGGTGATGGTGACGTGCTCGATGGTGGTGCCGACGACCTCGTTGCCGAAGTTGGCGGGATCCTCGAGCTTCTGGGGCTCGGTGCCTTCCACCTCGAGGGCGCGGTACGCATATTGCGTGAAGGTGAGGCCGCGCATGGTGTAGCCCTTGCGGTCGGACTGCTTGCCGTGGACCTCGCGGATGGTGCGGGTGAGGGCGCCGTCGAAGGCGGTGATCTCGATCTGGCGGCCGGTGGGGTCGAACTTGATGAAGACGTAGCCGGACTCGTAGTCGATGGCGTAGGAGTTCTCGTCGAGACCGCCCTCCCAGAACGTGGAGCTCAGGGGTTTGCCGTCCACGAAGACCATGTCGTTATTGAATTTGTGGAGGGGGGTGCGCATGCCCTCGCGGTTGCGGCGCCACCAGTCGGCCGGCTTTTGCGGGAAGAGCGTGGTCCACTTGGTGCGCCAGACGCCCTCGCGCAGGGCTTCCCATTTGTCGGCGATGAGCGAGCCCTTGAGCACGGGCACCTCGTCCTTGTACGGCTGCAGGGTGATGCCCTGGTTGACGAAGAGACCGCCGGTGCGATAGGTGCCGCCGCGGAAGATGATCGCGTCGCCCGTGACGACCTTGGCGAGGGCGGCCTCGAGGGTGGTGGGCGATTCGAGGGTGCCGGCGGCGTCGGGTTTGCCGTCGGGCGCGACGTAGTAGACGTGCGCGGCGTCCTTGGGCACTTCGTAGGTTTGCGGCAGCGGGCCGTAGGGGCCGCCCGAAGGCTGGGCGAAGAGGGCCGGCGCGAGCGCGAGCACGAAGGCGGACAGGAACAAGGGAAGCCGGCGGGGGAGACGGAATTTCATGGGGTGAACAGTTCATTCCTTGCCGACTCCGCCAAGGAGGCAAACCGCCCCGCCGTGCTAACACTCGAACGCTTAAGGCGGTGCGAGCGCCGGGACCGAAGGCGGGGCGGCCGAGTGAGCGGAAGAGGCTGGTGAGAATACAGAATACACCCGTCATCCGTCACCCGGGGCCCGGCGTAGGATTCAAGCGATTGGCGCGCATCTGTCCTTTCCCGTGGATCCTTGGCCTGCTGCTGATGAACTGAAAAAGGTTTGAGCCTGAGAACCGTCTTCGCAGGGGAAGTATCCCAAACAAACGAAACGGTCATCCTGAGTGAAGCGAAGGATCCAAGCGGTCCGGCACGTCCGTCCTTTCCCTTGGATCCTTCGCGCCGCTCAGGATGACAGTGACGGGGTATGTGTTGTACTCCAAAGTTCGCCGTCGCGTGCCAGGCAACCGCCAAGAATGCTCCTGTGTCTCAGGATGCCGGTGCTTGGGTGTAGGAGCTGTTTTGAATCTTCAGCGGCTGAATTGCATTCGCCGCGAGGGGACGAAGGGCGCAGCAAGTCTGCGCTCCTACCCGTGCTGCCGCCACTCCACGGCTATGGCGGGGTTGTGGCGGCTCGACAGGTTTCGGAGCGTCGTCCATGGTCGGCGCCCATGAATCCCGATGAGCTGGCGCAATGCCGCGAATTGCTCGGTGTGGGACCGGACGTGACGGCGGAGGAACTGGAGCGGGCGTTCATGAAGAGGAATTTTGCGCTGATCAAAGGAAAGAGCGGCGCGGCGGACGAACCCAAGCCGGTGCTCGAGGCGGAGCGGGCGCGATTGCGCGCGGCGTATGAGAAGGTGGCGGTGCAGGTGCGGGAAAGGGAGTGGAGGGAAAAGGATGGCGCGGGCGTGGCCCTGGGACGGTCAAAGGAAGAACACGGCGGGGTCGCGGTGGCTCCAGGGGGAGGGATGGCGGGGCCATTGCTGGCGTCGAAGCACCGGGGCGGGGGCGCCCCGGCTCCAGGAAGAGCGTTGGCTCCAGGGGGCGCGTCGGATCCAAGGGTTATGGCGAAAGCGGCGGGTGCGGGAAGTGCGCTGGTGGAGCGGGGCGATGGGGATGATGAGTTCTTGCTGGTGCGGTTTGATGATTGGAAGGTGAACACGTTCGTGCCGCCGCTGCTGCTGGCGCTGACGTGGCTGATCACGGTCAGCCCGCTGGGATTTTTCCTGCGCGGGTTTCATGTGTGGATGCATGAGTTCGGTCATGCGGTGCCGGCGTGGCTGTGCGGTTATCGGGCGACGCCGCTGCCGTTCGGGTGGACGCCGGTCGAGCCGGAGTATTCGCATTTCGTGTACTGGGGCCTGCTGCTGCTGTTCGGGATCCTGTTCGTGGCCGGCTTCAAGGAGCGCAAAATGTGGCCGATGGTCGCGGCGTTGGCGGCGGCGGGGCTGCAGTATTACATGACGTGGCGCATGCCGGAGCACCGGCAGGAATTCTGGTGGAGCGCATTCGGCGGCGTGGGCGGGGAGTTCGTGCTGAGCACGCTGTTCATGATGTTTTTCTGGGTGCAGTTGCCCGACAAATTCCGCTGGGGCGGGTGCCGCTATGTGTTTTTCTTCATCGGCGCGACGGCGTTCACGGCGATCTGGTCGCGCTGGGGCGACATCTATCGCGGGCTCGAGGAGATCCCGTTCGGCTCGATGATCAACGGCGAGGACGACCAGGGTGGTGACATGAACAAACTGATGGATGGCTACGGCTGGAAGAAGGCGGAGATCCGGCGCAATTATTACCTGCTCGGGCAGTGGTGTTGGGTCGCGCTCGGCGTGACGTGGCTGGTGTTCGCGCTGCGATTGAATCGCGTGGCGGATTGGGTCGCGGGGAAGTTCATGAAAGGGGATCCCGGGGTTTCGTAGGGGCGCGGTCATGCTGCGCCCGTCGCGTCTCGCGGCGCATGGCTCAGGGCGCAGCAAGACTGCGCCCCTACCTGTTCCGCCCGGTCCCGCGACGAGCGGCGGCCGTACATCCGTGGGGCGTCGGCGAGCGACGACCCGGTATCAGGGGGTGCGCACGGAGGTTTGGGTCGCGGTGGGGAAGTCGGCGGGGATGGGTTGCGTGACCTTGCCGGTCGCGGCCCACTCGGTGCCGCGCTGGAGGGTGACGATGAAGCCGACGGAGCGCAGCGCGGGGAAGGGCGGGGTGTCTTTCGGCGAGACGTGGCCAAGCGTGGTGTGGAAGACGCGGCCCTTGCCGTAGGCGATGGTCATCAGCATCGGTTCGTCCTCGCCGGTGGATTTCGGAAATTTTTCCTTATCGGCGCGGGCGGTGGCGAGGACCTCGACGTTTTTCGCGGGACCGCGCAGCTGGCTGTAGATTTCGTCGTGGGCTTGCAGCCACTCCGCGGGGAGGCCGCGCATGATGGGGTGCTGCGGGGCGCGGGTGACGACGGTGAAGTCGTGGCGGGGCGGATGGTTGGCGCGGCCGGGGGAATCGTCGAGGACCTGATGGCCGTCGCGCCAGCGGATCTTGGGTCCCCAGCTTTCGTCGCGCGCGCCGACGCCGCCGTCGGGTTTCAAGCCCCAGCCGCCGATGCCGATCATTTCGTTCCATTCCGGCCAGTGGGGAAAGGCGTTGTCGGTGTCGTGGATGGAGACGAGACCGCCGCCATTTTTCAGGTAGGCGGTGAAGGCGGCCTTGGTGGCGGCGGGCCATTCGTCGCCCTCGTAGATCACGACCACCGCGGCGTAGCCGGCGAAATCCGGGGCGAAGCCGGACATGTCCTGACCGCGCGCCGGTGTCGTGACGACGTCGATGGAGAACAGGCCGGTCTCCTCGAGGTATTGTTTCACCAGCGGGGCGCTCTTGGTCCAATCGTGGTATTGGGATGATTGGCCGGTGAGGAGCATGAGCTTGTGCATGGGGGCGGCGGTGAGGGTGGCGGCGGTGAGCGCGACGGGGAGGAGCAGGGCGAAAAGGGATTTCATAAAAGGGGTAGGCGAAAAAATGAGAGAGGAGCTAAGTTTCGTAGGCGGGCTCGGTCGGGGCATAAACTGGAACAATGCGGCGGGAAACCACCGATGGCACAGATGAACACTGATCAAAATGGCCGACATCGGCCAAGGCTCGCGGTTTGACTGCACCACTCAGTGACAGGCTTGGCGTTCATCGCGGAGGCCAGCCTTCCTCCTCGTCCGTGTTTATCGGTGTTCATCTGTGGTCAACGGCACGGGTCCGGATGAAGCCCCCATTGTTCAAGGCAGGTCCATCAGGCGGATGCGGCGATATTCCATCTGGCCCATGTCGCCCTCGAGGCCGATGGGACCGGAGGCGGGGACTTTCATCGCTTCCTCGAGCACCTCACCGTTGCAGGTGGCGCGCGCGACGCCGTCCTTCACAGTGATCTCGATGTCGTTCCAATCGAGCGGGCGATAATTCTTCAGATTCTTGTAGGGGCCGGCGAGGAGGTAGTCGCGGCATTGGAGTTGCGGACCGCGCACGTAGATGCCGCTGTCGGCATTCGGGAGGGCGCGGAACTGGAGGCGAAGCACGAAATTCTGGGGGAACTCGCGGGTGGTCCAGAGTTGTTGCACCATGCGGTGGACGGGGGGCGTGCGGACGATGAGCCGGCCGCGTAGCGCGAGGAAGCGGCCGTCGGGGCTGGCCTTGAGACCGTCGAAGTTCACCGCCTCCTTCACGACGGGCCACGCCGCGGCGTCGACCGAGGAGGACTGCCAGCCGCGGGCTGCCTTGATTTCGTCGGGCGTGGTGGGCCGGTAGCCCCAGCCGGTGAGATCGTGGCCGTTGAAGAGGCTGACGAAATCGTTCTCGATGGTGAAATTATCATTCTCGCGATCGAGGTAACCGAGGGTGGCGAAGACGGGGCGGAGGGCGGCGGCCCATTTCGCGTAGCCCTCGTTGTTGGGGTGGAGGAGGTCGGGAAATTCCTCGGGCTTGGCGTTGTTGTCGGGTCCCGCGAACAGGGTCCACGTGTCGACGAGCGTGACCTGGGGCTGGTCGGCGATGGCCTCGCGGATGAGGCGGTTGAGGCGGCGGATGAGGTAGGCGGGGCGGTTCTTGTCGGGTGAGCTGGGCATGACCTCGCACACGATGACGGGCATGGCGGGGTTGTGGCGTTTCAGGGCCTCGATGATGAGGCGGTAGTTGGTGGCCGCGAGCCAGGGGCTGCCGCCGGGCTCGTCGAGGTCGTTGGTGCCGATGAGGAGGACGACGGCGGCGGGGTTGAGGTCGAGGACGTCCTCCTTCAGGCGGATAAGGACGCCGCGCGTGGTGTCGCCCGCGATGCCGCGGTTGGCGGTGCGGAGTTCGGGGAAGGAGTTGTCGAAGTTGTCGTGCCAGCCCTGGGTGATGGAATCGCCGAGGAAGACGATGGCGCCGCGGTCGCGCTCGGCGCGGGCGGCGAAGGAGGCGCGGCGTTCCTGCCAGAGTTTCTTGAACCAGTCGTAACGGCGGATCGGTCCGTCGCCGGGCAGGCCATCATTGGTGGCGGGGATGGCGAAACGCGAATCCGGTGCGGCGGCGGGCGCGGGCGCGGCGGGATTGGATCGAGCAAGGACGCTGCCGGCGAGCAGCAGCGAGGCGAGGGCAAGCAGGGCGGGGGTACGCATTGGGAAAAGCGGAAGGGCATCACGAAAGACACGAAACACACGAAAGCCAGTTTTAGGTGAGGCTAACGTGGGAACGGAATGTGAACCGCGAAGGGCGGGAAGGGGCGCAAGGGGAGGGATGGTGTTTTGGGTGTGATATAGGCAGGGGCGTAGCTTGATCCCCATTTGTCTCTCGGGCGCGCACGAGGCGCGCCCCTACATGAAATGCTCCGCGTTATCCGCGGGAGATGCTCCTCACTTCCTGCGGAAGGCGAAGCGGTGGTAGAGCATCCCGCGCTGGCGGAATGCGGTGTGCATTTGGCCGCCGGCGAGGCCGGCGAATTCGCCGAAGAGGTGCTGGAAGGCGGGCGGGATGAGCTCGGCGATGAGCTTGCGCTTGCGAGCGTCGTCGGCCTCGAGGGCGGCGGCCACGGCGGCGGTGATGTCCTCGTGCTCGACTTGGGTCCAGCCGGCTTGCGCGGCGAGCTCGGCGTGCCAGGCGGGGATTTCGGAGGCGGGACGAAAATCGGTGTAGAGAAACCAGCCGCCGGGGCGGAGGACGCGTACGGCCTCGGCGAAGAAGCGGTCGATGTGGCCGTAGCAGTGGCTGCTCTCGACGTTGAGCACGGCGTCGAAGCTGGCGTCGGGGAAGGGCAGGCGCTCGGCGTCACCGACCACGAACGCGAGGTTGGAAACCGCGGCGTGGCGTTGCTGGCAGAGGGCGACGGCTTGCGGGGAGAAATCGGCGCCCGTGATTTTCGCCGGATGGTGGTAGCGGGCGACGAAGCTCGCGCCGCCGCCGCGGCCGGAGCCGACTTCGAGGACGGTTTTGTTAGCGAGATTGGTGGCGGACGCGACGCGGTGGTAGAGTTGGATGCAGAGGCGATCGGGTTCGTCCTCCTTCGCCAAGGCTAAGGAGGACAGGGCCTCTTTCGCTGAGGTGGCGGGAGTCGGGCCGCTCTTCGCCGGGGCTACGGGGGACGCCCTCCCCGAGTCATCATGAACCTCGAGGAAGCCGTAGTTCATGAAGGTCCAGTCGCCAGCCTGATAGCGTTTGGCCAGGCGGCCATACCACCAGCGCCAGAGCAGGCGGCGCAGGAGCGGCGAGGACTCGAGGAGGAAGACAACGAAGGTGATCAACATGGGGACTCGGCGGGCGTTTGCGTCTCACGCAGAGGGGCGTCACAGGGAGGTTTCTTTGCGACCTTTGCGGCGGCGGCGTGAGGCAGTTGACCTAGAGAATGGACCTGAGGCCGGGGATCCGTTTCGCGATGTCGGCGAGGGCGTAGCTGGCGAGGAGGCCGGTGATGGTCAGGAGCGCGGCGAGCATGAAGGGGCCGTGGGCGGTTTCGAGCGGCCGGAAGAGCATGGTCAGGGCGACCAGCACGGGGGCGTGGAGGACGTACATGGCGAATGAGCGGTCGGAGAGCCAGCGAAGGACGGGGTGGTCGACGTTCAGCAGGCGCGCGAAGAGGGTGAGGCAGCCAAGGCCGAGGGCGACGCCGGTGAGTTGTTCCCAGGCGGCGAGGCCGAAGGCCTGCGGATTCCATCCGCCGAAATAGGAGATGGCGCCGCCGGAAGGCAGCGGGCCGCCGAGCATGAGGACCACGGCCAGGAGGATCGGACCGCCGATCAAGCCGAGCCATCCCGCGCGCGAGGCGCGGGCGGTGCGGGCGAGCGGGACAAGCCAGCCGCCGCGCGCGGCGGCTAGTCCGGCGAGGAAGGCGGCGATGTATTGGGGGAAAAAGCAGAGCTGGAAATTGAGAACGTTGGTGCCGATCGGCTGGACGGTGCGGACGAGGAAGGTGGCGAGCGCGAGGCCGATGGCGAAGAGCCAGAGTTGCGCGGACGTCGGCGGTACCGCGATGGAGGGCGAGGGAGGCGGCGCGAAGGGACGGAACTGCCGCCAGCCGACGAGCAGGGAGCAGAAGAGGAGCAGCGCGAAGGCGAACCAGAGCGGACCGCTCTCGCCGAAAAACTCACCGCTGAGGACGAAACGGCGGTACCACGCGAGCTTCGAGCCGAAGGCATGGTCCCATGGATTCAGCCCGATCACGATGGCCGGGTGGATGACCAGCATGTAGAGCAGCGTGGGCAGGCCGAGGCGGACGAGCCGCTCGCGCAGGAAGGCGCCGGCGCCGCGGCGCGTGAGCGAGGCATGGGCGAAGTAACCGGCCAGGAGGAAGAGCAGGCCCATGAAGAACGACTGCAGGTGACCCTGCCAAAAGATGAAGAAAACCTTTTCGCCCATCGGCGGATCGCGATCCGCCATGAAGTACCAGTCGCCAACGTGGCTGTAGGTCACGCATGCATGCATGCAGACCACGAGGAAGATCGCGAACGTTCGGAGGTGATCGACCCAAGGCAGGCGCGAGGGGGAGCCCATGGGCGGGCAGCATGGGAGCGTCTGCAGGAGCCGCAAAGCAAAAGCCCGGCGGGCGTTAGCGGAAGGCTTGCGCGTGCGGAGCGGAACGAGAATGGCGGGTCGGGGGAATGGGAACCGGAGACCCCCGGGAAGCCGAATGGTGGCGATTTTGACCTGGTGCAGTTACCGGTTCGGCGAGCCGATCCACCATGTTATCTCGCGGCGGCTTCTTGGGCTGATCTTCCGCTAATGCAGCGATTCCACGGTGGCGGCGGCGAGCAGAAGGCGACGCTGCGCGGGGGAAAGGCCGGAGGTGAGGACGGCGGCGGTGTAATCGCGCTGCCGGTTGAGGTATTCCCGGTGGCGGTAATGCCCGAGGACCGTGGCGGCGAACTGGTCGGGAGTCTGGCCGCGCGTCGAATCCGGTGAGCGGGCTTGGTGGCTCGCGATGGCCGCGCGCACTTGTTCGCGCACCACCGCGAGCGCGGCGAAACGGGCGGACACTTCCTCGTTGAACTCGCGGATGTGAGCGAGGACGAGGTCGCGGTGGCTGGGGCTGTCACCGTGGGTGGTGACTGCGATGACAAACGCATTGCCCTGCTGGACGAGTTCCAGGCGGTCGTCGCGCAGGTGGGCGCGAAATTCCGCCAAGCGGTTGCGGAGATCGGCTTGCAGGGCGGCGGTGCGCTCTGCGAGGCTGATGATCTGGGGCGCGAGATCGGTTGGAATTTCCGGAGTGGCGGCGGGACCGGCAGGGGTCAGTGCGGCGAGAGCCGGGCGGAGTTCGTCGGCCAGAATATCGAGCTCGGCAAATCGCGGGGCTTGCGCGGCCGAGAGACGCTCGAAGGCCGGCGTGTTGTCGTGGTTGAAAATCTGTCGCCGATCGCTCTCCAGGAGGGCGAGGAGTTCCGCCTTCAAAGCGGTCTTTCGCCGTTGGAAGTCGTCGAACCGCGCGGCGGCTTCGCGAGACAGGCCATCAGGCACGGCGATGCGCGCGCCGGCGGGCCAGAAGAAGTTGGCAGGAGGGACGCCGATTGGCTCGGGCTCGATGCGAAGCCGTCGTTCCTGAGCCATTTCCTCGAGCAGCTGGCGCTGGACCAGGGAAAGGCCCGCGCGAAAGTGCGCCGCGGAGAGCAGCATGCGGATGTCTGCCAGCGTGTCCTTGAAGGCGGGGTTTTCCTCCACTGGCACGAGGTTGCCGATGTCGGAAGCGATCGGCTTGAAGGGCGCCGGGTGCGTGAGGGCGTGGCGGATCTGCTCGGCTTCGGCCTCGAGTTCAAGCAGGCGCGGAGTTTGGGCGGCGGCCAATCCGGCCAGGGCGCGCGTGCGCGTGTCGGCATCCACCTCGGGACCGCGGTCCAACTCGACGCGGAGTTCGGTCAGGAGCGTGAGCCGGGCCGTGCGGTAGCCGGCCAGCTGGTCGGCTCGCGGGTCGGGCAGGCGGTTTTGCGCCGCCAGGTTTCCGTAGGCCATGAAAAAGGGTTCGCCGGCCGCCTCGCGCGGGTAGGACGGTGCGAGGGCGGACGAAGGAACGGGGATCTCGACGCCCAGCACGGGCAGCAAGGCGGGAAGAAAGTAGGCGGCAAATGGCGAACGCGCGCCGGCGTCGGACTGGATCGACGGGACCGAGCCCATGCCCGAATGCGGCCGGCCGCCGGGGCCGAGGGAGGGGCCGGTGTCGACGGTTTCGCGGATCGGGAGATTCACGACCTGGGCCGACGCCAGGGGGGTGGAGGCGAGGAGCAGCGCGGCGGCGAGACAGGGCGTAGACCTCCAGGTAACAGACGACTGGCGGCGGGTATTCACGGTGGGGTGGCTTGAGGGGGAGACTGACAACCGGCAAGAGGTGCAGACTGGAAGAGAGCACGCATGTTCCGCGGAGGTTGCGCGGGTCGAACGACGGGTGGGGCAGGGGCCCTGATCGGTCAACCCGGGCCGGTGGCGGTCACCACGCGGCCAGCCGGTGTTGCTCGAGCCTGCGCAGCGAAGCTTGGAAGAGTAGTCGACGTTGGGCGGGCGACAGGCCGGGGATCAGGATGGCGGCGTGATAGTCGGTGAAGCGCCGCCAGGTTTCCTCGCGGTCGTATATCGCGGCGAGTTGGGCGGACAGGCCGGTGGCGAGGGGCGCTTCGTCGCCGAGCGAGGCGCGATAACTCTCGACGGCCACGCGGGCTTTTTCGGTATCCGCCGCGAGCTCGTGGTATTCGCGGGCGAGTTCGCCCCGGATTTCGGCGAGGCGGGCCAGCAACGCCTTGGGCCGCGGCCGGGCGTTGCCCGAGGAGTCGGCCGCCGAGACCATGTTGATGACCGGTTCGCTCTCATGAAAGGCGAGTTCGAATCGGGCCGGAGCGAACTCGCGATTGAGGGTCTGGAGGCGTCGTTCGGTGCCGGCTTGGAAGGCGGTTTTCCGCGCCACGGCCTGGCCGACTTGAAGAATCAGGTCGGCGGGAAGGCGGGACGGAGGCGGCTGGGCGAAGGCGGATTTCTCCGGGAGCGTGAGGCGAATTTCCTCCGCGAGGCGGTGCAGTTCCTCGAAGCGGGGAGCCTGTTGCGTGGCCAGCGCGCTGTATTTGCCGGCGCGTTGCGCCGCGCCGAGCGCCTCCTGGTCGTAGACGACGGCGCGCTGCAGTTCGTCCTTCAGCGCGTCCCGCAGCTCGCCGAAGCGGGCCAGCAGGGTCGTCGACGCGGGCGGGAGATCGGCCCAGCGGATGCGGGCGGACGAGGGGAGGAAGTACACGGCGCGCGTCTCGTGGCGACGGGTGGGAGCGGCCACGGACTGGAGGGCGATTTCCTGGAGCAGGTGGCGTTGTTCCAGGGACAAGCCGCCGTGGAATTGCGCGGCGTACAGCGCCGACAGATACGTGCGCAAGCCCGGGGTGGCGCGGGCGGCGGCGGAATTGCGCTCTCGTTCGAGCGCGAGGCCCGGGTCGAAGGTGGTGAGTTCGGCCCGGAGTTCCTCGGCGGATTGCTCGAGCTTGAGCAACGCGGGTTGCTGGGTCGCGGCGAACTCGGCGAGGGCGGACCGACGGGCCTCGGGCGGGAGGGCGGCGGTCCCGGCCAGCCGGGTGCGCAGGGCGGCGGCGAGTGCGTCGCGGGATTCGCAATAATTGTCGATGCGTTGGAGTTGCGCGGGCTTGAGCAGCTTCCGGAGGCGCAGGCTGCCGTGCGGCATGAAAAAGATCTCGCCGGCGTAGTCGGCCAGGCTGGCGGGATAGTTGAACGCGGCGAAATCGAGCTGGGGCTCGAGGAAGACGGGCGGCAAGGCGGCGAGGAAGACCATGGCCTTCATGCGCTCCGGCGTGGCGGAGATCCAGTTGTCGTAGACGAAGCGCTGTTGGTATTCGGTCATCACCCGCGACTGGTACTCGCGCTCGGCGGACTCCATGTTGTGCAATCTCAGGCGTTCCTCTTCGTCGACCACGCCGGCGACTGCCGGCGGAAGGCTCTGAGCGGGAAGGAACGGGCCCGGGAGGATTAAGGCTGGAAGCGCCAGGCGGGCGACCAGGACGATGAGGGTGGCCGGCGCGACGGAAACACCGAGGCGCGACGGGGACAGGGACCGGGCGGGGCAGTTCATGGGGTAGGGCGGATCAGCCTGGCCCGGGTCGATCGCGCCTCACGTTGCCGGCCGGCGCGGGAGAAATCAATGCAAACGAACGCCCGGGCGGTGAGGCCCGGGCGTGGGGTGGGTGGAAATGGAACGCGCCTTGGGCGCGTGGGAGGGCGTGGACGAGCCACGCCCCGACAGGAGAACGGCGATCAGCGCACGACGCGGGCGCCGCCGCCGCCGATGGTCTTCTCGACTTCCTTGCGGGTGGCCATCGACGTGTCGCCGGGCGTCGTCGAGGCGAGCGCGCCGTGGGCGGCGCCGTATTCGACGGCCTTCTGCGGGTCGTTGAACTGAAGGAAGCCGAACTGCAGGCCCGAGGCGAAGGAGTCGCCACCGCCGACGCGGTCGAGGATCTCGAGTTTCGGGTATTTCCGGCTTTCGTGGAATTTGCCGTCGTGCCAGAGGATCGCGGACCAGTCGTTGACGGTGGCGGTGTGGACGTGGCGGAGCGTCGTCGCGGCGACCTTGAAGTTTTTGAATTCCTGCACGGCGGTCTCGATCATGGCCTTGAAGGCCTCGGTCTCGATGTGCTTGAGGTCCTCGGCGCCCTTGACGGCGAAGCCGAGCGAGGCGGTGAAGTCCTCCTCGTTGCCGATCATGACGTCGACGTACTTGGCGATCTCGCGGTTGACCTCCTGGGCCTTCTTGAGGCCGCCGATGGTTTTCCAGAGGGAGGGCCGGTAGTTGAGGTCGTAGCTGACGATCGTGCCGTGCTTGTTGGCGGCCTTGACGGCCTCGACGGTGACCTCGGCGGTGGAGGCGGAGAGCGCGGCGAAGATGCCGCCGGTGTGGAACCAGCGGACGCCGAGCTTGCCGAAGATGTGTTCCCAGTCGATGTCACCGGGCTTCAGTTGCGAGGCCGCGGTGTTGCCGCGGTCGGGGTTGCCGACGGCGCCGCGGATGCCGAAGCCGCGCTCGGTGAAGTTGAGGCCGTTGCGGACGGTGCGGCCGATGCCGTCGTCCTCGCGCCACTTGATGAACTGCGTGTCGACGCCGCCCTGCATGATGAAGTCCTCGACGAGGTGGCCGACCTCGTTGTCGACGAAGGCGGTGACGACGGCGGTCTTGAGACCGAAGCATTTGCGGAGGCCCCGGGAGGTGTTGTATTCGCCGCCGCCCTCCCAGACTTCGAAATTCCGCGCGGTGCGGATGCGGCCCTCGCCGGGATCGAGACGAAGCATGACTTCGCCGAGGGAGATTTGGTCAAAGGCGCAGGAGGAGGCGGGTTTGATATTCAGGCTCATGGTTATTGGGTAGGGAAAGGCGCAAACGGGAGCGGGGCAATCATTCTGCGGCACGGCGGCGAAAGGCGACCCGCTCGATGCCGGGATCGGTCAGGTAGAGGCTGTCGATGTCCGCGAGATGGGAAAGGCACCAGGGTTTCGAGAAGTTGAACCCGTTCTTGGTCAGGGCGAGGCCCTCGGCGATGAAGACGCACACGTGCACGACGGCTCCGGTGTCGCGGCGGCGATAGCAGAGAATATCGCCGAGGCGGCTGGCGGCGGGGAGCAGGTCATAGTGCGAAGCCAGCTCGCTGCCCGCGAGAGCCTCGTCGCCTCCCGTGAAGCCCGGCGGGACAAGGAAGCGCGGATCGGGCGTGGCGGCGCCGAAATTGAAGGCGGTCCAGAAACAGCTGGGCGTGGGCTCGGGACCGGTGGGGACGTGGTACGAGTTGAGGAGTTCGCGCTCGATGGGGGAGAGCAGGTGGATGATGTCCAGAAAGCGGAGGTCATCGCCGGCGGCGGCGAACGACTCGAGCAGCCGGGCCGGACTCTTGGCCCGGCCCGTGTGCCGCCAGTATTCAGCCAGCGCCGGCACCTCCTCGGGCCGGGGTTTTTCGAGGAGGACGACGACGGCGGGTTCGCGCAGGGCGGAACGATGGGCGGAGAGCTTTTCGCGCCGCGAGCCGAGCAGATGATAGAGCGCGCCGAAGTCCGACAGCATCACGCGGTCGCCGGCGGGGTACACGAGGCGAAGGATGGCTTGGCGCACCGACTCGGGCAGCGAGCCGGCGTCGAACCACTCATCGATGGTGAAGCCGGTGGGGAACGGGATGTGTTGCGCGTAATCGGCGACGGAAAAACCGCCGACCAGGTGAGGAAACACGGCCGAGCGGAATTCGCGCGGCACCGCCAGAACCAAGTCAAGCGGGGGACGCACCGTCAGCTGGCCGTCCGCGTCGGGTTCCGCGGCGGAAAAAAGAGCGCGGAGGTCGCGCCGAACCTGGTCGGGCATCGGGGTCGAGGCGACGGCGTCCAGCAATTGCGCCCGCGTGAGACCGGCGAAAGTCCAGACGGGGGTGGGGTCGGGCTCGGGCAGAAGTTCGAGGGTGTTGCCGGCCGGGGCCAGCAGCACGTCGTAATACCACAAGCGGCCCCAGGGTCCGGGAGGCAGGGGTTTCAGCTGAAGTTGCTTGCGCCAGGCGTCGGGCATGCGACCGGGAATGAACGGCGGCTCATCGGGGTGCGCCGTCGTGGAGATGGGCCGGTAAACGCGAGGCGTCACGCCGGCGAAACGGGGATTGATCGCGGCGATATCGTCGAGCGGAAGAAACTGCCAGGCACCGTAGAGCGAGGGTCGTCGCGCCAAGCCGATGCCGTCCGCGATATAAACGGCCGTGTAGGGCCACGCGGTGCGATCGAGATCGCCGAATACGAAAAGGTCGCCGTACCGCGGTGGGCCGTCGACGGGCCGGCATTCGCGCGCCAGCCAGTGGCGGAGACCGCCGGCGTCCTCCGGGTCGGCGCCGGGACTCAACGCGAAGAACGCGGAGGCGAGGAGGCTGCTCTCGACGCCCGGATCGTCGGCGGCCGCGAGGTCGGGCGGGAAAGTGTTGAGCAGGGCGCGGGGCAGGCGGGGCAGGAGATGAGCGACGTCGAGCCGCGGGGCGTCGGGGATGGCGGCGACGGCGTTCAGCAGGGGTTCGATGGCGCGATAGCGGCCCTGGACCTGCCACCACGCGGCCTGCGCGGCGGCGTTGAGCGGCTGGCCGGTCCGGCGGCGCAGTTTGAGCAGGGGCGCCTCGGCGCTGAGCGCGACGCGAAAGAAAGCGGCGCGGTCGTCGGCGGAGGCGAAGGCATCTTCCAGCCGGAAGAGATCGGTGAAGATGAGGCGGTCGCCGTGGCGCCGGGCGGTGGCGCGCACCCGGGTCATGGCCTCCTGCCAGCGCGGGTCGGCGGTAAGCGGCGCGATTTCGGCGGGACCCAGGGAAAGGGGCCAGCGGGTGGTGACGTTGGCGTGGTGGAAGGAGAGCAGGGTATCCCATGACTCGCGTTCCTGCGGGGTGAACCGGGCCAGCAGGCTTGCGTCCGGCACGGTGGAACGGGACGGCGTGGAGAAGCGGCGAACGAGTTCCCCGGCGAGGGCGGGTTCGAAGCGGGCGCGCGCCAGCAGGTCGGGGAGCTGGCGGGCCACCGCTTCCGGCAGGGTCCAGCGCGCGTCGAAAGCCGGCAGCGCCTGCAGTTGCAGATCGGACGGCGCGAGTACGAGGGTGGAACGATGGAGGGGCGGCTCCACCGCGGTCACCGTGGCGATGGCTGCCAAGGGCAGGCTCGCCAGGAAACCCGGCGCCAGTTGTCGGATGCGTCGCAGCGTGATCGCAAAGCGAAACATGGGTGGAGCGCGAGGGACCGCGATCGACGCGGGCGAACCGCGATATCAGGCCTTGGCCGCGGCCTCGACGAATTGCTTCGCGCGCGCGGTGATGGCGGCCCAATCGCCGGATTTGAGCGCGGCGGGGGCAACGAGGGCGGAGCCGGCGGCGGTGGCGAAGGCGCCCGCCTTGAGAAAATCGCCGACGGTCTCCGGGGTCACACCGCCGGTCGGGAGAAATTCGAGTTTGGGGAAGGGGGCCTTGAGCGACTTGATATAGGCGGGACCGAAGAACTCGGCGGGGAAAATCTTGATGACGTCGGCGCCGCATTCGTGGGCGGAATAGGCTTCGGTGGGAGTGAGGGCGCCGGAGAGGACGGGGATGCCCGCGGCGTTGCAGGCCTTGATGACCTCGGGGCGGAGGGCGGGGGTGACAATGAACTTAGCGCCGGCGGCGATGCCCTTGCGCGCGGTCTCGGCATCCAGCACGGTGCCGAGGCCCAGCAGCACGTCGGGCAGTTCCTGCGTGACCTTCGCGCACATTTCGAGCGCGCCGGGCGTGGTCATGGTCAGCTCGATGGCACCGAGGCCGCCGGCTTGCAGGGCGCGGGCGCAACCCACGAGGTTGTCGGCGTTGTCGGCGCGGATGAGGGCGATGACTTTCTGGGCGCGGAGGCGGTTGAGCGTTTCGAGCTTGGACATGGGGAGAAAGGAGGACGGAGATCGCGGAGGGGTGATTATCGACAGCTTTATGGCGGGAGCGGCAAGCCAAGAGTAATCCATAAATGAACTGGCCGTTCATAAGTGAATGCCCCAGATTGGCGCAGCACCCCCCGGACCCCTCATGATTTTCGAACATGTCGCCTTGAACGTACCCGACGCGCGCGCGGCAGCGGCGTGGTACGTGGCGCATCTCGGCCTGGAGGTGTTGCGGGCGCGGGCGGAGCCGCCGTTCACGCAGTTTCTCGCGGACGAGACGGGGCGGGTTTTCCTGGAGCTCTACACCAATCCCGCGGATGCGGTGCCGGATTATGGGGCGCAGCACCCGTTGCGGCTGCACGTGGCGTTTGCGGTGGAGGACGCCGCGTCTGAGCGGCTCCGGCTGGAGGCTGCGGGGGCGACGCTGGCCAAGGAGGAGCCGCAGGCGGATGGCTCGCTGCTCATCATGATGCGCGACCCGTGGGGTGTGCCAGTGCAGCTTTGCCAGCGGCGGCAGCCGTTTTGGGAACTGGGCACCGAGTTGGAGCCGGACGGCGGTCCGGCCTGAAAATGGGATCCTGTTACCGGAAGAGGCGCGTCGGGCGCCCTGCCGACCCCACGTCGGTTTAGGGTCGAAAAGGGGGACCGGCTGGAGCGCGGGCGGCCTCGCCCGCGAAAGCCACGGCCCGGTTTGGCGGAGGATTCGCGGAAAGAGAATTGGCGCACAGGGGCACAGCGACAAAGAGGTCGGAAGGGGCAGAGATCTGGAACCTGACGTGAACGAGGGGTTGGAGGGCCCGCGTCCACCGATATGCCGGCAAACACGCCGCACATTATCCGGTTCGTCAGGGAGTGAGCCGTTGTCGAGTCCCTGCCTTTCGCGATATCAGGATCGCGCAGGCGCGAACCCGCCGGGTGAGCGGCGGATCAGCGGCCCGGTTGATAGCCCATGAGGCGGGAGAGCTCGGCGGCGCAGTCGGTGACGATGGCGCCGATTTCCGGGATGCGTTCGGGAGTGAAGCGGACGGTGGCGGCGGTGATGCCGATGGCGGCGACGACCTGGCCGTGGGACGAATAGACCGGGGCGGCGAGGCAGCGGACGCCCAAGTTGAATTCCTCGTCGTCGAGGCTGTAGCCGCGCTTGCGCGTGACGGCCGCCTCGCGCTTGACCTCGGCGAGGGTGTCATTGGTGCGCGGCGTGCGCTTGGTGAGGCGGCCCTTGCCGAAAAGTTCCTCGAGGCGGTGGTAGTGCAGGAAGGCGATGAACGTCTTGCCGGTGGACGAACAGTGCAGCTCGGTGAGGGAACCGGGACGGGAGGCGGCGCGGAGCGGATGCGGGCTGTCCTGGACGGCGACGATGAGCGAGTGGTCGTCGCACGGGACCGCGAGGTGGGACGTCTCATCCGTGCGCGCCGTGAGTTGTTGCAGGATCGGGAGCGCGGCGGAGCGGATCTCGGTGCCGGCGAGGGACGCGTTGCCCAAGTGGATGAGCACGGGGCCGAGTTCGAAGCGGCCATCGACCTTGCGGGCGTAGCCCTCGAGCTGGAGGGTGGCCATGATGCGCAGCGTAGTGGTGACGGGAATCTTGAGCGTCCGCGCGATTTCCGCGGCCTTGAGCCCGTCGCGGTGCTGGGCGAGGAGCTTCATGATCCAGCAGGCGTTGCGGAGATTGGGGATGACGTAGCGCTCGAGGGCGGCCACTTCTTCGGCGGGGGAGGGCGGGCGTTTCATTCAGGGGGGGGCAGGGGGCGGGCGGTCTTAAAATTACTGTCCGATGAATTTTTTGGTTGCCGGGGGAATAATGCAGTTCAACCTTGAATATCAAGTTCATTAGTGAAAATTCGCTCACCCCACTTCACGGGCGGATTTCGCTGATTCTAACACCCCAACCCTGATTCCCTATGGAAGCTACCCTGACCTTGTGGCAGCGCTTTGCGCGCTTTAGCCACTGCGGCGGTCACAAGACCGCCCGTTATCTCGGAACGGCGCTGCTCGCGCTGTTCCTCGCTGGCGGCGCCTTTGCCCAAAGCACTGGCACGATCACCGGCCGCGTCTTGAACGTCGGCAACAACCGTTACCTGAACAATGTGAAGGTAAGCGTCGAAGGCACGAACATCGAGACGTACACCAATGAGTACGGCGATTTTCGCCTGACCAACGTGCCCGCCGGCGAGCAGCGCATCAAGGCGGTCTACACCGGTCTCGATGAGGAAGTCGCCGTCGTCTCGGTTTCGGGCGGCTCGACCGTCGTCCAGAACTTCGAACTGACCAGCCGCGCGCGTTATGGCGAGGACAAGACCCTCGTCCTCGACACTTTCGTCGTCGAGAGCCAGCGCGAATACGAGGGCGATGCCCTCGCCACGAACGAGCAGCGCAACGCGCCGAACGTCAAGGTGGTCATGTCGTCCGACTCCTTCGGCACCATCAACGAGGGTAATCCCGGCGAATTCCTGAAGTATCTTCCCGGCATCACCGTCGACTACGTCGCCGCCGACGTGCGCACGGTTTCGGTGCGCGGTTTCGCGGCCCAGTTCACCAACGTGTATTGGGATGGCTTCCGCATGACGAGCTCGGCTTCCGGTTCCTCGAACCGCATCTTCGAGTTCGAGCAGGTCTCGATCAACAACACCTCCCGCACGGAGGTCTCGAAGGTCCCGACCCCGGACATGCCGTCCGACTCGCTCGGTGGCACGGTGAACTTCGTCTCGAAGAACGCCTTCGAGCGCAAGGGCGCCCAGCTCAACTATCGCTTCTACATGAACGCGAACAGCGAGAACATCGATTTCAAGAAGACGCCCGGTCCGGACAGCGACCGGAACTTCAAGATCCTGCCGAACTTCGACTTCGACTACACGCTGCCGCTGAGCGACACCTTCGGCATCGTCATCACCGGCCTCTCCTCGAACCAGTTCGTCGAGCAGCATCGCTGGCAGCCGACCTGGAACCACGCCCAGGCGGGAGCGAACCCCTCGAACCCGTACCTGCAGCAGTTCCAAATCCAGGATGGTCCGAAGACCACCAACCGCGCCTCCCTCGGCATCAAGGCGGACTGGAAGGTCACGGATACGCAGGTGCTGTCGGTCGCGGTCCAGAACAACTACTACAAGACCTACTTCGGCAATCGTAACCTGAACTTCAACATGGGCACGAATGCCGTCTCGACTCCCGCCGGCGGCAACCCGCTGCTCTGGGGTTCGAACTTCGCGACCTCGGCCGCCGGCCGCGGCTCCGTCACCACCGGCAGCTCGCACCGCGACAAGCTCGGCAACACGCTTGCCGCCAAGCTCACGCACACGTGGAAGAGCGGCGACTGGACCGCCAACAATGGCGTGTTCTTCGCCAAGTCCCGCACGTGGTACCGCGCCCTGGCCCGCGGCCATTTCTCGAACGTCGGCACGACGGTCCAGGGTGTCCGCACGGTGAGCTACTGGGGCAACACCGAGCCGGGCGAGATCGTCTGGGTCGCCCGCGATGCCGCCGGCAACGAAATCGACGTCCAGAACCTCGCCAACCACCGCATCGGCACCCTGCGTGACGATCCGATCGACGGCGAAGCCATCATGAAGCAGGTCCGCGGCGACCTCGAGCGCCAGCTGGACACCAGCTTCCCCATGAGCGTGAAGATCGGTTACGACTTCCGCGAGGAGACCCGCGACAACCGCCGCTACACGAACGATTATTCCTTCATCGGACCGGACGGCGTGGCCAACACGGCTGATGACAGCGCCGCCCCGTACCTCGACACGGTGTACTCGGGCCAGGATGCCCACTTCGGCTATGGTCCGGCCAACTGGATCAACGCCTGGGCCCTGGCGGACGCGTTCCGCACCAACCCGGGCTGGTTCCGCCTCGGCACCGGCACGAACCAGACCGGCGTGCAGGCGGAAACCGCCCGCATCAACGGTTCCGAGCGCATCACGGAGCGCGTGAGCGCGGGCTTCCTGCAGCTGGAAGGCCAGTTGTTCGACAACAAGCTCGGGTTCGTCACGGGCGTGCGTTACGAAAAGACCAACGACAAGGGCGCGGGCGTGCTCGTGAACCCGGACAACGTCTGGCAGCGCAACGCCGACGGCACCTATGTCGATGGCAACACCACCACCGCGGGCATCCAGCGCGTCCGCCGCACCGACGCCGGCACCGTGGGCTCCCTCGAGGAACTCGCGCTCATTCGCCAGGAACGCGCCTACAAGGCGGATCGCAGCTACGACGGTTTCTATCCGAGCATCCACCTCACCTACAACCTGACGGACGATCTCCTGGTGCGCTTCGCGTATGCCAAGACCTTCGGCCGCCCGGACTACGCGCAGATCATCCCGCTCACGGACATCAACGAGGACGACACGGACCCGATCAACAACCCGGGCTCGATCAGCATCCGCAACACGGCCCTCAAGCCCTGGACCGCGGACAACTACGACCTCTCGCTCGAGTACTACTTCAAGGAGGGCGGCCTGGTTTCCGCCGGCGCCTTCGTGAAGAACCTCGAGGATTTCTGGGGCACCCGCGCCGGCACGGTTGACGCCGCGCTCGCCAACGAGCTGGGCATCGAGTCCCGCTTCATCGGCTGGGCCGTGTCGACCACGATCAACACCGGCGACGCCAAGATCGAAGGTGTGGAAGTCAACTTCATCCGCCCGCTGACCTTCCTGCCGGGCTGGGGCAAGTACTTCACGATCAAGGCCAATGGCACGCAGCTGCGCCTGTCGGGCCCGCAAGCCACGGATTTCCGCGGCTTCATCGAGGAGACCGGCAACTTCAACATCGGCTTCAACAAGAAGCCGTTCTCCGCGAACCTCACGTTCAACTATCGTGGACGCCAGAAGAACGCCCCGCAGACGGGCGGCCAGTATGGCGCGACCACGGGCTTCTATGAGTACTACCAGCCCCGCACGTTCGTGGACGTGAGCGGCGAGGTGAAGCTCACGAAGAACATGAGCCTGTTCGCCGGCGTGCGAAACCTGTTCAACAAGAAACAGGTTCTCCAGCGCTACAACGACGTCACGCCGGACTACGCCAAGGGATTCCGCTATGAGGAATTCGGCGTCGCCATGAGCGTTGGTATCAAGGGCACGTTCTAAGCCCGCGATACCGTTCCATCCCACTGCCCGGGGGCCCGCGCCCCCGGGCAGCTTTTTCGGAAAAGATACGAATCCCCCGGCCCGGGGCGGAAAACCTGCTTCAGGGTCGGGCACCTTTCATGAAGATTCAGCACAATCCCCTCGTGCGGTTGACCGCCACCATGTCTCCGGCCGAATTGCGGCGGTGCTTTGTCCTGGAGGGCCTGTTCAAGGAGAACCAGGTGGTGCTGAACTATTGGGAAACCGACCGCACGGTGGTCGGCGGCGCGACGCCCGCGGGGCGCACGCTCGCCCTGCACGTGCCCGCCGAGCTGCGGGCCAGACATTTCAACGAACGCCGCGAGCTCGGCATCATCAACCTCGGGGGCGCCGGCCGCGTCACGGTGGATGGCCAGCGCTACGCGATGGAACACCTCGATTCCCTCTACGTGGGCCGCGGCGCGAAACGCGTGAGCTTCGCCTCCCGCTCCGCGCGGGATCCCGCCCGCTTTTATCTCCTGAGCTATCCGGCGCACGTCGGTTATCCCACGCGGCAGATCAAGCGCACCGAGCTGGAGCCGCGCATCCTCGGCTCCGACGACCAGGAGAATCTTCGCATTCTCCACCAGGTCATTCATCCGGGTCGCTTCCCCACCTGTCAGCTCGTCATGGGCTTCACGCTCGTGCAGCCCGGCAGCAAGTGGAACACCATGCCCCCGCACACGCATCTGCGCCGCTCGGAGGTCTACTGCTACTTCGGGTTTCCGCCCGGCGGAGACGTGAAACATTTCCTCGGCCACCCGCCGCGCATCCGGACCGTGCGCCTGCGCGAGGGCCATGCCGTGCTGTCCCCCGCATGGTCCGTGCACAGCGGCGAGGGCTCGACGCACTACGGTTTCGTCTGGGGCATGGGCGGCGAGAACCAGGATTACGCCGACATGGATCCGGTCGATCCCAAGGTCATCCATCGCGCACGCTGATTCGTCCGCATTCGATGAGCGCGATCCTCGAGAAGTTCCGGCTCGACGGCAAAGTGGCCCTGGTCACCGGCGCCTCGCGCGGACTTGGCGCCGCGATGGCCCAGGCGCTCGCCGAGGCCGGCGCGGACGTGATCCTTCTTGCTCGCGGCGACCTGTCCGCCACCCGGAAACGCGTCGAGGCGACCGGGCGCCGGGCATGGGCATTTTCCGCCGACCAGGCCAGCCGGGCCTCGCTCGACCGATTGATGGCGTCCTTCGGCGGGGACCTGCCGTGGCCGGACATCGTGGTCAACAACGGCGGCACGATCCGCCGCGCGAATTTCACCGAGTTCTCGCTCACCGACTGGGATGAGGTCATCGAGACCAACCTCACCTCCATTTTCCGACTGAGCCAGCGCATCGCCCGCGAATGGCTGGCGCAGAAGCGCGGGGGAAAGATCATCCACACGGCGTCGATGTTGTCCTTCCAGGGCGGCGTGCGCGTCGCCTCGTACACCGCATCGAAGAGCGCCCTCGCCGGGCTCACGAAGCTCATGGCCAACGAACTCGCGGCCCACGGCATCAACGTCAATGCCATCGCGCCCGGCTACATGGCGACGGACAACACCGAGCAGCTCCGCGCCGATCCCGCGCGCAACAAGTCGATCCTCGAGCGCATCCCCGCCGCCCGCTGGGGCGAATCCGCCGACCTCGCCGGCGCCGTCGTGTTTCTCGCTTCCCCCGCCTCCGATTACGTCCACGGCCACATCCTGGCCGTGGATGGCGGCTGGCTCGCCCGTTAACCTTAACCCCTCCCGCCATGATGCTCCGCGTCCTGAGCGCCCTTGCCGCGCTGTCCCTGTCCGCCGCCGCCGGCTGGTCGGCCGAACGCCTGACGGTCACCGTCACGCACGACCTCGCGATCGCGCGACCCTCCGAGACGATCACGATCCCATGGGCCGAGGTGAACCGTGCGCTGCCGGGCGCGCTCCTCCAGAAGATCGCCGTGAAGGACGCCGCCGGGCGCACCGTGCCGTACCAGGTCACGAACGTCGCCCCCCAGGCGAAGGACCCGAGGAATGAAGGGATCGCCTACGGGGAGCTGATCTTCCAGCACGACTTCGCCGCCGGCGAGAAATCCGCGAGCTTCACCATCGAGAAGATCGAGGGCGTGGCCCCGGTGTTCCCCACGCGGGCGTTTGCCCGCCTCGTGCCGGAGCGCCTGGACGATTTTGCCTGGGAAAACGACAAGGTCGCCCATCGCACCTACGGCCCCGCGCTGGCCGCGCCGGCGCCGTCGGGCGTGACCAAGGAGGTGCTCGTGACCAGCGGCCTCGACGTCTGGTCGAAGCGCGTGAGCTACCCGATCGTCGACCGTTGGTACAACAAGGGTCACGATCACTACCACACCGACCAGGGCGAGGGCATGGACATGTACCAAGTCGGCCCGTCCCGCGGCTGCGGCGGGACCGGCGTGTGGGATGGCTCCACCCTGCACGTGGGGCGCAACTTCTCGTCCGCGCGCGTGATCGCCAACGGCCCGATCCGCGCGATCTTCGAGCTGACCTACGACACGTGGGCCGCCAACGGCTTCTACGTGTCGGAGACGAAACGCTTCATCGTCGACGCGGGCCACCAGCTCGATCGCATCGAGAGCACGTTCGCCGCGACGGGCAACCGGAATGAAGTCACCGTCGGCATCGGCTTGCACAAGAATCCCGCCGACCGCGGCCAGGATCCCGCCATCGACGTCATCCGTGTCGAGGCCGAGGGCGTGCTGGCTCAATGGGTCGCGCAGAAGACCAACGATTCGCTCGGCACCGCGGTGATCGTGCCCGCGGGCCTCGCCGGTTTCGCCGAGGACGATCGCAATCTCCTCGCGCTGGCCCCGGCCGAGCCGGGCAAGCCGCTCGTTTATTATGCCGGCGCGGCGTGGTCCCGCGCCGGTGAAATCACCAGCAAGCAGGCCTGGGTCGACTACCTGACGGCGATGGCCGCGCGGGTGCGCTCACCGGTCAAGGTCACGCTTTCGACTGGGAAATGAACGCCGCTGTGAAAACTTTCTGTGGACGGGGTGCCCTCACCCCGCTGTCACCGGCACCTCGCAGGGTGGGGGCACCCCGCCCACCGCGCCGGCTTCCGATGCTGGTGCTCGCCTCACTTGTGCTGCTGGCGCCCGGCTTGTCCGCGGCTCCCGATCGAGCGAGTGTTGTCTCAGTCATGGAACGCGCCGCTGACTGGCAGCTCGCGAATCCATCCCAGAAATGGACGCCCCTGCTCTGGCACAACGCCGCCTTCTACACCGGCGTGATGGCGCTCGCCGGCATTTCCGAAAGTCCGCGGTTTCACGACGCGATGATGAAGCTCGGTGAATCCCATGACTGGCAGCTCGCGCCCCGGGTTTACCATGCCGATGACCATGCCGTGGGCCAGACGTACGCGGAGCTTTATCTCAAGCATCGCGAACCCCGGATGATCGCCCCGATGCGGGAACGCTTCGATTACATCCTGGCGCACACGCCGGACGACAACCTCGAGTTCGACCGCGCGAAAAACCCGTCGCGGCTCGACCGGTGGTCGTGGTGCGATGCGTTGTTCATGGCCCCGCCGGCTTGGCTGCGGCTGTGGAAGGCGACGGGCGACCAGCGTTACCTCGATTTTGCCGTCACCAAGTGGTGGGTCACCTCGGATTTCCTCTACGACGCGGACGAGCACCTTTATTTCCGCGACAGCACGATCTTCGAAAAACGCGAGCCCAACGGCCGCAAGGTTTTCTGGAGCCGCGGCAACGGCTGGGTGATGGGCGGGTTGGTGCGCATGCTCCAATATCTGCCGGCCGACCATCCGTCGCGCCCGCGCTTCGTGGCGCAATTTCAGGAGATGGCCGCGGCCGTCTTGCGCTGCCAGCAGCCTGACGGCCTGTGGCGGGCCAGCCTGCTCGACGCCAGTGCGTACCCCATGCAGGAGACGAGCGGCTCCGGTTTCTTCTGTTATGCCCTCGCCTGGGGTGTGAATGAGGGCCTGTTGCCGCGCGATCCGTATGCGGACGCGGCGCTGCGCACGTGGACCGCCCTGGAGGGTTTCGTGCAACCGGACGGCCGGCTGACGCATGTCCAGCCGGTCGGGTTCACCCCCGTGACCTTCGACGCCAACCATACCGAGCCCTACGGCGTCGGCGCCCTGCTCCTTGCGGGAAGCGAGATCCACCGCCTGCTGAAGCCCTGATTCCCAACTCCATCTCAAGTCGTGCAGGAGCCTGCTTGCAGGCGATTCGAAACGCCCGTCCCCGGGCCACGTGCTGAATCGCCTGCGAGCAGGCTCCTGCAGCCAACCCACCCCATGCCCATGAAACATCCTTTTCGATTCATCCTGATGGTTACCGCGCTGGTCGCGGGTTTGTCTGCCGCCGACCTTCCGCAGCAGTTCAACGGCGCCACGCCGCTCGAGTGGTCGCGGCGGCTGGCCGATTCGGAAATGGCCCGTTATGGCGACCGGCTGTTCCATGGCGGCTCCAACCCGCGCGCCCGGTGGGATTACACCACCTCATTGCTCGGCCTTTCACTGCTCAAGCTCTCGGAAGCGACCGGCGAGAAATCCTACGGCGAATGGGGCGCGCGAACGGTGGAGTCGTTTGTCGCCGACGACGGCTCGATCCGCACCTACAAGATGGAGGATTTCAACATCGACATGATCCCGCCGGGCAAGGTGATGCTCCTGCGCTGGGAGCAGGGGGTCCGGGACGCGAAATTCAAGACCGCCATCGAGACGATGCGCGAGCAGCTCCGCCGGCACCCGCGCACCAGCGAGGGCGGCTACTGGCACAAGCTCCGCTATCCGCACCAGATGTGGCTCGATGGTCTGTTCATGGCGTCGCCGTTCCTGGCGCACTACGGCAAGGTCCACGAGGAGCCGGCGATGTTCGACGACGTGGCGAAGCAAATCAGCCTGATGGACAAGCACGCCTACGATGCGAAGACCGGGCTGCACTACCACGCGTGGGACGAAAAGCGGGAGCAGCCCTGGGCGAACAAGCAAACCGGCCAGTCACCCAACTTCTGGAGTCGCGCGATCGGCTGGTACGGCATGGCGCTGGTGGACTCGCTCGACTTCTTCTCACCCACGCATCCGGAGGTCGAGCACATCAACGAGATTCTTCGTCGCGTGGCCGATGGCATCGTCAAGTATCAGGATCCCAAGACCGGGTTGTGGTGGCAGGTGACCGACCAGGGCGCGCGCGAGGGCAATTACCTCGAGGGCACGGCTTCCTCGATGTTCGTCTATATTTTGGCGAAGGGCATCAACCGTGGTTATCTCCCGCGCGAGACCTATCTCCCGGCGTTGCTGAAGGGTTACGAGGGTCTCCTTCGCGACCTCATCAAGCCCGAGGGCGACACCGGCCGCATCAGCCTCACGCAGTGCTGTGCGGTGGCCGGGCTGGGCTACACCACCAGCACGGGGCGGCCTCGCGACGGCACGTTCGAGTATTACATCAGCGAGCCGATCATCGACAACGACCTCAAGGGCACCGGACCGTTCATCCTGGCGGGCATTGAAATGCAGCAGCTGCTCACGACGAAGGCCCCGGCGTTCATGGCACGTGGCTGGGGCGATCTCGACGCGGTGCTGGCGCGCATCAAGGCGCCGACATTTCCGGATCGGGATTTTCCGATCACGGATTTCGGCGCCAAGCCCGGCACCGACGCCTCGGCGGCCATCGCCGCGGCGATCGAGGCCTGCACCTCGGCCGGCGGCGGCCGCGTCGTCGTGCCTGCCGGCGAGTGGCTGACGGTGGCGATTACGCTCAAGAGCAACGTCAACCTGCACGTCGCCGAGGGCGCCACGCTGCGCTGGCTCTTCGAGCCCGCGCGCTATCCGATTGTCTTCACCCGCTGGGAGGGCGTGGAGCTGATGAACTACTCGCCGTTCATCTATGCGTTCGGCCAGGAAAACATCGCCATCACGGGCAAGGGCACGCTGGACGGCGGCGCCGACTGGTCGAACTGGTGGAGTTGGAATCGGCCCAGTCCCGGCCCGACCGCCGGGCGCGCCTCGCCGCAGCGCGTCGCCCGCAACAAGCTGATCGAGATGGGCGAAAAGAACGTGCCCGTGGCCGAACGCGTTTTCGGCGAGGGCCATTTCCTGCGCCCGAACTTCATTCAGCCGTACCAGTGCAGGAACATCCTCATCGAGGATGTGACCATCATCCGCTCGCCCATGTGGGAAATCCACCCGGTGTTGTCGCAGAACATCACGGTGCGCGGGGTGAAGATCGACACGCATGGCCCCAACAACGACGGCTTCGACCCGGAATCGTCCCGCGACATCCTGGTCGAAAACACCCTCTTCGACACCGGCGACGATTGCATCGCCATCAAGTCCGGTCGCAATGGCGACGGCCGCCGGGTCAACGTGCCCTCCGAAAACATCGTCATCCGCAATTGCATCATGAAGGACGGCCACGGCGGCGTGGTCCTCGGTTCGGAATGCACGGGTGGCATTCGCAACGTCTTCGTCGAGAACTGCGAGATGGACAGCCCCGAGCTGGACCGGGCGCTGCGGTTCAAGAACAACGCCATTCGCGGCGGCGTGCTTGAAAACGTTTTCATGCGCAATGTCCGCATCGGTCAGGTGGGGGAGGCCGTGGTTACCATCGACCTGCTCTACGAGGAGGGCGCCAACGGCGCCTTCAAGCCCGTGGTGCGCAACGTGCAGCTCGACAACATCACGAGCTCGGCGAGTCCGCGGGTGCTGTACATCCGTGGTTTCGAGGGCGCCGTCATCGACGGCATCCGCATCAGCAATTCCACGTTCAACGGTGTAACGGAGACCGAAGTTGTGCAGCATGCCGGAAACATCACGTTTCAGAACGTCACGATTACCCCGGCCAAGCTCACGCGTGGCCGCAATTCCGTGCCCCCGCCCACCCCGGCGGCCCAGTGACCGGAATTCCGTTGTCCCGCCACCCGCCCCCGCACAAGGTCCGGCCTTTCCAACCCCGCCCCATGGATCGCAAAGCTTTCTCGTTCCTCTTCCTCGGCCTCGTGACCGGGGCGCTGCTCGCCGCCGTGTTCTTCGTCGGCGTCATCCGCCGCGGCAAGCTGTCCCCCGCCGCCGGCGGCGCGGCCGGCCCGGGCACCGTCCTCAAGCTCGCTCACGCACTCGACCAAGCCCACCCCGTGCACGCCGCGATGGAGCTGATGGCGAAGCGCGTCGCCGAGCTTTCCAACGGCACCGTCACCATCCAGGTCTTTCCCAACGGCCAGCTCGGCTCCGAGCCCGAGACCATCGAGCAGCTGCAGCGCGGCGCGGTCGCCATCGTGAAGACCTCCGCCGCCGCGATGGAGGGGTTCGTGCCCGACATGGCCGTCTTTGGGCTGCCGTACCTGTTCCGCGATGACGACCACTATTGGAAGGTGCTCAACGGCCCGCTCGGCCGGCAGCTGCTCGCCGCGGGAGAACCCGCCGGCATGCACGGGCTTTGCTACTACGACTCGGGCAGTCGCAGCTTCTACACCGTGGGCAAGCCCATCCTCTCGCCCGCCGACGTGAAGGAGCTCAAGATCCGCGTGCTTCCCAGCAAGATGGCGCGCGATCTCATCGCCACGCTCGGCGGCGGGCCGACGCCGATCCCGTGGGGCGAGCTCTACACCGCGCTCCAGCAGAGCATGGTCGACGGGGCGGAGAACAACCCGCCGAGCTACCTCACCAGCCGCCACTATGAGGTGGCGCGCCACTACTCCCTCGACGAGCACACGCGCATCCCTGATCTCGTGATCTTCAGCCAGAAGATCTGGTCCGGCCTGGCGCCCCAGCAACAGGCGTGGATCAACCAGGCCGCGGCCGAATCAGTCGAGTTCCAGCGCAAGCTCTGGATCGAGAAAACCGCCGAGGCTCTCTCCACGGTCGAGCAGGCCGGGGTGAAAATTCATCGTCCCGCCAAGCAGCCGTTTGTCGACGCCACGATGCCGATGTACGAGGCGATGGCCGGCACCCGGCTGGGCGACCTCGCCCGCCAGATCCGCGAAGTCCAATAAGCGCGACCATGACCGCCCTTTGGAACCGGATCGTCCGCGGCCTCGAGTGGTTCACCATCGGCCTTTTCGCCCTCCTCGTGCTCGATGTGCTCTGGGGCGTGCTCTCGCGCTACATCCCCGGCATCCGCCCGAGTGACTGGACCGAGGAGCTCGCCGTCTACCTGCTCGTGTGGGTGTCGCTCTTCGGCGCTGCGCTCACCTACCGCGGCTACGGCCACCTCGGTGTCGACTACTTCGTCGCGAAGCTCGATCCCTCCGCGCAGCGCCTCGCCGCTGTCCTGATTGAGGTGGCCACGCTGGTGTTCGCGGGCTTCGCGCTCTGCTACGGCGGCTGGCGCCTCGTGGCCGACACGCTCGGCGCCAACCAGCTCACGCCCGTGCTCCAGTGGAAGATCGGTTACCTCTACTCGGCCGTGCCGCTGAGCGGCGTGTTCCTCTGCGCCTTCGCGATCGAGCACCTCCTGAAACTTGAACCCGCCGGCGCGCACGCGACGGAAAAGGACGTCTGACCATGGCCGCCGAAGTCGCCATTCTCCTCGTTGTGTTCGTGGGGCTCATGCTCCTCAACGTGCCGATCGCCGTGTGCATCGGCCTCGCCACCGTCGCCACCATCGCCACGCTCGGCGACGTTCCGACGGGCTACATCGTGGCGCAGCGCCTCTCGACCGGCATCTCGAGCTTCCCGCTGCTCGCCATCCCGTTTTTCGTGCTCTCCGGCGTCCTCATGGGCGACGGCGGCATGGCCCGGCGCCTGATGGAGTTCGCCTCGTCGCTGGTCGGCCGGTTTCCCGGCGGCCTCGCGTACGTGAACACGCTCTCATGCATGCTCTTTGGCGCCGTTTCCGGCTCGGCCGCCGCGGCGGTGTCGTCCATCGGCGGCTTCATGATCCCGCAGATGGAGGAGAAGGGCTACAAGCGCGAGTTCGCCGTGGCGCTCACCGCCACCTCGGCCACCACCGGCCTGCTCATCCCGCCGAGCAACATCATGATCGTCTTCGCGGTCGTGTCGGGCAACGTGTCCGTCGCCGCGCTCTTCCTCGCCGGCGTGCTGCCCGGCATGCTCGTGGGCCTCTCGCTCATGGCGGCGAGTTTCGTGACGCTCAACTTCCTTGCCCCGGCGGAGGTCCGCGCCGCGGCGAAGGCCGCCGCGCACGCCGCGTCCTCGGGCGGGGCCGCGCCCTCCATCCTGGGCGCGTTCGTCCGCGCCATCCCCAGCCTGCTGCTCGTGGTCGTCGTGCTCGGCGGCATCCTCGGCGGGCTGTTCTCCGCCACCGAGGCGTCGGCCATCGCGGTCGCGTATTGTCTCCTGCTCGGCATGTTCTTCTACAAGGAAGTGAAGGCCGCCGCCCTGCCGGACATCCTCCTGCGCGCGGCGAAGACCACGTCGGTCGTCATGCTGCTCGTCGGCGCCAGCCAGGCCATGAGCTGGGTGCTGGCCTACGAGCAGATCCCGCAGATGGTGAGCAACGCCATGCTCGCGATGTCGGCCAACCCGATCATGGTATTCCTGCTCATCAACCTGCTGCTGCTGATTGTCGGCACGTTCATGGACATGACACCGGCCGTGCTGATCTTCACGCCGATCTTCCTGCCGGTGGTGACCGGCCTTGGCATGGACCCGGTGCACTTCGGGATCGTGATCATCGCCAACCTTTGCATCGGCCTTTGCACGCCGCCGGTCGGCACCTGCCTGTTCCTCGGCTGCAGCGTGGGCCGCACCACCATCGCGCGGGTGATCCCCTCGGCGATCCCGTTCTTCGTCGCGATGTTCATCGCCCTCATGCTCATCACCTACTGGCCGTGGCTGTCGCTCGCCCTGCCACGCGCGCTGAACCTGATGTAACGCCCGCAGCCCCGTCTTTCCCATGTCCTCTCCCGCCCCCGGTACCGCCCCCCGGATCAGTCGCTATCGCTGGGTGATCTGTGCCCTGCTTTTCTTTGCCACGACGATCAACTACGTGGACCGGGCGGTGCTGGGCGTGCTGGCGCCCACGCTGCGGACGGAGATCGGCTGGACCGACCAGGAATACGGCAGCATCAGTGCCGCCTTCACGCTGGCCTACGCGCTGGGCTTCCTCGTGGCTGGCTGGTTCATCGACCGCTTTGGCACGCGGGTGGGCTACACCGTTTATCTCGTGGTGTGGTCGCTCGCCGCCGCCGGCCACGCGCTGGCCCGCTCCGTGACGGGATTCAGCATAGCGCGCTTTGCCCTTGGCATTGGTGAGTCGGGAAATTTTCCCGCGGCCATCAAGACCGTGGCGGAGTGGTTTCCCAAGAAGGAGCGCGCCTTCGCCACCGGCATCTTCAATGCGGGTTCGAATGTCGGCGCCATTGTGGCGCCGCTGGTCGTGCCCTGGCTGGCGCTCACCTGGGGCTGGCAGATGGCTTTCATCGTCACCGGCCTGGCCGGCTTGGTCTGGATTCTCTTCTGGTGGCCGATGTATCACCGGCCGGCGGAACATCCCAGGATTTCGGCGGGCGAACTCGCGTTGATCCAGAGCGATCCGCCCGACCCCGCGGTGCGCATTCCGTGGGCTCGCCTGCTGAAGTTCCGCCAGACCTGGGCCTTTGCCTCGGGCAAGTTCCTCACCGACTCCATCTGGTGGTTCTACCTCTTCTGGTTCCCGCTTTTCATGGCCGACCGCTTTGACGTGGACCTCAAGACCATCGGCCTGCCGATGATCACGGTTTACCTGCTGGCCGACGTCGGTTCGGTCGGTGGCGGCTGGATGAGCTCCGCCCTGCTCAAGCGCGGATGGACCACGAATGCCGCGCGCAAGACCACCATGTTCACCTGTGCGCTCTTCATCCTGCCCGTCATCATGGCGCCGCACGTCGACAGCAAATGGGTGGCCGTGTGGCTCGTCGGCATCGCGGCGGCGGCGCACCAGGGTTTTTCCGCCAACATCTTCACGACCACCTCCGACATGTTCCCGCGTCACGCCGTCGGCTCCGTCGTGGGCATTGGCGGTTTCGCCGGCGCCATGGGCGGCTTCCTCATGAATCTGGGGGCGGGCTGGCTGAAGCAACACACGGGCAGCTACTCCGTGATGTTCATCATCGCGGGCGCCGCCTACATGATCGCGCTCCTGGTCATCCACCTGCTCGTGCCGAAGCTGGAACCCGCCCGGCTCGAGCCCGCCTGATGACATGAGCCCGCGCGCTGGTTTCGTTCTCGCTGCCGCGCTCGGGCTCTGGCCCTGCCTTCTGTCGGGGGCCGTGGCTTGGCGCCACGTGCTGGATCAGCCGCCGGCGTGGTACGCCTCGGCGGAAGCCGCCGGCATCGCTGCGGCGGTCGTCGCCTACCAATCGCCGGAAGGCGGCTGGGCCAAGAACACCGATATGACCGCGCCGCCCCCGGCCAGCCATGGGTCGGGCAAGCCCGCGGACCGCGCGCCCACGATCGACAACGGCGCGACCACCACGCAGCTCCGTTACCTGGCGCGGGTCATCGTGGCCACGGGTGACGCGCAACTAAAGGCGTCGTTCACGCGCGGTTTCGACTACCTGCTCGCGGCGCAATATGAGAATGGAGGCTGGCCGCAGTTCTATCCCGCGATGCGCGGCTATTACAGCCACATCACCTATAACGACAATGCCATGGTGAATGTGCTCACCTTGCTCCGCGAGTGCGCACAAGGGGAATCGCGCTTCGCCTTCGTGGATGCGGCGCGTCGGGCACGGGCGCGCGACGCGGTGGCGAAGGGCGTTGCCTGCATTCTCCGCACCCAGGTCCGACAGGATGGTCGGCTCACGGCGTGGTGCGCGCAGCACGATGAGCATACCCTCGAACCCGCCTGGGCTCGCGCCTTCGAGCCGCCCTCGCTGTCCGGGATGGAAACCGTCGGGATCGTGCGATTCCTCATGGGGGAGGAGCCCACACCGGAGATCGCCGCCGCGATCGAAGGCGCCGTGGCCTGGCTCGAGGCCGTGCAGATCCGGGGCCTGCGGGCCGATTTCGTCACAGCCTCCGACGGCAAGCGCGATCGCCTGGCCGTGGCTGATCCCGCGGCGCCGCCGATCTGGGCCCGATTCTATGAACTCGGCACGAATCGTCCCCTTTTTCTCGGACGCGACCGGGTTTTCCACTACGACCACAACGAAATCGAACGCGAGCGCCGGGCGGGTTATGCGTACCTCGGCGACTGGCCCGCCAAGCTGCTCGCGCAGGATTACCCCCGCTGGCGCGCCAAGCATAATCTGCCATGAACGCTTCCTCCGTAGCGGCGGTCGGTGAGCGCCGATCGAACGCGGTATCACCCAATCCTGCGGTCACAAAACCCCGCTCCAGCCCAAGCCTTCGCACCTTGCTCCTTCTGGTGGGAGCGTGTTTGCAGGCGACCCTCTGGGCCGCTCCCACGCCCGATGCCATCGTCGCGGCCGACGGCTCCGGCCAGTACACGTCGTTGCAGGAGGCCATCAGCGCGGCGCCGATGAAAACCGATCCCGCCACGCCCCGCTGGGTGATCCTCGTGAAAGCGGGCACCTATCGCGAACGCATCTACGTTCAGCGCGAACGGGGCAACATCCACGTGATCGGCGAGGACCAAGCCCGGACCGTCGTCGTCTATGATCAGCACGCCAATCTGTCCGGCCCCGACGGCAAGATCATCGGCACCTTCCGCACGCCCACGGTCCAGATCGATGGCGACGGCATGATCTGGGAGAACCTGACCATCGCCAACGACGCCGGGCGGCCCGGCCCGCGGCCCGACGGTCCGCCGGTGGCGCAGGCGCTCGCCCTGCGCGCCGACGCCGACCGACTGGAGTTCCGGCGCGTGCGTTTCCTGGGTTGGCAGGACACGATTCTCGTCAACCGCGGCCGTCATTATTTCAGCGACTGCTATATCGAAGGGCATGTGGATTTCATCTTCGGGGCGGCGACCTCCTACTTCGAGCGGTGCCACATTCACGTGCTGGCCGACGGCTATATCACCGCCGCGTCCACGCCGAAGGATCAGGATCACGGTTATGTGTTCGCCGATTGTCGGATCACGGGCGAGGCGGGCGTGAAAACCTACCTCGGCCGGCCGTGGCGGGAATTCGCCAAGACCGTTTTCCTGCGCACGGAAATGTCAGACGTCGTTCGCCCGGCGGGCTGGCATAACTGGAACAAGCCGCCGGCCGAGCGAACCACGTTTTACGCCGAGTTCGGCAGCACCGGCCCCGGGGCGAATGACGAAGCCCGGGTGGCCTGGGCCAGGCCGCTCACCGCCGAGCACGCCGCCGCGCTCACGCCGCAAAATGTACTGGCGGGAGCCGACGGCTGGAATCCGCGCACCGCCGAATGAACTCCTGGCGCCTCCTCATTTATCTCGTAGGGGCGCAGTCTCGCTGCGCCCTGAGGTGCGCCGCGCGAAAGAACGGGAGGGCGCAGCAAGTCTGCGCCCCTACATTCGCTCCCACGTTGTGTCTCAGGCGCAGTTGGCTGGCGCTCGTCGGGCTATTCGCCTCGGCGTCGTTCGCGGTCACCACCGCGAATCCCATCCACGTCGTCCTCGTCGGCGACTCCACCGTGACCGACCTCTCCGGCTGGGGACTGGGTTTTCGCCAGTTCGCGGGCGACGGTTTGAAGGTTTCGAATGCCGCGCGCAACGGGGCCAGTTCGAAAAGTTACCGGGACGATGGGCTTTGGGAGCACGCGCTCGCGCTGAAGGGAGACTATTACCTCATCCAGTTCGGTCACAACGACCAGCCCGGCAAAGGTCCGGCCCGTGAAACAGACCCGACGACAACTTACACCGAAAACCTTGTGCGCTTCGTCGACGAGGTGCGGGCACAAGGCGCGCAGCCGGTGCTCGTCACCTCGCTGGTGCGGCGAACATTCTCGAAGGAGAACCCGGCTCGCTTGGTGTCCGCGCATGTGCCCTATGTCGAGGCCGTGAAGGCGGTCGCGGCCGCGAAGGGAGTGCCGCTGCTCGATCTGCACGCACGCAGCCTGGCCTTTTGCGAAACGCTCGGGCCGGACCAGACCGCCACTTTCAATTTCCCTGATGCCGCCGGCAAGAACGACACGACCCATCTCGACGCGCGCGGCAGCGCCGCCTTCGCGCGCCTGGTCGTCGAGGAGTTGCGCTCGCTCGTGCCCGCGCTGGCCCCGGCATTGCGGCATGAACCGCAGGCGGCGAAATTGACCGACATTTCCTACGGTACCGCCGCCGGGGAGAAACTGCTGCTGGATGTCAGTGTGCCGGCCGGCGAGGGGCCATTCCCCGTCGCGATTCTCGTCCACGGAGGCGGCTGGAGCGGCGGCGACAAGGCGACGCTCGACGGCGGCGCGGGCATTGGCGCCTGGTTCGGCCCGCTCACGGCGGCGAAGTACACCTGGTTCTCGATCAATTACCGCCTGGCCCCGCAGCATCGCTGGCCCGCCTGTCTCGATGACGTGCAGACCGCCATCCGCTGGGTGAAGACCAACGCGGCGAAATTCAACGGCGACCCCGCGCGCATTGTGCTCTTTGGCCATTCCGCCGGCGGGCACCTGGTGTGCCAGGCCGCCACCGCGGTGGACGACAGCGTGCGCGTGCAGGCCGTGGTCGGGTTTGCGCCCGTCACCAACCACGAGCAGGAACTGCCCGTGCGCGGCGGCCTCAGCGCGTCGCTGCAAAACCTCCTGAATCGCCCCAGGGAGATCACGCCCGAGTCGCTGGGATTGTTGCGGGCGATTTCGCCACTCAATCATGTTCGCCCGGGCTTGCCGCCGTTTCTGTTGATCCATGGCGACGCCGACCGGACCGTGCCGATCCAGCAGTCGCACGATTTCCAGGCGAAGCTCCGGGCGAGCGGCGTCACGTGCGACCTCATCGTGCTCCCCGGCGCCGGACATAGGCTGGGCGAGTGGCAACACGCCGCGCCCGGTTACGAGGCCCGTTACCTGGAGTGGCTCGACCAGCAGCTTCAACCGGTCGCAGACACCGCCCGCCCATGAAGCTCCGAACCGATTCGTGCCTTGGAGCGGCGGCGATCCCGCCGCGGCCAACGCGTTTGGCGGGCGATGTCGCCCGCGCTCCAGTTGTTTTTTCACCAACCCCGGCAGGATCGCTAATGACCGTTCCGGGAGGGCCTCGGGGCTTGCTGGATTTCCTGCCGGCGGCTTGGCTTTCCTTCCCCCTTTTCACCCATGAAACCTGAAGAATATCTGAACTCCTATTTTGGCCTGTCCGCCAAAGTGGCCGTCGTGATCGGCGGCACCGGCGAGCTTTGCGGCGCCATGGCGGAAGGCCTGGCCGGCGCCGGCGCCGAGGTCGTGATTGTCGGCCGCAACATCGAGAAAGCCCAAGCCCGACTCGACAAGATCGCCGCCGCGGGCGGCAAGGCCTGGTTCCATGCCGCCGAGGCCACAAACAAGACGGAACTCGAGGGCCTGCGCGACGCCGTGCTCAAGCGGAGCGGTCGCATCGACATCGTGGTGAATGGCGCGGGCATCAATTCCGCCACGCCATTCTTCGACATCACGGAGGAGGAGTTCGATCGGATCCTGCGGGTCAACGTGAAGGGTGTGTTCCTCGGCTGCCAGGTCTTCGGCAAGTACCTGGTCGATCGCGGCGAGGGGGGCTCCATCATCAACCTCGGGTCCATGTCGGGCATCGTGCCGCTGTCGCGGGTGATCACCTATTCGGCCTCCAAGGGCGCGGTCCACAACCTGTCACTCAACCTCGCGCGCGAGTGGGCCACGGCCCGCGTGCGCGTCAATGTCCTCGTCCCGGGTTTCTTTCCCGCGGAGCAGAACAAGAAGATCCTCTCGCCCGACCGCGTGGCCGCGATCATGGGCCATACGCCCGCGAAGCGCTTCGGCGAGGCCCGCGAGCTGATCGGCGCCACGCTGCTCCTCGCCTCCGACGCGGCCGGCTCCTTCATCACCGGCGAGGAGCTCATCGTCGACGGCGGCTACCATGCGATGACGATTTGAGCGCGGCTCCGCCGCGCGGCGCCAGCTTAAGCGACAAGTCCAAGTTAAAGAAACCGGACCTGCCGCTCGCTGCCACTCTCCTTCAACTTAAACTTTCCCTTCAACTTTGCCGGCCATGTCCGCCATCAACGAATTCCTCCTGAAGAACAACCTGCGCATCGCCCAGAACCCGTGCGTGTCGCCCGACTTCTGCCTCGACTGGCCGGGCCTGACGGCTGACGTGAAGGCCGGCCGCGTGACCGAATACGCCAAGAGCCGCTTCGCCACCAAGGCGGGGGAGTTTACGCTCGTCGAGAACGCGTCCGGCGATTGTGCCTGGAAGCTGCACGGCGCCGGCGCCGCGCTGGTGGGCGGGGTGGTGCACGAGGGGGCGACGTATTTCCCGGCATCATGGGCCAACCTGCTCGTGTTGAAAAACCTCATTCAGGAACACGACGCCGGCTCGACGATCTTTCCGACCGCCGGCGCGCGGTTGGGCCGCAGCACGCTGGGCGTGGGCGCGCGTTTCACGACGCTGCACTGGCCCGCCGTCGAGTGGGCGATGAGCGCGCTCGAGATCGGACTGACGGCCAACCAGAATTCGATCCCCCGCGAACTCGTGTACGACGTCGACGCCATGCTGGCGAACCGGCTCGATACCGTGCCTTTCCCCTTCATCGGCACCAATGTCCCGGAAGGCCACCAGGGGCAAAGCGTCGAGGGCATGAGCCACGGATGCGTGCTGTCGAAACTGAAAACCGGTTTTCACCGCCGGCGCATCGCCTGGTCGTTCAATGCGGACCACCAGCCGATCGGCGGCAAGTTCGACGTCCGTGAGGACGCCCTCGTCAAGGGCTGCCTGCTGGCCAGCTACATCACCTTCGATCTCTCGCCGGAACTCGCGCTCAACCAGCCGGCCGACGTGGCCGCCATCCCCTCCGCCATCGTGGCGAAGACGCGCGCCCGCGTGGCCGCCGCCGGGCTGCAGCTCGATGACGCGGCGTTCGAGCGTCTGCTCGCGACCGTGTGGACGCCCATGCAGAAGATGAAGCGCCGCGACGAGAAATACGCCGCGGCGCGCGCCGCCACGTTCACCACGCCGGTGGGCCGGGCGTACCTGCGCGAGCTTTCGATCGACGAGCTGCCCGGCCTCACCACGCCCGAGACGACCGCCATCATGCTCGCGCTTTGCGAGGCCCTCGACATGCCGGTGAATTTCGTGGCGCCGGCCTTTGGCTTCCAGAAGAACACCCCGTATCCGGACAACGACGCGCTGCGGGCCCTGATCCAGAAACAATGGGACGTGTGCGCGAAGTTCGGCGTCAGCATTGGCTTCCACTCGGGCTCCGGAAAGTCCGCCGAGAACTACCGCATCATGGGCGAGGTCACGGGCAGCGCGCTCGAGATCAAGACCAGCGGGCGCTACACCTACGAGATGGGGGTGGCGCTCTCGCAGTCGAAGAATCCGGCCGATGCCGCGCTCTGGCGCGACTGGTACCGGTTCACGATCGACATGGCGGTCGCGGGGGCGTTCAGCGCGGATCCCACCGAGCAGAAGATGGCGCGGATTTTCGTGACGACGTCGCTGGAGAATGCCGCTGTAGGTGGGGTGCCCTCACCCCGCGGGAATGAAGCTTCGCCGGGTGGGGGCACCCGGCCCACACCAGGGCAGGTCTTCACGTCGCCTGACACCTGCCGCGCCGCGCTCGAGGCCCTGCCGCCCTCGGCCGAGCACATGATCTTCTTCGAATACAATTTCCTCTATGTGCTCGCGGCCGGCGGCAAGCCGGAGAAGGCCGCGCTGGGCGACCACTCGCCCGCCGGCTACCGGCAGCGCGCGCGGTTCTACGCCGTCAGCCCCGAGGCGCGGTTGCTCTTCGCGAAGCGGATCGCCGCCTACCTGATCTTCCTCGCCGAGAACACCGGCCTGGCGACGAAGGAACGCTGCGCTGGAGCCAGCAAGCTCCTCGGCAGCTATGACTCACTTGACGCCATGCTCGGCGACATCAGCCGATGACAGAAGCGGGTAGTGAGTAGCGAGCATCGCACTCAGTGTCGGCCTGCTCGCTACCCGCTACTCACTACCCACCACTTTCGCCCCCATGAAACCTTTCATTCACGACGACTTCCTCCTGCACACCGACGCGGCGCGCGATCTCTACCACAGCTTCGCGAAGAACGAGCCGATCTACGACTACCACTGTCACTTGCCGCACGCGCAGATCCTGGAGAACAAGTCCTTCGCCGACCTCGCGGAGATCTGGCTCGGCGGCGATCACTACAAGTGGCGGGCCATGCGCTCGAACGGCGTGGACGAGCGCTTCTGCACCGGCAACGCCACCCCGCGCGAGAAGTTCGACGCCTGGTGCGCCACCGTGCCGCACACCCTGCGCAATCCGCTCTATCACTGGTCCCACCTCGAGCTGGCGCGTTACTTCGGCATCACCGACATCATCAGCCCGGCGTCGGCCGACAAGATCTGGCAGGAGGCCAACGCCCGGCTGGCCGGCCTGCGCGTGCATGACATCCTTGCCGCCAACAAGGTCGCCGCGATCTGCACCACCGACGATCCCGCGGACCCACTCGCCCAGCACGAGCAAATCAACCGCTCGGGCATCAAGACCCGCGTGTACCCGACCTTCCGGCCCGACCGCGCGTTTCTCGTCGACAAGCCGGAGGCGTACAGCGCCTGGCTCGAGAAGCTCGCAGCGTCATCCGGCATGGCCGTGAAGTCCTTTGACGACTTCCTCGCCGCGCTCGAAAAGCGCCATGCCGATTTTCACACGGTTGGCGGGCGCCTGTCCGACCACGGCATGGAGAGCTGCTACGCCGAGCCCTGCACCGCCGCCGAGGCGAAGACGATCTTCGACGCCGCCCGCGCGGGCCGGGCGGCCAATGCGACTGATTACGCGAAGTTCGCGTCGTTCCTCATGATCGAGCTTGGCCGTTGGGACGCCAAGCGCGGGTGGACCAAGCAGCTCCACCTCGGCGCCCTCCGCAACAACAACACCCGCCTGCTCACCAAGCTCGGCCCCGACACCGGTTTCGATTCGATCGGCGATTTCCCGCAGGCGCGCGCGCTCAGTGCGTACCTCAACGCCCTGGACTCGACCGGTGAACTGCCGCGGACCGTGCTCTATAACCTCAATCCCGCGGACAATTACGTCCTTGGCACGATGATCGGCAATTTCCAGGACGGTTCCGTGGCGGGCAAAATGCAGTTCGGCTCCGGCTGGTGGTTCCTCGACCAGAAGGAAGCGATGGAATGGCAGATCAACGCCCTCTCGAATCTCGGCTTGCTGAGCCGGTTTGTGGGGATGCTCACGGACTCACGCAGTTTCCTCAGCTACCCGCGTCACGAGTATTTCCGCCGGACGCTCTGCAACCTGCTCGGCAACGACATGGAGCGCGGAGAAATTCCGAAAGACCGCGCCCTCGTTGGCAGCATGGTGAAGAACATCTGCTTCGCCAACGCCCGCGACTATTTCCGCCTCGAACTCGATCCGGTGTACGCAAAGTAGGTTGTTCCCAAGGTGGGGCGGTCCTTGATTCGCCTTGGATTGGGCCCGTCGGACGCACGAATTCCGTGGGCGGCCGTCCCGATCTGAACCTGAGCCGGAACGATGTAGTTGCAGCTCGATTCCACCGCGTGCGCGGAACTGTTCCGTTGTAGGGGCATGGCTCGTCCACGCCCACGGTTCCCGTAGAAAGGGCGCCTTCGTCCACGCCTATGGTTCCCGTAGCAAAGGACGCCTTCGTCCACGCCCTTGGTTCCCGCAGCGAGGAAAGGGCGCGGTCAACTGGTACCCTTGTCTTCGGTCCAAACATCAAGCCGCGCCCCTGCATCCGACTGCCAGTTTCCGGCTTGGGGCGGGATACTGATCCCGCCTCCCGGTAGGCACCGCCATTCACCGGCGTCTCCGCTGCTCGGCTCCCGGACCGTTCCAATGGTTCGTATTACGAACATTCGCCTCCACGCCCCTCGAGAAGTGATCAGCCCAATGTTCGTAATACGAACATTGGCCGCGGCCACGCGTAGGACGATCCCACGGCGGTCCGCCGACAACCGGTGTGTCCGCGTCACGGCATGGGGTCGGTGAGACGACGTGGTGGGGGAATGAGCGTGGGAATTGCTGCGCCCCGCGGCGGTCTCCTCCGACGGCGAAATTCGCGGCTTCCACCATGCCATACCAGAGGGGCGTGGTTCGCCCCGTCTCCGCTTCCCCTGCGTTCTTCACATCCCCCAATGTTCGTAATACGAACATTCGCCTCGGCCTTCCTGAAGATGCTCAGCCCAATGTTCGTATTACGAACATTGGGCTGGGGCGGGGCGGCCCCGGCCGATCGAGGGCGACCAGCGGGCAGGCGACGATCGTCCGAATGAGTCCGGTTCAGGACTTGACGCGGTTCTGTAGTTAACCAAATGGTTAACCACAAAACGCATGTCGCCCGATCGCCTCAGCGCCGTTTTTGCCGCCCTGGCCGATCCCACGCGGCGGGAGATTTTATCGCAGTTGTCGCGCGGCGTGCGCTCGGTGACGGAGCTGGCCGAGCCGCACGACATGAGCCTGCCAGCGATCTCAAAGCACCTGCGCGTGCTCGAGCGGAGCGGCCTGATCATGCGCGGACGCGACGCCCAGTGGCGGCCATGCCGCATCCAGGCGGCGCCGCTGAAGGAGGCCGTGGATTGGATCGGCCAGTACAAGGCCCATTGGGAGGAGCGGCTCGATCGCCTCGACGCCTACCTGCAGGAATTGCAGGCAAGACCTGTCGCTCCCGCCCGGCCGGCCCTGCGCGTAAAGAGGAAAGCCCGTGTGCGCTGAGCTCATCCCGGAACTGGTCAACCACCGCGAATTCGCGGCCTCGCGCGAGCGCGTGTTCGCCGCCTGCAGCGATCCGGCGCAACTGGCGCAATGGTGGGGCCCTCACGGGTTCACCAACACGTTTCATCGGTTCGAGTTTCAGCCGGATGGGGCGTGGCGATTCACCCTGCGCGGGCCGGACGGCGCCGCCTACGAGATGGATCACCGGTTCATGGAGATCGTCGCGCCGGAGCGGGTGGTGGTGCGCCATATCCAGGCGGGCCATGACTTCACGCTCGAAATGCACTTCGAAGCCCGGGGTGACCGGACCGCGCTGACCTGGCGGATGCGCTTCGACGATCCGGCCGAGACCGAAAGGCTTCGCGCCTTCATCCTGCCGGCCAACGAGCAGAATTTCGACCGGCTCGAGGCGCTCCTATCCGCGCCGCTGTCCGAAACCGGGCAACCCGTTCGTTGAATCAATCAAAGCCCCACCATGTCTGATTCACCTCTCCCGTCCGATACCGAGATCGTCATTTCCCGCGTCCTGCATGCCCCGCGCGAACTGGTTTGGGAGGCCTGGACCAACCCGGAGCACGTCGTCCACTGGTGGGGCCCGCGCGGATTCACGAACACCACCAAGCGGCACGAGTTCCGCGTCGGTGGCTACTGGGAGCACACGATGCACGGGCCCGACGGCACGAATTATCCCAACAAGGCCCGGTTTCTCGAGATCGTGCCGCAGGAGCGCATCACCTTCCTGCTTGGGGCCGGCAGCGATCTGGACGACGACGAGCCACGCGGCGCGACGTTTCGCGCGACGTGGACTTTTGAAACCGTCGACGGCGACAAGACCCGCCTGACCGGTCGCATGGTATTTCCCTCGAAGGAGGCCCGCGATCGCGTGGTTCGCGACTACGGTGCGATTGAGGGCGGCAGGCAGACCCTCGAGCGTGCGGCCGAGTACACGGCCGGAATGGTCACGACGCCCTTCGTCATTACGCGCGAGTTCGCGGCCCCGCGCGAGCTGGTGTGGCGGGCGTGGACCGAACGTGACTGTTTCGTGCAATGGTGGGGTCCGAAGGGTTTCAAGATGGGGCTGGCGACCATGGATCTCCGGCCGGGTGGCATGACGCACTACAGCATGCAGTCGCCGGACGGGAAGCTGATATGGGGTCGCGCGATCTATCGCGAGATCGTCCCCCCGTTGAAGCTCGTCTGGTTAAATTCGTTTTCCGATGAAGCCGGCGGCATCACGCCGCATCCGTTCTCCACGGACCCCTGGCCGCTGCAAATGTTGACGACGGTAACGCTGACGGAGCAGGGGGCAAAGACGCTCGTGACTATCACCTGGGTGCCCTTTGACGCGACCGCCGCGGAGCGCGCGACCTTTGATGCGGGTCGGGGCAGCATGACCATGGGTTGGACCGGCACCCTCGACCAACTCACCGCGTACCTTTCCCCCAAACCCAATCCCAACCCCTGATCCCCATGTCCTCCACGCCTCCCGTTTCCAAAGCTGCCTTCTGGACCAGCGTCGCCCTCAGCGTTCCTCCGGTCGCCATGCTCCTGATGAGCGGTGTCATGAAGATCATGCAAACGCCGCAAGTCGTCGAAGGCTTTTCGAAATGGCCCGCGGGCAGCGCGGTCGCGATCGGAAGCCTCGAAGTTGCCTGCACGGTCATTTACCTGATTCCCCGCACCGCGGTGCTGGGCGCCATCCTGCTCGCCGCGTACCTGGGCGGCGCCGTGGCTGTAACGGCGCAAATGGGGATAGGCGCCGCCGGTTGGTGGATGCCGGTCGCGTTCGGGGTATTGCTCTGGGCGGCGCTGTGGTTGCGCGACGGGCGCATCCGCGCGCTGATTCCGTTGCGGGGTTGAGCCTGGCCAACGAGGAAAGTCGATTTCGTCGGGCGCAGTCTTGCTCCGCGCTTGGGATAATGGAGCCGGGGCGCCCCTGGCTCCGGGGGTGAAGAACCGGCCCGAGGGCGGGCCGGCTCCAGTGAGGCAAGGGCGCACTCAGGACAGTTTGAATCCGATCCGCGCTCCGTCGATTCGCGCCCTCGCCCGGCTGCGCATGGGAGCAAGCGCATGATTTCAGCCGGACCGGGCGTTGCATTTCCCGGCGCGTTGGCCAAGGTGTCGCTTTCAACCCCCAATCCCCGCATGAAATCCCTTCGGATCCTCGCCCTCACCGCATTCAGCCTGGCCGCCGGCCTCGCCGCCCAAGCGGAGCAATTCAAAGTCCTGCTCTTCACCAAGACCGCGGGCTGGCACCACGATTCCATCAACGCGGGCGTCACGGCCATCCAGGAGCTGGGGCAGTTGCACGATTTCGAGGTGTTCTGGACCGCCGATGCGGGCCGCGTGTTCAAGGACGCCGAGCTGGCGAAGTACAAGGCGGTGATTTTCCTCTGCACGACGGGCGACGCCCTGGACAACGAGCAACAGGCGGCGTTCGAGCGCTACATCAGGAAGGGTGGCGGGTTCGTCGGCATTCACAGCGCCTCGGACACCGAGTACGACTGGCCCTGGTATCGGAAGATGGTGGGTTACATGTTTCACATCCATCCTGCCGTGCAGACGGCGACGGTGAAGGTGCTCGATCCGAATTTCCCCGGCATGGATCGTTTCGCCAAGCGCTTCCTCTTCACCGAGGAGTGGTACGAGTTTGGCGCCCCCGAGGGCGGCGAGCTGAAGTTCCTGCTTTCAGTCGACGAGAAGACCTACAAGCCGTACGCCAAGTGGGGCCCGAAGGAAGGCAAGGGCATGGGCGACGTTCACCCGGTCAGCTGGTACCACGAGTATGACGGCGGCCGTGCGTTCTACACCGCATTTGGCCACCTGCCGGCAACCTATCGCGACCAGAATTTCATGCACCACATCTATGGCGGCATCTACTGGGCGGCGACGGGCAACGGGTTCACGGCGGAGTGAGCCGCCAGATGATTCGCTTCCACCCCGCTTTCCCGCGCGCGAGCCGCCTGGCGCGCCCGGCCCCCGGTTTGATGACACGTCCGCTCTGCCTCCTCCTGCTGGTGGCGGGTCTGGGCCCGCTCGGCGCAGAGGAGCGGCCGGTGCCACGCCTCGCCGTGGTCGTGTCCGTGGATCAGATGCGCGGGGATTACCTGAAGCGGTTCGGCCCGTATTTTGGCGCCGACGGATTCAATCGTCTCGTCCGGGAAGGCGCGGATTTCCAAAATTGTCATTACAACCACGCGTTCACGATCACCGCGCCGGGGCACGCCACGATCCTGAGTGGCGTGAACCCGTCCGCGCATGGAATCATCGGCAATGACTGGCGCGACCCGGCGAGTTTCGTCGGGGTAAACGCAGTGCAGGACGTCGACTCCCCGCTGGTGGGAGTCGCGCCGCGCGGGCCCAATGCCGCGCAGACGGGTCGCTCCCCGCGCAATTTCCTGGGCACCACGGTCGGCGACCGGCTGAAGGAGCGTTATGGCGCCGCGGCGAAGGTTTTCGGCGTCGCGGACAAGGACCGTTCCGCGATCCTGATGGCTGGAGCCAAAGCCGACGGGGCCTACTGGAGCGTGGACGGGAAGTTTGTCACCTCCACCTACTATCACCGCGAGTTGCCCGCCTGGGTGCAGGAATTCAACGCGGCCAACCCGCCGGAAGGATATTTCGGCCGCGTCTGGGAACGTCTGCGGGAAGTCGAAATCTACGACACGGTGCAGGGCCCGGACGACGCCACGGGCGAATATTCCGGGCAGGGCCTGACGCGGACTTTTCCAAAGCGGATCGACGGCGGCAAGCCGGAGCCCTCGAATGGATTTCTTTGGACGCTCGAACTCTCGCCCTGGGGCAACGAACTCGTCGCGGGACTGGCGATGCGCCTGATTGAATCCGAGGGTCTCGGCATCGATGACACGCCGGACCTGCTTTGTGTGGGTTTCTCGCAGACGGATCGCATCGGCCACAGTTACGGGCCCGACAGCCATGAGGTGATGGACAGCTTTCTTCGTCTAGACCAGGTGCTGGCGGAGTTTCTCCGCTACCTGGACCAGCGGGTCGGCCGGGACCATTATGTGCTGGTGCTGACGGCGGATCATGGGGTCGGCCCCATCCCGGAGCAGACCATCGAAAAGCGCGGCGCGGACGCGGCCGGCCGGATCAGTGGTTCAAAACTCGAGGCCCATGTGAGCGGCGCGTTGGCGGCGGCGTTTGGCCCGGCCCCGGAGGGGCAGTATTGGGCGCTGCGCGATGGTTCGGGTTATCGCCTCAATTCCACGGTGGTGAAACATGCGGGCGCGGATCCGGCAAAGGTGCGCGCCGTCCTGCGCGACGCGCTCGCGACATTCCCGGGCATTGCCGATGTCTGGACGCGTGATCAATTGCTGGGCGAGGGCGCCTTGGGTGGTTACGGCGAACGCATGCGTCTCAGCTATAACGCCACGCGCAGTCCGGATGTGGTGTTTCTGATCCAGCCATTCTGGCTCGCCGGGACCACCACGGCCAACCACGGCACGCCGTACGACTACGACAGCCACGTGCCCCAGGTATGGGTGGGCGGCGGGTTCCAGGCCGGGGCGCGCGCGGAGCGCGTGGCGGTGGAGGATTTGGCGCCGACGCTTGCGGGTTTGCTCGGGGTCGAGCTTCCGCCGGAAGCGAAGGGCCGGAGACTCTTTTGAGCGGAGCGGGATCATCGCGGACCGATGAGGCTGGCTTTGCCTTTTCGTGCGCCCCGCCCACGCTCCCTTCATGACCCTCGATTTCGAGACCCTTGCCCAGCGCGAAGCCTACGGGTGGATGATCAGTGCCATCACCCCGCGTCCCATCGCCTGGGTTTCCACCATCTCCGCCGCGGGCGTGACGAACCTCGCGCCATTTTCCTTCTTCCAGGGCGTGTGCTCGAAACCGCCCACGCTGATGTTCAGCGGCGCGATCAACCGCCACGGGGTCAAGAAGGACAGCGTGATCAACGTCGGCCAGGTGCCCGAGTTTGTCGTGAACATCGTGCCGTTCTCCCTGGCGGAGCCCATGAATCTCACCGCCACGCCCCTGCCGCATGGCGAGAGCGAGTTTGAGCGATTTGGCATTGCCAGCGCGCCGTCGCTCAAGGTCCGCCCGCCGCGCGTGGCGGATGCCCCCGTGGCGTTCGAGTGCCGGCTCGATCGCATCGTGGATTTTGGGGAAGGCGCGCTGGGCTCGAACGTGGTGTTCGGCACGATCGTTTGCGCGCATGTGTCCGACGCGGTGATCGGCGCCGACGGCCAGATCGATCCCGCGAAGCTGGACACGATCGGCCGCATGGGCGGGGATAATTACGTGCGCACGCGGGATGTGTTCACGGTCGCTCGCCCGCGTTGATCGGTTGATGGTGGGGGGCAGGCTTGCCGCGTCGTTGCCATTCTGGAGCCGGCCCGCCCACGGGCCGGTTTCGTGATCCCCGGGACGAGGGCGCCCGGCTCCATTTGATGCCGGCTTCGGCCTGACCGGGGCCAGTCAGATGGCGGCCCGGCCGTGCGGCCTACTGATCTCCGAGGCGCCGGAGCAACTCATTGGCTTGGGCGGCGGCGGCGACGCGATTCTCGACCCCAAGTCGCTCCAGCAGTTGTTCGACGTGTTTCTCGACGGTGCGCGGGCTGGTGCCGAGGATGATGGCGATCTCGGAGTTGGTTTTTCCCTGCGCGATCCAATAGAGGACCTCGGCCTGGCGCGGCGTGATGCCGAGCTTGGTCAGCTCCACCGGACCCGGGGGCGCGTGTTCCTCGATGAGATAGAGCACCGTGAGGCTGTCGCTGCCTTTCTCCACGAAACGGTGCAGCAGCAAGGTGCCGGCGGCGCTTTGGAAGCGCTCGGCGCTCGCGAGCTCGGGCGGCAGGCGGCCGGGCTCGTGGTTGGCGAGGTGCTTGAACAGCAAGTGGGTCGCGCGGAGCGTCTGGAAGATCAGGCGGCCCTCGCGATCGGAAATGAGGAGGGCGCGATCAAGCGACTGGGCTAGTTGCGCCTCGGCATCGAGGCGCAGGGCCACCTCCGCTTCCAGGAGCGCGTTCTGACGTTGGAGCGCGAGGCGCGCGGCGCGGAGATCGAGGTGGGTGCGCACGCGCGCCAGCACCTCGGGCGGGTGGACGGGTTTGCTGATGTAATCCACGGCGCCGGCCTCGAGGGCCTTCACCTTTTGCGCGGGGACGTCCACCGACGTGAGAAAAATCAGGGGGAGCTCGCTCCAGCCGGGGTTTTGCTTGATGCGCTGGCAAACGGCGAGTCCGTCGAGCCCGGGCATGATCATGTCCAGCAGGATGAGATCGACTGGCTGTTGCGCCAACAACTCGAGGGCGCGTGCGCCGTTTTCGGCCAGCAGCACCCGGAGGCCGGCGGCGCCGAGAGATTCCAGGACCAGACCGAGGTTGGCCGGAGTATCGTCGACGACGAGGATGGTGGGAGGCTGGCTCATGGGTGACTGGCACGAAGCAGTTCGCGCACCCGTTCAAGCTGATAGGCACCGGCGAACGTTTCAAGCTGGGCGAGCAATGATGACACGCCGGGGAGACTGGCGCGGGCGGAGGTGATTTCGGCGCGCAATCGGGCGATGTCGCCGGCGTCCGCGGCGGCAAGGAGGCGCGCGTGGACTTCCGGCGGGAGCGCCGCATCGACGGTCGCGGGGGCCGCAGCCTGCCGTCGCCAGGTGAGGCCGAGCAGGCGGCTGAGCTGGTCGAGGAGTTGGGCCTCGGTGAAGGGTTTGGGGAGGAAGTCGTTGGAGCCGGCGGCGGTGGCGGCCGCGGAGTCGAAGGTGAGCACCGAGGCGGAAGTGAGCA
>JAEZDN010000164.1 GCA_023433275.1 Verrucomicrobiota bacterium
CGACCGCTCTTTTGTTGGCCGGCTCTTTCACGATGGCCTCCCCTTCCTACACCATCAGCACCATCGCGGGAAACGGGCAGCCGGGTTTCGCGGGCGACGGCGGTCCCGCCTCCGCCGCGCAACTCAATGATCCCTACGGCATCATTCGCGGCCCGGACGGAGCCCTCTGGTTCTGCGAGCACAACGGCCACCGGATCCGGCGCATCGCGCCCGACGGCACCATCAGCACCATCGCGGGCACCGGCAAACGCGGCCCCGCCGGCGATGGCGGCCCCGCCACCGCAGCCGAGCTGAATCTCCCCCACGAGATCCGCTTCGGCCCCGACGGCCATCTCTATGTCGCCGACACGGGCAACAACGCCATCCGGCGCATCGATCTCGGCACGGGCGTCATCACCACCATCGCGGGCGGCCCCACCCGTCGCGGCTTCACGGGCGACGGCGGGCCCGCCGCGGCAGCCACGTTCAAGGGCCCGCACAGCATCCAGTTCGACCCCGCCGGCAACCTGTACATTTGCGACGTCGGTAATCACGCGATCCGGCGCATCGATCCCATCACGGGAATCATCACCACGGTCGCCGGCACCGGCCGACCGGGGCCGACCCCGGACGGCGCTCCGCTCGCCGGCACACCGTTCAATAATCCGCGTTCCCTGGACGTCGATCGCGAGGGCAACCTCTGGCTCGTGACCCGCGAGGGCAATCAGGTCTTCAAGCTCGATCTCAAGGCCGGCATCATCCGCCACGTCGCGGGCACCGGCGCTCCGGGCTTCACCGGCCACGGCGCCCCGGCGCGCGCGGCCACCCTCAGCGGCCCCAAGGGCATCGCGCTCGATGCCGGGGGCAACGCCTGGCTCGCCGACACGGAGAGCCACAGCATCCGCCAGATCAACGCCCGCACCGGCGCCCTTGAACTCGTCGCCGGCACCGGCACCCTCGGGGACGGACCCGACGGCGCGGCGATTGCCTGCGCCCTCCACCGTCCCCACGGCGTCTTCGCCGACACCGATGGCTCCATTTACATTGGCGACAGCGAAGCCCATAAGATCCGCGTGCTGCGCCGTCCCTGAACCAATTCACCCAACCCCAACCATCATGATGCGTCCCAGATCCATCCTCACCCTGCTCGTCGCCCTCGCCGCCGCCCAGGTCCTCAGCCTGCCGGCCACCGCTCAACTCGGGCGCCGCTTTCCGTCCGAAAAGAAGGTGGTGACGGATCCGGTGACCGGCGTCGCGCTCACCTTCCTCACCAGCACGCCCGCCGGTGATTCGAAAATCTACCCGACGCACCCCCAATGGACTTCCGACGGCCAATGGGTCGTCTTTCGCTCCAACCGCGTGCGTGGCCAGGCCATGGCCGTGAATGAGCAGACGGGCGACATCGTGCAGGTTACCGAGACCGGTTACGTGGGGGCCCTGTGCGTCGCGCAGAAATCCATGCGCCTCTTCTTCCTGCGGCCGGAAAACCACACCGACCCCGACGCCTATCCGCGTCCGCCGCAACCCGGCCAGCCCCGCGTCGAGCGTCCCCGCGTGGCCCTGGAAGTCGTCGCCATCGACCTGGCCCGCCTCTTCGCCGACAGCGCGGCCAACAAACTCCAGCCCGCGGCGAACTACGAGAGGGTGTTTGGCAAGATCCCCGCGGACATGGGCATCGGCAGTGAACTCGCCCTCGATGCCGAGGAGGACATGGTTTATTTCCGCCTGACCAAGGAGGCCGCCGCCAAGATCCTGCCGCCCGACACGAAGATCGCGGATACCTTCGGTCCGCGCAACATGGGCGCCGGTCCTTCCGGCGTGGGCAAGATGAAGCTCGCCACGGGCGAGGTCTCGGCGGTCGTTGCCGTGCCGTTCCAAGTGGGCCACATCCAGTCCAATCCCTGGAAGGCCGGCGAAATCGTCTTCTGCTGGGAAACGGGCGGGAAATCCCCGCAACGCGCATGGACCGTGATGGCCGACGGCTCCGGCCTGCGGAAACTTTATCCCGAGGCGCCCTATGATTGGGTCACCCACGAGGCCGTGATCGGACCCGACGAAGTGGCCATCGCCATCATGGGGCATCGCAAGCCCGGCACCGACGACGCCTGGGGCCCGAGCGGCACGCGCGTTCATCCGACCGGCCTCGGCATCATCAACCTCCGCAACGACCACATCTACATCGCCGGCCAGACCAAGAGCGGCAGCGGCTTGTGGCACGTCCACGGCTCGCCCGACGGACGCTGGGCGACAGGTGACGACTTCGCGCGCAGCCTCTACCTGATCGATCGCCGGACGAATGAGATGATGCTGCTCACCGCCGGTCACAAGGATACCGCCGCTGATCACATCCACCCCACCTTCCACCCCGACGGCACGCGCATTCAAATCCAGTCCGCCATGCTTTCCGAGGACAACCGCTCGATGAACATTTGCATTGTCCCGGTCCCGAAGGAATGGCTCGCCCGCACCTACGACGAGAAAGTCCACCCGTCCAAATCCGACGGTGGAAAACCGTAACGAAGGGCATTCTGGTCGGGACGGATCCTGTCCGTCCCCACGCCCTTCCTTGTAGGGGGCCGACCCTGGCCGGTCCTAGGCTCCTGGTAGAGGCCGACGTTGGTCGATCCTCGGCGCTTCTGGTAGGGGCCGACCTTGGTCGGTCCTCGAGCAAGGACCGACCAAGCTCGGCCCTACCGTTAGAGCAGATTAAACAAAATTGTGGCCGCCCGCTTGTGGTGTCGTTGCTTGCGCCGACCGCGCGTACTTAGCCGGAACGATGCAGTCAGCATGCGATTCTGCAGTGTGCGCGGTCGAGCGGTTCGGTTGTAGGGGCGTGGCTCGTCCACGCCCTCGGTTCCCGCAGCGAGAAAAGGGCGCGGTCAATCCGCGCCCCTGCATCCAACTGCATGATTCCGGCTCAGGTCGGTGCTTGCGCCGACCCTACGGAGAGACGCCATGCACGCGGCTGCGCTTTGACTTGCACCGCCAAAAGGCTCGAACTGCAGGACGGGGTCGCCGATCCCGCCCCGGGCCCCGCCCGCTTTTCTTCCGTGTGTTTCGCCTCTCCCGTGATTCAATTCCCCCGTGCCCGACGAACCTGATCCTCCCCGCAAACATTACGGCTTCAAGGAGCGGGAATTCAAACGCGACAATGTCTCCCTCCCCGGGGCGGAGCGGATGCTGACCGCCAAGGAACTCGCCGTGCTCGCGACTTCGAAATGCCGCCCGCCTTCCGCGCGGCCCCCGGCGCCCGCCGCGCGGCCCGCCAGCTCGGAGGATCCGAATAATGTTTACGATGCGCTCGCGACGAACCGCCGTGCGTCCGAGCAACACGGTTTGAACCAGGTGGAGGTCAAACACGTTCCATCCCGTCGCAAACGGGATTTCTGGTTCGTGATCGTCGGCGGCAATCTGTTCATCATCGGCGGCGTGTGGCTCGCGGGTATCAATCCGATCACCGTGATCTTCGGCCTCGCCGGCCTCATCATCTTCAGCCTCAGCGTGACCTGGATCATGTGGCAGGTGATGGACCGATACTAGAGCGGCTTGGCCGGACTCATGAAGTCGGCATGCAATTCCCCAGAGTCCACAGTCGAAGGGTTCCGTTGTAGGGGCGTGGCTCGTGCACGCCCTCGGTTCCCGCAGCGAGAAAAGGGCGCGGTCAAGCCCCGCCCCTACATCCAGATTCCCCTCTATGAGTAAGGGTCGCGCGTCGCGGCGGGTTGTGTGGGGCCGGCATGGCAGCGCACGAACTATTCTGGCTCGCCCTGCACGTTGTTCTCCACGCCATCAACCGCCGGCCCGCGCCGCGATGGCCCAGCCGTAGAGCTCGACATACTTCTCGGCGCTCCGCCGCCACGAGAAATCCTGCGCCATCGCGCGCTGGCGCAGCGCGGCAAACTCCGCCGGGCGGTCGTAATACGTGGCACACACCCAGCCGATCGTGTCGGCCAGCGCCCCCACCGTGGCATCGCCGAACACAAACCCCGTGCCCTCGGGCCGGCCTTCGACGAAATTGCGCACCGTGTCGATCAACCCGCCCGTGGCGCGCACCACCGGTGGCGTCCCGTAGCGCATCGCATACATCTGCGTGAGCCCGCACGGCTCTGACCGGCTGGGCATCACGAAACAATCGCTGCCCGCCTGGATGAGTCTCGCCAACGCGCCATCGAATCCCAGGTGCGCCCCGAAGCGGCCGCGATACGCCTCCGCCGCCCCCTTGAAATCATTCTCCAGCCGCGTCTCGCCATTGCCGAGCAGCACCATCTGCAGGTCCATGCGTTCCATGATTCCCGGGAGAGCATCGGCCAGGAGATCGAGCCCCTTCTGCGCGGCGAGCCGCGAAACCACGCCGAACAGCGGCACGCCCGGACGCACCTCGAGGCTGAACCGTTCCTGCAGCCTTGCCTTGCACGCGGCCTTCCCGGCGAGATCCGCCGCGGAATAGTTTGCCGGCAACGTGCCGTCCTTCGCGGGGTCCCACGACTCGTCATCGATCCCATTGAGAATTCCCGTGAGGTCGGCCGCGCGGAAGTTCAACACGGCATCGAGCCCGAACCCGCCGTCCGGTGTCCGGATCTCCCCCGCATAAGTCGGGCTCACCGTCGAAATCTTGGTGCTGTGCACCAGGCCGGCCTTCATCAGGTTAACCATGCCGTTCGACGCCAGCCCATCGCGCTCGAACTCCCCTTTCGGCAACCGCGCGAAATCCACCACGCGCGCCGGCGACCAGCCTTGGTGCTCGAGGTTATGAATCGTGAAGACCGTGGCGGACCGACCCAGCGGCGTGCCGCGCATCGTCGTGTTGAGCATCAGGGGGAGAAGCCCGGTCGTCCAATCGTGGCAATGAATGACGTCCGGGATCCAACCGAGCTGCTCGCACAGCGCCAGCGCACCCCGGCAAAGGAAGGCAAAGCGCAGGTCGTTGTCCTCATGCGCACCCCAGGGACCGGTATAAACCTCCGGCCGCGCGAAATGATCATGGTTCTCTAGGAAATACGCCGGCACATCCGAACCCGGCAACACCGTCTCCCACGTCCGGGCCCATTGCGCCGCGGCCCCCACTTCGACGCCCAGGGGCTCGAGCCGGGCCCGCCATTCCCCCACGCGTCTCACTGAACCATACGCCGGGCAAACCACGCGGACATCATGCCCGGCCCGGCGCAGGTCCTTGGGCAGCGCACCGGTCATGTCGGCGAGCCCGCCCACTTTCACAAACGGTTCAACCTCAGGAGTGACGAATAAGATCTTCAAGGCGGCCACGGGAAAAACACACCTCATTCGCGTCGCGCTGCCGAGTCAAAATCCTAGCCGCGAAAACAAGAATTTGCCTCGCGGTGGGATGATTAGTGCTTATGCCCTGCAATAACGTTTCCGGGCCATGGTCACTCCACGTCTTCTTCTTCAGCTGTCTTTCTGCCTTCTCGCGGGCGTGGGGGCCTCCACGCTCACTGCCCAAGTGGTGATCACGTCCTACGTGCAAACCGGCAGCCTCTACCGCAACGACGACCGGCATAGCGGCAACTTGGGATCCACGGCGGGGAGCAATGGCAATCCCGGCGGTGAGGATCTCGGCTTCAGCATTAATTTTGGCGGCCAGACCTACAGCAAGACTTTCGTCAGCAACAACGGGTACATCACCTTCGGGCAAGGCAGCGACGATTGGACCCCAATCCCGATCGACGAGAACTATTCCGAGCTGCCCATCATGGCCCCTTTCTACGCCGACATCGACACGAGTGCTCCCGGTAGAGGCACCGTAACTTGGGGTACCGGTCTGGTCGACAACCACGCGGCCTTCGTCGTCAAGTGGGATGCCGTCGGCGAATTCGCCACCAGCCAATACACTCCCAACACCTTCTCCCTCGTCATCGTGAGCCGCGCCGACCTCGCCGCCGGCGACTTCGATGTGCACTTCAACTACGAGACCATCACGTGGGATGATCAAGGCAAGGCCGTCGCGGGCTTCCACAACGGGAGCGCGACCAATCCCCTCTTCTACCAGCTTCCCGGGTCTCAGGTGGCCGGTGCCTTTCTGGACGAAGGCGCAAACTCCCTCGCCTTCTCCGGCAATGCCGGCGTGGCGGGCGGCATCGTCATGAACGCCCGCGCGGGCGGTTTCCTCGGGATCGCTCCCATCGTCGCCATTCCCGAACCCTCGACGTACGTATTGCTCGCCCTCGGCGGCGGTCTCCTCCTGCTCGGCGCCCGGCGCCGTCGCGCGTAAGCAGCAAAGGCCACCCGGCCGGTCATGGATATCCAGACGTGGCCCCTCGGGACGGGGCGGCCACGTCGGCGACGCGCGGTTCGGCGGGAGAGTCGCCGCGATGGTCGCTTGTCCTTCGCGCGATTGTGGGTTTCGCGGGCGAGGTCGCCCGCGCTCCAGGGAGATGGAGCCACGGCGACCCCGCCGTGGGTTGGTGTGGTAGGAGCCTGCTTGCAGGCGATTCGGGACGCCCGCCGACGAACCACCGCGCTCCCATGGCTCGGCCCGGCCCCCGCTCAGCCGGGATCATGCCGTTGGATGGAGGGGCGCGGCTTG
>JAEZDN010000007.1 GCA_023433275.1 Verrucomicrobiota bacterium
CACCGTCATCCTGAGCACCGCGAAGGATCCAAGCGAACTCACGCCCGCTCATCGCCCTCCGCCGACACGCTCCCTTTTCACCTGGAGGCGCGCGCCTCGTTCACGCCCTCCGCCCGCACCCCGCCCCCTCGCAGCCTCCCCCATCCCCGCCTACTCCCCACTCCCACGACCGTCATCCTGAGCATCGCGAAGGATCCAAGCGAACTCACGCCCCGCAACCCACGATCCGCCGACCCGCCAGCTTCACCTAGGACACCGACTCCACGCCCTGCGCGCGCCCCGCCCGCGCCCCCTCCGCACCCTCACGAGCTGCGCGCTCCCCACGTCCTCAGTTCCATGAGCCGTTTTAATCGGCCACATTAAATCTTTCAGGTTCGTTCATTCGTAAAAGGATAAACTTGGCATGTCGGCGGCTAAGATGGGGGCATGCCGCCGCGCGCCATCTTTTTCACCCGGACGATCCCGCCGATCGCCTCCACTCCCGCCCCCCGGGCCCACACCCCATGATGTGGCGGGAACTCAGGACCAACGGGCACTGGCCCACGCTCGCCACGTCCTTTCTCTATTTCGACGTGAGCTTCATGGTCTGGACGCTCCTCGGCGCGCTCGGCGCGTTGATCGCCCCCGACCTCGCCCTCAGCGCCGACGAGAAATTCCTGATGGTTTCCACGCCGATCCTCGCGGGCGCGTTCCTGCGCATCGCGCTCAGCCTGCTGGTGGACCGCATCGGCACCAAGACCACCGGCATCCTCGCCCAACTCATCGTGATCGCGAGCCTCGCCATCGCCTGGAAATTCGGCATCGCCAACCTCACCCAAGCCCTGTGGCTCGGCGTGGCCCTCGGTCTCGCCGGCGCGAGCTTCGCCGTCGCGCTTCCCCAATCCGGCCGCTGGTACCCGCCCCACATGCAGGGCGTGGTGCTCGGCCTCGCCGGCGCGGGCAACATCGGAGTGGTCATCGACCACCTCGCCGCGCCCCGCATCGCCGCGGTCTGGGGCTGGCAGGCCGTGTTCGGCGCCGCACTCATCCCGCTCATCCTCGCGTTCCTGCTCTACACGATCTTCTCCAAGGAACCGCCCGGCGAATTCAAGCGGAAGAAACTCTCCGACTACACCCGTCTCCTCCGGGAACGTGACGCCCACTGGTTCTGCTTTTTCTACACCATCAGCTTCGGTGGCTTCGTCGGCCTCGCCACCGCCTTCGCCATCTACTTCAGCGACCAGTTTGGATTGAAACCCGTGCACGCGGGCGAAATGGCCGCGTTCTGCACGCTCGTTGGCGCGCTCGGACGCCCCTTCGGCGGCGCCCTGGCCGACAAGCTCGGTGGCATTCGCGCCCTCAGTGTTTTCTACACCATTGCCGCCCTGGCCATGATCACGGCCGCCTCATTCGACCAGCTCTGGATCTGCGGCGGCGCATTCTTCGTCGCGTCGGGCGCCTTCGGCATGTGCAACGGCTCCGTCTTTCAACTCCTCCCGCAACGCTTCGCGCGCGACATCAGCCTCATGACCGGCCTCGTCGGTTGCGGCGGAGGCATTGGCGGCTTCCTGCTCGGACGACTCTTCGGCCTCTCCCGCGAATACACCGGCAGCTACACCTCGGGCATCATCATTTTCGCGGGCCTCGCCGTGGTCGCCCTCGCCGGCCTTCTCCTCGTCAAGCAACGCTGGCGCACCACCTGGGGCTCCTCCGCCCAGGCCCGCATCTGATCATGGGCCTGCGCATCACCACCGCCGCGATTCCGCGCTCGGGTCAGCCACATTCCGAGGACGCCTTCGCGCACCGGCAACACGACGGCGTGTTCGTCGCCGCCGTGGCCGACGGCATGGGCAGCGCCCGCGCCGGGGGCGAGGCCGCCGCCAGCGCCACGCGCCGGCTGGTCGACAATTTCGAAACCCGCCCGGCCGCGTGGCCCATCGATCGCGCCCTGCTCGAGTTCACCCTCCAGATCAACCGCCAGCTCTGCGAGGAAGCCACGCACCGCTACGGCACCGAGGGCGCCCTCGGCTGCACCCTCGCGGCGATCGCGATCTCCGGGGAGATGATGTGGGGGCTCAACCTCGGCGACACCGAGGTCTTCCTCCTGCGCGGGGGCGAGCTTCGTCCCCTCTCGGAACGGCACAATCTCTCCGGCACCGGCCGCTCCAACATCATCACCCGCGCCCTCGGGCTTGAACCAACCATCACGCCTCACCTGTTCGCCTGGCGCGTGGCCCCCGGCGACCGCGTCTTGATCTGCACCGACGGCGTCACCCGCGCCCTGCCCCCGTCGCGCCTCGTCCACCTTGCTTTCACCAGTGACGCCACCGCGCTCATCCAGTCGATCGAGAAACCCGAGGACGACGCCACCGCGCTCATCATCGAGATCACCACGCCCCCCGCCGGCCCGGTCGTCGCACCGACCTTGATCGTCCCCGCGGAACTCAAGGCCGGTGAAGTATGGGGCGGTCACGCCCTCCTCCGCCCCCTGGACCCCGACAACCGCGTCTGGCTCGCCCGCCGTCTCGCCGACGACGCGCGTCGCGTGCTCAAGTTCGCCCCCTCCGACGCCCGCCACGACGAACGGCTCCGCTCGCTCTTCTGCAGCGAGATCGCGCGCGCCCAGCACCTCGCCTCGCCGTTCTTTCCGTCCTCCGAGGTTCCGCCCGGCGACCCGCTCTGCTGCTACAGCCTCGAATACATCGAGGCGCCCACCCTGCGTGAATGCCTCAAGGAACGGCCGCTCGTCGCCGAGGAAGTCATTGCCCTCGGTCGCTTTCTCGCCGCCGCGGCCCAGTTTCTCCTCGCCCACGACCTCGTTCACGGCGACGTGAAGCCCGAGAACATCCTCGTGCGCCGCCGCGGCAGTGCCGCCGAGTTTGTCCTCCTTGATTTTGGCAGCGTCGCGCCGCTCTTCGCTCCGCCGTCGCGCGCCGGCACCGCCAGCTACATCGCGCCCGAGCGGTTCCACGGCGCGCCCCATTCCGAACGCACCGAGCTCTACGGGATTGGCGTCACGCTCTTCGAGGCGGCGACGCGCGCCTACCCCTACGGCGAGATCGAGCGCTTTCAGAATCCGCGCTTCAACCAGCCGCGCCGCCCCACCCGGCTCAACGCCGCGCTCCCCGACTGGCTCGAGGCCGTCCTGCTCCGCTCCATCACGGCCGACCCCACCCGCCGGTACCAACACTATTCCCAACTGATGTTCGACCTGGAGCACCCCGACAAGGTCGAGCCGTTCTTCGCACCCGACACACCCCTCCTCGAGCGCAATCCGCTCCTCTTCTGGCAACTCCTCGCCGCCCTCCTCGCGGCCCTGAACCTGCTCCAATTCTTCCTGTAGGAGCCTGCCTGCAGGCGATTCAGCACCTCCGCCCAACGCTCCCGCCGCACCACCTCCCAAACCAACTCCGCTCCTCGCCGTCCAATGTCCCCCTCCTCCCTCCAGCCGCCCGACGCGCCCTTCTCCTCCGATCAAAAGGAATACCTCCAGGGATTCATGGCCGGCGTCCTCGCCAGCGGCCAATTCGCTCCGGCCACGACTTCCTCATCCCCGGGTGCCCCTGTGGGCGGGGTGCCCTCACCCCGCGACTCCGACCCCACCCTCTTCGGCACCCCTCTCTCCGAGCTATCCAAGCCCGAGCGCTGGAAACACGAGGAGAACGGCCTCGACGTCTGGGAAAAACTCGTGGCCCACGCCAACGCCGACAAGTTCCCCGACGAACCCGACACCTTCCGCTTCAAGTTCCACGGACTCTTCTACGTCGCGCCAGCCCAGGACAGCTTCATGATGCGCCTGCGCATCCCGGCCGGCGAGATCACCTCGCATCAGCTCCGCGGCCTCGCCGGCCTGGCCGATGAGATCGGCAACGGCGCCACCGACATCACCACCCGCGCCAACCTCCAGCTGCGCGAACTCAAGCCCCGCGCCATCGTCCGCGCCCTCACCCGCGTCCAGGAACTCGGCCTCACGTCCCGCGGGTCGGGTGCCGACAATATCCGCAACATCACCGCCACGCCCACGAGCGGTTTCGATCGCGACGAGTTGATCGACGTGCGCCCCTACGCGCACGGCCTGCACCACTACATCCTCAATCACCGCGACCTCTACGGCCTCCCGCGCAAATTCAATATCGCGTTCGACTCCGGCGGCTCCATCTCCGCCGCCGTCGACACGAACGACATCGGCTTCTTCGCCGTCCGCGTGACGGAAAAGTCACTTTCAACCTTCAACTTTCAACCTTCAACCTCCCGGCCGGAGGCCGGGATCTACTTCCGCTGCGAACTAGGTGGCATCACCGGCCACAAGGATTTCGCCCGCGACACCGGGCTGCTCCTCAAGCCCGCGGAACTCGTCCCCGTCGCCGCGGCGATGGTCCGCGTCTTCCGCGAGCACGGCGACCGCACCGACCGCAAGAAGGCTCGACTCAAATATCTCCTCGAGAAATGGGGCGGGTTCCCGCGCTTCCTTGAGGAAACCCAGAAGAAACTCACCTTCCCCCTCGTCTACGCGCCGCGCGAATGCGCCGAGCCCCGCCGCCCCGTCCTGAAGCACGGTCACCTCGGGGTCTACAAGCAATCGCAACCCGGCCTCAACTACGTCGGCATCGGCGTCCCCGTCGGTCGCATGAACGCCAAACAGATGCGCCGCCTCGCCGACCTCGCCGACCACTACGGCACCGGCGAACTCCGCCTCACCGTCTGGCAAAGCCTCATCATCCCCCACGTGCCCGACGCCTTCGCCACGACCCTCGTGCGCGCCGTGCACAGCCTGGGTTTCTTCACCGACGCCCACGCCGCCGCCGGCTGCGTCATCGCCTGCACGGGCCGCAAGGGCTGCAAATACGCCGCCGCCGACACCAAGGGCCACGCGCGCGAGCTCATGTCCCACCTCCGCAAGCGCGACCCTGGCCTCGAACTCCCCGTCAACATCCACCTCACCGGCTGCAACCACTCCTGCGCCCAACATTACTGCGGCGACATTGGCGGGATCGCGACGAAGCTCTCCGACGGACGCGAGGGCTACCACGTCGTCCTCGGCGGCGGCATGGATCAGGAGCAGGGCATCGCCCGCGAGATCTTCCGCGGCGTCGCCGCCGACGAACTCCCCGCCCTCGTGGAAAAGGTACTCATCACCTACCGCACCCGCTGCACCACCGGCGAATCCTTCGCCCAATGGTCCCGCCGCCACAGCGTGAAAGAACTTCAAGAATTCCTCTCATCCTAAGCCTCGCGCAAAGGACGCAAAGTACGCCAAGTCCCCAAACCTGCGCCCTCCGCGCCCTCTGCGTGAGGCCCTCAATATGAATCCGGTCCCCCTCATCCCCGACACCGCTCCCTTCTCGCCCGAGCAACGCGCCTGGCTCAATGGCTTCCTCGCCGGCGTCTTCTCCCGCGGAGCCCAGATCCCAGACCCCAATTCCCAGGCCCCATCGTCCGCGGCAGCCCTCGCGCCGCTGACGATCCTCTTCGGCTCCCAAACCGGCACCGCCGAAAACCTCGCCCGGAAAGTCGCCAAGGAAGCCGGCAAACGCGGCTTCGCGCCCACGGTCCTCGACATGGCCCAGGCCGACCTCGCGCGAGTCACCCAGGAGAAAAACCTCCTCGTCATCACCAGCACGTACGGCGACGGCGAACCGCCCGACAACGCCAAGACCCTCCACGCCGCCCTCAAGTCCGCATCCTCCGAAAATGGAGCCGGGGCGCCCTCGCCCCGGTTATCCTCCCTCCGCTTCTCCGTCTGCGCCCTCGGCGACACCAATTACGCGCAATTTTGCCAATGCGGGAAGGAGCTCGACACCTGGCTCGAAAAACTCGGTGCCACCCGCGTCTCCCCGCGCACCGACTGCGACCTCGACTACGACACCCCCTTCACCCAGTGGCTCGACCAGGCGCTCGCGGCCCTCGCGGCAAACAACAACGACCAGGGAACCAGCGCCACTTCCGGCCCTGCAGAATTCATAAGTCAGAAATCAGAGATCGTGGATTCCGACGCGGTCGCTTCGGCCTACTCCCGCAAAAATCCATTCCCCGCGACCGTCCTCGCCGTCCGCAACCTCAACGGCCCGGGCTCCGCCAAGGAAGTCAACCACGTCGAATTCTCCCTCGAGGGCTCCGGCCTGAGCTACGAAGCCGGCGACGCGCTCGGCGTCGTCCCGCAAAACTGCCCCGCGCTCGTCTCCGACGTCCTCGCCGCCCTCGGCTGCGACGGCGAGGAAGCCGTCACCACGCCCGCCGGCGAACTCCCCCTCCGCCGCGCCCTCACCGAAATCTTCGATCTCAGCAAACCCACGCCGGAGTTGCTCGCCCTTGTAGGAGCCTGCTTGCAGGCGAGTTCGATCCCCGAACCTCTGTCTGGCACCCACGCTCCTGCCCCAACGCCCCACCACGTCATCGACGCCCTCCTCGCCGCGCCCACGAAACCCTCCCCCGCCGAATTCGTCGCGAAGCTGAAGAAGATCCAACCCCGCCTCTACTCCATCTCGTCCTCCCCCAAGGCCCATCCCGGCCAGGTCCACCTCACCGTCGGCGCCGTGCGCTACGACAAGGACGGACGTCCCCGCAAGGGCGTGTGCTCCACCTTCCTCGCCGAGCGCGCCCTCGCCGCCGGCAAGGTCGGCGTCTACGTCCATTCGAACAAGTCCTTCCGCCCGCCCGCGAACGGCGATCTGCCCATGATCATGGTCGGCCCCGGCACCGGCATCGCTCCGTTCCGCGCTTTCCTCGAGGAGCGCCGCGCTTCGGGAGCGAAGGGCAGAAACTGGCTCTTCTTCGGCGACCAAAAAGCCGCCGCCGATTTCCTCTACCGCGAGGAACTCCTCGGCCTCCAGGAGTCCGGCCTGCTTACGCGCCTCGACCTCGCGTTCTCCCGCGACCAGGCCGAGAAAATCTACGTCCAGCATCGCATGCTGGAAAACGCCGCCGAGCTCTACGCCTGGCTTGAGGCGGGCGCCCACTTCTACGTCTGCGGCGACGCCTCCCGCATGGCCAGGGACGTCGACCTCGCCCTCCACCAGGTCATCGAGAAAGCCGGCAACAAGACGTCCGCCGAAGCCGCCGCCTACGTCGAGACCCTCAAATCCACCAAACGCTACGCCCGCGACGTTTACTGAGTGTGAACCCCTTTCAATCCACCTCACGCCAAGGACGCAAAGTGCCCAAAGGATCGCGCCTCGCCGACCTTTGCGCCCTCTGCGCGAGGCCCTGAATTCCCGCTGCCGATGGTAGGTCCGCGCAAACAGCCCGAACTTCTCTCCCTCGTCGAGGAACTCCTCGCCGAGCAGAACCGCCTGCAAACCCCCGTCGCCCGCGCCAGCATCGCCCACGACCAATATTCTTCCGGCCTCCAGCATTCCGCCCTCAGCGTTCAGCTCATTCCCCTGACCGCCCCCGGCCCCAACGAACAATACGCCTTCGAGGTCGACCTCGACGCCTGCACCGGGTGCAAGGCCTGCGTCGTCGCCTGCCATTCCCTCAACGGCCTCGACGACACCGAGGCCTGGCGCGATGTCGGCTTCATCACCGGCGGCTCGCGCGCGGCGCCCTACCAGCAGACCGTCACCACCGCCTGCCATCACTGCGCCGATCCCGCCTGCCTCAACGGCTGCCCCGTCCTCGCCTACGAGAAGGATCCCGTCACCGGCATCGTCCGCCACCTCGATGACCAGTGCATCGGCTGCCAGTATTGCATTCTGAAATGTCCCTACGACGTGCCGAAATACAACGACCGCCTCGGCATCGTGCGGAAATGCGACATGTGCCACCAGCGCCTCGGCGCCGGCGAGGCCCCCGCCTGCGCCCAAGCCTGCCCCACCCACGCCATCAAGATCGTCACCATTCTCCTTGATGG
>JAEZDN010000012.1 GCA_023433275.1 Verrucomicrobiota bacterium
GGGCGAGGGCGCCCCGGCTCCATATAAGACCCTATCCTCTGAGTCTCAAAGGCAGGGCGGAGCGGCTCTCTGCCGCGATGGCGTTACACGCCCGCCCTCCGCCCCCCATAATCATCACGCGCAAAAAAGCCGTTTGCGGGACGCGTTTAACGCGCCCGCAACCTGCTGAAGATTCGCAATTGTCAGTTCCGCCGAATCGTTCGGTCGAATCGTCGGGCCGCCCGATCAGCGACCGATCTCGGAACGACCCGAGGCCCGGCGCCGCAGGTTTTCCCGCTCCTCCTCCGTCAGGAAAGAAGTCAGCTCGACGTCGGTGCGGCCTTGCGCCCGCGAACGCAGGATCGAGCGCTCGTCAGCGTTCAGCATGTTGTAATAGTCGTCCGGACTGAATCCGTATGAGTCGCGGTTCTGGTAGTTTTCCGCCTGGCGATCCTTGTTGTTGCCATAGGCGCCACCCGCGACACCACCGGCGATCGCACCAAGGGCCGCGCCCTTGCCGGCGTCGCCTGACTGGTGGCCGATGATGCCACCGAGCACCGCGCCGGCAGCCGCGCCACCGGCTGCACCTCGCGTCGTGTTGTTGTCGTAACCGCTGTTACAAGCGGTGAAAAGCGTGAGCGTGCCGGCCAGTGCGAGGGAAGTGATGAGAGTTTTCATGATGATGTGGATTGGTTTTGTCCTCCCTAGATCGTGGGCCCCTGCCGGCTGTTCCCCCTCACACCCACTCCGCCAGCCAAACCGGCAATCCCCCGATGGGGGCCATGGCATGCACTCTGATGAAAATGGGGCCACCTGGCCTCATCGCCTCCCTGCCTTCGTGATTATTCCTTCACGCTTCTTCCTTCCCGCCTCCCCTTGCCGCCTTGCCATCGTCGCCCCCGCACCCCAAGCCATTCGCGCCCACGCATGTCCCGCCTCGCCTTCACGCTCGAAAAGCAATCGCCCCATTCCAAGGCCCGCGCGGGTCGTTTCACCACCGCCCACGGCGAGGTCCGCACCCCCGTCTTCATGCCGGTGGGCACCCAGGCCACCGTGAAGAACATGAACGTCGAGGGCCTCAAGGCCGTCGGCGCGCAGGTGCTCCTCGCCAACACCTACCACCTGCTCCTGCGCCCGGGCCCTGAAGTGTTCCGCCAGTTCGGCGGCGTCCATCGCTTCATGCAATGGGATCGTCCCGTCCTCACCGACTCCGGCGGCTTCCAGATCTTCTCCCTGCCCGAGTCCCGCGTCATGACCGAGGCCGGCGCGCAGTTCCGCAGTTACGTTGACGGCGCCGTGCACTTCCTTTCCCCCGAGTCGAGCATCGCCATGCAACGCGCCATCGGCAGCGACATCATGATGGTGCTCGACCAATGCATCCCCTCGACCGCCACGCACGCCGAGACCGAGGCCGCCATGCACCTCACCCACCGCTGGGCCGAGCGCTCGCTGCAGGCGCGCGGCGACTCCCCGCAGGCACTGTTCGGCATCGTGCAGGGCGCCTGTCACCGCGACCTTCGCCAGCAGAGCGCCGAGTTCCTCCGCGCCCTCCCCTTCGACGGTCTCGCCATCGGCGGGCTCGCCGTCGGCGAAACCCACGAGCAGCGCTACGAATTCACCGGCCTCGTCACCGATCACCTCCCCGCCCATCTCCCCCGGTACCTGATGGGCGTCGGCACCCCCATCGACATCCTGGAATCCGTGCATCGCGGGGTGGACATGTTCGATTGCATCATTCCCACGCAACTCGCCCAGCGCGGCACCGCGTTCACCTCGCACGGTCGTATCCACTGCCGGCGCGGCATCTACAAGTTCTCCGCGGCCCCGCTGGACGCCGCCTGTACCTGCACCACCTGCGCGAAATACTCCCGCGCCTACCTCCATCACCTCACGAAGGCCGACGAGGTGCTCGGCTGGCAGCTGCTCTCAATCCATAATCTCGCGTTCTACCACAACCTCATGGCCGAGATCCGGGACGCGATTCTCGGCGACACCTTTCCCGCCTACTACGAACGCCAGCGCGTGGCCCTGATCCGGGAGGACGAGGCCAACCCGTCCGTTCCCACCTCCAAATCCCGCCCCAAATCCGCGCCCCAGCGCGGCGACTACGAAATCCATGTTTCCCCCCAGGGTTTCTCGAGCATCCGCCAGCGTAGCTCGGGCGAGGTCATGCATTCGGTGTCCGCCCCGGAAGAGGAAGCCAACCGGCTCTACATCGAACAATCGCGTCTCGCCTCCCGCCTCCGTCGCCGCGACGCCAACGATGACCAGCCGCTCGTGGTGTGGGATGTCGGCCTCGGCGCCGCGTCCAATGCCATGGCCGCGATCCACCGCTTCGAGGCTGAGCTTTCCACCGAGGGTGCCGCCGCGCTTCGCCCGCTGCACCTCATCAGCTTCGAACGCGATCTCGACCCGCTGATCTTGGCCGCGCGCCACGCGTCGCATTTCCCCCATCTTCGCCACGGCGCGCCCCATGGCCTGCTCAACAAGGGCCGTTGGGGCCATGCCTCGGGCCTCGTCGACTGGCGGCTTCTGCGCGGCGATTTCCTCGAGCACCTCGAGGGAGCCCCGCCGCCTGACCTGATCTTCTACGATCCCTTTTCGGCGAAGACGGACACCGCGCTCTGGCACACCGATGTCTTCGCGCGCCTGCACCGCCATTGCCAGGCTCGGCCCGCGGAACTCTACACTTACGCCGCGGGCACCGGGGTCCGCGCCGCTCTCCTCCATGCCGGCTTTTTCGTGGCCGAGGGCGTGGGCACCGGCCCCAAGGCCACCACCACCGTCGCCTACAGCCAGCGTCCCGCCCCGTCCGACGATGCGGCCGCGCCCCGGCTCCTCGCCGCCGACTGGCTCGCGCGCTGGCGTCGCAGCGACGCGAAATTCCCCGCCGGCTGTGACGCCGCGCAGCAAGCCGCCTTCGCGGAACGGATCGAAGCCCATCCCCAGTTTGCCGTTGGCACGGCCGAACCCACACCGCGGCAGGTTCGCTGACTTCGCTGCTCGCCGCGACGCCCTCTTGCCATCCTCGCTAGTCGCAGGGCGCCCCGAGCCTGCGCCCCTCCGAACGATCGCACCGCCCACCAAACCGGGGCGAGGGCGCCCCGGCTCCAAATTCTCCGCATCACCTTTCCCGGTAGGGGCCGAGCTTGCTCGGTCCTCAAGCCATCACGCCGCAATCGGGAAAGGATCTGGGTCAGGGTCTTCTCGAATCCGTAGGGACGCAGTCTTGCTGCGCCCTAACGTCACGTGGCGTCTGTGGCAAAGGTCGCCGCAAAATCGTCCCTACCTCAACGCGGCTCCCGTCAGCGAGCGCCGTTCCTTCCGGATTCCCGCCACGGGTCCCGCATAAACAATCTCCCCGCCATCCGGTCCGCCGCCCGGTCCGAGATCCACGATCCAATCGGCCAGGCGAATCACATCCAGGTTGTGCTCGATCACGATCAGCGTGTTGCCGGCGTCGCGCAGCTTGAACATCAGGTCGACCAGCCGCTGGATGTCGGTCCAGTTCAACCCCGTGGTGGGCTCATCCAGGATATAGAGCGTCGTGCCCTGCTGGCGCTTGCTGAGCTCGAGGGAAAGCTTGATCCGCTGCGCCTCCCCGCCCGACAAGGTCGTGGCCGACTGCCCGAGATGCACATAACCCAGGCCGACCGCTTCGAGCGTCGCCAGCTTCTCACTGATGCGCGGGTGCGCCCGGAAAAGCTCCATCGCCTCGCGCACCGTGAGATCCAGCACATCCGCGATATTCCTGCCATGGTAACGCACCTCGAGCGTCTCGCGGTTGAACCGCCGCCCATCGCAACTCGGGCACGGCGCATACGCGTCGGCCATGAACTGCATGTCCAGCCGGATCTGCCCGTCGCCCTGGCATCGCTCACAGCGCCCGCCGCGCACATTGAAGCTGAATCGATTGGCCTTGTACCCGCGCACCTTGGCGAGCGGGAGCTTGGCGAACAGGTCCCGCAGCAGGTCGAGCAAACCCACATAGCTCGCCGGGTTGGACCGCGGGCTGCGGCCGATCGGCTCCTGGTCCACCTGCACCGTCGTCTCGAAATGCTCGAGCCCCGTAATCCCGCGGTGCTTCCCGGGCAGGATCTTCGTCGCGCCATTCAGCTTGCGCGCCGCCACCACCGCCAGGATGTCGTTCACGAGCGTGCTCTTGCCCGAACCCGAAACGCCCGTCACGCACGTGAGCAGGCCGACCGGGAAACGAGCGTCCACCAGTTTCAAATTGTGCTCGGCTGCCCCCTTGATCACCAGCCAACGATCATCGGGCTCAAGCGTCCTGGCGTCGTTCACCACCCCGAGCTTTCCACCCAGGTAGGCGCCCGTGCGTGACGCCGACGGTGCGAGCTTCGCGCATTCCGCCGGGGAACCCTGGAACAGGATCTGGCCGCCCTCGGTGCCCGCCCCGGGCCCCAGTTCGATCAGTTCATCCGCAATGCGCATCGTGTCCGCGTCATGCTCGACCACGAGCACCGTGTTGCCCCGGTCCCGCAGCTCGCGCAGCGTGGCGAGCAACCGCTGGTTGTCGTGCGGGTGCAGCCCGATGCTCGGCTCGTCCAGGACATAGATCACGCCGACGAGCCCCATGCCCAGCTGGGTCGCCAGTCGCACGCGCTGCGCCTCGCCGCCGGAAAGCGTCGCATACTCCCGCTCGAGCGTGAGGTAGCCCAGCCCGGTCTCCGCCAGGAAATGCAACCGTTGCGTCACGCCATCGAGCACTTCGCGCACCGCGTCCGTCGCGGGCAACACCCCGCGCAAACAATGCATGAATTCCATCCCGCGCCGGATATCCAGCGCCATGAATTGGGCAAAGCCCAACCCTGCCGGGGCGGCGCTCGACGACGTCCCGGCTCCGTCGGGCGACGCTCCTCCAGCGCCCCCCACCAGCACCGCCGCGCTCCGCGCATTCAACCGCAGGCCATGACACGACGGGCACTCGCCGCTCGCCATGAACGTCGACAACCGGGCCCGAAAGCCGTCGCTGCTCGACTCGCGCCGGCTTTGTTCGAGCAGCGCGATGATCCCGGGAAACGGCCTGGCCTCCGCCTGCTGCGTGCGCCTCAGCCGGAAACTGAACAGCCGTTCCCCTGCCCCATGCAGCAACGCATCGCGCGTGGCCGCCGGCAGGTCTTTCCACGGCACCTCCGGGTCGAACGGCAGTTGCTCCGCCAGTTGCTTGAGGATCGCGTTGTGTCGGATGATCAGGTTCCGCCCGCCAATCCGCCACGGCTTGATGGCGCCTTCGCGCACCGACTTGTCGGGCTTCGGCACGATCAGCTCCTCGCTGAATGTCAGCTTGCGCCCCAATCCACCGCACTCCTCGCACGCGCCCTCGCTGTGATTGAACGAGAAGTGACGTGGGGTCAGCGGTTCAAACACGTCGCCGCAAATCTCGCAGCTGAGGCTCTGGCTCAACGGGATCTCCCGCCAGGGCTGGTCCGCGGCCCGCTGCACCAGCACCAGCGCGCGGTTCTGCCCCTCGCGAAACGCCAGCTCCAGTGAGTCCGCCAGCCGGCTGCGTTGGTCGGCCGCGACCAACACCCGGTCCACGACCACCTCGACCGCCACGGGATCGGCGCCGTTCGGCACCAGCTTCGGTTCCTCCAGCGACTTGATCTCACCCCCGATGCGCACCCGCTGGAACCCCCGTTGGCGGAGCCGCGGCAACTCATCGCGCAGCACCGACGGCTTGGCCGTCATCCACGGGGCCAGGATCACCGCGCGCTCGCCGGGGGCGTCGCGAAACAACTGGTTCAGGCAATCATCGAGCGAGCGCTTTTCGACGCGCCCGCCATCCTTTGGGCACCGCTGCTCCCCGCAAAGCGCCCAGAGCAGACGCGCGTAATCGGCCACTTCCGTCACGGTGGCCACCGTGCTGCGCGGCGAGCCGCCACCCGTGCGCTGCTCGATCGCCAGCACCGGGGAAAGGCCGTGGATGAAGTCCACATCCGGACGCTTCAGCTGCTCGAGCACCTGCCGGGCCGAGGCCGAAAGGCTCTCCATGTACTTCCGGTATCCCTCTGCATAAATCGTGTCGAACGCCAGCGATGACTTCCCGGAGCCGCTCGGCCCGGTCAACACCACCAACTGGCCGCGCCGGATGCGCAGTTCCAGGTTCTTCAGGTTGTGCTCCCGGGCTCCCTTGATGTGAATGTGCGAGGCGGCGTCCACGCGCTGAAGGTTGTCGTTTCATGCCACGCGTCAAAACGCGAATCCGGCGCCCGCCCCACCCATCGCGAGGCTTTGGCACTTGTGTTTATGACAAATCCGGCGCCTTATCGCCATTAAGTGGCAGACGCCCCCGCCTGCGACTTTCCCTCCCCGTGCCTCGACCCGTCGAGGCGTTTTCATGTCACCCCTCTTTCCCATGAACCCCAGCAATGTCAGTTCACGTTCGTTCCGCCGCGTCCTCTGCGCGGTCCTCGCCATCGCGGGCACCGCGCCCCTCGCCCAATCCCTCGTCTTCGAGGTCGGCGAGATCAAGGGCAGCTTCGACACCACGCTTTCCGTCGGTGGTCTCTACCGCCTCCAGGATCCCGATCCGCAGTATTACAGCATCAGCTCCGGCGGCCGCCAGCGCTCCTCGAACACCGACGATGGCAATCTCAACTATGAGAAGGGCATGGCCTCGTTCCTCGTGAAAGCCAGCCACGACCTCCAGCTGGACTACCGCGACGTGGGCGTCTTCGTCCGCGGCTATTACTTCAACGACTTCGTCAATTCCCAGGGCACGCGGGCGCGCACGCCCCTGAATGACGAGGCCCTCGACCTGGTCGGCCGCAACGCCGAACTTCTCGACGCCTACCTCTATTACCGCACCGACCTCGGTTCGATGCCCGCCACCTTCCGCGTCGGCCAGCAGGTGCTCAGCTGGGGCGAAAGCACATTCATCCCCAACGGCATCAACTCCGTCAACCCGATCGACGTCGCCAAGCTCCGCACGCCGGGCTCCGAACTCAAGGAAGCCCTCCTTCCGGTCAACATGGTGTCCGGTTCCATCAGCCTAACCGACACGCTGAGCCTGGAGGCATTCTACCTTCTCGACTGGCAGCGCACGCGGGTCGATCCCCCCGGCACCTATTTCAGCACGAATGACTTCGTCGCCAAGGGCGGCCGCAAGGTCTTCCTCGGGTTCGGCGCCATCTCCGACCTCGCCGGCCTCGGCTCGGTCATGCGCGGACCCGATGACGAACCGAGCGAGAGCGGCCAATACGGTCTCAACTTCCGCTGGCTCGCTGAAAATCTCAACAGCACCGAGTTCGGTCTGTTCTACATGAACTACCACAGCCGCCTGCCGGTGCTCTCCGCCCGCACGCCCACCGCCGGCATCAGCGCGGCCTTTGTGCAGGCCACCGCCGGCAGCCTGGCCACCGCCAACATCGCCCCGGTCATGGCCGCCAATGGGATCCCGCCGGCCACCATCGGCGTGGTCCTCCCGGGCCTCGTGGGCTCCGCCCTCCTGGGCGTGCCTGCCGGTTCGCTCGCCCCTTCCCTCGCGCCGTATGCGGCGTTTTACCCCGCCGCCCAGTCCGTGGCCTCGGGCGCCCGCACGATCGGCTTCCTCACCTCCGCGCAGTCGGCGAACTACCTCATCGAGTTTCCCGAGGATATCCATCTCGTCGGCGCCAGCTTCAACACCAGCGTCAAGGGCATCGCCCTCCAGGGCGAGTTGAGCTATCGCACCAACCAGCCGCTCCAGGTGGATGACGTCGAGCTGCTCTTCGCCGCCCTCTCCTCCATCAACCCCTCGTTCGGTCCCAACAACCAGATCGGCAACTTCGGCGGCCAGCTCAACACGCGCATCCCCGGTTGGCGTCGCCACAAGGTCCTCACCGGCCAGATCACCGCGACTCGCGTCAGCCGGGGTATCCTCGGCGCCGCCCAGTCGACCCTCGTGGCCGAGGCCGGATTCGTCCGCGCCGACCTGCCCGCCAAGAACGTCCTTCGCTACGAGGGCGCCGCCACATTCGGCGGCGGCGAGATCGCCTACATGAACGCCTCCGGCAGCAACACCTCGGGCGTCCTGCCGCTCTCCGAACCTTCCGAGGCCTTCGCGGACGACTTCTCCTGGGGCTACGCCGTCGTCGGCCGTCTCGACTACAACAACCTCTTCGCCGGCGTGAATGTCTCGCCGCTCTTCGTTTTCGCCCACGACGTCGGCGGCAACACCCCCGCCCCGCTGGGCAACTTCCTCCACGGCCGCAAGACCATCACCCTCGGCGCCGATTTCACCTACCAGAACGCCTGGGCGGTGGAACTTCGCTACGTGAACTTTACCGGCGCGGGCCGCTACAATCTGCTCGGCGACCGCGATTACGTCTCCGCCACCCTGAAATATTCTTTCTAAACCGCGACCTCTCACCCCATGAACTCGCTTAACTTTTCGTCCCTCGCCCGCCGCGTCGCCGCGTTCGCCGCCTCCGCCACCGCGCTTCTTGCCGCCGATCCCGCCCGCCTCGGCGCCGACCTCACCCCGCTGGGCGGCGAGATGGCCGGCAACGCCGATGGCTCCATCCCCGCCTGGACCGGCGGCCTCACCACCCCGCCCGCCGGCTACCAACCCGGCGACCACCATCCCGATCCGTTCGCGGACGAAACGCCGCTGTTCGTCATTACCGCTGACAATGCCGCGCAGTACGCCGACAAGCTCACCGCCGGCCAGCAGGCCCTCCTCAAGGCCTACCCCACCTACAAGATTCCCGTCTACCGCTCGCACCGCACCGCTTCGAATCCCCAGCGGATCTATGACGCCACCAAACAATATGCCACCACGGCGGCCCTGACCGACGGCGGCAACGGCATCACCGGCTGCGTCATCGGCATCCCCTTTACGCAACCGACCTCCGGCGTCGAGGTGATCTGGAATCACCTGGTGCGCTACCGCGGCGTCGCCGCCCGTCGCTTGATCGGGCAGGCCGCCCCCCAGCGCGACGGCAGCTACAACCTCGTGCAATTCGACGACGAGTTCCTGTTCAACTACTGCCGCGACGACATTCCGCCCGAGCAGCTCGCCCGCGACCTCGCCAACGAGAATGTGCTGATTTACTTCAAGCAGGCCGTCACGGCCCCCGCCCGCCTCGCCGGCACCATCCTCGTCGTCCACGAGACCATGGACCAGGTGAAGGAAAAGCGCCGCGCCTGGGTCTACAACGCCGGCCAGCGCCGCGTCCGCCTTGCCCCTTCGGTCGAATACGACAACCCCGGCACCGCATCCGACGGCATGCGCACGTCCGACCAGTTCGACATGTTCAACGGTGCCACCGACCGCTACGACTGGAAGCTCGTGGGCAAAAAGGAAATGATCGTGCCGTACAACTCCTACAAGCTCCACAGCGAGCGCGTGAAGGCTGCCGACATCCTCAAGCCCCTTCACATCAATCAGGACCTGACCCGCTACGAACTCCATCGCGTGTGGGTCGTCGAGGGCACCCTGAGGTCCGGCATCAACCACGTCTATTCCCGCCGCACGTTCTACATCGACGAGGATAGCTGGCAGGCCCTGGCGGTCGACCAGTACGACGGCCGCGGCCAGCTGTGGCGCGCGTCCGAGGCCCACTGCATCAACTATTATGATGCCCAGGTCTTCTGGAGCACATTGGAAGTCCACACCGACCTGCTCGCCGGCCGCTATCTCGCCATCGGCCTGGATAACGAGAACAAGATGTACGACTACACCCTCAAGCGCACCCCGCAGGACTACACCCCCGCCAAGCTCCGCCAGGAAGGCGTGCGCTGAGGCCCGGGCTTTCTCGATCCGGCCGGACAATTTTCCGGCCGGATTTTTCATTTCATGCGCCATGCTTGTTCTTGCCGGACGGAAAGCCCGCAACAACATCACGGAATGTCTCGCCAGTCCCAGGCCGCCACGCCGGTCTCTGGCCGTCCCCGATGGATCGGATCCACTCGGGAGCCGGGCCAACGTATACGGTTGAGGTAAAACCTATGCTCCAAGCCGGTTTTCCGAACGAGCATCAAACCGTCCGCGCGGTGAGCGGATCCCACCTTCTTGGGGTCGGGCTGTGGGAGCGAGCTCGCTCGCGACTCCGTGCGGGATCTGTCGCGGACAGGCCCGCCCCCCCATCTCCGACTGAATGGCGGCTAATTTCATTCTTCTGCCTGATCCTGGCCGCGTCGCTCCCCTGCCTCCGCGCCGCCGAATCCTCCGAACCCGCGCCCCTCGTTGCGCACTCGCTCCTCCTCGACCTCGCCCGCGCCGGCTCCCGTCTCGTCGCGGTCGGCGACCGCGGCCACATCTTGTTGTCCGATGACGAGGCACGTACCTGGCGGCAGGTGATCGTGCCCACCCGGGCCATGCTCACTGCCGTCACCTTCGGCACCGCCACTCACGGCTGGGCCGTCGGTCACGACGGCGTGATCCTCACCACTGCCGACGCCGGCGAATCGTGGTCGCGCCAGGATCCCGGCGACGATCTGGAAACGACCTGGCTCGACGTGTTTTTCAGCAGCGAGCGCTTCGGCCTCATCGTCGGCGCCTACGGACGGTGTGCCTACACCCTCGACGGAGGCAAGACGTGGCAACCCGCCGCCCCCCCACCCGAGGAACTGCACCTCAATCACATCGCGCCGACGTCGACCGACACCGTTTACGTCTCGGGGGAGGCCGGCACACTCCTCGCCTCCGACGATGCCCGCAAGGCGTGGCGAAAAATCGACGTGCCTTACGAGGGCTCGCTCTACGGCCTGCTGGTGCTGGGCGAGGAAAAGCTCCTCATTCACGGTCTTCGCGGCCGGGTCTACGTTTCCGAAGACGCCGGTGAATCCTGGTCCCAGCGGACAACCGCCGCGCCGGTGCTCATCATGGCCGGCCTCCGGCTCAGGTCCGGGGTCGTGGTCCTCGCCGGCCTTGGCGGGAACTTCCACGTCAGCCGCGATGACGGCGCGACCTTCGCCCTATGGCAACCGGCGGATTACCCCGGCGGCGTGAGCGCGCTGCTCGAGGCCACCGACGGCGCCCTGATCGCCGTCGGCGAAAGCGGCGCCGCGCGCCTGCAGCTGCCCCTGAAATGAAAGCCCCGGTTCCATCTCCCACTCCCACCCTCCCGAGCCGCGCAAAGGATCCCAGCCGGCGTACATTCGCCCCTTTACCTGGCTTCTTTTCACGGTCGCTGACGGACAAGTCGGGTTTGCGGCCAGCAATTCCAGGCGGCGCCCACCGAAAATGGACACATCCCAATCACCGTCATCCTGAGCACCGCGAAGGATCCACGGGAAAGGACGAATGCGCGCCTACCGCTTGGGCGCTTCGCCCAGCGCGGAACCCCACGGGCGCTTGTCTCATTCCGGCCAATTGCACCCCATGATCGCGCGCCTCGAGGAGCTGATCTTTCGCCACCGGGCGGCAACGCTCGCGGTCTTCGCCGCGGTCACACTCGTGCTGGGCTGGTTCGCCGCGAAAACCCGCGTGGATGCGAGTTTCGACAAGCAACTGCCCACCGGCCACGAGTACATCGACACGTTCAAGAAATACCGCACTCAGTTCGGCGGGGCCAATCGCGTCGTGATCGCACTGATCGCCCGGAACGGTGACATCTTCACCCCGGAGTTCTTCCAAACCCTGAAGGCGGTCACCGACGAGGCCTATTACCTGCCCGGGGTCGACCGCGCGCAGGTCATGTCAATTTTCACCCCGAACGTCCGCTTCATCGAGGTGGTCGAGGAGGGGCTGGCCGGGGGCAATGTGATCCCGTCGGATTTTTCGCCCACTCCCGCCGGCTTCGACAAGGTGCGCCAAAACATCGTCAAGTCGGGCCGCCTCGGCATGCTGGTGTCCAACGATTACACCGGCGCGGCCGTCATCGCCTCCCTGCAGGAGGTCGATCCGCAGACCGGTCGCACCCTCGACTACGCGGCGGTCGCGTCCGCCCTCGAGCGTAACATCCGCGCGAAATACCAGAGCGACGCGATCGAAGTACACATCATCGGGTTCGCCAAGGTCATCGGCGACATCACCGACGGCGCCAAGGGTGTCATCGTGTTCTTCGCCATCGCCCTCGTGATCTCGGCGGTCCTGCTCTACTACTTCTCGCAATCCCTGATGCTCACGGTGCTGCCGCTCCTCACCTCGTTCTGCGCCGTGGTCTGGCAGTTCGGCATCCTGAATCTACTCGGCTTCGGCATCGATCCGCTCTCGATCCTCGTTCCCTTCCTCATCTTCGCCATCGCGCTCAGCCACGCGACGCAGATGCTCCGCTCCTTCCGCTACGAGTTCAACCTCGGCAAGGGCGAAGTCGCCGCAGCCCGCGCGTCCTTCAGCAATCTCTTTGTTCCCGGCTGCGTCGCCATTCTCACCGGCACCGTGGGCTTCAGCACCATCTACCTGGTGCACGTGCCCACGATTCAGGAACTGGCCATCACCGCCAGCCTCGGCGTTTTCCTCATCATCTTCACCGATCGCTTCCTGCTGCCCGTCCTCGTCTCCTACACCCGCATGCCCCCGGGCTTTCGCAAGCGCGTGAACTTCCGCCGCTTTGCCCTCCGGCCCTGGTGGCGCAAGCTTGTCAACTTCACGACCGGGCCGCTCAGCTCCGTCGCCATCATCGTCGTGTCGCTGGCGCTGCTGGCCTTCGGCTGGGTGAAGTCCCACCAAGTCAAGATCGGCGACCTCCACGCGGGCGTCCCCGAACTCCGGCAGGACTCCCGCTACAACCGCGACAGCGCGGTCATCACGCGCGAATTCAGCATCGGGGTCGACGTGATCACCGTCCTCGTCGAAACCATCCCCAACGGGGTCGTCGAGCACGACATCATGACACTGGTGGACCGCTTCGCCTGGCACATGCGCAACGTCGAGGGCGTGCAATCCACCGCTGCGCTCACCGACTACGCCCGCACCATCAACTCCGGTTGGAACGAGGGCAGTCTCAAGTGGCGCGTGATCCCGCGCAACCCCCACGCGCTCGCCCAGGCAGTCTCGCCGGTCGAGACTTCCAGCGGATTCCTCAACAACGACGGCAGCGTGATCCCCGTGATGATCTACCTCCGCGACCACAAGGCCGAGACCATCCGCCGCGTCATCGCCGCCGTGAAGGATTTCCGCATCGAGGTGGAACGCGCCGGCTCCGGCGCGTTGCACGACTCGCGCAGCGATCCCAACGCATCGGGGGCAACGCCCTCCACCCCTCGCGTCACCTTTGCCCTCGCGACCGGCAATGTCGGCGTGATGGCCGCCACCAACGAGGTCGTCGCCGCCGCCCAGACCCCCATGGTCCTCTGGGTCTACGCCGCCGTCATTCTCCTCTGCCTCGTCTCCTTCCGTTCCTGGCGCGGCGCCATCTGTGTCATCGTCCCGCTCGTCGTCGTCTCGTACCTCGGCTACGCCCTCAAGTTCTACCTCAACATCGGTCTCAAGACGTCCACCCTCCCGGTCATCGCCCTCGGCGTCGGCATCGGCGTGGATTACGGCATCTATCTTTTCTCGGCCATCCAGGAACGGCTCGCGGACGGCGACAGCTTTGAGGACGCGCTCTGTTTCGCTTTCGGCACCATGGGCACATCCGTGATGTTCACCGGCAGCGCGCTTGCCGTCGGCGTCGGCACCTGGGCGTTTTCCGCCCTGAAGTTCCAAGCCGACATGGGTATCCTGCTCAGCTTCCTCTTTTTCTTCAACATGCTCGGCGCGATGCTCCTGATGCCCGCCATCGGGCGCTGGCTGTTCCGCTCAAAGCTCGCCCACCGCATCCAACGCGACGAAGTCCCCGCCGGCTGACGCGTCACCGCTGCGCAGCCGATGTGCAGGAGCCTGCTTGCAGGCGATTCACGTCGTCCGTCGGCCTCCGCCTGATCGCCTGCAAGCAGGCGCCTGCATCCGAGCCCTCCCCATCCGTCGACAGGCGCGGCGCGAAGGACCCGATGTGGCCCCATTTCCCTGCCGTTCTCCGGGCCCTTGCCCCGTGGGGGAAAACCCGGACCACCGACCCGGAGATTGCACGATCCTCAGGTCTGCACGGCCCTGTTAAACTCAGCGCACGGGCCGCGTTCCTGCGTTCATCGCTCCGACCCGGTCGGCTCCGCAATTCCACCTTAACCAACAACATGTCCGTCGCACCCACCTACCCACCTCTGTCTTTCCGCGCCGACTCGTCCGCCCCCGAACTGACGCCCGCCGCCCCTCGGGTGCGCCCGCGTCTCGCCTCGGAGCGGCCCGCCGAATCCCTCCCCATCATCGCCTTCTGCCATCTGTCTTGGGACGGCGTCTGGCAACGCCCGCAACAACTGCTCTCGCGTCTGGCCGCGCGTCGGCCCGTGCTGTTCGTGGAAACCTATTGCAGCGATGTCGCCGCCGCACTCACTCGCGTCCAGTCGCCGCCGGGCCATCCGCAGGTCACCGTGCTCCAGATGCACCTGCCGCAATCCCGCTGGGCGGATGGCGCCTTCATCGATTGCGAGCGCCGGCGTCTGCTGCTGGAATTTCTCGCCCAGGCGCCCCTCTATGAGGATCCGGTGCTCTGGTTCAATGATCCCATGGCCGTCACCGCCTTCGCCGGACACTGCAACGAGAGCGCCATCGTGTACGACTGCATGGACGAGCTTTCCCAATTCAAGGGCGCCCCGGCCCAGCTCCCGGAGCGCGAGCGCGACCTGTTGCGCCATGCCGATATTGTCTTCTGCGGCGGACGGAAAATGCGCGACAAGCGCCTGCCCCTGAATCCCAACAGCCACTTCTACGGCACCGGGGTGGATTGCGATCACTTCGGCCGGGCCCGCTCTCACGAAGTGGCGATCCCGCCGGACATCCTCGCGCTGAGCGGTCCGGTGCTCGGGTACTTTGGCGTGGTCGACGAGCGAATCGATTACGAATTGCTCGCCCGCCTCGCGGATGCACTCCCCCGCTGCTCCGTCGCCATCGTCGGGCCAACCGCCAAGGTCGACCCCGACGCTTTCCCGCGGCGCGGCAACCTGCACTGGCTCGGTCGTCGCGACTACGCGGACCTGCCCGCGATCACCAAGCGTTTCTCCGCCTGCCTCATGCCCTTCGCCCTGAACGCGGCCACTGAATTCATCAATCCCACGAAGGCCCTCGAGTACATGGCCGCCGGCAAACCCGTCGTCTCCACCGCCATCGATGAGGTGCGCACCAACTTCAGCGCCGTGTGCCTCATCGCGCGCGACCACGACGAGTTCATCGCCCACTGCCGTCGCGCCGTGCAATATCCCGACCAAGACCGCATCGAGGCAGGCCTGGACCTCGCTTCCCGCAACACATGGGAACGCATCACCGCCGAAATGGACGCCCACATTGTGGTCGCCATCGGCAGCCGGAGGCGCGCCCATGTTTGATTACCTCATCGTCGGCGCCGGCTTCGCCGGCAGCGTGCTGGCCGAGCGCCTCGCCCGCGTCGCCAATCGCAAGGTTCTCCTCGTCGACCGTCGCCCCCACATCGGCGGCAACGCCTACGACTGCCATGACGAGCACGGCATCCTCATCCACAAGTACGGGCCGCACATCTTCCACACCAACTCGGCGGAGATCTTCAACTACCTCGGCCAGTTCACCGCCTGGCGCCAGTACCAGCACCGCGTGCGCGCCTGCGTCGACGGCCGGCTCGTGCCGATTCCCATCAACCTCGACACGATCAACGAGCTCTACGGGCTGAACCTCAACCCCGACGGCATGAAGCAATACCTGGCCTCCGTGGCCGAGTCCCGCCCGGACATCACCACATCCGAAGACGTGGTCGTCTCCACCGTCGGCCGCGAGCTCTACGAGAAGTTCTTCCGCCACTACACCCGCAAGCAATGGGGCCTCGACCCGTCGGAACTCGACGCGCAGGTCACCGCGCGCGTTCCCGTCCGCTACAACCGCGACGACCGCTACTTCAGCGATCGCTTCCAGGCCATGCCCGCGCGCGGCTACACCCACATGTTCGGCAACATGCTGGATCACCCGAACATCAAGATCCTGCTGAATTGCGACTACCGCGAGGTGCGCGAGGAGGTGAAGTGCGCCGAGGTCATCTACACCGGCCAGATCGACCAGTACTTCGACTACCGCTTCGGCAAGCTCCCGTACCGTTGCCTGGATTTCAAACACGAGACCCATCACCGCGAGGTCTTCCAGTCGGCGCCGGTCGTCAATTACCCGAACGAGTACGACTACACCCGCGTGACCGAGTTCAAATACCTCACCGGCCAGCAACATCCCTCCACCAGCGTCGTGTACGAGTTCCCGACCGCCGAGGGCGACCCCTACTACCCGATCCCCCGGCCCGCCAACGCCGCGCTCTACAAGCGCTACAAGCTGCTCGCCGATGAGACACCCAACGTGCACTTCGTCGGCCGGCTCGGCACCTACCGGTACTACAACATGGATCAGGTCGTCGGCCAGGCCCTGACGCTGTTCGCCCGCCTCCAGGGCGCCGAGGCCACCCCGAAGCTGGCAGTCGCGTGACGCATGGTCATCTCCTCCTCCATCCCTCGCCCGGAATACCCCCGGCCTGATCGCCAGCGCGGTCAGGTCGAGGGCATCGACTGGCTCAACCTCAACGGACCCTGGCAATTCCGCTTCGACGCCGAGCGCCGCGGCACCGACCTGCGCTGGTTTGATCCCGATGGCCCGGAGTGGCGCGAGCAGATCATCGTGCCGTTCTGCTGGGAATCCCTCGCCGCGTGGGGCGAGGGCGACGCCGCGGGCAACGACAACTATTTTTCCCGCCGCGTCTTTCGCGACCCGTCATCGGTCACGCGCGAGAATCACCGCAGCGCCGCGCGCTTCGAGGTCGGTTGGTACCGCCGCCTCGTTCGCATTCCGGATACCGATCCCTGGCGTGGCCAGCGGATCATCCTCACCGTGGGCGCCGCGGACTACTTCATCGAGGCGTGGTGCAATGGCCAGTCCCTCGGCGCCCAGGAAAGCGGTTACGTGCCCGTCGAGTATGATCTCACCGATGCCCTCGTCTCCCGCGACGGCGCTCGCTACGGCCTCGTGGTGTTCCGCGTGGAGGATCCGATGGACAATCACGAACAACCGGTCGGCAAGCAATGGGGCTGGTACACGCCCACGAGCGGCATCTGGCAGACCGTGTTCGTCGAGCCGCGTCCCGCGTCCCACATTGCCAGCTTCCGCATCATCCCCGACATCGACCATGGCCATGTGAACTTCGATGTCACCTGCCGGGGCGGCGACGACCGGGCCATCGTCGAGGTGGAAATCCTCCCGCCCGAGGCCCCGCCCCTGAAGACCACCCTCGTCACCCGTGCCGGCACGGCCCGCGGCTTGGTGAAGCTCTTCCCTGTTTCCCTCTGGGACCCCGCCTCGCCCAAGCTTTACCGGGTCATTTTCCGTCTCCGTCAGGGCGAGGCTCCCCCGGACACCGTTCGCGGCTACTTCGGCATGCGGAAAATCCACACCGCCCCCGCCGAGGGCGCGACGCGCTCGCCCGCCCTGCTTTGTTTGAACAACAAGCCCATCTACCTCCGCGGGGCGCTCTACCAGTCCTACCATCCCGACGGCGTGTACACCGCGCGGCAGCTGAAAACCCTGCAGGACGACATCGCCTTCGCGCGCGAGGCGGGCTTCGATTTCCTGCGCGTCCATATCAAGCTCGACGATCCGCTCCTGCTGCACTGCGCCGACACCGCGGGCATGCTGCTCATGCAGGATTTCCCCAACTTCGGCGAGGGCGGCGACACCCCGCTCGGCCGCCAGCGCTTCGAGGCCATGATGCGCCGCGGCTTCGAGCGCGATTTCAACCACCCCTCCATCATCGCCTGGTGCCTGTTCAACGAGAGCTGGGGCTTCGGGGGCCAGACGGAGCTCATGAAGTTCATCGCACCCGAGCTCGGCAAACGCGTCAGCCGCAAGGACGCCGAGAAGATCGCCAACTCCTCCTCGTTTAACTGGATCCACGAGATGTGGCAGATCGCCAAGACGATCGACCCGTCCCGCCTGATCGAGGACATGAGCGTCGTGGTCTGGGAACACGTCGCCGCCTACGGCCACGTCGACACCGACATCAATTCCTGGCATTTCTACATCGACGACTACGAGAAGGCTCGCGACCACATCGCCGAGGTCGTTGCGCAAACCTACCGGGGCTCGACCTACAACTACGTCACCGGCCGCGAGCAGAACGACGTTCCCCTGATCAACAGCGAATACGGCGGCGTCGGCGCGCTCGACGGCGATCGCGACATCGGGTGGACCTTCAAGTTTCTCACCAACGAGCTGCGCCGCTACGGCCAGCTCTCCGCGTACATTTTCACGCAATTGACCGACGTCGAATGGGAATACAACGGCCTGCTCAATTACGACCGCACGCCCAAGCAGCTCGGCTACCCGCCCACCCTCATCAACCAGGGCGACGTGCTTCCGATCAATGCTCCGCCCGTCAGCCGCGTCGCCCCCGGCAGCACCGTCGAGGTCGAGGTGGCCGCCTCACATTTTTCCCGCCGTCCGCGCGAGGGCGTCACACTGCACTGGCAATACTCGGGCATCGACACGCTGGGCACGATCCATCCTGAACTTGCCCGCGGTTGGGCGCCGATCCCGTTCACGCAATATCGCGTGGAACTGGCGCGCCGGCTCGCACTCACCATGCCCGCCGAGCCGATGCTCTGCACGTTGTGGGTTTCTGCCATCGCGTCGGACGGACAGGTCGCCGCGTCGAACTTCATCAAGCACTACGTCAGTGACGGCCCCATCCCACTGCGCGAGGAACGCAACCGCACCCTCGTGCTGCGCCAGCGCGTCGACCAATGGTCGGCCGCAGGATGGTCCGGCGGTCAATCCACCCCCGAGGATGCCCGCAAGTTCGGCCGCACATCCGGCCAGGGCACCGGATACTTTTCGTGGCGTTTCACCGACGAGGCCCTCCGCCGCGTCGGCGAGGCGCGCCGCGTCCGCATCCTGTGCGAGGCTTCCTCCAACCGCGGGAACACCGCGCAAACGGACACCTACGCCGCACCCACGACCTGCGAATTGTCACTGAACGGCCTGGTCATCCACGCCGGCGTCCTGCCCAATCACCCACACGACACCCGCGGCGCGCTCAGCTATCTCGATGATCGTTTCGGCGCCTACGGTTACCTCCTGCGGTCCGCCGTCGAGGGTGAGTTTCTGACGCGCCTCGCCCAGTCGGTCGAGGGCGACACGCTCGAGTTGCGCTGCGCCGTGCCCGAATGCGCTCAGCCGGCCGGCGGGCTGACGATCTATGGCGAAGCCGCCGGACGCTATCCCGTCTGTCCGACCCTCATCATCGAGTGGGATCAGGACGAGGATCGCGCTGCCCCTTAAACCATCCCGGAAACACTCCGACGCCTATGCAATCCCACCGCCTCCCTCTTGTAGGAGCCTGCTTGCAGGCGATTCGCGGCGCCCCCAACCCAACACGCGCTCCGAGATCCTGTAGGGTCGCCGCTCGCGGCAACCTCGGCCCCCCAGTCGGCAGGATTCGGTCACCGCAAAGGTCGCTCTATCCCATCCCATGAGCATGAACTCACCCGCCCCTCGCGCCGACCGCCCCGAAATTTGGGGCGGTGTGGAATGCTCTCACGTGCGCCTGGCTTACGGCGACAATGACCAACTGGAGCACACCGGCCACGACCACCGATTCGAGGATCTCGACCGTCTCGCGGAGCTGGGGCTCACGGCGGTGCGCTATCCCGTCCTGTGGGAACGGCATGCCGGTTCGCCCATCGACTGGTCCTGGGCCGACGCGCGCCTTCACCGTCTGCGCGAACTCGGCATCCGCCCCATCGTCGGGCTGGTTCACCACGGCTGCGGCCCCCTTCCCGACGGTTTTCTGGATCCCGATTTCGGGCCCGGCCTCGCCCGCTTCGCCCGCGCCGTGGCGGAGCGCTACCCTTGGGTCGACGCTTACACGCCGATCAACGAGCCCCTGACCACCGCGCGCTTCAGCGGACTCTACGGCATCTGGCATCCGTTTCTTCGCGACGCCGCGTCCTTTGCCCACATTTTCCTGCGCCAATGTCAGGCCATCCGCGCGGCCATGCGTGCAATACGGGCCATCAACCCATCGGCGCAACTTGTGCAAACCGAGGACCTGGGCAAAACCCACAGCACGCCTTCCGTCGCCTACCAAGCCCGCTTCGAAAACGAGCGTCGCTGGCTCACGTGGGACCTGCTCGGCGGTTTCGTGCGCCCGGGTACCTGGATGCACGAGCACCTCGTCGGAGATGGCGTCGACCCCGCGGACCTCGCCTCCTTCGTGGATGATCCCTGTCCGCCTGATATTCTGGGCATGAACCATTACGTGACCAGCGAACGCCTGCTGGACGATCGCCTCGACCGCTACCCGGTCGACTACCACGGCGGCAATGGACGGCACGCCTACGCGGATGTCCCGGCGGTGCGCGCCCGCCTGGAAGGCCTTGTGGGACCGGAGCATCTCCTCGATGAAATCTGGCAGCGCTATCAGCGCCCCATCGCCATCACGGAAGTGCAACTGGCCTGCACCCGTGACGAGCAACTCCGCTGGCTCGCGGAGTTCTGGACAGCTTCCTGCTCGGCGCGCGCCCGCGGTGTGGATGTGCGAGCCGTGACGCCTTGGGCGCTCTTCGGCGCCTGCGATTGGGATTCCCTTCTCCGCCTGCCGCGCGGCCACTACGAATGCGGCGCATTCGACATGCGCCAGTCCCCGCCGCGCCCCACCGCCCTCGCGCACGCCATCTCAGACCTCGCGCAAACGGGAACATTCCATCATCCCGCCGCAGAAGGGCCCGGCTGGTGGCGCCGCCCCTGTCGTTTCACGTTCGATCCCGTGAGCGCCCCGGATACCGGGCCGGGCACCGCCGTGCCCCATGACGACCCGGCGACGGAGGCGGCCTTGGCATTGGTGGGCGGCCCCGAGGACACGATCGCCCTTTTTCAAGCCGCCTGCCGCCTCCGTGGCCTGTCGGCCATATGTGCGCCAGACGAAACCCACCTTCCCGAATTGACGGGCACCGCGTCCCCTTGGGCCCTGGTTCCCGGACACGCCGTGGTCTCCGATCCCGCCCACGTCCACCACCTGCTCGACGCCCTCATCGACCGCCCCACCGGCACCTGATCAGTGGCTCGTGTACCTGGAGTGGTCGGGGTTGCTTGATCCATCGCGCGACTCGTCTCGCTCACTGGCCCTCCGCGCCTACCGCGGCCTCCACCGTCCCCGCGGCCGTAAACACGAAGGAAAGATCGAATTCTGATTCCAGCGTCTCGCTCCGTGTGACCCGGTTGAATGTGACGCCCTGCTCGGTCACGATTTCATAATACTCCGCCCGCGCCGGGATGAACCGCCACTGCCGGACCGCGGCTTCCACCGCCTCCCGGAAATCCTCCGCAAATGGACCGGGTGTGCTGAAGACGAACATGCTGGGCCGAACGTCCGCCACCCGCCCATCCACGTCCACCGTCACATGGACCCCGACAAACGCGCGTCCCGCCCCGCCCTTCAGCGCGCGGTCGGGATAGGTCGGCGTAACCGCCGGTTCCCGCAACTGCGCCTCGCGATACTGCGCCCGTTCCTCGGGTTGAACCGCCTCTCCCTCCGACTTCGGCGGCGGCGGCAAAGGCTGCGTGACGAAAACGAACGAACTGCTGCCCACCGACTCAGGTTTCGGCACCTGTCGGCATCCCGCTACAATCGCCACCAACGCCAGCAGGCATATCGACTTCCAGAGCATGATCGATCGAATCGTCATTCTGCCCGCAACGCCACCACCGGATTTCTGCCCGATGCCACATTTACTCGGAAGCCGCTCCACCCAATGTTCGTAATACGAACATTGGTTTCCCCGAGAATCACCACTCTTCAATTGCTGCGCCTCCGCGTCGGCAGACCTGTCAGGCTCGCTGGCTACGGCGAACGCTGATTAATGTAGCCGCGGCGACCTCGCTACGGAATCAGGCGTGTCGCGGGCAAGGTCTCTCTATCAGAAATACCAAAAGCCTCCCCTCACCGTCATCCTGAACGCAGTGAAGGATTCACGGAGTCGGCGCACGTCCGTTCTTTCCCTTGGATCCTTCGCTCCGCTCACGATGACGATGGCGGTCGCATTTCCATTCTCCCAAGTTCACCACCGCCCGCTATGCACCCCGGCGATTGCTCGCGGGCTCAGGATGACCAACCAGCCCTTGCCGGCCTGTTTCATGCCTCGGAAGAACCGAGCAAGCTCGGCCCCTACCTCGAAAAACGACAAGGACCTGAAACCTGATAGCTGAGAGCTGAGAGCTGATAACTGAGATCCCACGGATTGGTTCATCATTGGCCCACGCGTGCGGGAGATCGTGCCTCACTCCTTCTTCTCCACCGCCTCGTCCCCCACCGCGCCGAGCACCTGCAATTCGCCCATCTTCACCTCGACGTCGCGATCATTGACCCGCACGCGTTGCAGGCCGTCCAGCGACTTGCCGTAAACGTCCGCCCCCGCGAACGCCAGCGCCGGGAGCGCCTCGGTGAAATTATTGCCCGGCGAACGCATGCTCAGCCGCGTCACCCAGAGCAGCTTGGGCTTCTTCTCCCGCCGCATGAACTGGTAGTCGTAAGCCATCAACACCACGAAGTAGCGCTCCTCGTTCAACTCCACGCTCATCGCGACCTCGGCCGGGGTTGGCATTGGCTTGGCCCGCTCCTTGTCCAAATTCCGACGATACCCGAGCAGGAGCGCGTTGCGATCGACGGCCGCCATTGCGTTGTCCTGCGCCGACGCGAGTCGGTCCTTCGCTTCGTTCAGCGCACCCGGATCGGCGTCGCCTTCGTTCCTCGCCGCCACGGAAATGTAATCCGCGAGGGCGGCCTGCTGACGCGCCAGCGCCTGTTCCCGCTCCGGGTCCTCGGCAATCGTCGTGGTCCCCCAAAATACCCGGATCAAAAGATCGGCCGCGGGAACATCCTTCGTCGGATAGTAACTCTGCTTCGCCAGGTTCACCGCCAGGACCCGGGTGACGTCTTCAAAGGTGTGCCGCGACTGACTGCCATCCGCCGTCATTCCACCCAAGTGCGCCCCTTCGGCGAAAACATAGGTTTCGGGACGGGCCTGCCCCTGCGCATCGGTGGGCCGTACATAGCCCGGCGCCGAGGTGGCGCTGAGGGCGATGGCATCGGAACCACCCCACGCGCCGGGCAAAACGACGGCGGCGATGACGATGATCAACGGCGGCAAGCCCCGGCGTGGCAACCGAAGGACACGGGACAAAATACGCGGCACATTCATAAATTTGACGGAAACGGTTCTCCCGTTTCGGGAGTCCTGAACTTCCATTTTGGCGTCGGAACCGGCCCGTTTCCGTCGAGATCATCAGACTGGGCCGCGCATAAACCCTGTCAAAACCGGAAAGGCCGATATCCCGGCGCTTTCCCGTCGGCGCGCATGTGCTTGCCTGCGGACTTCCTCGCGCTTTCCCTTTGGGGCCATGGCCGATGCCGACACCCCGCTGCTCTCGCCCGCCCAACGCAAGCTCGTGGGCATCGCCCTGGGACTCGCCGCTTTCGTCGGCATCTTCGCGCTCATCGGCCTGATCGTCGCCGGCCTTGGCCGCTTCCTCGCCGAATTCTCGGGTGTCATCTGGCCCATCGCCACGGCAGGCATCCTGGCGCTCATCCTGCGACCCGTCGTCGTGATTTTCCAACATCGCCTCAAGCTGCGGCGCCTCAGCGCCGTGATCCTGCTGTACGGCCTGTTCGTCCTCGTCGTCTCAGGCGTCCTCTTCGCCTTCGCACCGGCCGTGATCTCCCAGGTCATCGACTTCATCGCCTACCTGCCGAAGCTCTGGCAGGGCATCCTGGCGTGGGGCGAAACCCATTTTCCCGAGTGGCTCGCCATGGCGCGCGAACACATGGAAAACCCGGCGATCAAGGGCACCTTCGAAACCGTCGCGCAGCAGGCCCAGGACTTCGTCGCACAACTGGCGCCGTCCCTCAAGCAGGCCGGCGCGGGCATCTTCGGCTTCTTCGGTTTCGTGGCCTCGCTGGCCATCATCCCGGTGTACCTCTTTTTCTTCCTGCTCTCCGGCACCGACGATCCCGTGAAGCGCCTGCCCGAGAACCTCACCTTCCTCCGTCCCGAGCATCGCAACGACGTCGTCTTCCTGCTGCGCGAATTCCTCAGCATCATCGTCGCCTTCTTCCGCGGGCAAATCCTCATCGGCCTGATCATGGGCGCCCTGCTGGCCCTCGGTTTCACCATCGGCGGCCTGCGCTTCGGCCTCGCCCTCGGCCTGCTCGTGGGCCTCCTCAACATCGTCCCGTATCTCGGCTCGATTCTCGGCCTCAGCGTCGTCATCCCGCTCGCGCTCCTCCAGCCCGGCGGTGGCATCGGGCTCGTCGGGATCTGCCTCGCGGTGTTCGTCGCCGTCCAACTGATCGAGGGCTGGATTCTCACGCCCCGCATCATGGGTCAGCAAACCGGCCTGCACCCGGTGGCGATCATCTTCGCGATCTTCTTCTGGGGCCATGCCTTTGGCGGAGTGCTCGGCATGCTGCTGGCGGTCCCGCTGACCGCGTTCGTCGTGACGGTCTGGCGCCTGCTGCGCTGGAAATATTTCAGCGAGCCGGCAACCTTGCCCTGACTTCGCCGGTCGGGCCCCGCCCGCCCCTTGTAGGAGCCTGTTTACAGGCGATTCCGAACTCCCCCTACCGGCCGTGCTTCTTTAAGCGTTTCGCCTGGTCGGCTCCCCGATGAGTTTCGGGAATGGGCTGATCGCCGATCCACCGGGTTCTTCTTTCTCAGCGGCGGGACGAGCCGCAGCGCGCTCGGACAGCGCGCCCTACCTCAAAACCAAAATGGGGATTCCCCCCTTTTGACTTCACCCGGCTCGCACGCTCCCTGAAAGAATGGATTGGGAGATAAAATTCAACGACGGCGTGCACCTGCCGCAATTTGGCTGGTGGCTCGACTCCCGCCTGCCTGTCGAACGCAGCTTCGTCTCCCATGCGCACTTCGACCACATGGCGCCACACCAGGAAGTCCTCTGCTCGACCGGCACGGCCCGCTTGGTGCAGGCGCGGTTACCCGGAGTGCGCCGTGAAATCGTCCTGCCCTACGACCAGCCGTACGAACTGACTCCGGGCTGCACGATCCGGCTCCATCCCGCCGGACACATCTTCGGCTCCGCGCAATTCCACGCCACCTCCGAAGCGGGCACACTGCTTTACACCGGCGACTTCAAGCTCCGCCCCGGTCTCTCCGCCGAACCGTGCGCCACGCCCCGCGCCGACACCCTGATCATGGAAACCACCTTCGGTCTGCCTCGCTACGTCTTCCCGCCCACGGAACGCGTTCTCGCCGAAATCGTGGATTTCTGCCGCCAGGCGCTGCACGACGACGCGATCCCGGTGCTGTTCGGATACAGCCTCGGGAAAAGCCAGGAACTGCTCCGGGCCCTGGGCCAGGCCGCCCTGCCGGCGATGCTCCACCCGCAAACCCACCGCCTCACGAAAATCTACGAGGAACTGGGCATGACGTTCGGCCCCTACACGGTCTTCGACGCCGCCACCGCCGGCGGGCACGTGCTGCTCTGCCCGCCGCAGTCGATCACCTGGACCCCCTTGCGGAAATTGGAGAACAAGCGCACCGCCATGATCACCGGCTGGGCCATGGATCCCGGCGCGCACTACCGCTATCAATGCGACACCGCCTTCCCGTTATCCGATCATGCCGACTACCCCGACCTGCTCAAATTCGTCGAGCAGGTGCAACCCCGGCGCGTGTTAACCCTTCACGGCTTCGCCCAGGAATTCGCCCAGACATTGCGCGGCCGCGGCATAGAGGCCTGGGCCATCGGGCAGGCCAACCAACTGGATTTTGGTCTCGGACAAATCGCTCCGACCCCGATCGTCACGATTCCGGCGCCCGTCCCTCCTGAAACGGGGCCAACCCAACCCGAGGCCTTTGCCCGGTTCGCCGCGACGGCCGCGATCGTGGCAGGCACCACGAGCAAGTTGGAAAAGATCGCCGCCCTGCGGGACTACTTTGCCAGCGTGCCGGCCGACGCCGCAGCGATGGCGGCGGTGTTTTTCACGGGACGACCATTTCCGCAGGCCGACCCGCGCACGCTGAACATCGGCGTCGCGTTGCTCCGTCGCGCGGTGCTGCAGGCCACGGGTGCGTCCGAGGCCGATTTCCGCGCGATCTACGCGCGCTTTCGCGACACCGGCGACACCGTTGAGGCTTTGCTGGCGAGATCCCCCTCGCGCGTCGCGGCCCTGAGTCTGCAGGAGTTGGACGAACGCTTCGCCCGACTGGCAATGGCGCGGGGCCCGGTGGAGAAAATCGACCAGCTCCAGGAGCTCCTGCGCCAGCTCACGCCGGCAGAGGGAAAGTACGTCGTGAAAATCATCACCGGCGACCTCCGCATCGGCTTGAAGGAGGGCTTGGTCGAGGAAGCGATCGCCGCGCTAACCGGGCGCACCCTGGCGGAAATTCGCGAGGCCAACCTCCTTTGCGGCGACTTGGGCGCGGTCCATCGCGCCGCCGCCGCGGGAAACCTCGCGGGCATCACGCTGCAGCCGTTCCGCCCGCTGCAGTTCATGCTCGCGAGCCCCGAGCCAACCGCCGAGGCCATCCTCGCCCGCCTGCCCCCGCCCATCTGGCTGGAGGAGAAATACGACGGCATCCGCTGCCAGCTGCACAAGGTGGGCGCACGCGCGGAACTCTTCTCCCGCGATCTCCACCGCATCACCGCCCAGTTTCCCGACCTCGCGGCGGAAGCGGCGAGACTGCCCGGGGACTTCATCGCCGATGGCGAGCTCCTCGCCTGGCGCAATGGTCGGGCGCTGCCTTTCGCCGAGCTCCAAAAACGCATTGGCCGCAAGGGAGACGACTTTTTCCTCGGCGAGGAAATCCCGGTGGGGCTTTCCCTGTATGACCTGCTCTGGCACAACGGCCAGGTCCTGGTGAAATCACCGCTGCGCGAGCGACGCCGTCAGCTCGAGGAATTGATCCCCTCGGGTCACCTGAAACTGCAGGTGGCGCCCGTCACGACCGCCCACACCTCGCTTGAAATCGAGGCCGCGTTCCTGCGCGCGCGCGAACGCGGCAACGAGGGCCTCATGGCCAAGGATCCCGCGAGCGCCTACACCCCCGGGCGCCGCGGGCTCGCGTGGGTTAAATTGAAGAAAGCCTACGCCACGCTCGATGTGGTCGTGGTCGCCGTGGAATACGGCCATGGCAAGCGGCGCGACGTGCTTTCTGACTACACGTTCGCGATTCGGGACACCGCCACGGACCGGCTGCTGACGGTGGGCAAAGCGTACTCGGGCCTGACGGACGTCGAGATCGCCGCCCTCACGGCTCATTTTCTCGAACACACCCTGGAAGTGCGCGGCCGCGTCCGCGTGGTCCAGCCCGACACCGTGCTCGAAATCGCCTTCGATTCCATCCAACCCAGCACGCGTCACCAAAGCGGCTACGCGCTGCGTTTCCCCCGCATCGCTCGCATTCGAAACGACAAAACGCCGGCGGAAATCGACACACTCGACACCTGTCGCAAGCTCGCCGGCGTCCCACCGGCCGGAGCGACGTGAGCGGGAGATCGCCGTCGCCAAGTTACGAGAAGCGATTTCACGCGCGCGACGTCGACCCCCCGAGCCGCCTCCCAGCGATCGTTAACACCCAAGCGTTCCCCCCGCCATCCTGAGACTGCGCAACCGCTGGGCGGTTGTATGGTAAGCGGAGATGAACTTTGGAGAGCACAAAATAGACGCGCCACCGTCATCCTGAGCAAAGCGAAGGATCCAAGGGAAAGCACGCACCTGCACCGACTCCGTGGATCCTTCACTGCGTTCAGGATGACGGCGAGGGGAGGTTTTAGGTTTTAGGTTTTAGGTTTTAGGTTTTAGGTTATAGGTATTTTTGAGCGGAGGGAACGTTGGAGAGGACACCCCCCGGAACCGTCATCCTGAGCAACGCGAAGGATCCAAGGGAAAGCACGCACCTGCACCGACTCCGTGGATCCTTCACTGCGTTCAGGATGACGGCTGGGAAGGTTTTAGGTGTTTCTGAGATGGAGCCGGCCCACAGGCTCAAAACTCGTTCAGTTCATCAGCAACAGAGTGTAGGACCCGCGGAAAAGAACGGACGCGCGCCAACCAAGATGACGGGCGGCGGCGATTGAGCCAAAATTTTCCCCGATGAGATATGGTCAAGCGGAGGAAACGCTGAAGCACGGGCACCTCCCCCCGAACCGTCATCCTGAGCGAAGCGAAGGATCCAAGGGAAAGGACGAACATGTGCCGACCGCTTGCATCCCTCGCTTCGCTGAGGATGAC
>JAEZDN010000016.1 GCA_023433275.1 Verrucomicrobiota bacterium
CGATCACCTCGGATCGAGATTCGCCGGGGATCACGCGGATGGCGCGGATCAATTGCCCCGGCCTTCATCCGCGTCGACCCGCGTGATCCGCGGGAAAACGGATCGGGTCGTGGGAATCCGTGGGCCAGCGATCTTGATCGCGCGCCGAGGTCCGCTTCAAGTGTGAGCGAGCGTATATTTTCAATCCTACACATCCCGCCCTTCGGGCACCCCTCTCAATCGGGGAGCTGTGGCTGCGCGGGTTCGGGTCCCCTCTATCAAGAGGGGTGGCGCGTAGCGACGGGGTGTGTGGTTCGATTCGCGCGCGAGCAGGCTCGCTGCCCGCGGGGCTCTCACCGGGGCGAGGGCGCCCCGGCTCCAGATTTGGACCCGCCTTGGCATGGAGCCGGTCCGCCCTCGGGCCGAACTTCTTGCGACGCCCGCACCCTCCGTAAAAATTTTGTGTTCATCCCCCGCCTAAACTGTTTTCACTAACCGTGGTTTTCGTTCCTCAACCCCACACTGCTACCCCATGAATCCATCCCGTCTGTTCACGGCCAGCTGCGCCGCCTTGATTGTCACAGCCATGAGTTTCGCCCTCCGCGGCGGAGCCACTGGCGCCTGGATCGCCGAATTCAACCTCACGAACGAGCAAGCCGGCTGGGTCAACGGCACCGCCTTCTGGGGCTTCACGCTGGCGATGATGTTCGGCGGTCCCCTGGTGGATACGCTGGGTTTCCGGAAGATTCTCGGTCTCGCCTTCGCGGGTCATCTCGCCGGCATTCTTCTCACGATCTTCGCTTGGGATTTCTGGAGCCTTTTCACCGGCACGCTCCTTTTCGGCATCGCCAACGGCTCGGTCGAGGCGGCCTGCAATCCCCTCGTCGCCACGCTCTACCCGAAGGATCAGACCACCAAGCTCAACCATTTCCACGTGTGGTTCCCCGGCGGCATCGTGATCGGTGGCCTGCTCGCCTTTGCCTTCGCCAAGATCGGCCTCGGCTGGAAGGCGCAGTTCGCGACCATGCTGATCCCGCTCGCGGCCTACGCCTTCATGTTCATGGGCCAGCAGCTTCCGCAAACCCAGCGCGTGCAACGCGGTGAATCGACGGGTTCGATGTTCCGGGCCTGCCTCGCCCCCGGTTTCATCCTGATGGTGGCCTGCATGCTCCTGACCGCCTCGACGGAACTCGGGCCGAATCAGTGGATCCCGGCCATTTTGGAAAACTCGGGCGTTTCCAGCATTCTCGTCCTGGTGTGGATCACGGGCCTGATGGCCGTCGGCCGCATGTTCGCCGGCCCCTTCGTCCACAAGCTCTCGCCCATCGGCATGCTGATCGGCAGCTCGATCCTCAGCGCCATCGGCCTCTATGCCATGAGCCACACCAGCGGTGCCATGCTCTTCGCCGCCGCCACCGTCTTCGCCTTCGGCGTGTGCTTCTTCTGGCCCACGATGGTCGGCTACGTTGCGGAAAACTATCCCAAGACCGGTGCACTCGGCCTCGCCATCATGGGTGGCGCGGGCATGCTCTCCGTGAGCCTCCTGCTCCCGATCATCGGCCGCTGGTATGATGCGGGCATCGCCGCCCGCACCGCGGGCGAGGCGCCGGCTCCCGATGCCCTGGCCGCGATCCAATCCGCCGCCGGCCTCGAGGCCCTCGGCAAGGTTGCTGTCCTCCCGGTCATCCTCACCGTGGTCTTCATCCTCATCGCCGTGATGCGGAAGAAGACCCCGGCTGCCGCGGCCCATTAAGCGGTCAGCATCCAGCGATCAGCATTCAGCCAAACCTCCGGGCATTTGCGCTGATTGCTGACAGCTGACGGCTGAAAGCTTCCTTCTCCGATTTTCGAAATAGTAGGTCGTAAATCATAAATCGTACATCCCCGTCATGCCTCGTTCCATCACCCTCTTCACCGGCCAGTGGGCCGACCTTCCCCTCGTCAAGCTGGCGCCGCTGGCCAAGCGCCTCGGCTACGACGGCGTCGAACTCGCCTGCTGGGGCGACCATTTCGACACCGATGCCGCCGCCACGTCCGACAAGTACATCAAGGAAAAGTGGGAGATCCTGCTCGATAACGGCCTGACTTGCTTCGCCATCTCGAGCCATCTCGTCGGCCAGGCCATCTGCGATCTCATCGACGAGCGCCACAAGGCGATCCTCCCGCCCGACGTCTGGGGCAACGGCGATCCCGAGGCCGTGCGCAAGCGCGCCGCCAAGAAGATGGCGCTCACCGCCAAGGCCGCCCGCCGCTTCTTCGACGCCAAGCCCGGCCTCAAGGACAAGAAGGCCCCGGTCACCGTCAACGGCTTCACGGGTTCATCCATCTGGCATTCCATCTACGCCTTCCCCCCGACCTCGCAGGCTTATTGGGACAAGGGCTTCGCCGACTTCGGCAAGCGCTTCGGCCCGATCCTCGAGGAGTTCGAGAAACAGAACGCCAACTTCGCCCTCGAGGTCCACCCGACCGAGATCGCGTTCGACATCGCCAGCGCGCAGCGCGCCATCGAGGCCGTCAAGGGCCACAAGCGCTTCGGTTTCAACTACGACCCCTCGCACCTCGGTTACCAGGGCGTCGACTACGTGAAGTTCATCCGCACCTTCGGCGGGCGCATCTTCCACGCGCACATGAAGGACGTCTGGTGGGGCCACGGCAACGGCGACGTCGGCGTCTTCGGCGGCCACACGAACTTCGGCGACGCGCGCCGCTTCTGGGATTTCCGCTCGGTCGGCCGCGGCGACATCAACTTCGAGGAGATCATCGTCGCCCTGAATGACATCAACTACCAGGGCCCGCTCTCCGTCGAGTGGGAGGACATCCGCATGGACCGCGAGCACGGCGCCGCCGAGTCCTGCGCCTTCCTCCGCAAACTCGACTTCGCCCGCAGCCAGATCGCCTTCGACGCGGCCTTCGACAAGGAAAACCAGTGAGGTGGATTGATCACGAAACACACCGATCACACCCAAGGCCGGTTCGGACCTTCGTGTATCTGGTGGGTTTCGTGGTGACCCGTCCGCTCCTTCTTCGTTCTTAATCCCTCCCTTTAACGTCATGAGCATCAAAATTGGTATCATCGGCGCCGGCGGCATGCTGCGCTATCACGCGGCCGGCTTCCGGTCCGCCGGGGCGGAAATCGTCGCGGTCACGGATGTCAACGAGGCCGCGGCCAAGGCCGCCGCCACCCGCGAGGGCGTCGCGAAATCCTTCGGCGACGTGGCCGCCATGCTCCGCGACTGCCCGGAGCTGGATGCCGTGTCGGTGATCGTGCCCAACAAGTTTCACGCCTCCGTGGCCATGCAGGCGATGACCGCCGGCAAACATGTGTTCTGCGAAAAGCCCCCGGCGCTGAACGCGAAGGAGGCCGAGGCGATGGCCGCCCTCGCGAAGGAGAAGAAGCTCACCCTGATGTTCAATTTCAACAACCGCGCGCGGCCCGAGTCGTACGCGATGATGGAATACATCAGGCAGGGCCAGGTCGGCCGCATCAATTCGGCCCAGGCAAAATGGATCCGGCGCACGGGCATTCCCGGCCTCGGGGGCTGGTTCACCAACCGGGCCCTCGCCGGTGGTGGCCCGCTCATCGACCTCGTCCACATGCTGGACCTCGCCCTCCACTTCATGGGCTACCCGGAGCCGGAATACGTGATGGCGCAGACGTTCAACGATTTCATCACTGACAAAAATTTCAAGGGTCCCTGGGGGATTCCGGATGTGGCCAACGGCATCACGGACGTCGAGAGCGCCTGTCATGGCATGATCCGCTGCAAGACCGGCCAGGTCATCTCGCTGCAGATTTCCTGGGCCGAGATGGTGAAACGCGAGGAAGTCTCCGTCACCTTCCAGGGCACGAAGGCCGGCGGCCTCGTCCAGCGCCTCTTCGGCATCGACGGACTCGACGATACCGCCACCGACGCGTGCGAACTCTACGTGCAGGAAAACGGCCGGTCGGTGAACCGCTCCATCGTGGTTCCGCCCGATGCGCCGATGGGACGCGTCCGCTCCGCGGCGAACTTCGTCCGGACGCTCGACGGCACCGAGGCTCCCTTGAACACCCCGGACCAGGCCGTCTCGCTGATGCGGATCATCGACGCCGCCTACGCCTCCGCCGCCACCGGCAAGCCCGTGCAGTGCTGAGGCCTCCGAGCCTGTTTCAGGCGATGGACCTTGATTTCGGCTGGCGCCGGCATCGGCTGCAAACAGGCTCCTCCATCCACGTTCAAGACTTACGCTTCCCATCCCCATGAAACTGAATCGCAAACTTCGTTACGGCATGATCGGTGGCGGCCGCGGCGCCTTCATCGGCGGCGTCCACCGCATTGCCGCCATCATGGACGGCCAGGCCGTGCTCACCGCCGGCGCGTTTTCCAGCGATCCCGTCCGCTCCAAGGCCTCGGGTGAGGATTTCTTCGTCGATCCCGCCCGCGTGTACGGCAGTTACCAGGAAATGGCCAAGGCCGAGGCCCGGATGCCCGCCGACCAGCGCCTCGACTTCATCGTGATCGTCACGCCCAACCACCAGCATTTCCCCCCCGCGAAGCTGTTCCTTGAGGCCGGCTTCAACGTCGTGTGCGACAAACCCGTGACCTTCAACCTGGCCGAGGCGAAGAAGCTCCGCGCGATCGTGAAGAAGACCGGGAAGGTCTTTGTCCTGACCCACAATTACACCGGCAACGCCATGGTGAAGCAGGCCCGCGACTTCGTGCGCGACGGCGTGATCGGCGACATCCGCAAGGTGATCGCCGAGTACCCGCAGGGCTGGCTGTCGACCGCAGTGGAGCAGGGCGACAACAAGCAGGCGTCCTGGCGCACCGATCCGAAGCGCTCTGGCGCCGCCGGGTGCATTGGCGACATCGGCACCCACGCCGAGAATCTCGTCGGTTACATCACCGGTCTGACGATCGATTCCCTCTGCGCCGACCTCACGACCTTTGTGAAGGGTCGCACACTCGACGACGACGGCAACATCCTCGTCCGCTTCAAGGGAGGCGCCAAGGGCATCATCCACGCCTCGCAGATCAGTGCGGGTGACGAGAACAATCTCAATATCCGGATCTACGGCTCGAAGGCCTCGCTCGAGTGGCATCAGGAGCAACCCAACGAACTCGCCATCAAGTTCCGCGACAAGCCCCGCGAGATCTGGCGGCGCGGCAACAGTTATATCGGGAAGACGGCACAGAGTTTCACGCGCCTGCCGTTTGGCCATCCCGAGGGTTACTTGGAAGCGTTCGCCAACATTTATCTCGAGGCGTTCAAGGCGATCCGCGCCGAGGTCTCGGGCCAGCCGATCCCCGAGGATCTCGATTTTCCGACCATCGACGACGGCGTCCACGGCATGGTCTTCATCGAGACGGTCCTAAAGAGCGCCAAAGCCGGCGCTCGTTGGGTCAAATTCCCCAAGCTGTAAGTAAGGTCTTGGGGCCGCCTCCCCTTGAGGTGGGCCGGGTGCTCTCACCCGGCATCGAAAACCCCTGTGGTCGGGGTGCCGTCGCCCGCATCGAGAATCCCGTTGGGCCGGGCGCCCTCACCTGACATCGCGAATCCCTGTGGGCCGGGTGCCCTCACCCGGCATCTTGGGAGGGCCCGCGTTCCTGCGGGCCGCCTTTCGCTGAAGGGCCCAGCTCCCGCCGGGCCGGGTAGGGCGTGCTCTCCGAGCGCGCCGCGCCTTGAGATGTCATCTGGCCGAGCCGGGGCCGATTCGGATCGGCCGCAACAGGCGCATAAGTCGCAAACGTCCATCGATTCAGGGATCCGAGCCCCTGTGGGCCGGGCCTCGCCTGGCATCGAGAATCCTTGTGGGCCGGGTGCCCTCACCCGGCATCTTCGGATGGCCCGCGTCCCTGCGGGCCGAACGCCTCGCTTTCGCCCGACGCCTTCGACCGAATTTCCCCCGATAGCGAACGATCGCCGCCTCTGCTACAGTGTCCGCAGCGTAGATGCACAAGTCGTCCGACCAATCCACGGACCAACCTCCGAGGCCCAATCAGACAAAAGTTCAGATTCCCTTCGCAGAATAAAATCAGCGAACCGACCCGAACCTAAAAACGCGCATCTACGCTTATTTTATTTCCAGCCAAAGGCGCACCGCAAGGTGCGCCTTTTCCTTTCGCGAAGGAGGGCGAGCGCGCCGCAAACGGCGGGGGTTAGTGGTTACGCGTTAAGGGTTATTGGGACCTGCCCCTAGAATCCGCTGCGGGCGAAGATCGGTTCCTGGAGCGCGGGCGACCCCGCCCGCGAATCTCCACGGCGAGGTCTCCGTTCCTCCATCCGAAATCCGCCTCCCTGTGGGCTGGGTGCCCTCACCCGGCTTGGAGGGCCCGCGTCCCTGCGGGCCGTTGTGTGTGTGTTCCAGGCGGGCGGACGCCTGCTGCGGCACTCTCCGTCGGCTCGACTCGGATCTAAATCCAGAAATCAGGGCATCCCTGATTTGCGAAGAGGGGGTTTGAACTTTTGAATAAATCGTCGGTCACAACCGTCCCACAGGCACATCCCCATGAAATCTTCATCCATCCAGGCTTCTTTTGCCCTCCGCCGGCTGTTTTCGGCCGTCGGCCTGCCGGTCCTTGCCCTTGGCACCCTGCTGGCGGCTACCTCCCTCCGCGCCGAAACTGCCGCTCCGGCCGCGGTCCTGCCGGAGGTCGACCACTGGGTTTACCTGAGCGAGCTGCCCGATCCGGCTGAGTTGTCCAAGAGTGCCGCCGCAAACGGCCTGACCGTCCAGCGCATCGATCGCACGGCTGACAGCGTGGTCATCACTTACAAGTATGCCGACGGACTCGTCAGCACGATGGGTTACAAGCTTTTGTCCGCCGCCGGCAGCGAGCGCGTGGTGGTCCGCGAGCAACCGGTGGTCGAGCGCGTGATCGAGAAGCGCACCACGACGGTGATCGAGGATCGCGACCCGGAGATCATCTACGTCGACCGCACGCCGCGCACGCGGGTGGTGTATCGTGACTATCGCGACGATTTCTGGCTCCCGCTGACCGTGGGCCTGGGCGTCGGGTACATTGCCGGTCACAACAATCATCATCACTATCGTCCGCACTACAGCAGCCACTGGCGCAGCCATCGTCACTTCGGTGGCCACTCCGGCCATCACCGCGGCCATCATGGCCATCGCGGGGGCCATCACGGCCATCGCGGCCGGCGATAAGAGGAAACCTGGGGGCGAAGCGGAAACCTGAGGGTAAAGCAGAAACCTGAGGGTGTGAGGGTGTGAAACCTGAGGGTAAGACAGAAACCTGAGGGTGTGAGGGTGTGAAACCTGAGGATTTATGAAGAGCGGGGCGGACTTCGGTCCGCCCTTTTTGCTGTAGGGGCGCGGGTTGACCGCGCCCTTCCTCGGGGCACAGGTGGGAGCTTCGATTGGCCGCAAAAGGCG